>NZ_KB911462.1:361550-673492 GCF_000383495.1 Mycobacterium sp. 360MFTsu5.1 | reverse complement strand
TGGTGCGTTCCTCGACAGCTCGCACTTCACTCGGAGGTCTTCTTCATGTCACCACGCCACGCCGTACCTAACGTCCGTGGTCAGTACAGCTAGCCGGCGCGGTCACGCCGGCGGGCTGAACCGCTCGCCGGTGCGCGTCATCCCGGCGGCGCGGCCCTTGCCCGCGATCACCAGCGCCATCTTGCGGCTGGCCTCGTCGATCATCTCGTCACCGAGCAGCACCGCGCCGCGGGTCCCGCCCGCCTGCGAGGTGTGCCATTCGTACGCCTCGAGAATCAGCTCGGCATGGTCGTAGTCGGCCTGCCGCGGACTGAAGATCTCGTTTCCGGCGGCGATCTGGTCGGGGTGCAGCACCCACTTGCCGTCGTACCCCAACGCCGCGGTCTGCCCGGCGACGCGCGTGAACGCCTCGGTGTCCTTCACCTTGAAATACGGGCCGTCGATCGCGTTGATGCCGTGGGCCCGCGCCGCCACCAGGATCGTCATCAGCACGTGGTGATAGGCATCGCCGACGCCGTAACCGACGGGCTGCTCACCGACGACGAGCGTGCGCATGTTGAGGCTCGCCATCAGATCACCCGGCCCGAAGATCAGCGCCTGCACCCGCGGCCCGCCGGCGATGGCGTGGGCGTTGACGAGCCCCTTGGCGTCCTCGATCTGGGCCTCGATGCCGATGCGGCCGACGGGCAGTCCGAGCGTGCGCTCGAGCTGCGTCAGCAACAGATCGAGGGCCTGCACGTGCGAGACGTCGCTGACCTTCGGCAGCACGATGACATCGAGCACGCCGCCGCCCTGCGCCACCGCGGTGACGACCTCGATCACGTCGGCGTACGTCCACGGCGTGGTCCAGTCGTTGACCCGGAGGCCGCGCAGCTGGCCCGCCCAGCCGAGCTCGCACAACGCCTGCGCCACCCGCGTTCGCGCCGCGGCCTTGGCGTCGGCCGCCACCGCGTCCTCGAGGTCGAGGAACACCTGATCGGCCGGCAGCGTCTTGGCCTTCGCGATCATCTTGTCGCTGCTACCCGGAACGGACAGGCAGGTACGGCGGGGCCGATACAGGTTCTCCACGACCCCACTCTCTACCCTGTGGAGCATGGTGGCGGTCAACAGGGTCTACGTGGCCAGACTCGCTGGACTGGTCGTGCTGGGCCCCGACGGCGAGTCGGTCGGCCGGGTCCGCGACGTGGTCGTGAGCATGGGCATCGTCCGCCAGCAGCCGCGGGTGCTGGGCCTCGTCGTGGAATTGACCACGCGCCGAAGGATATTCGTCCCGATCCTGCGGGTGACCTCCATCGAGCACAACTCGGTCACCCTCACGGGAGCGACCATCTCGCTGCGCCGGTTCGAGCAGCGCCCCGGCGAGGCGCTGGTACTCGGGCAGATTCTGGACACCCGCGTCCGCGTCACCGACCCGGAGCTGCAACAGCTCGCCGGCATCGACGTCGTCGTGGTCGACCTCGCGATCGAGCAGGCCCGGTCGCGTGACTGGCTGGTGACCCGCGTCGCCGTGCGTCACCGCCGCCTGGGCCGGCGCACCACGGTGCACGTCGTCGATTGGAAGAACGTCACCGGGCTGACGCCGTCGGCGCTCGCGCTGCCGGGACAGGGCGTGGCGCAACTGCTGGAGCAGTTCGAGGGGCAGCGTCCCGTCGAGGTCGCCGACGCCCTGCGCGATCTTCCGGTCAAGCGCCGTCACGAAGTCGTCAAGGCCCTCGACGACGACCGCCTGGCCGACATCCTGCAGGAGCTCTCCGAACCCGAACAGGCCGAGCTGCTCAACCAGCTGGGCACCGAGCGCGCCGCCGACGTGCTGGAGGAGATGGACCCCGACGACGCCGCCGACCTCCTCGGCGAGCTCGACGCCACCCGGGCGGCCGTGCTGCTGGACCGCATGGACCCCGAGGATTCCGAGCCCGTGCGCCGACTGCTGCAGCACTCCCCGGACACCGCCGGTGGTCTGATGACGCCCGAACCCGTCGTGCTCACCCCGGACACCACCGTCGCCGAGGCGCTGGCCCGCGTCCGCGATCCCGAGCTGACGCCGGCGCTGTCGTCGCTGACGTTCGTCACCCGGCCCCCGACCGCGACACCGACCGGCCACTACCTGGGCTGTGTGCACACCCAGCGGCTGCTGCGCGAGCCTCCCGCCACCCAGGTCGGCGGCATCCTCGACACCGATCTGCCGGTGCTGTCACCGACCAGCTCGCTGGCCGAGGTCACGCGCTTCTTCGCCGCCTATAACCTCGTGTCCGCGCCGGTGGTCGACGACGAGAGCCATCTGCTGGGCGCCGTCACCGTCGACGACCTGCTCGACCACCTGCTGCCGTCGGGCTGGCGGAGCGCGGACGAACCTGGGTCGGACTCGACCCAGGCCATCACTGACAACATCTCGGGAGCAGGCCGGTGAGCGAGCCTTCGGCGCGGCAGCGCCTGGACATCCCGCGCACCTCCCGCTTCCGGTTGACCCCGCGGGTCGACGTGGAGGCCGTCGGCCGGTTCAGCGAGTCGATCGCCCGGTTCCTGGGCACGGGCAAGTACCTGCTCATCCAGACGGTGATCGTGGTCATCTGGATCGCGTTCAACCTCATCGCGATCAGCCTGCAGTTCGAC
Organism: Mycobacterium sp. 360MFTsu5.1; assembly: GCF_000383495.1. Lineage (NCBI taxonomy): Bacteria > Bacillati > Actinomycetota > Actinomycetes > Mycobacteriales > Mycobacteriaceae > Mycobacterium > Mycobacterium sp. 360MFTsu5.1. Next base: position 670,882 of record NZ_KB911462.1, on the reverse strand, counting down.
CCGTATCCGTTCATCCTGCTGAACCTGGCGTTCTCGACCCAGGCCGCGTACGCCGCACCGCTGATCCTGCTGGCGCAGAACCGCCAGGAGAACCGGGACCGCGTGTCGCTCGAAGAGGACCGCCGGCGCGCGGCCCAGACCAAGGCGGACACCGAATTCCTGGCCCGCGAACTGGCCGCGCTGCGGCTGGCCGTCGGCGAGGTGGCCACCCGCGACTACCTCCGCCGCGAACTCGACGAGCTCCGGACGTTGATTGCTCAGCAGAACGGCGGCAAGGGCGGATCCGGCAAACGCAAGGCCGGAAAAACCCGGCCGCCGGTCGAGGAGGACGACGCTTTCAGCGGCGCCGCGGCCGACTCCGCCGACTCCGCCACCGCGGCCGAATGAGAGATTCCATTCTCCGGAATCATTAGTACGACAACCGACCGCGGAGTAGGTATGGTGACTTGGATCACAACACATGTCACCGGGGTCACTCCGGTATTCCACTTTCATAGGATGGCTTAGTGCACATCGGGGGCGACACCGCTGATTCCGCGGACAACGCTGCGCCTACTACTGAATTCGACGCACTTCCCGGCGAAGGCCAGCCGGTCGACGACGCCATCGAGGATTACGACGCCGCCGTGGGCGATGACATCGACGCCGCCACCGAAGCCGGGCCCGGCCGTCGCCGGCAGATCGCCAAGGCGCTGCGCCGGCCGCTGGCCGGTGTCGCGGTCGTCGCGCCACTCGTCCTGATGCTTGCCGTCGGCGGTTCGGCGCCGACTCGGCAAACAACCGTCCACAACACCGCCACCGCGGGCGTCACGCCGCTGGCGGCCGTCACACCCACGACCCCCGGCCCCCGCAATCGGGCGGGCATGACGGTCGTCGCGTCCGATCAGATTCCCCGCGCGCTGCACATGGACCCCACCACCGCGCTGTCGCCGCCGCCGGCGTCGCTGGTGATGGCCCCCGGTGGGCTGCGCATCCCGCCCGTCGTGCTCAACGCGTACCGCACCGCCGAGAAGATCATGGCGACCAACGCACCGGGCTGCGGTATCAGCTGGAACCTGCTGGCCGGTATCGGCCGCATCGAGTCCGGCCACGCCAACAGCGGCGCCACCGACGCGCGGGGTACCGCGCTCACCCCGATCCTCGGGCCCGTCCTCGACGGCACGCTGGCCGGCAACGAGGTCATCGTGCAGAGCATCTCCGCCGGGCGGGTGACCTACGCCCGGGCGCTGGGACCCATGCAGTTCCTGCCCGGCACCTGGGCCCGGTACGCCTCGGACGCCATCGGCGACGGCAAGCCCGACGTGCAGAACGTCTACGACGCCTCCCTGGCCGCGGCCCGGTACCTGTGCAGCGGCGGGCTGAACCTGCGTGATCCGTCCCAGGTGCTGACCGCGATCCTGCGCTACAACAACTCGATGCCCTACGCCCAGAACGTGCTGGGCTGGGCCAAGGCCTACGTCACCGGTATCGCACCGGTCGACCTGCCGCCGATCGTCGGCCCGCCGCCCGCCATCGGCGACCAGCACCTCGACAACCCCGAGGGGCTCGGGCCGGGGCTGCCGATCAACGCGATGGGACTGCCGTCCGACGACCCGCTCGCGATGACGCCCGCGCTGCAGATGGGGCGCATGGGTCCGCTGCCCGGGCCCGCCGAACCGAAACAGAACTGCGCGGTGTTCTGCCTGCAGGGCGGCCCCGCGCCGAGCGCTGTGCCCATCCCCGCCCCGGACGCACCGGCACTGGACGCACCGGCGCCGAACCCGTTCGGCCTGCCGCCGTTCCAGTTGCCGCCGGCCCCGCTCGCACCCGCACCCGCGCCCGTCGCGCCGGCACCGGCTGGTCCGGGACCGATCCCGGTCACCGCGGTGGGCGTCGGCACCCCCGCCGCCGGCCCGGTCGGCGCCGCACCGGGACCCGCGCCCGGCCCGGCAGCCGTCCCGGCAGCACCGGCCCCGGCCGGCCCGCTGCCCGCGGAAGCCATGGGTCCGCCGCCGCCCGCGTTCCCGGTCCTACCGTGACCAGCTGCCGGCGCGCTGACCGGCAGCTATAAACTCGCGAGTAATGTCTGCTGAGCTGAAAGCCGCCGTGCGCGCCGCACTGGGCAAAGTCATCGACCCTGAACTGCGCCGTCCGATCACCGAGGTCGGGATGGTCAAGGACGTGACGGTCGAGTCCGACGGCGCGGTGCACGTCGAGATCTACCTGACCACGTCGGCCTGCCCGAAGAAGACCGAGATCAGCGATCGGGTCACCGCGGCCGTCACCGACGTGCCGGGCACCGGGGCCGTCAAGGTCACCCTCGACGTGATGAACGACGAGCAGCGCGCCGAACTGCGCAAGCTGCTGCGCGGCGACGACAAGGAACCGGTCATCCCGTTCGCCCAGCCCGGCTCGTTGACCCGGGTGTACGCGGTGGCGTCGGGCAAGGGTGGCGTCGGCAAGTCCAGCGTGACAGTCAACCTGGCAGCCGCGCTGGCCGCCAAGGGCCTGTCGGTCGGCCTCCTCGACGCCGACATCTACGGCCACTCGGTGCCCCGGATGATGGGCGTGCAGGACCGCCCCACCCAGGTGGATTCGATGATCCTGCCGCCGGTTTCGCACGATGTGAAGGTCATCTCCATCGCGATGTTCACCCAGGGCAACACCCCGGTGGTGTGGCGCGGGCCGATGCTGCACCGCGCGCTGCAGCAGTTCCTGGCCGACGTGTACTGGGGTGACCTCGACGTCCTGCTGCTCGACCTGCCGCCCGGCACCGGCGACATCGCCATCTCGGTGGCGCAGTTGATCCCCGGCGCCGAGATTCTCGTCGTCACCACACCGCAGATGGCCGCCGCCGAGGTCGCCGAGCGCGCCGGCGCCATTGCGGTCCAGACCCGTCAGCGCATCGTCGGCGTGGTCGAGAACATGTCCGGACTGACCCTGCCCGACGGCACCACGATGCAGCTGTTCGGCGAGGGCGGCGGCGCACAGGTCGCCGAAAGCCTCACGCGCACAGTCGGTGCCGAGGTTCCGTTGCTGGGCCAGGTCCCCCTGGACCCGCAGCTCGTGAGCGCCGGCGACACCGGTGTCCCCCTGGTGTTGTCCGGACCGGACACCGCCGCCGGCGCCGCGTTGCGCGGCATCGCCGACAAACTGTCCAGCCGCAAGCGCGGACTGGCCGGTATGTCGCTCGGGCTCGACCCGGCTGGGCGCTGAGCCTCCCCCGTCCGACAGGAATCCACAAGTGACACATATCCATACGCGCAGCGGCGCACAGAACGTCGGCCTGCTGAGCGTGGCGGCCTACCGCCCCGGCCGCGTCGTCACCAACGACGAAATCTGCGAGACCATCGATTCGTCGGACGAGTGGATCTACTCCCGGACGGGCATCAAGAACCGCCGGTTCGCCGGCCCCGACGAGTCCGCCGTCACGATGGCATGCGAGGCTGGACGGCGCGCCTGCGCCGCGGCGGAGCTGTCCGGTTCGGACATCGACGCCGTCATCGTGGCCACCAGCACCAACTTCCGCAACACCCCGCCGTGCGGGCCGCAGGTCGCCACCGAGATTGGCGCACAGGGCATTCCGGCCTTCGACATCGCCGCGGGCTGCGCGGGATTCGGCTACTCGCTGGGCGTGGCCGCCGACATGATCCGGGCCGGTAGCGCGCGTCGCATCCTCGTGGTGGGCTCGGAGAAGCTGTCCGATGCCATCGACATGACCGACCGCAGCAACGCTTTCATCTTCGCCGACGGCGCCGCCGCGGTGGTCGTCGGACCGACCGAGGAGCAGGGCATCGGGCCCACCGTCGCCGGCAGCGACGGCGAGCAGTCGAGTGCCATCGTGCAGGACCTCAGTTGGATCGACTACACCGAGAACCCTTCCGGCCCAAGGCCTTTCCTGCGCATGGAAGGCCAGACCGTCTTCCGCTGGGCGGCCTTCCAGATGGTCGACGTCGGCAAGCGCGCCATCGCGGCCGCGGGCCTGACGGTCGACGACATCGACGTGTTCATCCCCCATCAGGCCAACGGCCGGATCAATGAGCTGCTCACCAAGGGACTCGGACTCAATCCGGAAACTGTTGTCGCCCAAGATATCCAGGATGCCGGCAACACCTCGGCCGCGTCGATTCCACTGGCGATGTACACGCTGCTGGACACCGGCGAGGCCAAGCCCGGCAGCGTGGCGCTGCTCCTGGGCTACGGCGCGGGCCTGGCCTACGCCGCCCAGGTGATCCGGCTCCCCGGATAGTCGCTCAGCCGGCCGTGGCGGCCAGTTTGCGCTTCTCCTCGTAGAACCGCGCGCGCTCGTCGAGCATCCCGAGGAACCCGATCATTTCCTCGCGGGCCCGTTCACCGACCGCGCCGAAATCGTTGCGCTCGAAGATGTTCCAGAAGCGCAGCACCGGCACCAGCACGTCGTCGTGGTGGATGCGCAGGTCGTAGATGCCGGCCTTGGCGATGGTGAGTGCGTTCTTGGTGAAGTCGGACATGCCCAGGCCCGGCATGGCGAAGTTGATGACTTCATCGCGGATGGCGACCATCGCGTCGTCCGGGGCGATGTCCAGCGCCGCGGCCACCAGGTTGCGGTAGAAGACCATGTGCAGGTTCTCGTCGGCCGCGATGCGGGCCAGGAGCTGGTCGGCCAGCGGGCAACCCGACGCCCGGCCGGTGTTGCGGTGCGAGACGCGGGTGGCCAGTTCCTGGAACGACACGTAGGCCAGCACCGACAGCGCGCTCCGCTCTCCCGCGTCGTAGCCGGCGACGGTGTGTTCCATGCGAAGCCGTTCCAGAGCGACGGGATCGACGCCGCGGGTGACAACCAGATAGTCCCGCAGCGCGATGCTGTGGCGCCCTTCCTCGGCCGTCCACTGCCCGACCCAGGTGCCCCAGGCACCGTCACGGGAGAACCGGGTGGCGATCTCGCGGTGATACGACGGCAGGTTGTCCTCGGTCAGCAGGTTGACGGTCAGGGCCGTCTTGGCGACCGGATCGAGCGGCGAGTCCTCCGGCTGCCAGTCCTCACCACCGAGGAACGCGAAGTCCCGCCCGCGGCTCCACGGGACGTAGTCATGCGGGAACCATTCCCGCGACATCTTGAGGTGCCGGTCGAGGTTCTGCGCGACGACGGGCTCCAGTTCGTACAGCACGGCGGCCTGGGTGTCCATGGGTCAATCCCTTCATCGATGGTCGGCGTCAAGTCCATACCTTGTCGAACCTACGGTACCGTAACCTACGGTACCGTAACCTACGGTACCGTAACCTACGGTACCGTAACCTACGGTAGCGTAGGTTAGCGTTCGATGACCAGATGGTGACGACCACTTCAAGAAAAAAGCCCGGTCCGTGGCATGACCACAGACCGGGCTTTGCCCTGCTGACCCCCGGGAAACCCGTCAGCCCCGCAGTGCGGAGACGAAGATCGCGGGCAGTTTGGCCCAACTCGGCTTGCCGGTGAACGCGGTGAGGAGCCGACCGGTCGAGGCGGCCGTGCGGTTGTTGACGAACCACGGCGGCTTGGGCGAGATCGACAGCTCGCCACCGATCAGCGAGCGCGGCGACGGGCGGAACGGCCCCCGCACCACGGTGCGCTCGGGCTTCTCGATCAGGAAACCGTTGTGCACCACGCCGATTCCGCTCTGCACGTCATTGAGCGTGTGCCCGGGGAAGGCGCCCCAGGTGGCGTGCGGCGTCAGGTAACCGACGCCGGTCCAGGCGTTCACCGCGATGGTGCCGTAGTGCAGCGCCTCGATCATGGCGTCGAAGGCCTTCCCCAGCGCCTTGATGGTGGCGGGCGCCGCGACGATGTTGACGCCCAGCGTGCCGACGAAGTCCTCGTTGGCCAGGCGGGTCGCCTCGCGGAGGAACTCGACGCCGTCGCTGTCGAGGTCGACGACGCCGTACACCGGCGAGAAGTACTCGGTGTTGAGCAGCGCGGTGCGGTCCTCGGGGTCCACGACCAGGACGCGGTCACCGAGCCGCTGGGCCGTCGGATACGTGGCCTCGGCACTGGCGACCCGGGAATCGGAGCCCGGGTAGTACGCCGCGCGCTTGGGCGCGGCGGCAATGGCCTTGGTCAGGGCCGCGACGAACTCGTCACGCTGCGCCCACTTCGAGGACAGCACCACGACCTGCGACGCCACGCAGTTGTAGCCGTTGTTGTGCAGCCGCTGCGTGGCAATGTGGTTGGCCTGGAACGCGATATCGGCCTTGCTCCACTTGCCGGGCACCACGATGGTCGGCGACACCCCGCCGAGCTCGCTGGTGATGTCCTTGTGCAGGATCGGCTCGCCCGCGGCCTTACGCCGGGCGCCCTCTTCGCCGACGCCGAAGACGATGGCGTCGTGGGTCAGCGCACTGCCGGTCATGTGCACGTGGTCCACCGCGTCGTGCTGCACCAGGTAGGTGCCGACGTCCGCGCCACCGGTGAGAATCCGCACCGCACCGAGTTCGATGAGCGGCGCCAGCACCTTGGTCAGCACCGGCAGGATCGGATCGGTGACCGGGTTGAGCTTGAGCGCCACCACGCGGTTGTTGGCGATCAGCTCGTAGACCGTGTCGAGCGGCGCGATCGACGTGATGTTGCCGGCGCCGAGCACGACGCCGATCCCGTTGGTCTTGCCCGGATCCCGTTGCGCCAGACCGGCGGTCCGCAGCGCCTCGTCGCGGCTGACGCCCGGCTGCAACCACACCTCGGCGCTGAACCCGGACAGCAGCAGCTTGTCGAAGACGTTGAGCGGCAACACATTCACGGTTGTGCGACCGGCGGCGGTGCCGAAGTCGGCCCCGTCCAGCGGGCTCTTGCCGGCCTCCAGCTTGGCCAGGCTCGCGGACAACGCCGCGGCCCCGGCGGCCAGCGGGTACGGGCCGGAAATCCATTCCTCGCCGACCAGCGGCGACTCCGGATTCAGTTGTTTGATCCGGACCGCGGCCTCGACCCACTCGGCGCCGTGCTGCACAGCCAACTGCTGCACGTCATCGAGAATCTCGCGCCGCCGCGCCAGAGATGTTGCCGCCCAGGCCTTCTCGCCTTCGGCGAGCTCATTCAGCGCCTGGTCCACCAGGGCCGTGTACGCAATGTCCGTCATGTACTGAATTCTCCCGGTGGTGCGGTCGGTATGGGCCGGAATCAGCCGGCGTGTGCTTCGAATTCCAGCAGCGCGTCGCTGTGGTTGTGCTCGTAGGGCTTGGGGCCCTGGCCGAGCGCCCGCTTGGCCACGAGCTGCTGGTACTGCTCGAACGGCGTGGTCCGGCCCCACTTCGCGCGGGCCTCGGCCGGCGTGTAGGTGACGGGGTTCTGGGCCGGGATCTTCATCAGCGTCGGGCCGACGATCGGCGTGGTGTGCGGGGTGGTGAAGTCCAGGATCGCCAGTTCCAGGCGCGGGATGCTGGAGACCGCCCGCAGGAACGGACGCGCGATCAGCTTGGCGACGACGTCGTCGGAGTAGTTCTGCGGAATGCCGCCCAGGGTGCGCATCCACTTCGGCATGGTCGCGATGATCGCCCGGCGCATTGGCCAGTTGAACACGCGGCGCATCCAGCTCGGCACCCGCTCGGGCAGGATGTGATAGCCCAGGTCGACGAGGTAGTTCATCATGTTCTGGGCCACCTCGGAGCCGGCCATCTGCGGCCGGTACTGCTCGAAGTACTGCTGGATGCCCTCACGCGTGCGCGGCACGTCGTCGGGGTTGATGGTCTGGAATTCCGCGGCCCGCGCGCACTCTTCCCAGTACTGCAGTTCCTCGGCTTCGGTCAGCTTGCCGGGCCCGAACATCTCGTAGGTGTAGAGGATCGAGTGCCACGCGGTCAGGTGGATCCACAGCTGCGAGTACGGGTCGTTGGCGTCGAACTGCTTGCCGGTGATCGGCTCGGTGCCGATGGCCTTGCCGTGGATCTTGACGAGGATCTCGGAGGCGTCCAGCACTGCCTCGGCGTCACCGAAGGCCACCAGCGCGAAGTACTGCATGGTGCGGTCGTAGCGCAGCCGGGTGCGGGCGTACACCTGGCCGCTGGCGTCGACGGCCGCGGCGAGGTACGGGTCGAGGTGCTCGATGGTCACGGCGCGGGCGAAGCCCAGCAGCAGCGACGTCGGGTAGCTCCACACCCGCCAGGTGACGGAGTCGGGTCCGAAGAACCCGTAGTCGACCGCGGGCGTCAGCTTCGTGTCCGCGACCGGCAGACCGGCAACGCGGCGAAAAGTGGCGACAGCATCCATCGTCGTTCCCCTTTGAACATGAAGGCGCCCACTGGCGCGGTTCCGTAGATGGTACGCCACGTACCATTAGATAGCTAGACTCCCACTGATTGGCTGCATCAGGTCACTCCCGAGCAGGTACATGAGGTAAACAAGGAGCCATGGCGAGTGCCACCACCGGTCGCTGGGCCGGCCAACGCGAGCGCAGGCGCGCTGAGTTCATCGACGCTGCCCTCGTCGTGATCGAGCAACACGGGCCCCAGACCTCGACCGAGCAGATCGCCGCGCACGTCGGCGTCAGCCGCACCAAGCTCTACCGGCACTTCGTCGACGCCTCGGACCTGCAACGCGAGGTCGCACACCGGACCAGCCAGATGATCACCGCCGAACTCGCGCCGGTGTGGCGGCCCGAGGGCAGCATGGCGCTGATCGTCAAGGCCGGCGTGAGCGCGCACGTCCAGTTCCTGACCCAACACCCCAATCTGTACCGCTATCTGCAGCGATGCTCCATCGACGAGGGCTTCAACGCGTTCGCCGACATCAAGATCACCATCGCCAACCTGCTGACCGCGGTGCTCAAGGTGTACGTGGCCGCCTTCGATGTGAAGGCCGACGCCGAGCGGCTGTCATACGGCATCGTCGGCCTCGTCGAGACCGCCGCGGGGCACTGGCTGGAACAGCCGCTGCGCGACACGCAGGACGCGTTGGTCGACGACCTGACCCGCTGGATCTGGTTGATGCTCGACGACTCACTGCGCGCGGGCGGCGTCTACGTCGCCGCGGACGAAATCCTGCCGCCGGCCGCGGAGATCGCCGAGAATGCGGATCGCTACCGGGATCCGGCGCGCCTACAGGCCCTGAACCTCTAGCGGCGTCAGGTCGCGTCGGGGTCGAACTGCGGCGTCTGCGACTGCGGTGCCGCCCCCGGGGCGCCCGTCGTGGGCGGGACGCCGTTGACCTCGGGCGTGGTCAGCGGCTTGGTCTGGTCCGGCGCCGCCGGGGTGTCGAAGGCCCCGGTGAGGAACGAGTCGTCACCGTCGAGCAGATGCTTGGTCAGCGCCGCGCGCGGCGTCATGCCGCGCAGTTTCTGCAGCTCACTGAGGGGCTGACGCAGGTCCTCGAACTCCGGCCCGAGATCCTGACGCAGCTGACTGGTCGCACCGCTGAGGTACTCCCGCACCTGCTTGAGGCTGCCGGCCGTCCACCGGATGGCGCCGGGCAACCGCTCCGGGCCGAGGATCACGAGGCCCGCGATGACCAGCACGAGCATCTCGCCCCATCCGATGTTGCCGAACATCAGCTGGCCGGGGTGTCTGCGTTGGGAACGACGGTGAGCGTCACGTGCCGGCCGTCGCGGATCACCTCGATGGGCGCCGGCTGACCGATCTGCAGCTGCCGCACCGCGACCACGAACTCGTCGGCGTCGGCGACCTTGCGGTTACCGACCTTGACCACGACGTCGTTCTCGAGGACGCCGCCCTTCTCCGCCGGGCTACCGGCGACGACGTTCACGACCTGGGCGCCCGAGGCGACCTTGTCACTGGCCGACTTGGCGTTGAGGCCCAGCGTCGGGTGGAAGATCTTGCCGTCCTTGATCAGGACCTCGACGGTGGCCTTGACCTCGTTCACCGGGATGGCGAAGCCCAGACCGCTCGCGCTGTCGGACAACGACTTTCCGGCCGTGTTGATCCCGATGACCTCGGAGTTCATGTTGATCAGCGGGCCACCGGAGTTGCCGTGGTTGATCGAGGCGTCGGTCTGGATGCCGTCGATCACGGTGTCGGTGTCGGAGCCCTCACCCGACAGCGGCACCGGGCGGTGCAGCGCGCTGATGATGCCGTGCGTGACGGTGCTGCGCAGACCCAGCGGGGCGCCCGCCGCGATGACCTCGTCGCCGACCTTGACCTTCTCGGCGTCGCCGAACTTCGCCACGGTCAGGTTGTCGACGTTGTCGACCTTCAGCACTGCGAGGTCGGTCTTCGGGTCCCGGCCGACGAGGTTCGCCGGAACCTGCTTGCCGTCGTTGAACACCACGGAGATGTGGTACTGGCTGGGGTTCTTGGCCGCGTCGGAGATGACGTGGTTGTTGGTGACGACGTAGCCGCGGCCGTCGACCACGACGCCGGAGCCCTGCGATCCGTCGGTGTCGCCCATCGCCTCGATGGTGACCACCGAATCCGCAACGGCAGCAGCGACTTTCGCGAACCGACCCTCGGGCAGGTCGCCGCCGTCACTGGTCTTCAAGGTGACCTTGGAGGTGGTGAAGGCCTCGACCACCTCGGCGGTCTTGCGCCCGACGACGCCGCCGAGGGTGCCGATGACCAACGCCAGCAGAGCCAGCACGGCGAGGGCCGTCATCGAGACCTTGCGGCCGAACAGCACGTCACGGACACCGAGCTTGCCGACGGGAGCGGCCACCACGACCGGCGGCGGCGGGGGCAGCGCCGGGGTGCCCAGCGACGGCGCGGCCGACGGATCGCGCCACGGGTCGGCGACAGCATCGTCGTCGTCCTGGCCCTCGGCTTCCAGCGCACCGGCGTCGGCCGGGTGGCGTTGCAACGAATCGACGCCGCCACCGGGCCGGCCGAAGGCTTCGGCGAGCACGGGATCGGGTGCCTGGTTGGTGGGGGTGTACTCCCCCTGATTGCGAATCTGATCCTCGGCGAGGAACGAACCGGTGAAGCCCTCAGGCCGGCCGAACGCGCGCTGCGACGCCGGGTCCACCGGGGTGCGCGTCACCGGACGCGGAGCCAGACGGGGGCGATCGCCGGACATGTCCTGATTCGTCACCGGTATTGCACTCCCCATCTACTGGCTCTGTCCGCACGGCCCGCCTGAGCGGGCGAGGCGGTCACTCAAAAATTCAGGCTCAACCCTACCGGCGACGACGGCGTTCCCGCGGCGGCCGATCGGCAAAGTCCCCGTCTTCGATCCCGGCCGCTTGGATATCCGCGAACTGCACCGATGCGTCATTCGGGATGTTCGCCAGCGCACCCAGCAAGGAATTGGGCGCGATGATCGGGCAGGAATCGCGCAACGCGCTCCGCGCCTGACCCTGCGCATCCACCTCTGCGGCGCAATCCGGGCACTGGGACAGATGATGGGCGGCGCGCAGGTGCGCACCCATCTGAAGCTCACCGTCGACGAATGCCGCGATGGCCTCGATGGCCAGGTGCTCCGTGGACCCGAAGCGGCGTGGGCCGACGGGTCCGTCGCTCTGGGAGGCGAACTGTGCGGGCAGCCAGGAGAACGCACGACGGAACAACTGTCCCCGGTCGACCATCACCGAGCTCCTCTCCGCGCCACGCCTTCGTCCGTGTTGCCGTTACTACTGAATGTAGCGCGACAACCTGGGACGGATACGTCACAACGCTCAGGCGGACTTGGCGGAGATGGCCGCGGCCGCCTCGGAGTAGTCACCCGGGTGGCTGGCGAGGTACTCGCGCAGAGCCTGCCGGCCACGGTGGATACGGCTGCGCACGGTGCCCAGCTTGACGTCGAGCGTCGCGCCGATCTCCTCGTACGACAGACCTTCGATGTCGCAGAGCACCACGGCGGCGCGGAACTCCGGGGGCAGCGAATCGAGCGCGGCCTGCAGATCCGGTCCCAGCCGCGAGTCGTGGTACAGCTCCTCGGGGTTCGGATCATCGGCGGGCACGCGGTCGTAGTCCTCGGGCAGCGCCTCCATGCGGATGCGGGTGCGGCGGCGGACCATGTCCAGGAACAGGTTGGTGGTGATGCGGTGCAGCCAGCCTTCGAAGGTGCCGGGCTGGTAGTTCTGCACCGAGCGGAACACCCGGATGAACGTCTCCTGGGTGAGGTCTTCGGCGTCCTGCGGGTTACCCGACAGGCGGTAGGCCAGCCGGTAGACGCGGTCGGCGTGCTGGCGGACCAGCTCGTCCCACGACGGCATGGTGGCCACGTCGCCCGTGGCATCGAAGACGGCGGTGCCGGTCAATTCATCGCTGACTTCAGCCCAATCCACCTCGGCTTCGGCGACCGGGACATGGGACATGTGGGTCGGGGCAAGCTTCGTGGGGGCCGGCATGGCGGTCGTGGCAATCTCCAGTTCCATAGTTTCCGCGTCGTTGGCACATGACGCATCAGCAGAAACCGGTACCTGAAGTCCGATATTCCCGATTCCGCGGATGTCCGGCGACTGCCGGAGTCCGGAATCGGCTTGCAGATCGTTCACACTCGCGTGCATGGCGATTACGGTTCCCCACCCTGGTGAGGTTGATGTATGAGCAAACTGAACTTTTCCTGAGAAACCCGGCTTCAGCTCCATGACCTGCGAATACCCACGGAGAGTTCGCCAAAACTTAACCTTCGCTCCCGGGCGTGGCGCGCGGCCGCTCAGGATCGTCCGGCTGCCGCCTGAGAGCGCGGCCGTATTGCGCGTGTACTGAGCGGCGGCACGCTGGGCGTTCGTTACGCTGCGCACATGTCCAGCACCGATGACCCGACGGTTTCGGCCGGTAGCAACCCGCCTGACCCGGCGCAGCCGGCTCCGGCGACACCCGCCCAGGCACCGGCCCAGCCCGTCGCTGCTGCCGCACCCAAGCCGAGCACGGCCGAGGCCATCGTCAAGCACGCCGAAAGGTCCATCACCGAGGAACCCATCACCGCCGCGACCCGGGAGCGGGCCGAGGAGAGCGGGGCCAACCCCGTCACCCCGGCGGTGGGCGCGCTGCTGAGTGTGCTGGCGAAGATCGCGTCGGCCAAGGCCGTCGTCGAGGTCGGCACCGGTGCCGGCGTCAGCGGGTTGTGGCTGCTGTCGGGCATGCGCGAAGACGGTGTGCTGACCACCATCGACGTCGAGCCCGAGCATCAGCGGCTGGCCAAGCAGGCGTTCGTCGCCGCGGGTGTCGGACCGTCCCGGACCCGGCTGATCGTGGGACGCGCTCAGGAAGTCCTGACCCGGCTGGCCGACGAGTCCTACGACCTGGTCTTCATCGACGGCGAGCCCGTCGATCAACCGCAGTTCGTGGCCGAGGGCGTCCGCCTGCTGCGACCGGGCGGCGTGATCGTGGTGCACCGCGCCGCGCTCGGCGGTCGCGCCGGCGACGCCGCCGCCAACGACCGCGACGTGACGGCGGTGCGGGAGGCCACGCGCGCCATCGCCGAGGACGAGCGGCTGACCCCGGTCCTGGTCCCGCTCGGCGACGGGCTCCTGGCCGCGGTCCGCGACTAGCTGCTCCTCTGCTCGGCGTTGACCCTGCGCTCAGGGCGTAAAAGGCCGAGTAGGCAGCACCGCCACCGCAGGATCAACGGTCGGCACCGCCCGGCCCCTCGTTGACCCTGCGCTCACGGCGCAAAAGGCCGAGTAGGCAACACCCTCACCGCAGAGTCAGCGGCCGGTACGCGCCAGCTCACGCCGTGCCGTTGACGTTTCTGTCGAATCTTTTACGGCTCTTTGACGGGTCAGACGCTTGACGACTGACTGAACGCGTGTTTAGCGTACTAAACATGCGTTCAGTCGAGGACCTCACCACCGTCGCCCGCATCCGTGACGCGGCGATCGAGCAGTTCGGCCAGCACGGGTTCTCGGCGAGCGTTCGCAGCATCGCCGCGGCCGCCGGCGTCAGCGCGGCATTGGTGATCCACCACTTCGGCTCCAAGGAGAAACTGCGCGAAGCCTGCGACGCCTACGTCATCGAAACGGTCCGGGTCGCCAAGACCGAGTCGATGCAGAACGCCAGCCCGAGCGCATGGTTCGCGCAGCTCGCCGAGATCGAATCCTTCGCACCCATGACCGCCTATCTGATGCAGGCGCTGCAGACCGGCGGCGAACTGTCGAAGTCGCTGTGGCAGAGCATGATCGACAACACCGAGGGCTATCTCGAAGAGGGTGTGCGCGCCGGCACCCTCAAACCCAGCCGCGACCCCAAGGCGCGCGCCCGGTTCCTGGCTCTGACGAGCGGCGGTGCGCTCCTGACCTACATCCAGCTGCACCCCAACCCGACAGATTTCCGCCAGGTGCTACACGACTACGCGCAGGACATGCTGCTCCCCTCGCTCGAGCTCTACACCAACGGCCTGATGGCCGACCCAACCATGTACGAGGCGTTTCTCGCGCAACGCGAAGCAGGCAAACCCATCGTCACCACCACTGAGGAGTGAATGTGAACGCCGCTATCGAAATCGACACCCTGACAAAGAACTTCGGGGCGGTCCGGGCCCTCGACGGACTGAACCTGAGGGTCGAGCGGGGCGAGGTGCACGGCTTCCTCGGGCCCAACGGCGCAGGCAAGTCGACGACGATCCGCATCCTGCTCGGGCTCGTCCGCGCCGACTCCGGCTCCGTCCGCCTACTCGGCGGCGACCCCTGGACCGACTCCGTGGCATTGCACCGTCACATCGCTTATGTACCAGGCGATGTCACGCTGTGGCCGACGCTGACCGGCGGCGAGACCATCGACCTGCTGGCCCGGATGCGCGGCGGCATCGACGAAAAGCGCCGCGCCGAACTCACCGAGCGGTTCGACCTGGACCCCACCAAGAAAACCCGCACGTATTCGAAGGGCAACCGGCAGAAGGTCTCGCTGGTCTCCGCGTTCGCCTCGAACGCCGACCTGCTGCTGCTCGACGAACCCAGCAGCGGTCTGGATCCGTTGATGGAGAACATCTTCCAGCAGTGCGTCGCCGAGGCCGCGGGCCGCGGCACCACCGTCCTGCTGTCGAGCCACATCCTGGCCGAGACCGAGCGACTGTGCCAGCGGGTGACGATCATCCGGGCCGGCCGGACCGTCGAGACCGGCACGCTGGAGTCGATGCGGCATCTGTCGAGCACCACCATCAAGGCCGACATGATCAACAACCCGGGCCGAATCGACCATCTCCCAGGGGTTTCCGACATCTTCTTCGACGGCAGGATGCTCACGGCCCGCGTCGAATCGGAGAGCCTCGGTGCGGTCATCAAGGCACTCGGCGATGCCGGCGTGCGATCACTGGTGAGCCAGCCACCCACCCTGGAGGACCTGTTCCTGCGGCACTACGACGGCGGCCGGGCCCGCCGCGAACCCGAGCAGGTGCGGGCATGACCGCCGTCCTGGACCGCCCGGCCCGGCCCTCCCGACCTGCTGCCGGGGCGTCCAGCTTCACCGGAACCCTTGGGCTGCTTCGTCTTTATCTGCGGACCGACCGCATCGTTCTACCGCTGTGGGTGCTGCTGCTGTCCCTGCCGCTGTCGACGGTGTACATCGGCAGTATCGAGGCCGTCTACCCCACCGCGGCGGGCCGCGCCGGATTCGTCGCGAGCATCATGGCCAGCCCGGCCCAGCGCGCGATATACGGCAACATCTACAACGACAGCCTGGGCGCGGCCGGCATCTGGAAAGCCGGCATGTTCCACGTGCTGATTGCCGTCGCCGTCATCCTGACGATGATCCGGCACACCCGCGCCGACGAAGAGGCCGGACGCACCGAGCTCATCGACTCGACAGCCGTGGGCCGCAATGCGAGCCTGACCGCCGCGCTGCTGTTGACCGGTGGCGGCTCGCTGCTCACCGGGCTGCTCGGTTTCCTCGGCCTCCTGAATACCGATGTGCCCGTATTGGGTTCGCTGGCCTTCAGTTGTGCGCTGGCCGCCTCCGGGTTGGTGTTCACCGCCGTCGCGGCCGTAGCCGCGCAGCTCTCCGCCAGCGCCCGTGTCGCCCGCGGTATCGCCTTCGGCGTCCTCGGCGCCGCCTTCACGCTGCGCGCCGTGGGCGACGCCGGCGGCAGCGAACTGTCCTGGGCGTCTCCACTGGGTTGGTCGCTGCTCGTCCGCCCGTATGCCGGTGACCGGTTCGGCGTGCTGGCGCTGCACCTGACGCTGACCGTCGCCCTGGTGGTACTGGCGTACCAATTGCAGGGTGCCCGCGATGTCGGCGCCGGGATGTTCGCCGAGCGACGTGGCCGGCCGCGGGCCACCGGAATGCTCAGCGGACCAACAGGTTTGGCATGGCGGCTGACCCGCGGCTCGGTGCTGGTGTGGACCGTCGGGCTCGGGCTGTACGGGCTGCTGGTCGGCAGCGTCGTGCACGGTATCGGCGACGAGCTGGGCGGTAGCGGCTCGGCACGCGACATCATCACGCGCCTCGGCGGCACCAGCGCGCTGGAGGAGGCGTTCATCGCGATCGCCTTCAACATGCTCGGCATGGTCGCCGCCGCGTTCGCGGTATCACTGGCCCTGCGGCCCCATCAGGAGGAGACCGGCCAGCGTGCCGAGACGCTGCTCGCCGGGGCGGTGAGCCGGATCCGTTGGCTGACGGGCTATCTGGTCATCGCACTGGCCGGCACGACGGTCGCGATGCTGACATCCGGTCTCCTGGCCGGCCTGACCTACGGGGCGGCGGCCGACGACATCGGCGGAAAACTGCCCCTGGTGCTGGGTGCGGCAGCAGTGCAGCTGCCCGCCGTCTGGCTCTTGATCGCCGTGACGACCGTGTTGTTCGGGGCAGCGCCGCGGTTCGCCCCGGTGGCGTGGGGCGCCCTGGTCGGCTTCATCGCGGTGTATCTGCTCGGTTCGCTGGCGAATTCGCCGCACTGGGTGCTGGACCTCGATCCGTTCAGCCACATCCCGCGCGTGGGATCGGGCAGCTTCACCGCGACGCCACTGGTCTGGCTGCTGGTTCTGGACGCAACTCTGATCATCCTGGGCGCCTTGGCTTTCCGGCGCCGTGACCTACGGTAGGAGAAATCATGAAACTCGCTCTGCAGGCGCTCGCCTCGGCGGCCGGCGGCATCGTCTTCTTCGCGGTGCTGCTGTGCGTGCCGGCCGGCACTATCCACTATTGGCAGGCTTGGGTTTTCATCGCGGTCTTCATGGTCGCCACCATGGGCCCGAGCATGTACCTGGCCGTCAAACATCCCGATGCCCTTGCGCGACGGATGCATGGCGGCCCGACGGCCGAGACCCGCCCGATTCAGAAGGTGGCCATCTGGGCGATCCTGGCGTCGGTGATCGCGACCGGCGTTGTCAGCGCGCTCGACTGGCGCTTCGGGTGGTCCTACGTGCCGACGGCCGTCGTCGTCCTCGGCAACGTCGTCGTCGCAGTGTCACTGCTGGCGGCCCAATGGGTCGTCATCCAGAACAACTTCGCGGGCGCGAGCATCTCGGTCGAGGACAACCAGCCGGTCATCTCGACCGGCCTGTACGGCATCGTGCGTCACCCGATGTACATCTGTGCGCTCATCATGATGCTCGCGACCCCGCTGGCACTGGGCTCCTACTGGGGCCTGATCCCGGTGCTGGCCGCCGCCCCGGCGCTCATGGCGCGGATCTTCGACGAGGAGAAGATGCTGCGCGCCGAACTGCCCGGGTACATCGACTACACCCGCAAAGTCCGCTATCGCTTGCTCCCCTACGTCTGGTGATTCCCGGGATTTGTGCACGAAAATCCGCGGACAGCGCGGGAAATCGTGCACAAATCCCGGAGACTGAGCGGGTGGAACTGTTCACCGGGCTCGGCCTGGCCACCGCGTCGGGCCTCAACGCCTACATTCCCCTGCTCGCGATGGGCCTGCTGGGACGCTTCACCAATCTCGTGGAGCTCCCGCACCCCTGGGCATGGCTGACCAACGGCTGGGTGATCGGCATCGTGGCCGTGCTGCTGGTCGTCGAGATCGTCGCCGACAAGGTGCCCGCCCTCGACAGCATCAACGACACCATTCAGACGTTCGTGCGACCGACGTCTGGCGGCATCGTCTTCGGCTCCGGCACCGCGGCACAGACCGCCGCCGTCACCGACCCGGGGGCATTCGCCAGTTCCGGTCAGTGGATTCCCGTGGTGATCGGAGCCGTCACCGCACTCGTGGTGTCACTGACCAAGTCGACGGTGCGGCCCGTCGCGAATGTCGCCACCGGCGGGCTCGCGGCGCCCGCGCTGAGCACGGTCGAAGACGTGGCCAGCGTCGGGTTGGTGATCGTCGCGATCGTGCTGCCGGTGCTGGTTGTCGTCGCGCTGGCGCTGCTGGTCTGGGCAGCGGTGGCGCTGCTCCGCCGCCGCGGATCGGCGAAAAGGGCACGAGCCGGAAATCCGCCCTCGCCCGATGCGGCCGTCTAGATCCAGACGCCCTTACCGACCGCGACGACGCCGCCGGCACTGACCGAGAAGCGTTCGCGGTCCTTCTCCAGGTCCACGCCGACCATCTCGCCGGGGCCGACGACGACGTTCTTGTCCAGGATGGCGTGCCGCACCACGGCACCGCGTCCGACGCGGGCGCCGGGCATGATCACGCTGCCCTCCACGATGGCGCCGTCGTCGATCACGACGTTGGACGACAGCACCGAATTGCGCACCGACGCCGCCGAGATGATGCTGCCCGCGCCGACGACCGATTCCTGCGCCGCGCCGCCGTTGACGAACTTGGCCGGGGCCAGATGCTCCGACTCCCCCAGGATGGGCCAGCGCCGGTTGTAGAGGTTGAACACCGGGTGCACCGACACGAGGTCCATGTGGGCGTCGTAGAACGCGTCGAGCGTTCCGACATCGCGCCAGTAGCCGTGGTCGCGCTCGGTGGCGCCGGGCACCTCGTTGTCGTTGAAGTCGTATACGGCCGCCATCCCGTCGGCGACCATCTGCGGGATGATGTTGCCGCCCATGTCGTGGTCGGAGTCGTGGTTCTCGGCGTCCACCCGGATGGCATCGATGAGCGCCTTGGTGGTGAACACGTAGTTGCCCATGGAGACGAAGGTCTGCTCGGGGTCGTCGGGCGTACCCGGCGGGTCGGCCGGCTTCTCGATGAAGCTGCGGATGCGGCCGGACTCGTCGGCGTCGATGCAGCCGAACGCCGACGCCTCGGCGCGCGGCACCCGGATGCCCGCGACGGTCGCGCCCGCCCCGCTCTCGATGTGGAACCGCACCATCTGCTCGGGGTCCATGCGGTACACGTGGTCGGCGCCGAAAACCACGATGTAGTCGGGGTCCTCGTCGTAGATGAGGTTCATGGACTGATAGATGGCGTCGGCCGAGCCGGTGTACCAGCGCGGGCCCAGGCGCTGCTGCGCCGGGACCGGGGTGATGTACTCGCCGGCCAGACCCGACAGCCGCCAGTTCTGCGAGATGTGCCGGTCCAGTGAGTGCGACTTGTATTGCGTCAGAACGCAGATCCGCAGGTAACGCGCGTTGACGAGGTTGGACAGGACGAAATCGATGAGGCGGTAGGCACCGCCGAACGGGACGGCGGGCTTGGCGCGGTCCGCGGTGAGCGGATACAGCCGTTTGCCCTCACCGCCGGCCAAGACGATTCCCAGCACCTGCGGCTGTTCCCTCATGCCACCAAACCTAGTAGCCACCAACCGAAGCGGCCAGACATACGCCCCAACCCGCCGCACGCGTTAACGTCATCGACATGCGGGTGGCGATGATGACGCGGGAGTATCCACCGGAGGTCTACGGCGGCGCGGGCGTGCATGTGACCGAACTCGTCGGTCAGCTCACGAAGCTGTGCGACGTTGACGTCCATTGCATGGGAGTGCACCGCCGGGACGCCTTCGTGGCACAGCCCGATCCGCTGCTCGCCGGGGCCAACGCGGCCCTGACGACGCTGTCGGCGGATCTGGCTATGGTCAACAACGCCTTCGCCGGACCGGCCGCCATGCCGAACGTCGTGCATTCGCACACCTGGTACACCGGGATGGCCGGGCACCTCACCGCGCTGCTGCACGGCATCCCGCACGTGCTGACCGCGCACTCGCTGGAGCCGCGCCGGCCGTGGAAGGCCGAGCAGCTCGGTGGCGGCTACCGCATCTCCTCGTGGGTCGAGCGCACGGCGATCGAAGCGGCCGACGCCGTCATCGCGGTCAGCGCGGGCATGCGGGCCGACGTCCTGGCCACCTACCCGCAGCTGGACCCGGCGCGAGTGCACGTGGTGCGCAACGGGATCGACACCGACGACTGGTACCCGGTCGAGGCGGGCCAGACCCTGGCCGAGCTGGGGATCGATCCGGACCGGCCGATCGTGGCGTTCGTCGGGCGGATCACCCGGCAGAAGGGCGTCGGCCACCTCATCGCGGCGGCCCACCGGTTTGACCCCGACGTGCAGCTGGTGTTGTGTGCGGGCGCACCCGACACCCCGGAAATCGCCGCCGAGGTGGCGGCCGCGGTGAAGGAGCTCAGCGCCACGCGCGCCGGGGTGCACTGGATCCAGGAGATGCTGCCGATCGAGAAGATCCGCGAAATCCTGGCGACAGCAACAGTTTTCGTCTGTCCCTCGGTGTACGAACCGCTCGGCATCGTCAACCTCGAAGCCATGGCCTGCGGCACCGCCGTCGTCGCCTCGGACGTCGGCGGCATTCCCGAGGTGGTCGACGAAGGCACCACAGGTTCACTGGTGCACTACGACGCCGCGGATGCCGTGGGGTTTGAGACAGGGCTCGCGGACGCGGTCAATGCGTTGGTCCGGAACCCGGAACAGGCCCGCACATTCGGGCAGGCCGGCCGTCGGCGGTGCATCGAGGAGTTCTCCTGGATGCAGGTCGCCCAGCAGACGCTCGACATCTATCGGAGCGTCTGCGGCTGAACTAGCTGGTGACGTTCTTCAGTTCGTCGCCCAGGGCTGCGGCCTCATCCGGGGTCAGCTCGACCACCAGACGACCGCCACCCTCCAGCGGTACCCGCATGACGATGCCGCGCCCCTCTTTGGTTGCTTCCAGTGGACCGTCGCCGGTCCGGGGCTTCATCGCCGCCATCGGGTGCTCCCTCCGCACGCGCCCGGACCGCATCCACGGTCCCGGATCAAGGCCGCAACCACCCACTCAGTGGGTAGCCTCACGGCACTGAACTGCAACTGAACTACGTCTATTGTTCCCTATCGCTACCCGAGGGTGTGAAAGACCCGCCCGTCACGCCTCCGACAAGCTGTGGCGGGGCACCCAGCAGGCCTCGACATGGTCGTCCACCATCCCGGTGGCCTGCATCAACGCATACGCCGTGGTGGGGCCGACGAACCGGAACCCGCGGCGCTTCAGTTCCTTGGCCATGGCCACCGATTCCGGTGTGGTCGCCGGGACCTGTGCCAGGTCAGCCGGCCGCGGCCGCGGCGGCGGCGCGAACGACCACAGCAGCTCGTCGAGGTCCAGGCCGCCGTCGATCACGCGGGCATTGGCGATGGTCGCCTCGATCTTGGCGCGGTTCCGGACGATGCCCGGATCGGCCAGCAGCCGGTCGATGTCCTTCTCCCCGAAGCCGGCCACCGTGGCCACGTCGAACCCCTTGAACGCCGCCCGGAAGTTCTCTCGCTTGCGCAGGATGATCAGCCAGGACAGGCCGCTCTGGAACGCCTCCAGCGAGACGCGTTCGAACAGCGCCTGTGTGCCGCGCAGCGGGCGGCCCCATTCAGTGTCGTGGTAATCGCGGTACATCACCCCATCCGCCGACTCACCGATGTCGACCCACCCGCACCGGGTCCGGTCGGGAGTGGTCATTGCTCGGCGTCCGCGGTCTGTGCACGCAACGTGGTCAGCTCGCCTCGCAACGAGTCCAGTTCCTGCGCCAGCCGCTCCAGCACCCAGTCAACCTCGCTGGTCTTGTAACCGCGCAGGGTTTGCGTGAACCTGACGGCGTCGACGTCGGCACCGGTGACACCGGACGCGGGCAGCACGGTGGCCGTGGTGCTCCGCGCCAGCGGCGGCAACTGCTCGCTGCGCCCGAACAGCACGGTGCCCAGTGCGAACAGGACCACCGCGACGAGGATCAGCACCACCAGGTAGATCAGAATCAGTGTCACACCGACGATCCTGCCGGATGGCACCGACAAGCGCCGCCGAGGCGGGTCAGCGCAAGGTGTTCATGGCGGGACGGTCGATCAGCGACACGGTCGACGTGCGGGGCGTGAAGGTGTCGCCGTCGGCGAAGAACTGGGTCAGCCCGACGCCCGAGTCGCTGATGCCGCAGCGCGACAGCAGCGTGGCGATCACCTGACGGCTCATCGCGGCCAGCTCGGTCAGCGGCCGGTTGCGGTGCGTGCGCACCCCGAGGTTGACCTGTGCGATGGCATCGAGGCCCAGCTTGTCGTAGGTATCGATCAGCAGGCCGATCTCGACGCCGTAGCCCGGCGCGAAGCCGACCGACGTCAACAGCTCCCGGGTACCGGCGTATTCGCCGCCCAGCGGCTGCAGCAGGCACGTCAGCTCGGGCCGCAGGGACGCCAGCAGCGGACGTGCCACCAGTTCGGTGACCCGGCCGCCGCCGTTGGCTTCTTCCGCGCCACCCACCTTGAGCGGCCGGCGGTAGAAGCCCTTGACCAAGTGCACACCGTCGGCGAGCAGCAGCGGGCCCAGCAGCTTGGGCACGAACATCGGGTCGGGGTCGAGCAGGTCGGAGTCGACGAAGACGATGATGTCGCCGGTGGTGGCGGCCAGCGAGCGCCACAGCGCCTCACCCTTGCCGGGCTGGACCGGCACCTCGGGCAGCGCCTGTTCCCGGCTGACGACGCGGGCGCCGGCCTCGATGGCGCGCAGTTCGGTCTCGTCGGTCGAACCGGAGTCGAGCACGACGAGCTCGTCGACCAGACCACCCAGCAGCGGGCTGATGCTGTCGATGACGTCGGCGACGGTGTCTTCCTCGTTCAGGGCGGGCAGCACGACAGAGACGGTCCGGCCGGCCTTGGCGGCCTCGAGCTCAGCGATGGTCCACGTCGGCCGGCTCCAGCTGCGTTCGGCCAGCCACGCATGGCGAGCGATGGATTCGGCAGTCATCTCGGGCATTAGGGTCACGCGAGTCCCCTCACTGTTCGGCTCGGTGGACGCCCGCCCTGGATCGACGCGACCATTTCCAGGACGCGCCGGGTGGGGCCCACCTCGTGCACCCGGAACATGGCGGCGCCGTCAGCGGCGGCGAGTGCCGTCGCGGCCAGCGTCCCCTCCAGGCGCTCGGTCAGTTCGACACCTAAAGTCTCCCCCACGAAATCCTTGTTACTCAGGGCCATCAGGACTGGCCATCCGGTATTTACAAGATCTTTTACGTGGCGCAACAAACTAAGACCGTGGTAAGTGTTCTTGCCGAAATCGTGCGTCGGGTCGATCAGAATGGCGTCCCGCGAGACGCCGACGTCGACGGCATGCTGCGCCGCTGAGGTGACCTCGGCGATGACGTCGTCCACCACACCGCGTTCGGTGACGCCGTAGTTGACGCGAAAGGGCCGGGTCCGCGGCACGGCCCCGCCGGTGTGCGAGCAGACCAGTCCCGCCCCGAATTCGGCGGCCACCTCGGGCAGTCCCGGATCGGCGCCGGCCCAGGTGTCGTTGATCAGGTCGGCCCCGGCGGCGCAGGCCTGCTTGGCCACGTTCGCGCGCCAGGTGTCGACACTGATCAGTTGGTCGGGGTATTCGCCGCGGAGCCACTCGATGAACGGCACGACGCGCGCGATCTCCTCATCGGCGTCGACGGTGCTGCCCGGTCCCGCTTTGACGCCGCCGATGTCGATGACGTCGGCCCCTTCGGCGATCTTCTGGTGCGCCGCGTCCTTGGCTGCGCCGTCGCTGAAGGTCGCCCCCCGGTCGTAGAAGGAATCCGGGGTGCGGTTGACGATCGCCATGATCAGCGCGCGATCGCCGGCCACCTGGCGACCCAGGAACTGGCCCCTTGCGGAGGACTGCACGACTCCCAGGCTATCGGGCTGCCGCAAATCCGCTGATTCCGCGGTTGCGGCACGCGACATCGAGACATCCGTGACGTGGTGACCTTCAGCTCCGATCATCTTCCGCGGCGGCCGCCCGTACCCCGGGCGACCACCGCAGGACCGGCCGCGCCTGACGAGGCAAAAAACCATCGGTTTGCTGGACATTCGCTGAGTGAGTTGCGATCGTGGGAAGCAGTGTTTTAGCCCTCGATCTGACCGTTGCCTGACAAGTGAGGGCGAAGCCACCTCGACCGCCGATGGACGACGCCGAAGGGCAGGTAGCCATGAAGATCCTGTGGGCCATCGTCGACGGCGGCGGCAACATCCCGCCACAACTCGCGGTTGCCCGCGCACTCCGGCAGCGCGGCGTCGACGTCCATTTCATCGGCCACACCGGCGCCCGCGGACGCGTCGAGACGGCGGGCTTTTCCTTCGAAACCTTCAGCACCGGAAGGGAATTCGACCCGACCACGCCACGGTCGCTGGCCTCCCTCATGACCACATTCGTCCGCGAGATGACCGATCGCAGCCTCGGCCCGCAGGTGCTCGACGCCGCGCGGCGCCACGGCGCGGACGCCATCGTCGTCGACACGCTCCTGGTCGCGGTTATCGCGGACGTCATCAAGAGCGGCATCCCGTTGGTGGTGTTCGCCCACTGTTTCTACCGCGCCATTCAGGACACTGCCGCCGGCCCGATGGGGTGGTACGCACGGCTACGTGGGTTGGACGTGCTGGCTCCGGAGCGGGCCAAGGCCTTGCAGATCGTCGCCGCACGCGCTGACCTCGACCCGATGCGCGGCACACCGCCGGTCGTCCATACCGGGGTGGCCTGGCAGGGCACACCAAAATCAGCCGTCGCAGCCGCGACGCCGCGAATCCTGGTCAGCCTCAGCACATGTGGCTTCGGTGGCCAGCGGGCGATGCTGCAGAACATCCTCGACGCGCTCGCCCCGTTGCCGGTCGACGTCACCGTCACCGCGGGCGCCAGCATCGACACCGCGGGGTTGCGGGTTCCGGCCAACGCCACGCTGCACGACTGGCTGGACCACGACGAGGTCCTCGCGACGACGTCGTTGGTGGTCGGCCACGGCGGCCACAGCACGACGATGCGCGCGTTGTCGTTCGACGTGCCGCTGGTCATCATGCCGGCCAACCCGCTGATCGACCAGAAGGGCGTCGGGAAGGCGATCGAAGCTGCCGGCGCCGGCATCGCGCTACCGAAAAAGGCTGGCGTGGAACAGATTCGGGCTGCCGTGCAACGGGCGCTCGTCATCCCCGCCTACCACAAGGCGGCGGCCGTCATCGGCGCCGACATCCGCGAACGGGACGGCGCCCAAGTGGCCGCCGACGCGATCAGCGCGCACCTCGCCACCGTGTGATTTGTGCACGATTATCCGCGGTAACCGCGGATAATCGTGCACAAATCCCTGGCTAACGCGGCTTCTTGCCGTCCTTCACCTCGGCGGGGTACTCGGGGTAGAACGGCACGTAGCCCTCGTCGCGGCCCGCCAGCACGTAGATCGGGTCTTTCACCTCGTCGCCGTAGCCCTGCTTGCGCAGGTCGACCTTCTGGTTCTTGAACGTCGAGGTGTGCGCCAGCTCGGGCACGATCCGGATGAACAGCGGCACCGCATAGGCGGGCAGGTGCTCGAAGCCCGCCTTGGCCAGGCGGGCGCCGTCGAATTCGGCGCCGTCGCGCAACTGCACCGACGCCATGCCGGCGCGGCCGCCGCAGCCCGGCACCTCGACGCCGTACACGGTGCACTCCTCCACCTGGTCGTCGGCGCCGAGCGCGGCCTCGACCTCGGTGGTGGCCACGTTTTCGCCCTTCCACCGGAAGGTGTCGCCGAGCCGGTCGGCGAACGCGGCGTGTGCGAAGCCCTGCGACCGCATCAGGTCACCGGTGTTGAACCAGACGTCGCCGTCCTTGAAGGCGTTGCGCACCAGCTTCTTCTCGCTGGCGGCCTTGTCGGTGTAGCCGTCGAACGGCTGCAGGTTGTTGACCTTGCTGAGCAACAGGCCCGGTTCGCCGCGCTTGACCTTGCGCAGCCGGCCGTCGGGGCCGCGGGCCGGCTCGCCGGTCTCCAGGTCGTATTCCACGTAGACGACGGGCGACGGGCAGATGCCCGTGGTCTTGTCGATGTTGAAGACGTTGACGAAGCCGGTGTTGCCCTCGCTGGCGGCGTAGAACTCGCACACCCGCTTGATGCCGAAGCGTGAGGTGAACTCGTCCCAGATCGCGGGGCGCAGTCCGTTGCCGGCGATGACCCGGACCTTGTGTGCCCGATCGGTGGGCTTGGGCGGCTGGTTCAGCAGGTAGCCGCAGATCTCGCCGATGTAGATGAACGCGGTGGCGTCGTACTTGATGACCTCGTCCCAGAACCGCGAGGCGGAGAACGACTTGCCCAGCGCGAGCGCCGCACCGGCGTTGAGGGCCGAGGACGTCGCCACCGTCAGTGCGTTGTTGTGGTACAGCGGCAGGCAGCAGTACAGGGTGTCGCTGCTGTTCAGGCGCAGCCCCAGCCCACCGAACCCGCCGAGGGCGCGCAGCCAGCGATAGTGCGTCATGACGCTGGCCTTGGGCAGGCCGGTGGTGCCCGAGGTGAAGATGTAGAACGCCTTCTCCTTGGCCAGGATCTGGCTGGTGCCCACCGGGTTGGCGGTCGACTGGCCGACGGCCTGCTCGCGCAGCTCCTCGACCGACATGAGGCCCTTGGTGAGCTCCGCATCAGCACCGCACTCGATGACGGGCTCGTGGAAGTCCGACTCGGTGACCAGAACCTTGGCGCCGAGCAGGCCGAGGCTGTGCGCCAGGACGTTGCCGCGCTGGTTGTAGTTGATCATTCCGGCGACCGCGCCGCACTTGACCGTCGCCAGCATCAGGAGGACGGCGTCGGGCGAGTTGCGCAGCATGATGCCGACCACAGAGCCGGGGCCGACGCCCTTGGCCGCGAGCACCGACGCGTAGCGGTTCACCGTCGCGTTGGCCTGGCCATAGGTGATGCGCTGGTCGTCGAACTTGATGAAGACCTTGTCCTTGTTGGCTTCGGCGCGTTCCTGGAACACCTTGCCGATGGACGTCTTCGCCGTCGGGCTGGCACCGAAGCCGGTGATCAGGCCCCGAAGGATCACCGGGGCGTCGGACAGAAAACCGGGCAGTTGCTTAGCAATATCGAGCAGCCCGACGCCGGTGCGTGATGTCTCGTCACTCATGCCCGGTGAGCCTAGTGAGCGATGTCACGCGGCGCACAAGCAGCCATGGCCTCATCGACGTCTTTGACGACCACCAGCCGGTCCAACGCCTCCTGCTGGACGTAGCCGCTGTCGACCAGAGTGTGCAGCCAGGCCAGGAGGCCGTCGTAGTGGCCGTGCGGATCGAGCATCACCAGCGGCTTGTCGTGCATGTTGAGGTAGCCGGCAGTCCAGGCCTCGAAGAACTCCTCGAGGGTGCCGATGCCGCCGGGCAGCGCGATGAAGGCGTCGGACCGGTCCTCCATGATCTGCTTCCGCTCGCGCATGGTGTCGGTGACGATCAGTTCGCTGGCGTTCACGTCGGCCAGCTCACGGTGCACCAGTTTCTTCGGGATGACGCCGATGGTGCGGCCGCCGTTCTCGCGGGCTCCGTCGGCGACGGCGCCCATGGCCGAGACGTTGCCGCCACCGGACACCAGCGTCCAGCCTCGCGCCGCGATCGCCCGGCCGACATCGCCCGCGAGGGTGAGCAATTCGGGATGACGGGGACCGGCGGCGCAGTAGACACAGACGGCGTAGGCATTTTCGGTTGTCACACCGCAACGCTAATCGAGCCGTCCCGCGCGTCGCACAGCCATAGGATCGGACCGTGGTGATGAGCCAGCTCAAAGCGGGCGTCGAAACCCGGTCCGGTGCGCTGCTGACCGGTGCCCGCGGGTCCGGCAAGACCACATCCGCGCGGGCCGCATACGACGAGCTGGCGCCCGACTTCGAGCGCGCAGCCTGGATCACCGGCACCGCGGCCGACTCCCGGGTGCCGTTCGGCGCCTTCGAGCGGTTGTTCACGGTGCCCGAGACGGGCCGGACGGTTCAGGTGTTGCGCGCGGCGCGAGAGGCGCTCGGGACCGGACTGCTGTTGGTCGTGGACGACGGACATCTGCTCGACCGGTTGTCGGCGTCGCTGGTCTACCAGCTCGCCGTGTCGGGAGCGGCCCGGGTCATCGTCACGGCGGAATCGAATCAGTCTCTGCCCGAGGGCATTTCGACACTCGTACGGGATCGGCTGGTGGTACCGGTGACGGCCGACGGACCGGTTTCTCCCGTCGCGTCCCCCGCTGCTGACCCGCAGCCGGCGCTGGACAGCGACGGCGTCGTCGGCCGGCTGCGGCGCGCGGTGCGGGCACTCGACGGCGGTGACGCCCTACCCGTCGCCGAGCTGGCTGCCGCGGCCGACGATGCCCTGCGGCTGGGCGATCTCGAACTGGCGGAACGGCTGGGGCGGGCCGCGCTGCCGGCCGGCGGCCTGGCCACCCGGGTGACGTTGAGCTACGCCCTGGCCTGGCAGGGGCGCGGCCTGGACGCCGATGCCGTGCTGGCCGAGGTCGACGCGACCGCACTGACCGAGCCCGCGTTGATGATGTGGGCGCTGCCCCGCGCGGCCAACCAGTTCTGGATGCTGTCCGAGCCCGAGCGCGCGACGGCCTTCCTGCGCACCGTCCGCAGCCGGGTCCAGACGCCGGCGGCGCAGGTCACCCTGGACGCCTTGTCGGCGACGTTCGCGATGAACGCCGGCAACCTCAACCGGGCCATGCAGCTGGCCGACTCGGTGCTGTCCAGTCCAGACCCGAGCGACACGGCCATCGGCTGGGCGGCATCGGCGGCGGCGCTGAGCTGTGCCCGCACGGGCCGGTTGGCCGAGGTGGACGCCTTCGCCGAGCGCGCGCTGGCCGCCGGGCAGCCGGGGCTGTTGCGGTTCACCAGTGGGTTCGGGCAGACCACGGCCCTGCTGTTGACCGGTGAGCCGGAGGGAGCTCAGCAGCTGGCGCAGGAGCTGATCGATTTCACGCAGTCCCAACAGCCCGGGCGCGCCATCGGGGAGGTGCTGTTGGCCGACGTGCTCATCGCCCGGGGCGAGCTCGACTCGGCGATCGAATTGCTGCAGGACGCGGCGAAAGCGCTGGGGCGCACCGGATATTCGTGGGGCCCGCTGGCGTGGATGCTGCTGGCGCGGGCGCTCGGTCAGCGCGGGGCGACCGCCGAGGCGGGCCGGGCACTGGCCCGTGCCGAGGCCAGGCACGGCCTGAAATCGATGCTGTTCGCACCCGAACTGGCGCTGGCCCGCGCCTGGACCAACGCGGCGCGGCGGGACCAGCACGGCGCGATCGCTGCCGCCCGCGATGCGTTCCGCGCCGCCGAGCGCGGCGGCCAGTCAGCGGTGGCGCTGCGCGCATTGCACGACGCGGCGTTGTTGGGCGACGTCCGGGCCGCGGACTGTTTCGGCCGAGTCGGCGTCGACTGTGCGTTCGCCAGGCAGGCTCACGCCGTGGCGGCGGAGGTCGCCGCCGAACGCAGCTGACCATTTGCCGCAGGGCAGGTCGTCGACGCCGCCATAGGATTGACCGCAACAGATCTTCGAGGGGCAGGTCATGGGCGATCCGCTGTACGTCAATACCGAGGGTGTGCTGGGCATGGCCCGGGTGCACGATGCCGTCGCGGCCGGGCTCGGTCAGCTCCAGAACGGTGCGGGTATTGGCCAGTCGGTCGGCCCGGCCGGTCCTGCGGCGACGCACGGGCTGATCGCTCACGGCATGAATACGGCGCTGGGTGGGGTCATGGCGCGACGCGACAGCATCCTACAGTCGACGGGCGCCGCCGGTCAGCAGCTGTCCGAGCAGTTGCACCGTGCTGCTGAGTCGTACCGGGCCGGTGACGAGCAGGGCGCACGTGGGCTGTCCTCGGTCGCTGAGGGCATACCCGGCGGTGGTGGCGGCGTCAGTGCCGGTACGCCGGGCGGGCTCGGTGCGGCGGTGCCGGGTTCGCCGGCCGCCGGTGGTGGCGACGCCGCGCAGACGATCGGTCAGGTGGGCCAGCAGGCCGGACAGATCGCGCAGGGTGTCGCGCAGGCGTTGGGGCAGATTCCCGGGCAGATCGCGCAGGGCGTGAGTGGCGTCTTGGGCGGGCTGCTCGGCGGACTGGGTGGGGCGGACGGTGTCGGTGCCGGGCACGCGGCCGGAGCCGGACTGGGCGGACTGAGCGACTCCGGTGACGTGAATTCCGTTGGCGAACATGACAAGCCGGACGCTGATGATCG
The DNA here is from genome assembly GCF_000383495.1 of Mycobacterium sp. 360MFTsu5.1. NCBI lineage: Bacteria > Bacillati > Actinomycetota > Actinomycetes > Mycobacteriales > Mycobacteriaceae > Mycobacterium > Mycobacterium sp. 360MFTsu5.1. The sequence continues at coordinate 640,823 of NZ_KB911462.1, read as the reverse complement.
GGACCGGGAACGTCGGGACCCGGAGCGCCACGAGAAGGGCGAGGACGACAAGCGGATTCTGTCGGTCGAGCACCGTGGCACGGCCGGTGTCGCGGGTGACGGGGGCGCGGATCCGGCAGCCGGTCCGTCGGGCGACGCCACTCCCCCGCCACGCCGCCCGGCCCAGACCCGGCCGCAGGATATCTAGCGCGATTCGCCACAGCTGGTGCCGCAACCGCACCTCTCGGTATGGCATGTTCGATCTGGAGCCGTCAACTTTCCTTGACGGTCAATGAAAGTTGACGGCCGCCGACCGAAACAGGGGTAGACCGAGGGGCAATCGCGGGCTACCGATAAACCGAGCAGTTCACCCTGCGTCGCGCTCCGGCAACGTGATTCGTCGCTCGATGCCGATCGCATCGAGAAAGCGCTCGTCGTGGCTGACCACGATGAAGGCACCCCGGTAGGCGTTCAGCGCCGACTCCAGTTGCGCGACGCTCACCAGGTCGAGGTTGTTGGTCGGTTCGTCGAGCAGCAACAGATGCGGCGCTGGTTCGGCGTACAGCACGCAGGCCAGCGTCGCACGTAGCCGCTCCCCGCCGGACAGCACCGACACCGGCAGATCAATCCTGTTGTCCTGGAACAGGAACTGCGCCAACAGGTGCCGCCTGCGGGTGATGCTCAAGGTCGGCGCCCAGGACATCAGGTTCTCCAGGACGCTGCGCTGCTCGTCCAGCAGGTCGAGCCGCTGCGACAGGTAGGCGATGCGGCCGTCGCCGCGGGTCAGCGTGCCGGTATCGGGCCGGAGGTCGCCGTTGATCATCCGCAGCAGTGTGGACTTGCCCGCACCGTTGTGGCCGGTCAGCGCGATCCGTTCGGGTCCGCGGACATCGATATCGATTCCGTTGTCGGCGAACAGCATTCGGTCACCACGCTGGATGTTCAGGCCCCTCGCGCTCAGCACCGTCCGGCCTGCGGGCACGGCGGTGTCCGGCAGGTCGAGGGCGATGACATCGTCGTCGCGCACCGCGCGCTCGGCGGCATCGAGGCGCGCCCGGGCATCGTCGACGCGCTGGGAGTGGACCTCGTCGGCGCGGCCTGCCGACTCCTGGGCATTGCGCTTGAGCTTTCCGGCAATGATTTTCGGCAGACCGGCATCCTTCACGTTGCGGGCCGCGGTGCCGGCCCGGCGGGCGGCGCGTTCGCGGGCCTGCTGCATCTGTCGCTTCTGCAGCTTCAGTTGCGACTCCGCGTTACGCATCTCATCGACAGCCGCTCGCTGCAATTCAGCGATCGCATCCTGGTACGCCGTGAAGTTACCGCCGTAGAACTGGACGTCACCGTCACGCAGTTCGGCGATGCGGTCCATGCGGTCCAGCAGCGCACGGTCATGACTGATCAGCAGCAGAACGCCTGGATAGCGGTCCAGCTCGTCGTAGAGCCGTTGCCGTGCAGCGGAATCCAGGTTGTTGGTGGGCTCGTCGAGAAGCAGAACATCGGGCCGCCGCAGCAATTGCGCAGCCAGGCCGAGGGTGACGACCTCGCCGCCCGACAGCGTGCCGAGCACCCGGTCGAGCGGGACGTCGAGACCGAGCCGGGCCAGCTGCGCCGTGCTGCGTTCCTCGATGTCCCAGTCGTCACCGATGGTGGCGAACACGGCCTCGGATGCGTCACCCTCTGCGAGCGCCGTCAAAGCAGCCAAAACGGGTGCCACACCGAGCATTTCCGCGACGGTCAGATCGGTGGCGAACGGCAGTGTCTGCGGCAGGTAGCCGAGCGTGCCGTCGACGGTCACGCCGCCACTGGTCGGCTGCAGTTCTCCGGCAATGAGTTTGAGCAGCGTGCTCTTGCCGGCACCGTTGGGCGCAACAAGTCCGGTGTGACCGGCACCGACAGTGAACGACAGATCCGAGAACACTTCGGTTCCCTCGGGCCAGGAAAACGACAAATGGGAACAGGTGATAGAAGACATGCAAAAGCTCTCGTGAGAGTGACAGGGCGAGGGCGTTCTCCGGTTATCCGGAGATGTCTTCTCCCAGCATGTTTTCGGCCCACCTCGGTTGACAGCAATTGCAAAACCCACAGTACTCACGGGCGCAACTGATTTATTGCCGCTCAGTACCCCCGCAGCTGATCCAGCTGTCGCCGTTCACGTTTGGTGGGGCGACCCGCTCCCCTATCGCGGACCGGCACGGCAGGCATCGTCTCCTTGGCCGGTGGCGGCGGGCTGCGGTCGATCAGGCATTCCGGCACGACGGCCGCGCCGACCCGCTTGGCGATCGGGCGGATGACCTCGACGATGCGCTCGCGGCCCTCGAGCCGGACCCGGACCTCGTCGCCCGGGCTGACCAGCTGCGCCGGTTTGACGGTGGCGCCGTTGACGCGGACGTGGCCGGCCCGGCAGGCGGCGGCCGCCAAAGACCGGGTCTTGGTGATCCGGACGGCGAAAATCCAGCTGTCGACGCGGACGCTACTCAACTTGTCAGATACCGCCGCAGCATCTCGGTGACGGCAGTGATGTCCGCCGTCGTCACGCGCTCGTCGACCTTGTGTGCCAGGTTCGGGTCGCCCGGCCCGTAGTTGACGGCCGGAATACCAAGGGCGGCAAAGCGTGCCACGTCGGTCCAGCCGTACTTGGCCCGAACCTGTCCCCCGGCTGCGGCCACGAGCGCGGCGGCGGCCGGTTGCGTCAGACCGGGCAGCGCACCCGCGGCGGAGTCGGTGAGCTCGATGCGCACGTCGAGACCGGCAAAGACCTCGTGCACGTGCGCCAGGGCCTGCTCGACGCTGCGGTCCGGCGCGAACCGGAAGTTGACGGTGACCGACGCGGCGTCGGGGATGACGTTGCCGGCGATGCCACCGTCGATGCGGACCGCGGACAGTCCCTCGCGGTAGACGCAGCCGTCGATGTCGACCGAGCGCGGCTGGTAGGCCGTCAGCCGCTCGAGCACCGCGCCGAGCTTGTGAATGGCGTTGTCCCCCAGCCAGGATCGCGCCGAATGCGCACGCGTGCCGGTGGCGTGGATGATGACGCGCAAGGTCCCCTGGCAGCCGGCTTCGATGAGGCCGCCCGACGGTTCCCCGAGGATCGCGACGTCGGCCGTGAGCCAGTCGGGCAGTTCCCGTTCGATGCGGCCGAGACCGTTGGCGCTGGACTCGATCTCCTCGCAGTCGTACATGACAAGGGTGATGTCATGCGTCGGCTCGGCGATGGTGGCGGCCAGGTGCAGGAACACCGCGTCGCCGGCCTTCATGTCGGAGGTGCCACAGCCCCAGAGCTCGCCACCCTCGAGGCGGCTCGGCAGGTTGTCTGCCGCGGGGACGGTATCGGTGTGGCCGGCCAGCAGCACCCGCGACGGCCGGCCCAGGTTGGTCCGGGCCAGCACCGCGTCGCCGTTGCGGATCACCTCGAAGTGCGGAGCCTGGGCCTTGAGTGCAGCCTCGATCTCGTCGGCGATGAGCTGCTCGTGCCGCGATTCGCTGGGAATGTCGACCAGGGCGGCGGTCAGAGCGATCGGGTCGGCGGTGAGATCCAGCATCCAGCCAGAGTAGCCGGTCGCCTATCTCCCGCGAGCAGACGTAAAACTGTCGTTTTCCCGACGAAAACGACAGTTTTGCGTCTGCTCGCGAGGTGAAGGTGCCCCGGTTCAGGCGACGGTGCGCAAGGCCCGGATTGCCGGGGCCGTCGAGGCGCCGAGCAGCGTCGAGCGGTCGGCCGGGTAGCGCACGTCGATGACGGCATCGTCGCCGAACCGGTAGGGCTTGCCAAGAATCAAGCCCGCCAACTGCTTTCGCATCCGGGACAGCTCGGCCCGCACCGTCACCACTCGGCTTCGGTCACCGTAGAGGTCCTCGGCGAGCTCCGAAGCCGACCTCCCATTCCGGTGGATCGCGAGCACCAGCAGGATTTCGGCGTGCCGCAGCGAGATGTCATGGCGCCACCCACCGAACTGCCCGGCCATCTCCAGGACCGGAGCACCGCGCAGGTCCAGGACGACGCGGGTGGCGGTCGCGTCGTCGTCGGCCGCGGCGATCGATGGCCGGACCAGCCAACCGCCGGGCAGCATCTCGACGTCGCAGCGCCCGAGGGTCGGGATCCACGCCCGCCCCGGGGCCAGTTCGTCGGGCAGCAGTATCCGGTTGTGCAGCGGCATCTGGTCGACGGCGGCCACCCAGCCGTCGGCGTCGACCGCCAGCGCCGGACTGCCGATGCGGGCCAGGATGGGCGCGGCGACCATCCGCAACCGATTCAGCGTCCCCTCGTGCTGCTCGCGCAGGTGCGCTTCGGCCAGGCGGGCGACAGCGTCGACGAGCGCGACGGTGGTCGGATGCACCGTCGCGGCCGGGCCGGAGACGTCGACGACGCCGATGACCTGCCCGGTGCGCGGATCGCGGACCGGGGCGCCCGCACAGGTCCAGGCGTGGTGGCTGCGCAGGAAATGCTCGGCGGAGAACACCTGCACGGCCCGGTTGGACGCCAGCGCGGTCCCGATGGCGTTGGTGCCGACGGCACCCTCACCCCAGTTGGCGCCCTCGACGAATCCGAGCCGGTCGGCCTTACCGAGCACCGCCGCGGACCCGGACCGCCACAGCACGCGGCCCCGCGCGTCGGCCAGCACGAGGATGTTGTCCCCTTCGGCGACAATGGATTCCAGGCCGCGGGACACATCGTCGAGCACGGCGAGCAGACCCGATGACTTGCGCAGCGCATCCAGCCCGGACGATTCGATGACCGGCGGAATGTGGGTGTCGGGGTTGACGCCGCGGGCCAGCATCCGCTGCCACGACTCGCCGATCACGTCGCGGGGCCGTGCCGGGGCACGCCCGCCGGACATGGTCGCGTCGTAGACAGCCGACATCAACCGCGCGTAACTGCGCGGGTCCTCGCCAACAGCTACCGCTGGTTCAGGCACGGCCGGACTCTGCATCAAGGCCGATTGTGCTCCGCATGTCAGCGATAAACCAGGCCGCCGTCGATCAGACCGGCCTGCCCCGTCATGTAGTCGGCGTCGGGTCCGGCCAGATACGACACGAACCCGGCGACATCATCCGGGGTTTCCGCACGGCCCAGGGCGATTCCGCCGACGAACTTCGCGTACGTCTCGCCGACCGGGGCGCCGGTGAGTTCGGCGAACCGCTTGTCGATCTCCACCCACATGTCGGTGCCCACGACGCCGGGGCAGTAGGCGTTGACGGTGATGCCGTCGGCGGCGTGTTCCTTGGCGGCGGCCTGGGTCAGGGCGCGCACGGCGAATTTGGTGGCGCTGTACGGCCCCAGCATGGCGAAGCCGTCGTGCCCGGCGATCGACGAGGCGTTGATGATCTTGCTGATCTTGCCTTGCGCCTGGTTCCCGAGTTCCTTGAATTTCGCGACCGCGGCCTGAATGCCCCACAGCACGCCGTCGACGTTGATCGACCACAACCGCTGCAGGTCCTCCGGTGTGACGTCGGCAAGCGGGCCGACCAGCGCGACACCGGCGTTGTTGACCATGATGTCGAGCCCGCCGAGTTCGGTCGCCACGTAGTCGACGGCAGCGAACACCTGGTCCCGATCACTGACATCGGCGACGAAAGTGGTGAACTTGCAGCCGATTTCGGATACCTCGGCGGCCACCTCCGCCAACGGATCGGCTTCGACGTCGACGAGCGCGACGTCGGCGCCGTCCCGTGCCAGCCGCAGCGCGATACCGCGCCCGATGCCACGTCCGGCCCCGGTGACCAGGGCTACCTTCCCCGCCAATGCCATTGCTGTTTCTCCGCTCATCGTGTCGGGTCGACCAGAACCTTCATCTTGTTCCCCGCATGCAGGGCCTCGAATCCTTCGGCAACCACGTCACCGATCGGAATCTGGGCCACCCAGCCGGTGGTGTCGTAGGCACCTCGTGCCATCAATGCGATGACGGCCTCGAAGTCGGCGCCCGTGTAGCACAGCGAGCCCTGGATGCGGGACTCGTTCATCACCAGGTTCAAAAGCGGTGTCTGCAGCGGCTTTTCGTAGATCGCGACGCTCACCATCGGCTTGCGGGATCCGACACAGGCCAGTGCCGTCTCCACGGCGGGAGTGACGCCGGCGGCGTCGAACACCGCGTCGGCACCGGCGCCGTAGGTGTGGTCGGCGATGAAGCCGGGCACGTCGACAACCGTCGGGTCGAGTGTGACGGCACCGAGCGCTTCGATGGCGGCCCGCCGCGTGGGCGACGGCTCGACGACGAAGACTTCCTGAAGTCCCTTGCCGCGCAAGGCGAACCACAATCCGATGCCGATGGGTCCGGCGCCGAAGACCATCGCGTTATCACCGGGGTTGACGTCGCCGAGGGTCGCCGCGTGGTAGGCCACCGACATCGGTTCGACGAGCGCTCCGAGTTCCAGCGAGACGTTGTCGGGCAACCGGTGCAGCATGTTCGTCGGCACCACGGTGTACTCGGCCATGCCGCCGTCGGACATCAGGCCGTGAAAGCCGATCTGCTGGCAGACGTTGTAGTTGCCGGCCGCACACGGGCCGCAGTGGCCGCATTTGTAGATCGGTTCGACGGCCACCCGGTCACCCTCGCGCCAGTCCGTGACGCCGGCGCCGACGGCGGTGATGGTGCCGGAGAACTCGTGGCCCAGCGTGAGCGGCAGTTCCTGATGGGTCAGCGGATGCGGTTGTGTGGGGACGAAGATGGGGCCGGCGTAGTACTCGTGCAGGTCGGTGCCGCAGATGCCGTTGAAGCCGACCTGCAGTTGCACCTGGCCCGGCCCGGGAGCCGGGATGGCGACGTCCTCGACCGAGACTTTGTTGGGTCCGTAGTAGACAGCTGCTCTCATGCGACCAGTTGTATGTGACCGCGGCCACACTCCAACAGAGTTGCAGAAGGTTGCAACGCTGCAACGTGGTGCAACTCTTGTCGGGGGTTGCGCCCTGGCTGTGTCCTGAGTCACATGACCGCAACACTGGAACCCACCACCGCCATCTCGCCGCAGCAGCGCGTCGAGGCCTGGCTCGCCAACTTCGAAGCGGCACTGGCCGCACAGGACATCGACGGCGTCGTCGGAATGTTCGCCGTCGACAGCTTCTGGCGCGACCTCGTCGCCTTCACCTGGAACATCAAGACCGTCGAGGGTCGTGACCAGATCGCCGGCATGCTGCGCGCCCGGCTGGCCGACACCACCCCGTCCGGGTTCCGGACGCGTGAACCCGCCACCGCCGACGGCGACGTGACGTCGGCGTTCATCGAGTTCGAGACGGCCACCGGGCGCGGCTCGGGCCACCTGCGGCTGCGCGGCGACGAAGGTTGGACGCTGCTGACCACGCTGCAGGAACTCAAGGGCCACGAGGAGCGCAAGGGCGCGACGCGGGTGCTCGGCGCGGTGCACGGGTCCGACCCCGACCCGCGCTCGTGGGCCGAGAAGCGCGCCGAGGAAGAAGCGACGCTCGGGCGCGAGAAGCAGCCCTATGTGCTGGTGATCGGCGGTGGCCAGGGCGGTATCGCACTCGGTGCCCGGCTGCGTCAGCTCGGGGTGCCGTCCATCGTCGTCGACAAGCACGAGCGGCCCGGCGACCAGTGGCGTAAGCGGTACAAGTCGCTGTGCCTGCACGACCCCGTCTGGTACGACCACCTGCCCTACCTGCCGTTCCCCGCCAACTGGCCGGTGTTCGCGCCGAAGGACAAGGTCGGCGACTGGCTCGAGTTCTACACCAAGGTGATGGAGGTGCCGTACTGGTCGCGCACCGAATGCGTCTCGGCCACTTACGATTCCGCTTCCGGCCGGTGGACCGTCGAGGTGAATCGCGATGGCGAGCGCCTGACTCTGCACCCGACGCAACTGGTGCTGGCGACCGGGATGTCCGGAAAGCCCAGCGTGCCAACACTTCCGGGCCAGGACATCTTCGCCGGCGAACAGCACCACTCGAGTCAGCACCCGGGTCCGGATCGGTACGTCGGTAAGAAGGTCGTCGTCGTGGGGTCGAACAACTCCGCGCACGACATCTGCAAAGCGCTGTACGAGAACGGCGTCGACGTGACGATGCTGCAGCGCTCGTCGACGCACGTCGTCAAGTCGGATTCGCTGATGGAGCTGGGCCTCGGCGACCTGTACTCGGAGCGCGCGGTGGCCGCCGGCATGACGACCGAGAAGGCCGACCTGACCTTCGCATCACTGCCCTACGCCATCATGGCCGACTTCCAGCGACCGATCTACGACGCAATCCGGGAGCGGGACAAGGACTTCTACGCACGACTGGAGGCCGCCGGCTTCGAGCTGGACTTCGGCGACGACGACTCCGGCCTGTTCATGAAGTACCTGCGGCGCGGCTCGGGCTACTACATCGACGTCGGCGCGTGCGAGCTGGTGGCCGACGGTTCGATCAAGCTGGCACACGGCCAGGTGTCGCACCTCACCGAGAACTCCGTGGTGCTGGCGGACGGCATCGAACTGCCGGCCGACGTCGTCGTCTATGCGACCGGCTACGGCTCGATGAACGGCTGGGCCGCCGACCTCATGGGCCAGGATATCGCCGACCGGGTCGGCAAGGTGTGGGGCCTGGGCAGCGGGACCGCCAAGGACCCCGGCCCGTGGGAGGGCGAGCAGCGCAACATGTGGAAGCCGACGCAGCAGGAGAACCTGTGGTTCCACGGCGGCAACCTGCACCAGTCGCGGCACTACTCGCTGTACCTGGCACTGCAGCTCAAGGCCCGGTACGAAGGCATCCCGACGCCGGTATACGGCCTGCAAGAGGTCCATCACCTGCAGTGAGCCCTGTTTCTCCCCGCGAGCAGACGCAAAACTGTCGATTTCACGGCGTCAACGACAGTTTTGCGTCTGCTCGCGAGTGGGTGGTGACCCCAACTCGGCGAGGGGTCAGTAGCCTTTAGCAACGTGACTTCTGCATCTGGCATCGGCATCGCCACCATCACCGCCGACGGAACCGTCCTCGACACCTGGTTCCCGGCACCCGAACTGAACGCCGACGCCGCGGCCGGCCCGGTCCCCGCTGAGCTGGAAGCCCTCGTCGGCACCGACGAGGATCGCGGCGTGCGCACCGAGATCGTGCGCACCACCATCGCCTCGCTCGACGACAAGCCCGCCGACACGCACGATGTCTGGCTGCGTCTGCACCTGCTGTCGCACCGCCTGATCGCGCCCCACGGCGCCAACATGGACGGCATCTTCGGCCTGCTGACCAACGTGGTGTGGACCAACTTCGGCCCCTGCGCCGTCGAGGGTTTCGAGACCGTCCGCGCCAAGCTGCGTCGCCGCGGCACGGTCACCGTGTTCGGCGTCGACAAGTTCCCCCGCATGGTCGACTACGTGCTGCCGTCGGGCGTGCGCATCGCCGACGCCGACCGCGTCCGGCTGGGTGCGCACCTGGCGTCGGGCACCACCGTCATGCACGAGGGCTTCGTGAACTTCAACGCCGGCACCCTGGGCACGTCGATGGTCGAGGGCCGCATCTCGGCGGGCGTCGTCGTCGATGACGGCTCCGACGTCGGTGGCGGCGCGTCGATCATGGGCACGCTGTCGGGTGGCGGCAAGGAGGTCATCTCGGTGGGCAAGCGCTGCCTGCTGGGTGCCAACGCGGGCCTGGGCATCTCGCTGGGCGACGACTGCGTCATCGAGGCCGGCCTGTACGTCACCGGCGGTACCAAGGTGACCACCGCCGACGGTCAGACCGTCAAGGCCAAGGAGCTGTCCGGCTCGAACAACCTGCTGTTCCGCCGGAACTCGGTCAGCGGTGCGGTCGAGGTGGTCAAGCGCGACGGCACCGGCATCACGCTCAACGAGGCGCTGCACGCCAACTAGTTCTGCACGCCGAGCCTGAGCCGGTATTCCGGCTCGGGCTCGGCTTTTTCATGCCCAGGGGCCGACGCCCGTCACCTTCTCGATGGTGATGCGAGTGAGGTATCCGGGCGGCGCGCCCGCCGGCGGGAACTTGCCGTTGAACTCCGGCGCCATCACGTTGGTCAGCCTGGTCAGCACTTCAGGTGCCCCACCCTCGACGATGCGGGCGGTACCGCTGATCGCGAGGTACGGATTCACTGATGCAGCACCCCGGTCGGTGCCGATGATGGTGACCGCGACGCGCGGGTCGCGGCGCATGTTGCGCAGCTTCTTGTAGTCGCCGAGGTGCGCACTGACCAGTTCGTCGCCCTGCAGTTCGACCCACACCACCGAAACCTGCGGGCTGCCATCGGCATTCAGAGTCACGAGCGTCGCGTTGGCCCCGTCGCCGATGACGGCACGGGCTTCGTCTGTGAGTTGCATGGGATCTACAAGGCCGCGGCGGCGTGTGGCATTCCCGCCGAGAATGAGCTGGTGCGCGTGGATCCGCACGCCGCGTACGGAACCGCACAGTCGGCGCCATCGGGGATATCGTCGCCGGGAAGTTGGAGGTTTTCCCCCAGGGACATCGGCGCACATTCATCACTAGCGTCAATCCGGTGAGCACGACGACCGGCGACGCGGACACCTTGACACCTACCGACCCCGACGAGATCTCGGCACCCGAATGGACCGGCGCGCAGAAGCTGGCGTTCCGGCTGTTCTTCACCATCGGCGGCGGAATCCTGATCCTCTCGGTGTACGGCAATCTGGGCCTGAGCGTATTGATGGCCCCGCTTCTTCAAGGGCTCGCAAACCTGGGCAGTTTCGTGACCCGGGGCGAGGGCGCATACCTGAACATCAACGGCGGCGCCGATTCCATGGCGGAGTGGTGCCTGCACCTCGGCTGGATCCTGGTGGCTCTGGTGATCACCGCGGTGTGGACTGCGCTGGACCGGCATCGGCCGAACTACCGCAGCCTTGCCGCACTGCTGCTGGTGTTCGCCCGGTTCGGTCTGGCCGTCTCGATGCTGCTCTACGGTCTGGCCAAGCTCATTCCGACGCAGATGGCCTACATGATGCTGCCCGGCTACCAGATCCAGATGGTCGGCGACGTCAGCATGATGAACACGCTGTGGGGTTTCATGGGCGCCTCTGACCCCTACTCGATGGCCGCCGGTCTGGTCGAATTCGTCGCCGGTGTCCTGCTGCTGTGGCGGCGAACGTGGCTGCTGGGCGCACTGATCGCGATCGTGGCCATGGGCCAGGTGTTCCTGCTCAACCTCTTCTACGACGTCCCGGTGAAGCTGGTGTCCGGCCAGCTGCTGTTCATCGCCATCGCGATCACCACGCCGTACTGGAAAAGCCTGGCTCGAACGGTATTCCAGCTTGGCACTCCCGAACCGGTCGCGCTGTGGCCGGCGTTGGGTTCCGGCACGCAGTGGTTGCGCCGGACCGGAACCGTGGCGAAGTTCACCATCGCCGGCGTCGTCACCGTGCTGGTCGCGACGTTCAGCGTCGTTACCTACCAGCAAATTCGGCACCCGGAATCGGACATCGACGGAGTCTGGCGCGCAACGTCATTCACCGTGGCAGGCGAGCAGGCGACGCTGCAGCAGACCTCGCCGGCGCCATGGACGAATGTCGCGATCGCCGACCGGGTCGACGACTACTCGAGCTTCGTCACCCAGGTCCCGGCGGGCTACGTGACCGTCTATCAGTTCGAGATCCGCGACGACCGACTGGAGATCAAGAGGCACGAATCGGATTCGCCCATCGTGCTGCACTTTCGTCTGGATGGTCCCGACCGGCTGATGTTGACCGGCATGGTCGACGGCAAGCGCATCGAGGGCGACTACCAGCGACGGCACATGCAGCGCAGCGAATCTCACTTCCGGCTGATCCAGCCGGAGACCGAGGGTGGACCGGCCAGTCGTCTGCCCTAGACGAGGAGCTTCTTCTGCACCTTGCCCATGGCGTTACGCGGCAGGCTGTCGACGAGGCGCACCTCGCGCGGCCGCTTGTGCACCGAAAGCTGTTGCGCGACAAAGTCGATGAGTTCCTGCGACGACGCCGACCCGACCACGAACGCGACGATGCGCTGCCCCAGGTCATCGTCGGGCACACCGACCACCGCGGCCTCCGATACACCCGGGTGGCCCAGCAGGACGGTCTCGATCTCACCGGCGCCGACCCGGAAACCACCGGATTTGATCAGGTCCACCGATTCGCGGCCGACGATGCGGTGCATGCCCTCGGCGTCGATGACCGCGACGTCGCCCGTGCGGTACCAGCCGTCGTCGCCCAGCACCTCGGCCGTCGCCTCGGGCCGGTTCAGGTAGCCGCTGAAGATCGTCGGCGCCGAGACCTCCAGGCGGCCAATGGTTTCCCCGTCGTGGCGCACCGGCGTCCCGTCGTCGGAGACCAGCCGGGTCTGCACCCCGTCGAGCGGTAGTCCGACCCAACCGGGCCGACGTTCGCCGTCGACGCGCGTGGACAGGGTGATGAGGGACTCGGTGCTGCCGTAGCGTTCCACCGGCGCATGCCCGGTGAGGCGCACGAGATCGTCGAACACCGGCACCGGCAGCGCCGCGCTGCCGGACACCAGCAGGCGGGCACCCCGCAGCGCTTCAGCGGCCGCGGCGTCGGCCACTACCCGCGACCACACCGTCGGTACCCCGAAGTACAGCGAGCCGCCCGCCGCGGCGTACGCGGCCGCCGTGGGTTTTCCGGTGTGTACAAAGCGATTTCCGATCCGCAGCGAGCCCAGCAGCCCGAGGATCAGGCCGTGCACGTGGAACAGCGGAAGTCCGTGCACCAGGGTGTCGGCGGGGGTCCAGGCCCAGGCCTTGGCCAGCGCGTCGATGTCGGCGGCGATGGCGCGACGGCTGATCACGACGCCCTTGGGCAGCCCAGTGGTACCGGAGGTGTACATCACCATGGCGGTCGAATCCGGCGACGGCTCGGCGTAGCGATGCCAGGACCGGGCGTGCAGCCGCACCGGAATGTGTGGCAGCCCTTCGCTTTCGTCAGGCACCTCGCCCAGCCACGCCTGCGCGCCGGAATCGGTGATCATGTGCCGGCGTTCGGCCGCACCGACATCGGCCGGCACCGGAACCACCGGCACCCCCGCGATGAGGCAGCCGGCGATCGCCAGCACCGTCTTGGCGGTGGGCCGTGCCAGGACGGCGACCAGCGACGCCCCCGCGACCCGCTCGGCGACCGATGTCGCAGCCCCGACCAGATCGCTGCGTGACAGCACCGCGCCGTCGATACGTACCGCGTCTTCGAGGTCGTGTCCGGCAGCGACGACGGCGGGGTTCAAAGAGGTCAGCAGCACATCGCGAGGCTACTCGCCTATCCGATTCCAGCGAAGGACCCGCGTCATAAATGACTCGCGCTCAGCCGTCGACGCCAATAGGTTCGATGCCGTGAGGGCGGAACATCGTCCGTTCGGCAGGGCAACCGGGGACCAGCGACAATGAAGTTTCTCGTGACCGGCAGTTCGGGTCACCTGGGTGAAGCGCTGATGCTGCGCTTGCAGCAGACGAACCACGAGGTCGTCGGCCTCGATACGACAGCGTCGGTCTTCACCCGCCACCAGGCATCGGTCACCGACCCGGTGGCCGTCGCCGAAGCGATACGCGGGGTCGATGCCGTCGTGCACACCGCGACGCTGCACAAGCCGCACGTCGCGACCCACACCCGGCAGGAATTCGTCGATACGAACATCACCGGCACGCTCAACCTGCTCGAGCACGCGGTCGCGGCCGGGGTGGCCCGATTCGTCTACACCAGCACGACGAGCGCATTCGGGGACGCACTGGTTCCTGCCGCGCACGAACCCGCCGCGTGGATCACCGAGGACGTCGCGGACAGACCCAAGAACATCTACGGCGTCACCAAGGCGGCCGCCGAAGACCTGTGTGAGCTCTTCGCCCGCCGACAGGGACTTCCCTGCGTGGTGTTGCGGACGTCGCGGTTCTTCCCGGAGGCGGATGACAACAAGGACATTCGCGACCACTACGACGACAGCAACGCGAAGGTCAACGAGTTCCTTTACCGCCGTGTCGATCTCGAAGACGTGGTGGAAGCCCATCTGCGTGCCATCGAGCGCGCGCCAGACATCGGCTTCGGGCGCTACATCATCAGCGCGACCTCGCCCTTCACCGTGGCCGATCTGCCGCAGCTGCGGCTGGACGCGCCGGCGGTCGTGGCGCGTCACCTGCCTCGGTACGTCGACGAATACCGGCGCCGCGGCTGGACCATGTTCCCGTCGATTGATCGGGTCTACGTCAACGACCGCGCCAGGCACGATCTGGGTTGGCACCCGCGCCACACCTTCGCCGAGCTGATCGAGCGACTCGAACAGGATCGCGAATTCCGCAGTGCTCTCACCCAGTCCGTCGGCTCGAAGGGTTACCACGCGGAGGTCTTCTCCGATGGCCCATACCCGGTCGAATAGCGGCACTCCGCGATACTGGAGTTGTGATCGAACGCGTCGGCTCCCGTGAGGTCTATCGCAACGCCTGGATGTCGGTGCGCGAAGACGACATCCGCCGCCCCGACGGCACCACCGGCATCTACGGGGTGGTGGACAAACCCACATACGCACTGGTGATCGCCCGCGACGGCGACCGGTACCGCATGGTGGAACAGTTCCGCTATCCAATCGGGTTGCGGCGCTGGGAATTTGTGCAGGGCACCGCGCCGGGCACCTTGGCTGGGGACGAGCCCGCGCCCGCTGATCTGGCCGCGCAGGAACTCCGCGAGGAGACGGGACTGCGCGCCGAGACGTGGCAGGTGCTGGGCCAGCTCGACGTCGCCCCCGGAATGTGCAGCCAACGCGGCTGGGCCTACCTCGCGACCGGCATCACCGAAGGTGAGCACGAACGCGAGCACGAAGAGCAGGACATGCACAGCGAGTGGTTCACCGCCGATCAGATCGAGGACATGATCCGCCGCGGCGAGATCACCGATGCACAATCGTTGGCGGCGTGGACATTGTTGCGGTTGCATACGGGTCGATAAGCGATCCTGCCAACTCCGGTAAACATCGCGCCACCTGGGATGACGCCGTTTCGGGCGCCTGTTGATCTGGGCATGGCACCCAGCAGGAGGCAACGGCATGAAAACGATGAGTAGTAGTAGACGGCAGGCGGTGGGCCGTTACGTTCTCGCGGGCGCACTCGGAGTCGGAGTCCTGGTGTCTCCGATCGTGTGGTCGTTCGCCGAGGACACGCAGAAGGCGCTGCCGGAAACCGTTGTGGCATCGCACAACAACCACGGCATCGATCAGCTGCAGTGGCTCCAGGACATCCAGCCGCACGCGCAGGCGCCACGGGTCGACACCACGGTGCACCAGAGCCAGTAATCGGCTTCCCCAACCGACGACGTTGCGCGAGAAGAATTTTCGGACTTGATCTCAACCTAAGTTGAGGTTCTAGCGTCGACAGCATGACCCAACCAGAAGTGATTGTCGACCGCGTCGTTCTGCAGGACGGCTTCGTCCCCGTGATAGATATCAGCAGCGCCCGCAGCGGCGACGCGACCCGGCGCCAGGCGGTGGCCGACGCGATCGGCCGCTGCTGCGAGACCAGTGGCTTCCTGCTCCTGGTCGGGCACGGCGTGCCGTACAAGGCCATCAGCGACGTCAATCACGCCCTGCGCGACTTCTTCGCGCTGCCGCAGGCCGAAAAGGACCGGGTCCGGGCACTTCCCGGCGACCCGCTGGCCCGGGGATTCAGCAGCGCGGGCAAGCTCGCGGCCACCAACGATGGCGCGGACGTCGAGGCCGAACATCAAGCGCCGGACCGGGTCGAGAAGTTCGTCCACTTCCCGCTGGGCAACCCAGAGGGACTGGGCGGCCACGGCTGGACCGACGAGCGGGTGGCCGTCGCCGAGCGGTGGCCCGACCTCCCGGGATTCCGCGCGGCCTACGAGCGCTACTACGCCGAAATGGAGTTGCTGGCGACCGAACTGTCCCGGCTGTTCGCGCTCGCCCTCGGTCTGCGTGAGGACTGGTTCGACGCGTCGATCGACCGCCACAACTCCAACCTGATGGCCAACTACTACCCGGCCGACAATCGGCCGGCCGGCGAAATCCGGCTGAGCCAGCACACCGACTGGGGCAATCTCACGATCCTGCTGCAGGACGAATCCCAGCGCGGGCTACAGGTTCGGGGTGATCGCGGCGAATGGATCGATGTGCCCATTGTCCCCGGCTCGTTTGTCATCAACATCGGTGACCTGCTGGCCCGGTGGACCAATGACCGCTGGGTCAGCACCGTGCACCGCGTGGTGAGCAACGGCGCGGGCGGCGAGCGGTTCAGCCTGCCTTTCTTCCATCAGCCCAACTTCGACGCCGTCATCGAGTGCATCCCCACGTGCGCGACGGCCGACAATCCGCCGCGCTACGAGCCGGTGGTGTCGGGGCCGTATCTGCTCGACAAGTTCAAGCTCGCCTACGCGCTCTGAGGCACGGCGTCACCGAAGAGGTTCTCGGACAACGGCGTCGGAGAACCGAATCGGTGCGCCGTCACGGCGATCGCCTGCTCGTGCAGGAACGTCAGCAGCTCGATCCGCCCGGCTTCGACAACCGGCCCCGCGTAGAGCGCGATGCCGACGTCGCCGGCACTGTCGTGAGCGAACTGTTCGCGGCTGCCGCCGAGTAGGCGAACCCGTCCAGGGGCGTTGTCGCGCAACGTCTTCCGCCACGACACCGAATCTTCCACTCGGTAGACGACGCCTGCGGTAGCCAACGTGCCGGCGATCGCCGCAGCGAGCGGCGCCGGGGTGGAGACGGTCACGCGGGAGCCGGCCAGAATGCCCGCCCCGACCACGCGCAGCAGGGCTACCGGATCCGCATCCTCGGCGCGCACCGTGACCGGCACGGGCAGGTACCGGAAGACGTTCTTCTCCGCCATCAGGCCGGAGACATCGCGCGCGACGCCGAACTCAGTCGCCCAGGCATGTGCGTCGGATCCGAAGGACCGTTCGAGGAAATCGAGTTCCCCGGAATCCAGCGCGAAAGTCCGTGCGGCGTCCAGGATCGCGCGCACCGGCGGTGCCAGCGGGGCCGTCTGGCGCGCCGGCGCGGAACGCCAATCGCTGAGCCCGATAAGGTAATTCGGACCGCCGGCCTTCGCGCCCGCACCGACCGCCGACTTCTTCCACCCGCCGAAGGGCTGCCGCCGCACGATCGCCCCGACGGTCGAGCGGTTCACATAGGCGTTGCCCGCCTCGACCCGGTCGAGCCAGCGTTCGATCTCATCGCGGTCCAGGCTGTACAGGCCGGCCGTCAGGCCGTAGTCGACCTGGTTCTGGATGGCGATCGCCTCATCGAAGTCGGCGGCGGCGATGAGGCCCAGAACCGGCCCGAAGTACTCGGTGAGGTGGAACTCCGAGCCGCGCCGGACGCCGGTCTTGACTCCCGGCGACCAGAGCCGGCCGGTGTCATCGAGCCGGCGGGGTTCCACCAGCCACTGCTCCCCCGGCGCCAGCTGCGTGAGCGCCCGCAGCAGTTTGCCGTGCGCGGGTTCGATGATGGGCCCCACCTGTGCGGTCGGGTCCGACGGGTAGCCGACCTTCAGGGACGTGACGGCGTCGACGAGCTGGTCGCGGAACCGCGCGGACCGGGCGACGGAGCCCACGAGAATGCCGAGCGACGCTGCCGAACACTTCTGGCCGGCATGCCCGAAGGCCGAGTACACCAGGTCTTTCACCGCGAGATCGAGATCGGCATGCGGGGTGACGATGATGGAGTTCTTACCGCTGGTCTCGGCCAGCAGCGGCAGGTCGGGCCGGAAGCTGCGGAACAGTTCGGCGGTTTCGAATGCACCGGTGAGGATGAGCCGCGCGACCCTCGGGTCGGACACCAACTGGGTGCCGAGCTCGCCCTCGTCGAGGTGCACCAACCGCAGCACGTCGCGCGGCACCCCGGCATCCCAAAGCGCTTGCACCATAACGGATCCGCAGCGCCTGGCCTGTGTGGCGGGTTTGATGATGACGGGGCTGCCCGCGGCCAGCGCGGCCAGTACCGACCCCGCGGGGATCGCCACCGGGAAGTTCCATGGCGGCGTGACCACCACCAATCCCGTCGGCACGGCGCCGGCACCGTCGACGGAATCCAGGTTCTCCGCCTGTGCCGCATAGTAATTCGCGAAGTCGATGGCCTCGGAAACCTCCGGATCACCCTGATCCAGCGTCTTGCCGCACTCGGATGCCATCACCTCGAGCAACTCCGCCCGCGCCGCCTGCAGCGTCGCCGCCGCACGCCGAAGGACTTCCGCCCGTTGGGCACCGGTCAGCGCCGCCCACGTCGCACCCGCGGTCACGGCGTCGGCGATGATCCCGTCGAGCGCGTCCGCACTCGACACGGTGTGCTCGGCCACCAGCTCCACGCCGGTCGACGACGCGGCGATCCGCTCGGTGATCGCCCGCCCCCACAGCCGATTTCCCGGCAGCGCCGGATCGGTGTCGGCGACATTCGCGAAGCCGCCGGCGGCGCACTGCGCTTCGCGCGGATCATCGGTACGGCGATCCTGACGACGGTTGGGCACCGGAATGACGGTCTCCCCCACGAGATCCGCGAGCGACGCGACGAACCGGTCCTTCTCGCGCTGGAACAGCGACTGGTCGTCGTGCAGCTCGAACACCGCGGACATGAAGTTGTCCTGGCTGGCGCCTTCCTCCAGCCGCCGTACGAGGTAGGCGATCGCCACGTCAAAGTCCTTGGGGTGCACCACCGGTACGTATAGCAGCAGACCGCCGACGGTGCGCCGGACGGCTTCGGCCTGTGCCTCTGCCATCCCCAGCAGCATCTCGAACTCCACCCGGTCCCGGACGCCGCGACGCCCCGCGAGCGTCCACGCGTACGCGATGTCGAAGAGGTTGTGCCCCGCGACGCCGATACGCACATTCGCGGTGTGCTCGGGCCGCAGTGCGTAATCCAGCACCCGCTTGTAATTGGTGTCGGTGTCCCGTTTGGTCGGCAGGGTCGCCGCGGGCCAGCCGTGCAGCGAGGCCTCCACGTGTTCCATGGGCAGGTTGGCGCCCTTGACCAACCGGACTTTGATGCCCGCGCCACCCCGCTCGCGGCGCGCGCGGGCCCAACCCTGCAGGCGCATCATCGCGCTCAGCGCATCGGGCAGGTAGGCCTGCAGCACGATCCCGGCTTCGAGGTCCAGCAGTTCGGCCCGGTCGAGCAACCTGGTGAACACCGCGATGGTCAGCTCCAGGTCGCGGTACTCCTCCATGTCGAGGTTGATGAACTTCTTCGTCGGCGCGGTCGCCGCCTGGGTGAACAACGGCAGCAGGTTCTCCGCGATGTGATCGACGGCTTCGTCGAACGCCCACGACGAGTGCGGCGGCACGGTGGCCGAGACCTTGATCGACACGTAGTCGACGTCGGGGCGGGCGAGCAGCCGTTCGGTGCCCTGCAGCCGTCGGGCCGCCTCGGCCTGGCCGAGCACGGCCTCACCGAGCAGGTTGATGTTGAGCCCGACACCACGATTGCGGATCCGTGCGATGGATCGGCCGAGGCGGCCATCGGTCGCGTCGACGAGGAGGTGACCGACCATCTGGCGCAACGCTTTCCGGGCGACCGGGATGACGAGTCCGGGCGCGAGCACCGACACCAGAGCACCGAGCTTGATCAAGAGCCGTTCGTGCGTCGGCAGGAAGGCCGGGGCGTTACGCGCGAGGGCGCGCAGGTTGGCGGCCGCGACCCGATGGTCTTCAGGCCGGATCACGCGGTCGACGAAGCCGACGGTGAAATCCAGGCCGTGCGGATCGCGCAGGACGTCGGCCAATCGTCGGCCGGCCGGGGCGACGGGCAGGTGGGCGGCGTCGTCGAGCCAGGACCGGACCTGGCTCACGACATCGGTCAGCAGATCTTCGTCACTGCCTAGCTGGGTCATCTGCCCATCATGAGCGCGCCAGACACTTAAAATAAAGCGATGTTTTCTGACAGAAAAGATTAAACAATAATGAAACATCAGCGTGCTGACCTGCTCGACACCCGGCGGTTGCGCCTGCTGCACGAGCTGAGCCTGCGCGGGACGTTGTCCGAGGTCGCCGAGGCGCTGCACCAAAGCCCGTCGTCGATATCGCAGGCGCTGAGCCAGCTCGAGCGCGAGGTCGGCGTGCCGCTGTTGGAGAAGGTCGGGCGCCGGCTGCGGCTCACCCCCGCGGCAGAGGTACTCGTCGAGCACACCGCGGTCATCTTGGCGCGCCTCGAGCAGGCCGCCTCCGATGTCGCGGTGCAGAGCGACGAGGCGTCCGGCACCGTTCGGCTGGCCGTCTTCCAATCGGCGGCCTCGGCCTTCATGCCACAGATGCTGACGGAATTGGCGACACGCCACCCACGGCTGCGGGTGACGATGTCGCAACGCGAACCGGAGCAGGCGCTCTACGAGACCTGGCTGCGCGAGTTCGATCTGGTGATCGCCGAGGAGTATCCGGGGCATGCCGCGCGCGCGTATCCCGATCTGCACCGGGCACCGCTGACCACCGACCTGCTGCGGCTGGCCGTACCACCGACCGGAGACCCCTGGGACCGCATCTCCTCGGTCGAAGACGCCGCCGACCTGCCGTGGACCATGGAGCCCGAAGGGACCGCCTCTCGGCATTGGGCCGAACAGCTTTGCCGCCAAGCAGGTTTCGAGCCCGACGTCCGCTTCGAGACCGACGATCTCGAAGCCCAGATCGCCCTGATCGAGAATGGCAACGCGGTCGCAATCCTGCCCGACCTGATGCGGGTCCGGCGTCGTCCCGATTTACGCGTCGTGGACGTCGATCCGCGTCGGCGTGTGGTGTTCACGGCGACGCGAACCGCCATCAGCAAGACGCCAGCCATCGTCGCGTGCCGGGCAGCGCTGGCTTCGGCAGTGCCCCCGCAGCTTGATGTGGACTGAACGCCGACCGGCAGCGAGGTCGCCACCGCCAGCGGCGCACGTGTTCACACCCGTAACTGGCTGTCCAGACCCATGCGACTCCGGAACCCGGTATCGCCGGTGGTACCACATTCCGAGCACGTGTCGACCGCCTCAGACCAATTCCTCGAGGCCATCTCACGCTCCGCTCTGCAAATCGCGGACGCACGCCTGCACCGACAAATCCTCGTTCTCGTCAACACCGACCGGCGGCAGTACGACCCCGTCCGCAATGCCGTTGTACTTGGCGCGCAGCAGATCCGGCAATTGATCGTATCGCCCGGCCGTCACCAATTGATCGAGCACGACGTCGCTGAGCACCGTGGGCAGATCGTCCCACCGCTGTGCTTTGACGAGGGCACGGAGGTCGTCGGCCAACACGTTCCAGCCCTTGCGTTTCAGCGTCGCCGCGTAGGCCGGGGTCGAGAGCAGGAACGCCAGCATGCGGCGCTGCCGTTCACGTTCCTGCTCGACCCGCAGGTCGGTGCTGCCGGTCGCCACCGCGGTCGACGCCACGAGCTCCGGGATCGCGGACCGGCCGGCGGCCTGCGCGCCGCGCCGAAGTGCCGGGCGCACAACATCTCTCAGATATTCCGGATCGGAATTGGTCGAGTGTGTGACGACGCCGTCGGCCTTCCCGCCGGCCAGTTCGCACATCCCGGCGTTCACCGCACCCAGCCAGATGCGCGGCGGCGCAAGGTTGTTCGGCCCCGGGTTGAAGTATGGCTGCAGGCGCGTGATGCGATAGACATCGCCTTCATGGTGCACCGACTCGCCGGTGCGGAACGCTTCGAATATCGCGGTCAGGGCGCCGAGGTACTCGCCCATC
Organism: Mycobacterium sp. 360MFTsu5.1; assembly: GCF_000383495.1. Classification (NCBI taxonomy): domain Bacteria; kingdom Bacillati; phylum Actinomycetota; class Actinomycetes; order Mycobacteriales; family Mycobacteriaceae; genus Mycobacterium; species Mycobacterium sp. 360MFTsu5.1. The sequence continues at coordinate 619,280 of NZ_KB911462.1, read as the reverse complement.
CGTGCGCACGGTTCGCTCCACGGCATACCGAATCGGTCTTCGATGTTCTGCCGAATCTGGGTGCCGAGACCCAATTCGAATCGCCCGTTCGAGAACGTCTGAAGGTCCCAGGCCGCGTAGGCGGTCAGCATGGGGCTGCGGACGAAAGCCAGAGTGACGGCCGTGCGGATGGTCAGCCGCTCGGTGTGTTCGGCGGCCAGCAGTGCCACGGCGAGTGAATCGTGCGTCGTCTCAGCGATGTGCAATCCGTCGAACCCGAGCCGCTCGACGCGGCGCACGTAGGCCGGCACCTGTGTCAGGGGCAGCTCAGGCGACAAGGCAGCGAATACCTGCATGCCCGAGGACAGTAGCGGGAAGGAACTAAGCCAATCGCGAGACCGCGGCGGCGATGCGTTCGTCTGTCGCGGTGAGTGCGATGCGGACGAACTGCTCGCCGGCCGGGCCGTAGAACTCGCCGGGGGCGACGAGGATGCCGCGTTCGGCCAGCCAGGCGAGCGTCGCGCGGCCGGACTCACCGCGGGTGGCCCATAGATACAGGCCGGCCTCGGAATGCTCGACGGTGAAGCCGGCGCCCCGGACCGCCGCCAGCAGCGCGTCGCGGCGCTTGGCGTACCGGTCGCGCTGGACGCGTTCGTGCTCGTCGTCGTCGAGGGCGGCGACCATCGCGGACTGCACGGGCGTCGGGACGATCATCCCGGCGTGCTTGCGCACCGCCAGCAGTTCCGCGACCAGGTCCGGGTCACCGGCGACGAAGCCGGCGCGGTAGCCGGCCAGCGAGGAGGTCTTCGACAGTGAGTGCACCGCCAGCAGACCGGTGTGGTCACCGTCGCAGACGTCGGGGTGCAGCACCGACAGCGGCTGAGCGTCCCACGACAGGCCGAGGTAGCACTCGTCGGACGCGATGACGACGCCGCGCTCGCGCGCCCAGCCGACAACCTTGCGCAGGTGGTCGACGCCGAGCACCTTGCCGGTCGGGTTGCTGGGCGAGTTCAGGTACACCAGCGCGGGCGCCTGGGGCCCGATCTGGGTCAGCGAATCGGCCCGCAGCACCTGCGCACCGGCCAGCCGGGCGCCGACGTCATAGGTCGGGTAGGCGAGCTCGGGCACCACGACGGTGTCGGCGGCCCCCAACCCGAGCAGTGTCGGCAGCCAGGCGATGACCTCTTTGGTGCCGATGACCGGCAGCACCGCCTGCTCCGGCAGGCCCGTGATGCCATAGCGGCGCTGCAGGGCAGCCACCGCCGATGCGCGCAGGGCAGGCGTACCGGCCGTCGTCGGGTAACCCGGTGAGGCACTGGCAGCGGCCAGCGCCTCCCGGATGACGTCGGCCACCGGATCCACCGGCGTGCCGACGGACAGATCGACGATGCCGTCCGGATGGGCACGAGCGGTCGCGGTCGCCTCCGCCAGGGTGTCCCAGGGGAACACCGGCAGAGCGGCCGAGACCTTGGCTCTAGCGGACAGGGTCACTCGCCCTGCGGCGCGAGATCCTTGACCGCCTGCGGGTCGTTGTCGGTCTGGCCGACCTTCGACGCACCACCCGGCGAGCCGAGCTCGGCGAAGAAGTCGGCGTTGCTCTGGGTGTACCCGCTCCACTGATCGGGGACGTCGTCCTCGTAGTAGATGGCCTCGACTGGGCAGACGGGCTCGCACGCGCCGCAGTCCACGCACTCATCGGGGTGGATGTACAGCATGCGTGCACCCTCGTAGATGCAATCGACCGGGCATTCTTCGATACATGCCTTGTCTTTGACGTCGACGCAGGGTTCGGCAATGACGTACGTCACCGGTAGTTCTCCTGTTCCAGTGGGCTGCTGGCTCGTCAGGAATACAACGAGCAGACGCCAGTATGGTGCGCCCGTACCGAAGCGTCTGGCTCAGTGTTACCTAACTTTACGCGCCGCCCGGGAGGGGTGGCGCGTGGTTACTGATACTAGACGTTGCACATACCGTCCGACTAGTTCCCGACACAGCTTTTTACGCGTGTCATTTTTGCCTTTGCAATTTGTTGCATAGGACCGCCGGTAGCACCTAGGCTCGTGCCGTGGCCCTCCCCCACGCCATCCTCGTGGCGTTGTGCGAACAAGCCGGTTCGGGTTACGAACTGGCCAACCGATTCGACCGCTCGATCGGCTACTTCTGGGCCGCCACCCACCAGCAGATCTACAAGACGCTGCGCACCATGGGCGCCGACGGCTGGGTCAGTGTCGAGGTCGTCGCGCAGCACGGCCGGCCGGACAAGAAGGTCTATTCGGTGACCGCCGCCGGCCGGGCCGAACTCGAACGCTGGATCGCCGAACCGCTCACCGGCCGCGGCAGTTCCGTGACCGACGCCCGCACCCGCGAACTCGCGGTGAAGCTGCGCGGCGCGACCTACGGATCCGCGGACAGCACCGCCGCCCTGCGCGAGCAGATTCGCGCACTGCGTGCCGAACGCGCCGCGCTGCTCGACACCTACCGCGGCTACGAAAAACGTCAGTTCCCCGACCCTTCCGCGCTCACCGGCAGCGCGCTGCACCAATACCTGGTGCTGCGCGGCGGTATCCGCGCCGAGCAGGGATCGGTGGACTGGTTGGACGAAATTCTGCTCGCCCTAGAAGGAACACCATGACCAACCCCTATCCGAACCTGTTGTCGCCGTTGGACCTTGGCTTCACCACGCTGCGCAATCGGGTGATCATGGGCTCGATGCACACCGGCCTCGAGGACCGCGCCCGCGACACCGGCAAGCTGGCCGAGTACTTCGCCGAGCGGGCCCGCGGTCGAGTCGGTCTGATCATCACCGGCGGATACGCGCCCAACCGCACCGGTTGGCTGCTGCCGTTCGCCGCCGAGATGCTGTCATCGAGCGACGCCCGCCGGCACCGCCGAATCACGGGCGCGGTGCATGCCGAAGGCGGCAAGATCCTGCTGCAGGTATTGCACGCGGGACGTTATGCGTACCATCCGCTTTCGGTCAGCGCGTCGTCGATCAAGGCCCCGATCAACCCCTTCCGGCCGCGGGCTCTGCGCGACGTCGAGGGCACCATCAACGACTTCGTGAAATGCGCGCTGCTGGCCCGCGAAGCCGGGTACGACGGCGTCGAGATCATGGGCAGCGAAGGCTATCTGCTGAACCAGTTCCTGGCGCCGCGCACCAACAAACGCACCGACGCCTGGGGCGGCACACCCGAGAAGCGCCGCCGCTTCCCGGTCGAGATCGTCCGCCGCACGCGCGAGGCCGTCGGCCACGACTTCATCATCTGCTACCGGCTGTCCATGGCCGACTATGTCGAAGACGGCCAGACGTGGGAGGAAATCCTCACGCTGGCAACCGAAATCGAAGCCGCTGGGGCGACGATCATCAACACCGGCATCGGTTGGCACGAAGCGCGGGTGCCGACCATCGTCACGTCGGTACCCAACAGCGCGTTCGCGGACATCAGCAACGCGGTGGCGCAGCACGTCACGATCCCCGTGGTGGCGTCCAACCGCATCAACATGCCCCAGTCCGCCGAGCAGATCCTGGCCGACGGTGCGGTGCAACTGATCTCGATGGCGCGGCCGCTGCTCAGCGACCCGGACTGGGTCCGAAAAGCGCAGCACGATGCCGCCGACGAGATCAACACCTGCATCGCCTGCAACCAGGCCTGCCTGGACCACGCGTTCGCGCACAAGACGGTGTCGTGCCTGCTGAACCCGCGGGCGGGCCACGAAACCACCCTGGTACTGGGCAAGACCCGGGTGACGAAGCGGGTCGCGGTAGTCGGCGCCGGACCCGCCGGCCTGGCCGCCGCCGTCACCGCAGCCCAGCGTGGACACGACGTGACGCTGTTCGAGGCCGGCGACCGTATCGGTGGCCAATTCGATTTGGCCCGAAGGATTCCCGGCAAAGAAGAGTTCAGCGAGACCCTCCGGTACTACACCACGATGCTCGCCAAGCACCGTGTGGATGTCCGGCTGAACACCCGGGCGTCGGCCGACGAGCTCGCCGGCTACGACGACGTCGTGCTCGCCACCGGCGTCGCACCGCGCATGCCCGCGATCCCGGGCATCGATCATCCGATGGTGCTGTCGTACGCGGAGGCCCTGACGGGAGCGGCAGTCGGCAAGCGGGTCGCCGTGATCGGCGCCGGCGGCATCGGTTTCGACGTCAGCGAGTTCCTCACCGTCGATGAATCCCCCACCCTGAATCTGAAGGAATGGCGCGCCGAGTGGGGCATCGCCGACGGCGGCGACTCCCGTGGTGGGTTGGCCACGCCGATCCCGCTGCCGCCGGCCCGCGAGGTGTACCTGCTGCAGCGCACCAAGGGCGCCCAGGGTCGCGGGCTCGGCAAGACCAGCGGCTGGGTGCACCGGGCGTCGGTCAAAGCCAAAGATGTGCAGCAGCTTTCCGGCGTGAACTACGAGAAGATCGATGATGCCGGCCTGCACATCAGCTTCGGTCCGGACCGGTCCGGAGCCCGCGTCCTCGAGGTCGACAACGTAGTGATCTGCGCCGGCCAGGAGTCGGTCCGCGATCTCGAAGTGGGGCTGCGCGAGGTCGGCATCGAGCCGCACGTCATCGGCGGCGCCGCCGTGGCAGCCGAGCTGGACGCCAAGCGGGCCATCCGTCAGGGGACCGAGCTGGCGGCCAAGCTCTAGTCAGCCACTGCGCGGGTCGCGGCCCTACGTCGAGCGTGGGCGTTGCCGCGCTCCGCGCGGCGTGTCGTCACCGGCAAGCGCCACGCTCGGCATAGCAGCCCGTGCGCACGTGCGGCGGGTTACGACCCGCCGCTGCCCCACACCGCGCGAGCGCCCGAGTCGCCGATACGCACGATCTGATAGATCGAGGCAACGCCGATCAGCACAGCCAGTACCGCCACCGCAACGCCGGCGACGCCACGCCGTTCACCGAGGCGTGCGCCCCACCGGTGCAGGAACGCAAGCGCCAACGACACCACCAGCAGCCCCAGCGCGAAATAGATCGCCGTGTCACCGAGTTCCGTGTGCTCGTGCAGGATCGGTGTCCGGGTCTGCTGCTGGTGCTCCAGCCACTCGCCGGCCTCCGTGGCCAGCGGCGTCAGCACGGTCAACACGACCGCCAAGGCCAGCGTCAACCAGACGAGCCGCTCGCGGGCTGCGCTCCACACCGCGCAGAGAATTGCGAGAATGGCGGTCAGTGGCGCCAGCACCACGATGAAGTGGACGAAAAACGGGTGGGCGGGGATGTCGCCAATCGTGTTCACAGATCCCAGCCTGACACTCGCTACCTGTGAGCGCGCTTTAAGCCCACGCGACACACCGCGAAAGCACGTGCAAACACGCCCGCTCGCGGGAGAAGCTAAGCCGCCAGGGGCGAGTAGTCGGTGCTGCGTTGGCGGGCCGGGCGGCCGATGCCTTCGGCGATGGCGACCAGCTCGGCGACGGTCTTGGCAGAGCCGTTCTCCGAACCGGCCATGCGGGAGATCGTCTCCTCCATCAGCGTGCCACCGAGATCATTGGCACCGCCCTGCAGCATCACCTGCGTGCGCTCCACCCCGAGCTTGACCCACGAGGTCTGGATGCTCGGAATCCGGCCGTGCAGCATGATCCGCGCCAGCGCGTGCACCGCACGGTTGTCACGGTGCGTCGGTCCGGGCCGCGCCCCGCCGGCCAGATACAGCGGCGAGGACTGGTGCACGAACGGCAGCGGCACGAACTCGGTGAAACCGCCTGTGCGGTCCTGGATTCCGCGCAGCACGTTGAGGTGCCCCACCCAATGCTTCGGGGTGTCCACGTGCCCGTACATCATCGTCGACGACGACCGCAGCCCCACCTCGTGCGCCGTGGTCACCACGTTGATCCACTCGGCGGTCGGCAGCTTGCCCTTGGTCAGCACCCAGCGGACCTCGTCGTCGAGGATCTCGGCGGCGGTGCCCGGGATGGTGTCCAGGCCCGCTTCCCGCAGCGAGGTCAGCCACTCGCGCACCGACAACCCGCTGCGCGTGACACCGTTGGCAATCTCCATCGGCGAGAAGGCATGCACGTGCATCGACGGCACCCGCTTCTTCACCGCCCGCACCAGATCGGCGTACCCGGTCACCGGCAACTCCGGATCGATGCCGCCCTGCATGCAGACCTCGGTGGCCCCGGCGACATGCGCCTCCCAGGCCCGGTCGGCGACCTCGTCGGTCGACAGCGAGTAGGCATCGGCGTCACCCTTGCGCTGCGCGAACGCGCAGAACCGGCAGCCCGTGTAGCAGATGTTGGTGAAGTTGATGTTCCGGTTCACCACGAACGTGACGTCATCACCCACGACATCCCGCCGCAGCGAATCCGCCAGCGCCGCAACGGCATCCAGCGCCGGACCATCAGCAGTCGCCAGTGCCAGGTACTCGTCGTCGGAGCAACCGCCCGGGTCGCGCTCGGCCGACCGCAGCGCGGCCAGCACGTCGGTATCGATGCGCTCTGGGGCACGAGCCGCCAGCTCGGAAACCTTCTCCCGGATGGACTCCCAGTCACCGAACGCGCTACCGAGGTCGCTGCGCGTCTCGGTCAGCCGGCCCTCGGTGTCGATCGCGGTGTGCAGATCGGTGCGGCCCAACGACTCTGATGCCTCGTCGGGTTCCTGCCACGGCAGGCCGACGGGGTTCACCTCACGCGCCCAACCCGTCTCCGGATCGGCCAGCGCATCGACATGCCCACGCACCCGCGGATCGATCCACGCCGCCCCGGCCTGCACGTACGACGGCTGCGCCGTCAACCGCTGCACCAGGTCATAACCCGCTTCAGCAGTCACCTCGGCCAGATCGTCCAGCGCCGGCCACGGACGTTCCGGATTCACATGGTCGGGCGTCAGCGGCGACACCCCGCCCCAGTCGTCCACGCCGGCACCGATCAGCGCCAGGCATTCCTCGCGGGACACCAGATTCGGCGGCGCCTGAATCCGCATCTTCGGGCCCAGCACCAGGCGGGTCACCGCGATGGTGGCCAGGAAATCGTCGATCCCGGCATCGGGAGTGGCCGCCATGGCCGTGTGGTCCTTGGCCCGGAAGTTCTGCACGATGACTTCCTGCACGTGCCCGAATTCCTTGTGCGACTTGCGGATCGCGTGCATGGTCTCGGCCCGTTCGGTGAGATTCTCACCGATACCGACCAGCAGGCCCGTGGTGAACGGGATCGACAGCCGGCCCGCGTCATCGAGCGTGCGCAGCCGCACCGCCGGGTCCTTGTCGGGGCTGCCGTAGTGCGCCAGGCCCTTGGTCTCGAACAGCCGCCGCGACGTGGTCTCGAGCATCATGCCCATCGACGGCGCCACCGGCTTGAGCCGAGACAGTTCCGACCAGCTCATGACGCCGGGATTCAGGTGCGGCAGCAGACCCGTTTCCTCGAGGACACGGATGGCCATGGCCCGCACGTAGTCGAGCGTGGAGTCATAGCCCCGCTCGTCGAGCCACTGCTTGGCCTCGTCCCAGCGGTCTTCCGGACGGTCACCGAGGGTGAAAAGGGCCTCCTGGCATCCCAACTCGGCGCCGCGGCGGGCCACGTCGAGAATCTCGTCGGGCTCCATGTACATGCCCATGCCCTGGGCGCGCAGCTTGCCCGGCACCGTCACGAACGTGCAGTAATGGCAGGTGTCGCGGCACAGATGAGTGACGGGGATGAACACCTTGCGCGAATACGACACCGGCAACCGGCCGGTCGCGCCGCGCCGGCCCGCTGCTTCGAGCCCGGCGTCACGCACCCGGGCGGCACTCGCACAGAGATCCACGAGATCGTCGCCGCGGGCCGTCATCGCGATCGCAGCCTCGTCCACATTCAGCGCCACACCATCACGAGCGCGGCGCAGCACGCGACGTAAGGCGGACGACGATGCGGGGGCGGCGAGCGGTGGGACCACGGGAAGAGGCAGGTCTGCGCCGTTCTGGGGGTTCAGAGCCACTTCCGTGTAACCCCGATGAAGTCGACGTTCATCCGCGCGTCTCACATTCTGAAACCACTGCGCCTGGCATACCGGCCACAGTAGCGCCAGCTCGTCGGCGCGGCGCGCGCCCCATGCCTCGACACCCACAGCAAACCCGCAGACTATTAGCCGAATTTGGTGACGAGCGCGTAAGTTCAGTGGGTCGGGACGCGATCAGTTCAAGGAGTCATGGTGTCCGTTTCTGTCCGCTCGTATGTGATGGCGGGCGCCGCCGCTGCGACCGCCACAGCTCTCGCACTGACCCCCATCCAGGTGGTTCCCGCCGACGTCGCGGTCCCGGCCCACCCGACCACCGTCCAGCCGCACCTGACCGAGGCCATGGTCAAGCTGCTGGCCGCGGCGAGCAACATGGCGCCGCCGGCACCGCCCAAGCTGCCTGCCGCGGGCGTCGTCCCCAAGGTCGGGCCGAACCCGTTGGCGGCCGCACCGTCGGCAGCCGGGCCGGTCGTCACCCCGACGAACGCGGCCAGTGACTGGCTGACCAACGCGTACACCGGCATTCAGGCCTGGGTGGACTGGGGCGTCGACTACGCCACCGACGTTCTCTACTGGCTGAACTGGTTCGTGCCGTTCGCGGGCACGGTCGCCGCCCAGACCGACATCTTCTACTGGACCCTCATCCGGCCGGTCTCGGACAACATCTTCTACCAGGCGGTCGTGCCGATCGTGAACAATCCGCTCAACCTGGGTGTGTGGGTCAACGGCATCGGTAACGCCATCCGTTACTCGGTCAACGACGTCATCAACTTCGGTATCGCGGAGTTCAACTACTTCTTCGGGTGGCTCATCCCGCCGATTCCGCCGCTGCCGCCCATCGGATCGCTGGCCGCGACACAGACGACGCTCGAGTCGATCGCCAAGACGGTCCAGACCACGCTGACCAGCCTGGCCGCCGGCCTGATGCCCGCCAAGGTCGCCGCCGACAAGGTCGCCGCGGAGACCGACCCGGCGAGCAAGCTCGCGCCGACCGCCGCGCAGACCCCGGCCGACAAGGCCGCTGACAACCCTGCGGACAAGGCCGCCGAGAAGACTGCCGAGACGCCGGCTGTGACGCCGACGAAGGCGGACGACAAGGCCAAGTCCGACGACAAGAGCACGCAGACCACGGGCACCGAAGCCGGGCAGCAGCCGACCGACCCACAGGCCGAGCCCAAGGCGGACCCGAAGGCGGATCCGAAAGCCACCGACCCGAAGACCGACCCGAAGACCGAGCCCAAGGCTGACCCGACGACCGAGCCCAAGACCGAGCCGAAAACCGACGAGCCCAAGGCGGGCACTCCGGCAACCGGCGACCCCGAAGGCCCGGCCAAGCCGCAGGACGAGGTCAAGGCACCCAAGCCCGTCAAGAAGCCCGGCAAGAAGGCGGGCGACAAGACCGAGGCCACGAACACCAACGCCGCCACGGATCACCCGACCGGCACCACCGGAACCGCGAAGCCCGGCAAGGGCGACAAGGCCGCAAGCGGCAAGACCAAGGGCGACAAGGGCACCGGCCAGTCGCAGGGCGCGACCGGCGGCCAAAGTGCCGGTTCGGCAAGCCACGCGGCCAAGAGCTGAACCCGGACCGGGACAGCCGTCTCTGGTCACACAGTCGACCAGGAGTCGTCAACTTTCCTTGACGTCAAGGAAAGTTGACGACTCCGGACGCGAGTTGTGCAGAGAGCCCGGGCGCTAATCCGGCAATGCGGCGCGCCGCTGGGCATTTCGCCACAACACCACGCCGGGCGGCGTCGCACCGAGCAGCAAGAAGATCAACGGTGAGGCCTGCATGATTCCGCGGCCGCCGAACACCACGTCATCGCCGGGCCCACCGAGCAGCAGAAGCACGACCGTCGACAACCAGGCCCACATCGGGAGCGCGGCCAGGCGCGGACGGGACGTCCACTGCAGGCCGGCCCAGACCAGGGCCGCGTTGACGAGACCACTGAGCAGGCCACTGATCGGGAACGGCACGGGGCCGAGATAGAGCGGCAGGAACAGTGCGCCGGCAATGGCGGACAAGACGCCGTCGAGCGCCAGCACACCGAGCATCAACGAACGCGCCCGACCGGAGTCGGCGCGCACCGGGACAGACGTCAGGTCGGGATGCTGTCGAGCAGCGAAACCAGCGAACCGACGACCCACTGATAGTTGTCGCCGAGGCCCTGCAGGTGCTGCAAGTTGGGGTCCAGATCCGAGTCCATGGCGGCTACCCTACTCCCCCGCTTCCCGGTGTCACGCCAGGTTTATCCCGCTGAGTAGGTCAGTTTCCACACCACGGTCGTCACGCTCGCCTGGCTTGCCGTCGACCAACACGTAGTGCTCGAGGGCGCTGATCGGCAGCGCGATGTTGTTGGACAGGGCAAAGACCCGGCCGGTCGGCTCGACCGTCACCTGCGTCTCATGGGCGCGCATGGCGGCGACCTTGGCCGGCAGGCTGTCCTGCGCGTCGATGATGGCGTCGATGCGGTGGCCGAGGTCGAAGGGCAGCGCGGTGGCCGGGATCCGCACCCAGCTCTCGGGCAGCTCGATGCCGTTGAGCGATTCGAGGGCTTCGGCCATCGACTCGCCGTCCATCACGGTCCAGTAGAACTTCGGGACCTGCCACGGCTCGCCCGGATGACCGTCGCCCGCCGACGCGGCGACCGCGGCCGTCGTCACCCGGTGCGCCTGGATGTGGTCGGGATGCCCGTACCCGCCGTTGGGGTCGTAGGTGACGACGACGTGCGGGCGGAAGTCCCGCAGCACCGCCACCAGTTCGGCGACGGCCTCGTCCATGTCGGCGTCGGCGAACCGCTGGCGGTGCCGTGCCGGGCTGCCTTCCATGCCGGAGTCGCGCCAACGCCCGGCGCCGCCCAGATACCGCGGCCGGTCGACGCCCAATTCCCGCAGCGCCGAGGTCAATTCGCCGATGCGGTAGCCACCGAGCTGGTCTGCTCCGTCGACCGCCAGCTGCGCCCACTGCGAACCGATGACCTCACCCTCTTCGCCCAGGGTGCACGTGAGCACCCGTACGTCGGCGCCGCGGGCCGCGTAGTGCGCGATGGTCGCTCCGGTAGTCAGTGTCTCGTCATCCGGATGGGCATGGACGAACAGCAGCCGTGGGGTCTCCATATCCCCCAGGCTGGCATACATTCACCGGGTGACGCGACGTGCACTGGAGTTCGGCAGTGCGGTGCTGCTCACCGGCCTGCTCGCCGGAGTCGCCGGGGCACTGACGGTCTCACTGCTGCACGCCGTCGAACATCTCGCCTACCACTATTCGTACGGCCTCCTGCTCGACGGCATCGGCGCCAGTTCGCCGGTTCGGCGCGCGCTGGCACCGGCGATCGGCGGGGCGCTGGCGGGGCTCGGCTGGTGGATCCTGCGGCGCCGCAGCGGGACTCCGTCGTTGTCGGCGACCATCGCCGGCACGAAGCCGATGCAGCATCTACCGATGGCGGCCGACGCGGCGCTGCAGGCACTGGCCGTCGGCACGGGTGCCTCGCTCGGCCGGGAGACGGCGCCGCGCCAATTGGCCGCGGTGCTCAGCAGCTACGGGACGACGTGGCTCGGGCGGCTCACGTCGTCGACGCTCGGGACGTTGACGGCCCGCGACCGCGAGATTCTGCTGTCGTGCGCCGCGGGCGCCGGCCTGGGCGCGGTGTACAGCGTGCCGCTGGGCGGGGCGTTCTTCGCGGCGCGCGTCATGATGGGCACCTGGCATCCCAAGGTCGTCGGCACGGCGCTCATCACGTCGAGCCTGGCGGTCGCGGTGTCGCACCCCGTCACGCATTTCGAGCGCGATCTCATCTGGCCGGATCCGGCACTGTCGTACCAATTCGCCACGCTGGCGCTGGCCATCGCACCGCTTGCGGTGGTGATCGGCCTGGTCTTCAACAAGCTGATGGCAGTCGCTGGGCCCAAGCCACAGCTGACGTCCTGGGTGCTCATCCCGGGCGTCGCCCTGGCCGGGCTGGTGACCGGCATCTGCTCGATCTACCGGCCCGAGCTGCCCGGCAACGGCCGCAGCGTGCTGATCGTCAGCGTCGACGCGCAACTGAGCCTCGCCGCCGCCGCGGTACTCCTGATACTCAAGCCATTGCTCACCGCGCTGTATCTGCGGGTCGGCGCCGTCGGCGGCCTGATCACCCCTGCGCTGGCCACCGGCGCGGCCGCGGGCACCGTCGCGACGTTCGCGCTCAACGGCCTGGCCGATACGCACCTGCACGTACCCGCGGTGGCCCTGACATGTGCGGCGGGCGTCCTCGCCATCACGCAGCGCGCGCCGGCGTTCGCGGCGTTGTTCGTCTGGGAACTGGCGCATCCGCCGATCTGGCTGCTGCTGGTGTTCGCGGTGGCCGCGTACTCGTCGCACGGCATCCGGCTGCTGCGGGAACAGTCAGCCAAGCGGGCGGCCGCTACTGCGGCGCCGGCTCACGAACCGCTCAGGGAACCTTGACCCACTTGCCGGCGTCGCCCACGATCCCGACCGGGACGGCGCCGGTGAGGCTGACGTTCTGCACCGTCGGCCCGGCCGCGACGATCGTGGTGTCCTGCAGGATCGGCAGCACCGTCTCCATCGCCCAGAGCTTGGGCTCCAACTCGTTCAGCACGTCACCGATCTTCTCGGTGCCGGCCAGCGCCGCATCGATCCGCGGCTGGATCGCGTGGTCGCAGATGCCCGTCAAGTTACTGGGCGCCTGCACCAGCTGATCTCCGCCGAGCGGCTTGGGCAGCGGGAGGGTCGGCGCCGTCGACGTCACCGTCGGTGTCGACGGCTGCGGCACCGCGGTTTTCGAGGTCGATGCCGACGTCGGCTGCTGGGTCGGCTGCTGGGTCGGTGCCGGCGGCGTCGCAGTAGACACGGCCGTCGCGTCCAATCCCGGGCAGCCGTAGCGCGACGCCAGCACGGTCGCCAGGTCGCCGCCGGCATGGCGCCAGCCGACGATCGCGTCGACGCGCTCCAGTCCGTCGGCGTACAGAACCACGGGATCCATGGCCAGCACGGTGGCCTCGATGCCGACGCTGCGCAGTTGGTCAGCGGCGGTGTTGGCCACCGCGACCGACGTCGGGTCGTTGGCGGCGACGCCGATCGCCAGCCCCAGCGGCTTGCCGTCCTTGACCAGCCGATCGTGGCCCGGTGGCGGTGGCATGCCGGGCGGCGACGGTGGCGCGACGTCGGGCTCGATGTTGTACCCGGCACGCACCAACAGGTCCATCGCGGCGTTGCGGTCCAGGGCCGGTGGCGCCGTCGGCACGTAGCCCGGGTCCGACGGTGTCCGGATCTGCGCCTGCGCCAGCGTCACGGTGTTGTCGCTGCCCGCGCCGACGGCGGCCAGCAGGCCGACGTCGAGGAGGCCCAGCAGTGCCTTGCGGACCTGGACATCGGTCAGCGCGGGACGCTGCGCGCGCAACGTCAGCTGCATGACCCGCGGGGTGACGATGCGTGCGGTCCGCACGCCCGGGATGGCGGCGAGTTGCGCGAACGTCGCCTGTCCGCCGTGTACCTGGGCCACCTGGGTGTCCCGGTTGCGGATCGAATCAGCAAGGGCCGCAGGCGATCCCCCGCGCCGGAACAGCACCTGGTCGGGAACCGACGGCACGCTCCAGTACCGGTCGTTGCGCGCCAGCAGGATTTCGTCGCGCTGCGGGTCGATGCTCTCGACGCGGAACTGACCGCCGGTCACCGGCATGGCCCGCGCGAGGCCCGCACCGAAACCGCCCGGCACGTCCTTGACGATGTGCGCCGGCAGGATGTTGTTGAACAACTCCCGCCAGGCCGGGTAGGGCTTGGCGAACGTCACCACGGCCGTCTTACCGCCGTCGACCGACTGGACACCGGTCACCAGGTCGTAGCCGGCCGGGTCGACGACGCCGGGCTGACTGACCATCTGGCGCCACTGGTACCAGTAGTCGTCGGCAGCGATGGGCGCGTTGTCGGTCCACTGCGCCTCGGGACGGATCTTGTACGTGACGGTGAACGGGTTCTGATTTGTCACGTCGGCCGACAACAGCAACGACGGGTCCAGCTCCCAGCGCGAGCCCGACGGCGCCGCCGGATCGGCGATGGGCCGGAACGAGCTCGGCAGGACCAGCGCCGAGATGGCCGCGTTGACCGGCGACTGGTCGGATTGCAGATGCGGGTTGAACCCGGGGCCGATCCAGTCGATGGCCATGATGATCTGGCTCATCTTCGGTGGCGGCGGGACGACGGTCTTGGTCGTCTCGGTGCTGCGCGGCGCCGGCGGCGGGCTGACGGTGCAGCCCGCGAGCGCCAGAACCGACACCAGTGCGCCTGTCGTCATCAGCTGGCGGCGGGCGGTCGGCACGAGAGTCAGGGTATCGGCACCGTGAGCCCGAACCACCATCCGAGGCCACCGATGCAAATCCCCGTCGTTCCGCTCGCCCCTGATGTGGTCCACAATCTCCGGTATGGGCCTACTGCCGAAGCCGTACACCCCACTGTCCGACGCCGACGTCGCCGACGCGCTGAGCCGCGCCGTCGCCGTCATCAACCCCTTGCTCAATGTGCTGTCACAAGCCGACCCGATCGGGCTGCGTAAGCGCACCCACCGCCTGCTGCGTCCGCCGCGCGGGGTGGGTGACCTGGTCCGTCGGCTGCGGGTGGGGCACCGTCGCGCCGAGGCCGGTCGCAGCCCCAGCACCACGGACCGCGCGTTGAACGCGGGCGCCCATCTGCTGAACGCCGCCGACCTGCCCGGCACCGCCGCGTGGGAGCGGCTGAGCCGCGACGAGCGCATCCATTGGTGGGTGCACCGCGTCGGTGCGCTGAACACACTGCTGGTGGCCACACCGGGCGCGTTCGGTTGGCTGGCCCGGGTGCTGCCGGTGAGCGAGTTGGCCGGGTTCATCAACGACGCCATCGTGTTGTGCGCGGTGGCCCGCGAATACGGCGTCACCGATCGGCGTGAGCAGGTGCGGCTGCTGGCCGCGGTGTTGTGCGGGCGGCAGCTTCCTGCTGACTTCGACGTGCCGCAGCCCCCGGAACCGGACCCGCTTCCCGAAACCCCGCCGGACGGCTGGAAGCCCCTGGAGGCCATCACGTCGTCGCTGCCGGTCGTTGTCGTGAAGACCGTCTGGCAGCTGGCCGGCATCCTGCGCGCGACGTTCGACGAGATCGCCAAGCGGCCACAGCCGACGAAGTGGTGGCAGCGCTTGAGCGCGCTGCCGTGGGTCGGCGCGGTGTCGACGTACTTCGGTGAGCGCGGCGCGCTGATCAAGGCGGCCGAGGAAGGCGTCGCCTGGCTGGACCAAAACCAGAAGGCCGGTTAGCACTCCGCGAAAACGCGTGCGCCAACCGGCCTTTCGGCTTGGATCGTTAGTTGCGGGCCTTCTCGCGGGCCTTGGCGCGAGCGCGCAGGCTCGCGGTCAGCTCGACCTTGCGCACGCGCACGACTTCGGGCGTGACCTCGACGCACTCGTCCTCGGCGCAGAACTCCATGGCCTGCTCCAGGCCGAGCTCCAGCGGGCGCGCCAGGGTCTCCATGACGTCGGCCGTCGAGCTGCGCATGTTCGTCAGCTTCTTCTC
This sequence comes from Mycobacterium sp. 360MFTsu5.1, assembly GCF_000383495.1. Classification (NCBI taxonomy): domain Bacteria; kingdom Bacillati; phylum Actinomycetota; class Actinomycetes; order Mycobacteriales; family Mycobacteriaceae; genus Mycobacterium; species Mycobacterium sp. 360MFTsu5.1. Next base: position 603,846 of record NZ_KB911462.1, on the reverse strand, counting down.
GCGGGTGACGTTGATGTCGAGGTCCTCGGCGCGCGGGTTGATGCCCACGACCTGGCCCTCGTAGGTGTCCTGGCCCGGCTCGACGAAGAACTGACCACGGTCAGCCAGCTGGATCATCGCGAACGGGGTCACCGAGCCGCTGCGGTCGGAGACCAGCGAACCGGTGTGGCGGGCGCGGATCTCGCCGGCCCACGGGCGGTAGCCGTCGAACACGGCGTTGGCGATGCCGGTGCCGCGTGTCAGGGTCAGGAAGTCGGTGCGGAAGCCGATCAGGCCACGCGACGGCACGATGAAGTCCATGCGGACCCAGCCGGCGGCGTGGTTCGTCATCTCTTCCATGCGGCCCTTGCGGGCGGCCATCAGCTGGGTGATGGCGCCGACGAACTCGTCGGGACAGTCGATGGTCATGGCTTCGAACGGCTCGTGCAGCTTGCCGTCGATCTGCCGGGTGACCACCTGCGGCTTGCCGACGGTCATCTCGAAGCCTTCGCGGCGCATCTGCTCGACGAGCACGGCCAGCGCCAGCTCACCACGGCCCTGGACCTCCCAGGCGTCCGGGCGGCCGATGTCGACAACGCGGATCGAGACGTTACCGATGAGCTCGGAATCCAAGCGGGACTTGACCATTCGAGCCGTCAGCTTGTGACCGGAGACCTTGCCGGCCAGCGGCGAGCTGTTGGTGCCGATGGTCACCGAGATGGCCGGCTCGTCGACGGTGATACGCGGCAGGGCGTGCGCGTGATCGGGGTCGGCGAGGGTGTCGCCGATCATGATCTCGGGCATACCCGCGACAGCGACGATGTCGCCGGCGACGGCTTCGGTGGTCGGGGTGCGCTCGACGCCGACGGTGACGAGCAGCTCGGTGATCTTGCCGGTGGTGATGACGGGCGCGCCGTCGACCTCACGCATCCAGGCCACCTGCTGGCCCTTCTTGAGCTTGCCGTTGTAAATCCGGACGAGCGCCAGACGGCCGAGGAAGGCCGACGCGTCGAGGTTGGTGACCAGGGCCTGCAGCGGGGCGTCCGGGTTGCCCTTGGGCGCCGGGATGTGCTCGAGCAGCACGTCGAACAGCGGGTCCAGGTTCTCGCTGTCGGGCACCTCGCCGTTGGCGGGCTGGACGGTCGAGGCCACGCCGGCGCGACCCGAGGCGTACAGGGTCGGCAGGTCCAGGGCCTTCTCGGCCGCGGCCTGGGCTTCCTCGTCCAGGTCGGAGGCGACGTCGAGCAGCAGGTCGTGGCTCTCCTCGACGACCTCGGCGATACGGGCGTCAGGCCGGTCGGTCTTGTTCACCACGAGGATGACGGGCAGGTGCGCGGCCAGTGCCTTGCGCAGCACGAAGCGGGTCTGCGGCAGCGGGCCCTCGGAGGCGTCGACCAGCAGCACGACACCGTCGACCATCGACAGACCGCGCTCGACCTCACCACCGAAGTCGGCGTGGCCGGGGGTGTCGATCACGTTGATGACCGTCACGGTGCCGTCGGCGTTGTGCCGGTGCACCGCGGTGTTCTTGGCCAGGATCGTGATGCCCTTTTCCTTCTCCAGGTCACCCGAGTCCATGATGCGTTCGGTGGAGTCGTCACCCCGGTCCAGGGCTCCGGACTGCCGCAGCATGGCGTCGACGAGGGTCGTCTTGCCGTGGTCGACGTGTGCGACGATGGCGACATTTCTGAATCCGGCACTGGCCTGCTCACTCACGCCCAAGATTGTCGCAGCGAGGGGGTCGGTTTGCGAAACCGCGAACGGCCTGGCAAAACTGCTAATCGATGAAGGCCAGCAAGCTCGCCGGGGCTAAACCGAAGAAGAAGTGCTGCCGCAGCAAGCCCCGGTGCAAGCGGTGTCCGCTGGTGTTGCACAAGGTCCAGAAGGCGGCGCACCACGGGGTTCACGGCAAGGATCTCGAGAAGGTTTACAAGCGCGCCCGCAAGGCTTGAGATATAGGTATTGACCTGCCTCGATGCCGGTTTCGCGAGTACCGTGGAAACGTCTCGTCAGTTCGGGGAAACCAGCGCGAGGAGGTCGCCGTCATGACCATCTACGAAGTGTTGACCGGAGTCATCGGGTTCGTGCTGGCGCTCGGCGCAACAGCCGCGATATTCGCCGGATTGGCCAATTGGGCGGGCGGATTCTTCGTGGTGAGGTGTGCTGCGTGTCACCATTTGGCGTTCTCCACGGTGAACAAGCCGAAGACCGACTGCCCGCATTGCAAGTACCCCGCGCTGCTGCACCCGCTGTACACCGCGCAGCACGGCACGGCGATGGCGTCGACGCGCGTCGTCGGCGACAAGCTGCACTACTGAGTCAGCGCGTCCTTCAGCTCCGCGAGCCAGGCGCGGTCCGCCGGCACCCAGGGCAGGTCTTCCAGGTCGGCTGCGCCCACCCAGCGCACGGCGTGGTGATCGTGGGCGTGGGGCGCGTCGTCGGTCGACACCCGATACGCCCGCAATGTGACGGTGTCGGACAACGGCACGTCCTCGCCCAGCTTCTCCCCGACGGCCACGGTGACGCCCAGCTCCTCGTGGAGTTCACGGACCAGCGCCTGCGCGTCGGTCTCCCCCGGCGCGACCTTCCCACCCGGCAGCTCCCAGAGGCCGGCAAGTTCCGGCGGCCGATTGCGCTGAGCGACCAGCAGTCTGGCGTCGGCGATGAGGGCTCCGGCGACGACGATCACGGCTCTGAACCTACTTGCCACCCGGCTTGCTACGTCGAATGTGTGGACTACCGCGCCAACCATCCGCGTGTCGTCACCACCTAGCGCCACGTTCGGCGCCGCGATTCAGCGGAAGTCGACGGCGCGCGATTCGAACCGCATCGTTGACGCGCCACGCCACCATCCGTGGGTCGCGCATCATTGCTGCGGTCACCCACACATTGCGCCACCCGATTCGTTCCAGGTTCTCCGTGTACTCGAACTGCCACGATCGTCGTTCCAAGGTCCAGTCGAGATCCTCATCGCACTGGACGACCACCTGCCACTGTCGCCATCCCATGTGAGCTCGGGTGAACACCGGCCCGAGCTCGTCACCCACCAGAATTTGGGTTTCCAGGGGCGGCAGATTTGCTTTCGCCAACAGCGTGCGGACGCGCGACTGAAGCGCAGTCTCGGCGCCGCCGTCGGCAAGACCGACCGTGCCTCCCAGCCGTCGGACGCCACGCAGGCCGGGATGGGCAGCCGCAATATCCCAGACCTCCGATGTCTCCAACACCGTCGATCGGATCAGTGCATCGAGAATCGGAACCGCTTCCGGCGCCGGCAACAGCCGGCCTAGATCGAAGGCAGTACGCGCCGGTGTCGTGACAAGCATGCCGCGTACCGTGCAAACTTCTTGCGGCGCAAGGTCATACGAATGGACGACCATGCCCGATGGGCAGTGTCGATCGTTGCGCACGACGACGGCAGGAAGGTCTGGGTCAAGCCATTCGGCGCGATGCACCGCCGCCGCGGAGACACCGGCCAGGACCACGTCGGGTCCGACTGCCAGCCACGCGGCCCGCGCCTTGAGCGCAGCGGTCATCACCGTGTCGTTGGCGACATACACATCGCGAAACACCGGACGGAAGTAGTTGCGGAGTCGATGTTCGGTGAGCACGCCGGCGCGCAGCGCATCCGATCCGCGGAAAGGCTCGTCCATACCGCCACTTTGGAAGTCGGCACCGACAGAAATGCCGACGCGAACGCGGTTATCCACAGGCAGATCGACAGACAGGTGTGGGCTGCCGGTCCGGCCGCACGTCGAGTGTGACGGCTACCGAGATGACGCGCCGAGGTCCACCACCGGTAGCCCGCACTCTCGGCGTAGGGGCGTGGGCCGGAGTACGTTCGAAACCATGGCCGTCCTCACCGATGAACAAGTAGACGCCGCACTGCCCGAAGGTTGGGAACGCGCCGACGGCGCACTACACAGGTCCGTGAAGTTCCCGGCGTTCCTCGACGGCATCGATGCCGTCCGCCGGGTGGCGATCCACGCGGAAGCCAAGGACCATCATCCGGACATCGACATCCGTTGGCGGACAGTGACTTTCACGCTGGTCACGCATTCCGAAGGTGGCATCACCGACAAGGACGTGGAGATGGCCACGGACATCAACGGACTCGTCGTCTAGGCCTGATTCGTAGGGCCATCCACGCCAGCGTCACCACCGTCATCACCGGGTAGATCAGCCCCGCCCACGCCAGGTACCACGGACGGCTGATCACCCAGATCGTCGGCTGCGCGAAACTCAGCAGCCACGGCACGCCGACGAGCAGCAGCACCAGCCAGGTCCAGCGCAAGACCCGCGCGGAAGCGAGCGCCGCGAACGGCCCGTGCCACAGCCACATCATCAGCGGGATCAGCCACACCCAGTGGTGGGTCCACGAGATCGGCGAGAACAGCAGCCCGAACAACTGCACGACGAGCAGCGCGCCCAGTCGGTCGGGCCGGTCGGGACCGTAGACGGCGCGCCAGGCGAACACCGCCAGCACGGCCGTCAGCACCACCGCGATCAGCACCGCGGGCTCGAAACCGGCGTCGTGGCCGACGATTCGTGAGATCGCGCCGCGCCAGGACTGGTTGAACGACGTCGCGACGGGACCGATCCGGTTGGCGTCGCCGAGCAGGTCGGTGAAGTAGTAGAGCGCCTGACCACGCAGCACCAGCCACGACACCAGCACAGTGCCGGCGAAGGTGACGGCCGCGAACACCGCAGCACCCCACCGGCGGACGCCCAGGAAATAGAGCCCCGTCACCGCGGGTGTCAGCTTCACCCCGGCGGCCAGACCGACCAGCAGACCGGACCACCACCAGCGGGTGCTGTAGACCGCGTAGAGAGCGCCCAGTACGAGGATGACGTTGATCTGCCCGTAGTCGAACGTGCTGCGCAGCGGCTCGGTCCAGATGCCGACGGCCGTCCACGCCATGGCCAGCCGATGCGCGGGATCGGCAGAACCGATGAGCCGCAAGCTGATCCACACCACGCCGTAGAGCGCGCCGATGATGCCGACCTGCCAGCAGAACGCCAGCAAACCGAACGGCACGAAGTGCAGCGGATAGAACAGCACCGCCGCGAACGGCGGATAGGTGAACGGCAGCGGGAAGTCGGGCGTCTGGTCGGCGTAGACGTAGTCGTACAGCGGGTGGCCACTGCCGAGAGTCGCCGCGCCGCCGACGTACACGTGGAGGTCGACGAAGTTGGCTCCGTTGGGCACCAGGTAGGTCCAGGCGAAGCGCGCAGCGACGCTGAGCGCCAGCATCAGCGGCGCCCAGCGGAGAACTGATCGCGTGGCGGTGTTTATCGCATGACTGTAACGGTCGGTCACCCTTCGCCTTCCGATCAGTAACGGATCTATAAATGCCACACGTGTCACTTGAGTAACACCAGTAACTGAATAGCTTCGGTGATGACGCGCCACGACTTGGACCGGGAGGACCCCCAAAATGCGCACACGCACCACTGGAAAATTGTTGGCCACCAGCATGATTGCCGCCGCCGGAGCAGTGCCGGTGGCGATCGCGCTGAGCGCGGTCGCCGCCGCCGACCCGGCCCCCGCGGCCCCGGCCCCCGTCGTGCCCGGCACGCCGCTGGTCAACGAACTCGCCCAGGCTCCGGTCCAGGCGCTGTCGGGTGTCACCCAGGCCCTGACCTCGGGCGCGCCGGCCGCCGCACCGGCCGCTCCCGCCGCCACCGCGTCGGTGACCCTGCCCCAGAACCTGGTCCCCGGCGCCACCGCACCGGCGGCCGCTGCCCCGGCTGCCGCTGCTGCGCCGGCTCCGGCCCAGGGCCTGATCCCGTCGGCCAACATCAACCTGCCGCAGATTCCGGGCTCGCCCGTGCCGCTGCCGAAGCAGGTCGCCTTCCCCGGTGACCTGACCTCGCTGCTGCCGGCCGGTACCCCGCTGGCGAACCTGCTGCCGCAGCCCGCTGCTGCCGCCGCGCCGGCTGCGACCGCCGCAACCGCTGCGACCTCGCCGCTGACTGCACCGCTCGCCGCCGCGACCGCACCGTTGGCCGCACCGCTGGCTGCCGCTGCTCCGGCCGCTGCCGCACCGCTGGCCGCCGCCACGGCTCCGCTCGCCGCTCCGGCTGCGGCGTCGCCGCTGGCCACCGCACCCGCCGCTGTGGCAGCTGCCGCGCCGGCAGCACAGGCCATCCCGGGCGTCGTGCCGGGACTCATGAGCCTGACCAGCCTCGCGCCGGTCATCACCTCCGGCTTGCCGTGATCCGCGCCGTAACCAGATAACCGATACGAAACCGGGGAGAGAGTCATGCAATCGAGGAAGCTGTTCGTCGCACTCGGCGCGTCCGTCGCACTCACGATCAGCGCGGCCACCGTCGCGCACGCTGATCCAGCGTCGCCACTGCCGTTGCCGCTGCCCATCGATGGCCTTCAGGCTCCTGGCCTGCCGGCCATGCAGACTCTCGCCCCGGTGATCCAGCAGGCCGCCGCTGACCCGGCGGGTGCCGCGGAGCTGCTCATGGCAGCAGCCCGGGCGTTCGCCGGGAACAAGGCGGCACCGTCGGATTCGAAGAATCTGGCCAACGCCGTGAACCAGTTCGCCGCCGACCCGGCCGCGAACCACGTGCCGGCTCCCGGCGCGGTGCCGGGCGCCGAGGCCCACCTGCCCGCGGGCGTCGACCCGGTGCACGCCGTCGGCCCGGTGGCCGAGGCCGCACCGGCACCGGCCCCCGAAGCCGCACCCGCACCTGCGCCCGCCGCAGCCCCTGCTCCGGCGCCCGCTCCGGCACCCGCGCCGGCTCCGGCTCCGGCCCCTGAAGCCGTGCCGGCCGCCGCTCCGGTCACCCAGGCCGCCGCGACGGTCCCGGCTCCCGACGCCGCCCCGGCGCCCGCGCCGGCCGGCGCGTTCGGCCCGGGCACGCCCATCACGCAGGACTTCATGTACCCGTCGATCAGCAACGGCTGCGGCGCCGACGGCGGCAACATCCTGGCGACGGCCATCAGCGTCGCCGGTCCCGCGAAGATTCCGACCCCGGGCCCCGGCCCCGGCCAGACCGCCTACGTGTTCACCGCGGTGGGCACGCCCGGCCCCGCCGCCGAGCAGAAGCTGCCGCTGAACGTCACCTGGGTCAACCTGACCACCGGCAAGTCGGGCAGTGCGACGCTCAAGCCGCAGGCCGACATCAACCCGCAGGGCCCGACGACGCTGACCGCCATCGTCGACACCGGCTCGGGCAGCATCATGTCGACCATCTTCGGTCAGGTGACGACGACCGAGAAGCAGTGCCAGTTCATGCCCACCATTGGTTCGTCGGTGGTGCCGTAATCACAACATCTCTCGCGCCTGCTGTCGGCACGCGTCAGCTATCCGCTGTTCGCGGCCGTACAGCAGGCCGAAGGTGAAGCCGTTCTCGCCGGCCGTCGTGCCACTCGCCAGCGCCAGGCGGCGCAGTATGCCCGAAGCGACCACGGTGTCCTGATGATCACCCAGGATCGACTGAAACTGCTTGTAGTGCTTGACCGTTCGCTTCGTCTGCTTCGAGCCGCCGACGTCCCGACATAGCTCCGCGGCATACCGGGCGCGCTTGGCAGCCTTGCGGGCACGATGCAACAGCGCGGAGTCAAAATCATCGCCACCGAGCGCTGCGACGAGCCGTCGATCGGCTTTCCGCTGGGCCTTACGCGCCCGCTTGACGAGTTCGGCGGTGCGCGTCTCGAGATCCACCGGCGGCGCGGTGCGCCATGACCGCAGCACCGTCATCATCGCCCGGTACCGCGGCGAGTCCATGGCCTCGGTGACGCGCACACGGGCGGGCAACTCGATCGCTTGCAGGTCGTTGCGAATGCGCGCCCGGACCGGACCCAGGACCAATTCCTCGGGCAACTCGTCGAGCGCTTCGGCGAATCTGCGCTGTTGCACCTGACAGTCGCGGACCTCGCCGAGCAGCCCGGCGAACCATCGCAGGTCCTCGTCGAGCTGCTCGACCGAGGTCTGATCCAGCAGCTTGCCGAACACCCGCAGCGTGCTCCGCAGCCGCCGGATCGCCACCCGCGTGTCGTGGATGGGGTCCTGCCCACGCCGTAATTCGATGTCGCCCAACACGATCTGGTCGATCTGGCCGTCGAGGTACCGGAGCAATGCGCGCGCCGCGGGCGACACGTGCTCGACGGACCGGATCTGCGGCAGGACGTGGGCGAGCTTCGACGGAAAGCGCGACGGCCGGGCGCCCGCGGCTTTCAGACGGCGGATGAGGCGCTTCGGAATCGACGGGGTGTGCGGCCCGAGTTCAACCTCGACCTCGCGCCAAGCGAGCAGCCGCTCGTTCGCCGATGCGCGCACCGAGTCGTCGGCAATTTCGGCATAGAGTTCGCCGGATCCGGGCTCGGCCAGCCGGTACCGATCTCGGACGGTGTGGATCGTGGCGATGCTCGCCAGTTGCTTGCCGAGGCTGATGCCACTGAGGAGTTCGGCGGCTGCATCGGGCAGTTTCTCCGTGGACGTCCAGTGCAGTTCGACGCGCCCATCGGCCGCCGGGACCTTCAACTGCCACCCCGTGTCTGCGTCGCCGGAGCGGCGACGCAACTGGACGCGGTGCGCAAGTAGGTCACGGTCGCTGGTGTCGTAGTAGTCGCTGGTGAGGTCGACGGTGTCGTGCTCGATGTCAGCGTCGGCGACGATGCCGCGTAGATCGGGCAACCGAAACCGGTCATCGACGTCCCACTTGCCTTCGCGTTCCAGAACCTCGTGCATACCCAGGGGCATAGCCGCGTACTCGGGCGATCAAACCAGCCGTGGCGTCGGGACGATACCGCGGTCAACCAGCTCACGGCATCGTCCCGATATGGCAGTCAGAGCTGAATCTGGCCACCGTCGACGGCCAATTCGGCACCGGTCATGAAGCTGCTCTGGTCCGAAGCCAGGAACAGCACCGCGGCCGCGATCTCCTCAGGGCGGCCCAACCGCTTCAGCGGTACCTGGGCAGCCAGGCCGTCAAGCAGACCCTGCTTCTGCTCGGCCGGCGCCAAGCCGGTCAGTCCAGGCGTTTCGATCGGGCCAGGGACGACGGTGTTGACCCGGATGTTGCGATCGGCGAGCTCGGCCGCCCACGTGCGACCAAGCGACCGGATGGCAGCTTTGGATGCGGCGTAGAGCCCGAACGCCGGAACACCTTCAGACGCGGCGGTGGAGCCGGCGAGGATGATCGACGCGCCGTCATTGAGCAGCGGCAGCGTCTTCTGCACCGTGAACACCGTGCCGGCCACGTTGCGGTCGAAGTTGTCGCGGTAGTGCTGCGGTGTCACATCGGCGAGGGTCGCGAAGTCGCCGCCGCCGGCATTTGCGAAGACGACGTCGAGCCCCGCGCCGTGCTCGGCGATCGCGGCGGCCAGGACGTCGAGTTCCTCAGGCTTGCTGATGTCGCTCTGGACACCGTGCGCACCGATGGCTGCAGCGGCCTCGTCGAGCCGCGCGCGGTCACGTCCCGTGATGAAGACGTACGCGCCCTCGTCCGCGAGGCGCTTTGCGGTCGCCAGGCCGATGCCCGACGTTCCTCCGGTGACCAGTGCCGTCTTGCCGTCGAGCTGTCCCATGATCGTTGTCCTCACTGTTGTGTGCTGTACGGCAGTCACAACATAGGTGATCTATCACCTATTCCACGGCATCCAGCACGGTCCACAGCCGAACGATACGCTCGTCGACGATCTCTGCGACGTCGAAACCCGATGCCACCGTGACACCGTCCGGCGCGCGAACCTCCCACGCCAGGAAACCCAGACCGCGTGTCTGGCGCACCGGGCCGGCCTTCACGAAGTGCAAGCCGGTCAGCTTTTCCTGCAGCTCAGCTGCCTTGGCATTCAACTGCTCGTGGCCGACGGTGATGCCGTCGTCATCGATCCACGTGACGTCGTCCGAGTAGGTCTCCGCGATCGCGGCGGCACGGAGCTGTGGATCGCGTTCATCGAACACGGCGAGCAGATTGGCTTCCATCAAACGGGCGATAACTTCGCTCATGAGGCTCCTTATAGGTGATTTATCACCTAATCTTAGCCCGGTGCGGGCGGGAGCGAGCTGTTGTGATCGAGGTTGACGTGAATGTGCTCCAGCGCCGCGGTGAACGGTCCGAGCAGGTTCTCCGGCAGCGGATCGAAGAACAGACTCCGCACCAGGTCGACGTGTGCGGGCGCGGCCTCGGCGATCGCCCGCCGCCCGCTGGCGGTGAGCACGACATTGGTCGTGCGGCCGTCCTCGGTGCTCGGGCGGCGCTCGGTCAAGCCGCGTTCTTCCATGCGCCGCAATTGATGCGAGAGCCGGCTGCGTTCCCAGCCGATCTGCGCGGCCAGGTCACTGACGCGCAGGCCGCCGCCGTTGTCGCCGCTGAGCGCGACCAGCACGTCGTAGTCGGCGAGCGAGAGCCCCGAGTCGGCTTGCAGCTGCCGGTTCATCTCGTAGTTCATCCGAAGCTGTACCCGCATGTAGGCGACCCAGGCCCGCTGTTGCTTCGGCGTCAGCCAGCCCCGCTCGGGAGTCGGCTCCCCTGCCTTTCTCGGCGTCACGGTCGCCAGTATGACGGCCGGACACGACCCGACTACACAGCAGCGAGCGTGGCTACCCCCCAACGGCAGCCACGCTCGCTTTTTGGGTGGCTCAGTAAGCCATAAATAGGATCATCTCGCGGTCGTACTCGCGACCGGGGTGCTGCTCGGCGAGGTGGGCCTGGGCCTTCTCGACCAGATCGTCCTCGTCGCTGCCGGAAATCGCCTCGCCGCAGGGGCAATTCAAGTGTGTCTTAGCCATGCACATCACCATCCCATACGCATGATGGTCGGTATGGAGATTTACGACGTCATGCGCACGACCGGGGCTGTCCGCAAGTTCAGCGGCGAGCCCCTGCCCGACGAGGTGCTCGAGCGCATCCTCGACAACGCGCGCTTCGCCCCGAGTGGCGGCAACCGTCAGGGCGCGCGGGTGATCGCGGTGCGTGACGTCGAAACCCGCAAGAAGCTGGGCGAGCTGTCCAAGCCCGGCGCCCGGCAGTACATCGCGCAGATCGCTGCCGGCGAAGGCCCCTGGAACCCGTTGCAGCCCTGCGGTGTTGACCCCGCGGTCGTCGAGGCCACGCCGGTCCCCGACGGCATGGTCACCGGGACGCTGCTGGGCGCCGAGGTCGTGCTCGTCGTGTGCCTGGATCTCGGTGTGGCGGCGGCGTTCGATCAGCACCTGGATCGCATCGGCGTCATCAGCGGCGCGTCGATCTACCCGTTCGTCTGGGGCATCCTGCTGGCCGCGCGCAACGAGGGCTACGGCGGCGTGCTGACGACCATGGTGGTCGCGCAGGAGCCCAAGGTGCGCGACCTCCTCGGCATCCCCGACAACTACGCCGTCGCATGCATGCTGCCGCTGGGCAAGCCGGTCAAGCAGGTGACGAAGCTGACCCGGCGTCCGGTTTCGGAGTTCGCCACCCGCGAGCGGTTCGATGGTCCGCCGCTCTGATCGCGTCGAGCGCTCAGGCCTTGGCGGCCTTCGCCGCTGCCTTCATCTGCTTCTTGTAGGCACGAACCTGATCCAGTGAGCCCTTGTCGACGACGTCGGCGACGGACATGTGCGTGCCCTGCTTCCCGTAGTCGCCGGCCGCGGCGCGCCAGCCCTCGGGCGTGACGCCGTACTGCTTGCCGAGCAGCGCCAGGAAGATCTTGGCCTTCTGCTCGCCAAAGCCGGGCAGCGCCTTGAGCCGGCGCAGCACCTCTTTACCGTCGGCGTCACCGGTGGTCCACAGGGCCGCGGCGTTACCGTCGTACTCGTCGACGATCACCTGCGACAGGGCCTGCACGCGCTTGGCCATGGAGCCCGGAAAGCGGTGCACCGCAGGGGTTTGCGCGAACAGCTCGGCGAACTTGTCAGGGTTGTACTCGGCGATCTCGCGGGCGTCGAGCGAGCCCATCCGGTCCTCGAGCTTCTTCGGTCCGGCGAACGCGACTTCCATCGGAATCTGCTGATCCAAGAGCATCCCGACCAGCAGTGCGAACGGGTTGGACTCCAGCAGTGCGTCGGCGGACGGCTCCTGAACCAGCTGCAGCTTCGACATCACGTCAGTCTAGGACTCTGGTGAGCGCACCCCGATTACGACGGTTCGTAGTTTCTGCGTCGGCGCGATATGCGAACGTGTAAGCCGATACCCGGTGGACATGCCTGTAGGGGGACGGACATGAGACGTACAGTCGCGGCATTTTTCGCGGCGGTGGCTGCCGCAGTGGCGCTGGCCGGCGCGGCCAGCGCCATACCCGACCAGGGCACGCCGGAATTCGACCAGTACCTGCAGGGCCTGGAGCGCAACGGCTACAACCTGAACCCCGACACCGCCTGGCGCGTGGCGCACCAGGCGTGCATCGGCGGCATCCCCGGCTACATCAATCTCGAACTGGCCGCACAGGGCGTCATCGGGCCCGGCGCGCAGCAGCGCGTGATGGACGTGGCCCGCAAGTACGCCTGCCCGGTTCAGTAACCGTACTCACGCGCTGGCCAGCAGGCCTTTGAGTTCGGCGCGGCCGTCCTCGTCGAGCGGCAACAGCGGCGGACGCGGATCACCGGCATTGCGCCCCAGCAGATCCAGCCCGGCTTTGACGGTCGTCGGCAGACCACCGGCGACGATGAAGCGCAGCAGCGGCGCGAGTTCGTCGTAGATCTCCTGGGCACGCACCCGATCACCGCTGCGCACCGCGTCGTACAGCTCGACGCAGGGCCGCGGGCGCAGATTCGGTGCGGCCGTGCACCATCCGGACGCACCGGCGAGTAGCGCGTCGAGCACCAATGGATTGCTTCCGTTGTAGAACGGCAGCGCCCCGCCGGAGAGCTCCTTGATGCGCAGCATCCGGGTCAGGTCGCCCGTCGATTCCTTGACCATGCGCACGTTGTCGATGTCGTTGAACATCCGCACCAGCAGTTCCGGCGCCATGTCGATGCCACTGGTGGCGGGGTTGTTGTAGACCATGATCGGCAGGTCGACGGCGGCCGAAATGCTGGCGTAGTGCTGGAAAATCTCGCGCTCGTTCAGCTTCCAGTACGAGATCGGCAGCACCATCACCGCGTCGGCATCGGCCTGCTGCGCGTACCGCGCGCGCCGAATGGTGTTGGCAGTGGTCAGGTCTGAGGCCCCGACGATGACAGGGACGCGGCCGGCGACGGTGGCGACCGTGGTGTCGACGACGGCGTCGAACTCGTCCTCGGTGAGGTACGCCGATTCGCCGGTGCTGCCCAGCGGAGCGATGGCGTGCGCGCCGGTGCTGACGAGTTGCTCGACGACGGCGGCCAGCGTCTCGGTGTCGACGGCGCCACCGTCGGCGGTGAATGGGGTGATCGGGTAGGCGATGATGCCGTGAATCGTGGGTGTCTCAGTCATGGGTGTCTGCTTTCTACTGTTGGTCAGTGGTCGAGGGCGTCGGGGTGGCGCACCAGGGCACGGCGCGCGTAGTAGGCGAAGTTGGCGACGCTGCGTTTGGGCGTCAGCGTCCAGTCATGGGCCTCGCGGGCCAGCCGGTCGGGCAGCGGGGCGATGGTGCCGGCAGCCATGGCGGCCAGCTGGAGCTTGGCGCCGCGTTCGATGAGCATGGCCAGTGAGCAGGCTTCCTCGACGCTGGCGCCGGCGACGACCTGACCGTGGTGGGCCAGCAGGATCGCCTTCTTGTCCCCCAGCGCACCGGAGATGATCTCGCCTTCCTCGTTGCCGACGGGCACGCCCGGCCAGTCCGCCAGGAAGGCGCAGTCGTCGTACAGCGGCGCGATGTCCATCTGCGACACGACCAGGGGCACTTCGAGCATCGAGAGCGCCGCGACGTGGAACGGGTGCGTGTGCACGATGCAGTTCACATCTGGCCGGGCGCGGTAGATCCAGGAGTGAAAACGGTTGGCAGGGTTCGCCATTCCACCGCCGTCGAGGACATTGAGGTCTTCGTCGACGAGCAGCAGGTTACCCGCGGTGATCTCGTCGAAGCCCAGCCCGAGCCGCTGCGTGTAGTACGTGCCGGGCTCCTCGGCGCGGGCGGTGATCTGCCCGGCCAGGCCCGAATCGTGGCCGGCATCGAACAGCGCCCGGCAGGTCAGCGCCAGCTTCTCGCGGACGGTCAGTTCGGACTCCGCGATATGGCGGTTCAGCCCGTCTTCGGCGCGCTGCATCAGTTCGCTCTTGGAGTCGTGCATGGTGTCGGTCATCGGAACCTCCCTCAGCCTCGGTGCGTGGCCGCACCTTGATGACACATTGCCGACCATAGGACACAAAGTGTCATGCAGTCAATGCGGTATCCTCAGTGCCGTGAGTGGCTTGTTGCGTGCGGTGCGCCAGCAACGCGGAATGACGCTGGAGGAGCTGGCAGCCGGTACCGGGCTGACCAAGAGCTACCTGTCCAAGGTCGAGCGCGGCCAGAGCGTGCCGTCCATCGCCGCCGCGCTGAAAATCTCACGCACGCTCGATGTCGATGTGGCGCAACTGTTTTCCGACGATCCGGAAGTCACCACCTTCGCCGTTGAACGCGCCGCCGACCGTGGCACCGCCCGCAATCAGGCGATCGCCGCGGGCATGCTCGGGAAGGCCATGTCGCCGTTCGTCGTGCGCCCGGGCCGCCAGTTCGCCGCCCATGCCCATCCGACGCATCCCGGTCAGGAGTTCGTGTTCGTGCACTCCGGGACCGTCGAACTCAACTACGACGGCCGCCTCGTCGAGCTGTCCACAGGTGACTGCGCCTACTTCGACGCGGCCACGCAGCACAAGCTCCGCCAGGTCGGCGACGAGACCGCCGAGGTGATCGTCGTGACGTCTCCCGCACCACCGCGCACCGTCCGATGAGCGCCACGGAATGCCAGCGGGTCTTGCCCGTGTTGCCTTACCCGTGCTCCAGACTCGAACCGTGACCTCGCGCCTTGGTTTTCCGCTGCTGGCCTACGCCTTCGCCGCCATCATGTTGGGCACCACGCTGCCGACGCCGATCTACGCGCTGTACGCCCACGAACTGCACTTCGCGGTCCTGACGACGACGGTCATCTTCTCGGCCTACGCCATCGGCGTGCTGGCCGCGCTGCTGCTGTTCGGCCGCTGGTCCGACGCCGTCGGCCGGCGTCCGGTGCTGATCGCGGGTGCGGTGGCCGCCATCGCGAGCGCCGTCGTCTTCCTCTATGCCGACAGCGTGCCGTTGCTGTTGGTGGGACGCCTGCTGTCCGGGCTGTCGGCGGGCATCTTCACCGGTACCGCGACGGCCGCCGTCGTCGAGTCCGTGCCGGAGGAGCGGCGCGAGCAGGCCGCAGCCGGCGCCACGATCGCCAACATCGGCGGACTGGGCGCCGGGCCCGTCGTGGCCGGCCTGCTGGTGCAGTACGCGCCGCACCCGCTGCAACTGCCGTTCCTCGTGCACATCGTGCTGGCCGTGCTGGCCATCGCCGCGGTGTGGCTGGTCCCCGAGACGTCGAACCGCACCGGCCGAATCGGTTTCCAGCGGCTGTCGGTCCCCGCCGAGGTCCGGGCCACCTTCGTCCTCGCGGCCACTGCCGCCTTCGCCGGATTCGCGGTGATGGGCCTGTTCACGGCGGTGGCACCGTCGTTCGTCAGCAGCGTCATCGGCATCGACAACCACGCCGTCGGCGGTGCTGTCGCGGCATCGATCTTCGCCGCCTCCGCCGCCGCGCAACTGGCCGGGCGGCGCCTGCATCCCCCGCGGGCCGTCGCGCTGGGCTGCGCGATCCTGGTCGCGGGGATGGCGATTCTGGCTGTGGCCCTGCAATTTTCATCGCTGGCCGGCCTGCTGGTCGCCGCTGTCGTGGCCGGCATCGGGCAGGGCATCAGCTTCAGCCGGGGCTTGGCGGCCGTCGTGGAAGGCACCGCGACCGAGCGTCGCGCCGAAGTCAGTTCGACGTACTTCGTCGTGGCCTACGTGGCCATCTCGCTGCCGGTTGTCAGCCTGGGCTTCGCCGCGCAGCGGTGGGGTCTGCAGGCGGCCGGGGTCAGCTTCGCCGTCATCATCGCGGTCCTGGCAGCCGTCTGCCTGGCTGCCGTGCTCTGGCAGGAACGCCGCAGGTCAGCCTGATTTGAGTAGCAATACCTAGGGGTCGGGCCCTTACGTTCAAAGGCATGACCACCCGCGTCTTTCCTTCCGCTGCCGAGATCGCGCAGCGCACGCCGGCCGACCGTGACCGCGCCATCGACGTCATCCGCATCGTGTCGCTGGTCGGCGTCGTCGCCGGGCACACCATTATGGCGACCAGCATCATCGACGACGCGGTCTTCCGCTGGGGCAACCTGCTGACCACGTCCGTGGTGTTCCAGGCGCTGACCTGGGTGTTCCAGATCATGCCGCTGTTCTTCTTCGCCGGCGTCGCGGCCTCGGTCGGCTCGTACGGGAGCGGGACGAGCTGGGGCGGATGGCTGCTCAAGCGCTGCACCCGGCTGTACCGGCCGGTGTTCTACTACCTGGCCTTCTGGGCCGCGGCGTTGCTGATCCTCAAGCCGCTGCTGCCGATCCACGTCTACGAACCCGTCGCCGGCATCAGCACGCAGCTGTTGTGGTTCCTGGGTGCCTACGTGCTGGTGCTGGCCGCGGTGCCGCTGCTGGCGCGCATCACGACCCTCGGCCGGCTCATCGCCTCGGTGGCCGGCACCTACGCCATGGTCTCGCTCGTAGACGCCATCCGCATCAACGACCACGCCTGGGCCGCGCTGGGCTACCTGAACTTCGTGGTGTGGCTCATCCCCGGCATGCTCGGGGTGGCGTATCGCCGTGGGCTGCTGACCACCACGGCCGCCCTGCGTGTGGGCCTCGGGATGCTGGCGGTCAACGTGGCGCTGGTCTGGATCGGCCCGTATGAGCTGAGCCTCGTCGGCATCGAGACGCAGCACATCAAGAACATGACGCCGCCGTCGCTGCTGCTGGCCGGCCACGCAATCATGATGTGCGCGTTCGCGATTGCGGCCGCCCCGGCCATCAGCCGCTGGGCCGCCCGACCGCAGGTGTGGCGCCTCGCGGTGATCGGCAACACCGGCGCCATGACGCTGTACCTGTGGCACATGCCCGCCCTGCTCGGCATGCACCTGGCCTTCGACCTCGCGGGCCTGCCCCGCTACCCCGGCCAGCCGCATTTCCTGGTCTTGAGCGTCTATCAGATGACGATCATGGCGGTGCTGGTCGCCGGGCTGTTCCTGCTCCTGCGCCCGCTGGAGAACAACCCGCTGCCGCTGTGGGACGGCGGCCGGGTCTCGGCACCGGGTTGGCGCAGCGCGACCGTCGGCACACTGTTGGTCATCGCCGGCGCCGCCACCCTGGCGTCAGTCGGCTGGGGCCTGAAAGACACCGGCCTGCAGTGTGTTTCGGTGATGCTGGCGGCGCTGCTCGCGGCTCGGCTGCTGGCCCGACAAACGGCGTGACCGATGCCCATGCGGCGCCGGGGCACCGCTCTGAGATGGCCGACATGACTTCGGAACTCGATATCACCGGCGATACCGGGTTCCGAAGTCGTATGGGTCAAGACAGCCGGTGACTGCAGTGACGGCTGCGAACACCGTCACCCGGTACTATCCGCTCTTACGACGGAACTCCCGGCGCCCACCGCCGACCGCGCCGTGCGACTTCGATTGCTTGGCCCCGCCGTCCCGGTGGGCGGTGCCGCCGGCGGAACCGGCCTTCTTACGCTCGAGCGCCTCGCGGAACTTGCGCTTGGTCTCGTCGGACGATGCTGAACCTTCGGCGGAGTTCTCGGCCATGCACGCAGACTAGCGCGTTCAGCGCACGCCCGGAGGCAGCCCGTACAAGTGAGTGATGGGCATGGTGAGTAGGACCCGGCGGTCGGCCACCATCGCCCGGCGATAGTCGTCCCAGTCCGGGTGTTCGCCGGAGATGTTGCGGTATAAGGTAATCAGGCCTTCGACGGTGTCGTCGTCGGGTGCCGCGGCAGGCGGGCTCAGCACCGCGTCTCCCTCGGCCACCGCGTACGCCCACCCGTCGTCGGATCGGACGTAGATCGACGCCCGGGCGTCGCGCCGCAGATTGCGCGTCTTGGCCCGGGGTTCGGTGACCGACACCCCGATGGTGACGGCCCGTGGGTCGAAGTAATAGGACACGTTCGACAACTGCGGTCGACCGTCGCGCTTGATGGTGGCCAGTACGCCCAGCGAATTGTCGCTGATCAGCGCGAGCAGCTTGTCTTCGAAGACCTGACGGGTCATGGGACCCAGCGTACGGGGCAACTGCCTACCATTGGGTGTCATGACGGAGTTCGTATGACGCGCTACTCGGTGTTTCTGCGCGGCGTCAACGTCGGCGGGGTGAATCTGAAGATGGCGGAGGTCGCCGCCGCCTTCCGCGAGGCCGGCTTCGACGATGTCAAGACGCTGCTCGCCAGTGGCAACGTGGTGTTGTCCAGCGCCGCGAAGGCGGCGACGGTGCGCACGAAAGCCGAAGCGGCGCTTCGGGAATCGTTTGGCTACGACGCCTGGGTGCTGGTGTACCCCATCGAGGAACTCCGGACCATCTCGGCGGACTACCCCTTCGAGCGTGAGGTCGACGGCCACCATTCCTACATCACATTCGTCAGTGACCCCGCTGTCCTGGACGAGCTGGCGGCGCTCGAACCGGTGGGCAACGAATTGATCAGCCGCGGTCACGGCGTCCTGTATTGGCAGGTGGCGCGCGGCGACACCCTGAGCAGTGCGATCAGCAAAACCATGGGCAAGAAGCGCTACAAGTCGTCCACCACCACCCGCAATCTTCGGACCGTCGAGAAAGTGCTGGCTGCAGGCGACTAGTTCATCCCGGTCCAAAGGCGCTGACAGACAGCGAAAGTGAACCCGGTCGGGCAGTATGGCCGGATGATTCCGCTCTCCTGGACGCCGGTCGGGCCGGATGCCGCCGTCGTCGGCCCCGATGAACGGCTCAGCTGGCCGCGCACCATCGGTATCGGCGCCCAGCATGTGGTGGCGATGTTCGGGGCCACCTTCCTGGTGCCGGTGCTGACCGGTTTCCCGCCGGCCACGACGCTCTTGTTCTCCGGCATCGGGACGATCGCGTTCCTCCTGATTACCGGAAACCGACTGCCGAGCTATCTCGGCTCGAGCTTCTCGGTGATCGCACCGGTGACCGCCGCGACCGCGGCACACGGAACCGGCAGCGCGCTGGGCGGTCTGATCGCCGTGGGCCTGCTGCTGATCCTGGTCGGCGGGGTGGTGCATCTGGTGGGCACGCACTGGCTGGATGTGACGCTGCCGCCGGTGGTCACCGGCGCGATCGTCGCGCTGATCGGTTTCAATCTGGCGCCGGCGGCGAAACACAATTTCGAGAAGGGGCCGCTGGTCGGGCTGGTGACGCTGGTGCTGTTGGTCGCGACGCTGGCGTTCTTCCGCGGCATCATCGGCCGGCTGGCGATCTTCCTGGCCGTTGTCATCGGCTACCTGCTGGCGCTGGCGCTCGGCGATGTGGACACCGCGGCCATCGCCGCCGCGCCGTGGATCGGGTTACCCGAATTCCACGGTCCGTCATTCAGTCTGGCGGTCCTGCCGATGTTCCTGCCGGCGGTGATCGCGCTGATCGCCGAGAACATCGGGCACGTGAAGTCGGTGGGCCAGATGACCGGGAAGGATCTGGATCCGTTGATGGGCCGGGCGCTGGCGGCCGACGGCGTGGCCACCGTGCTGGCCGGCGCGGGCGGTGGCTCGGCCACCACCACCTACGCCGAGAACATCGGAGTGATGGCCGCGACGCGCATCTATTCGACCGCCGCGTACTGGGTGGCTGCCGCCGTGGCCGTCGCACTGTCGTTGTGCCCCAAGGTCGGTGCCGCTATCTCCGCGATCCCGCCCGGCGTGCTCGGCGGGGCGACCATCGTGCTCTACGGTCTGGTCGGCATCCTCGGGGTGCGAATCTGGCTGACCAACCACGTGGACTTCTCGCAGCCGATCAACCAGATGACCGCCGCCATCCCCCTGATCATCGGCATCGCCGACTTCACCTGGCAGGCCGGACCGTTGACGTTCACCGGCATCGCGCTCGGATCCGTTGCCGCGCTGGTGATCTACCACAGCATGCGCGGACTGATCGCCCTTCGCGGCAGGACGAGTCAGCCTGCCCAGACGTCCTCGACGTAGCGGTCGGTGTTGACCAGGCCGGCCAGCCAGGCGCGGGCGGCGTCGTCGTCGGCGCCGGTCTTGCTGCGGTAGATGTCCTGGAACGCCGCGCGCACCGCGGGGGCCATCCGGGCACCGTCGCCGCATACATAGACGTGGGTGTCGTTGTCCGGGTTTCCGAGCATGTCCCAGACCTCGTCGGCGTCCGCGGCGATCCGGTCCTGCACGTACTTGACCTCATCACCGGCCCGCGAGAACGCCGGCCGCATCCGCACGACGCCGAGACGTTCCGCGTCCTCGGCCTCGTCGCGGAACAGGTAGTCCACGTCGGGGTGCCGCACGCCGAAGAAGCACAGCGCGGCGGTGAACGGCTCCCCGGCTTCCAGCGCGCCGAGCCGGTCTCCGATGAATCCCCGGAATGGGGCCACACCCGTCCCGGCGCTGACCAGGATGACGTTGCGCATCGGATCGGCACCAGCACGGAAGGCCTGCCGAGCCGGATCGACCCGCATCCGGATCTGCTGTCCCGGAACAGCATCCGCGAGATAGCTGGATGAGACGCCGCGGAAGACACCGGAGCCCGACCGGGCCGGCCCTTCCAGCACCCCGACGACCAACTCGACTTCCCGGGCCCGGCGGCGCGACGAGGTGGCGATCGAATAGTGCCGCGGGGACATGGGTTCGAAGAGCTCCAACAACTCTTGGCGGCTCAGCTTGGTGGCCGGGAACTCCGCCAGGCAGTCGGTGATGCTCAGCGCGCGGGACTCGGGGTCGTCGGCCAGGGCGGTCAGCGCGGCCCGTTCCGGTGGACACGGGTTGGCGGCAGCGAGCCGCAGCAGCTGACTGCGGGTCGCCGGCTTGCGGAGTTCGAGGAAGTGCGTAAGCAGTTCGCGCACAGTGACTTCCCGGTCGATCGGGATGGCCCGCCGCGTACTGCGCCGTGGATTGATCGAGATGCGGCGATCGAGGCGCAGATCCAGCAGCTCACCGACCTCGTCCACCAGGGCGGGGCTGTTGTCCGGCAATACGGTCAGGTGGTCGCCGGTCTGGTAGTCGACGCCGTCGGGCAGCGCGATCCGGATCAGCCTCTTGTCCTGTCCGAATTCGGACCCGGTGTCCACCAACGGAATGTTGTCCAGCACCGTCGCCGGCTGGACTTGATGGCGGGCATCGATCGCGGCCGTGACCGGCCCGTCGATGGCACGCAGATCGTAGAGCGACTCGTCGGCCACAGGCTCGTCGGCGACGAGGGCGCCGAAGACACCGCCGAGCGCATTCCACAGTGCCACCGAGAAATCCTCCACCACACCGGCGAAGTCGCCCGAGGTGTCGGCTTCGGCCATCGGAAGCAGTTGTGTGGCACCGAGTTCCGCGAGCCGGGCGTCGATCCGTCGTGGTATCGCCATGTACGTCTCGGCCCAGTTGCGATCTCCGACACCGAGAACCGCGTACGGCACCGCCGGTACCTGATCCGTCGATCCATCCAGCCAGTCCACGAAGGCCCGGGCATCGTCGGTCGGCATCCCGTTGTACGACGCCGCGACGATCACCACCGCACCCTGGTCCGGCAGTGCCGCGGTTGCGGAATCCAGTGCGGCGACGGTCGTTTCATATCCGAGGTCGACGGCCTCATCACCGAGTTGCTGCGCCAACGACCGGCAGTTTCCGAGGTTCGAACCATGCAGCACAAGCAGTTTCGTGCCCGGCGGCACCGCCGCACGGGACTGCGTCACCGGCGCGGCCGCGACGGCCGCCGGAGCCTGCCGCCGCTCCTCCGGGGTGCGGCGGATGAGCTGCACGTGAAAGCCCTCCGGCTTGCGCAACACGTCGCTGTGGGTACGCAAGGTGTAGTGCCCGACGTCGACGAACCGGTAGCGGTGCACCAGGGTCGCGATCGCCATGGTCGCTTCGTGCAGCGCGAACTGACGGCCGATGCACGACCGCGCGCCGGTGCCGAACGGCTTGAACAGGTTGACCGGCCGCTGCCCGGCCCGGTCGGGGCCGAACCGGTCCGGATCGAAGATCTCGACGTTGTCGCCCCACTCCGGTTGCCGATGCAGCGACGACGTCAGCACCGTCACGGCTTCACCCTGCCGCACCGGATACTGGCCACCGATGACGGTATCTGCCAAGGCCATTCGATCGAATTCCCGCACCGGAGGGGACAGACGCAGCGCTTCGTCGATGATCTGGCGAATGTAGGTGAGCTTGCCGATCTCGTCGAACGCCGGCACATGGTCGTCGTCGGGGCCGAACACCGCGTCCGCCTCGGCTTGCGCCCGGTGCAGCACCGCCGGGTTCTTGACGATGCTGTACAGCGCCGTCGGCATCAGGATCGACGTCGTGTCCTGGCCGGCGACCAGGAACGTGGCGATCTGGTTGCGGATGCTGTTGTCGTCCAGGATCGGCTTGCCGTCCGGACCGGGCTGCAGCATCAGGGCCAGGAGGTCGTCGAGGTCCACCTCCCCCGCGCGATGCCGGCCGATGAGGTCGGTGATGAAGCTGAACAGCTTGCCGCGCTCGGTCTCGAACATCGCCTGGTCGGCGTTGGGTCCGAGCAGGACCTGGTTCAGCGTGGCCGCGAAACTCGCTGGGATGTCGGCGAGCCCTTCGTGCTGGTAGGAGTCGAAGCGGGCCCCGAAGCCGGCCAGGCCGACGGTGTCCATGGCCAGCTTGGCGAGGTCCCCCGCGACGTCGACGGTACGGGTGCCGACGGCCGCGTCCCACTGCGCGAGGAGCTGCCGGTTGATGTCCAGCATGGCCGGGTGGTAGCTGCGCAGGCCGCTGAAGCTGAAGCCGGGGATCAGGACGTTGTGGGCTTCCTGCCAGCCTTCCTCGCCGGGGTAGGCGGTGAAGAGTCCGTTGCCGACCACGGGACGGAACCGGGCCAACCGGCCCGTCAGCGCTTTGGTGAACCGGGTCTCGTCGCAGAGCTCGTCGACCAGGGCCAGCGAGCACGCATAGAGCCGCCTGCCGGGCCCGAGGTCGGCGTAGAACAGCGGGCCGTACTGCTCGGTGAGCAGATCCAGCGGCAACGAATACGGCCGCCCGGGCACCGGCCCGGGCGGCAACTCGACACCGACAGCCGAAGGGACACCGGGAATCTCGGGCGGCACCGCTGGCGAGAAGCTCTCCATTCACGCCAGCGTAAACGGCCGCCCTGAGTGCCGATCAGGAAACCGGCACGACCTCCCGGGTTTTCGTGGGTGCGACGGCCGAGAACCGCAGGTTCGGGTCCGTGACTGTCCCGTGCCGCAGCACCTCGCGGTCGAAGTTGTAGTTCATCGACATCACCCAGGGGCCCTCCGCGCCCTGCCGGGGCAGGGTGTCTGCCACCCGCTGCACGTATCCCGCCGCGAAGTCCAGCAGGGGCTTGGTCTCCATGCCCGCATCGTCGAACTCCGGCCGGACGCTGTCGAATCCGTTTTCGTCCATGTGGCGCAGCAGCCGGCAGAAGTGCTCGCACAGCAGGCCGACCTTGAGTGTCCACGACGAGTTGGTGTAGCCGAAGGCGAAGGCGAAATTCGGCACACCCGACAGCATGATGCCCTTGTAGGCGACGGTGTCAGACGGCCTCACCGCCCGCCCGTCGACGGTCAGCGTCATCCCGCCGAACATCTGGACGTTCAAACCCGTTGCGGTGACGATGATGTCGGCGTCCAGGTGCTGTCCGGACTCCAGCTCGATGCCGGTCTCGGTGAAGGTCGCGATCCGGTCGGTGACCACCGTGGCCTTGCCGCTGCCGATCGCCTTGAACAAGTCGGCGTCGGGCACCGTGCACAGGCGCTGATCCCACGGCTTGTAGTCGGGGCTGAAGTGGGTGTCGACGGGGTAGCCCGCGGGCAGCTCGCGGGCGTTGGTCCAGCGGATCACCCGCCGGGCGGCGGCCGGGTACTTCTGGCACAGGGTGTACACCGCGCGCTGCCGAATGACGTTTTTCCGCCGGGCCAACGCGTAGCCCCGGTCGGCGCCGAGCACGCGGCCGGCCACGTTGGCGAAGGCGTCCTTGGACGGGACGGGAAGGATGTAGGTCGGCGAACGCTGCAACATGGTGACGTGCGCGGCCTTGGCCGCCATCGACGGCACCAGCGTCACCGCGGTCGCGCCGCTGCCGATGATGACGACCTTCTTGCCGGTGTAATCCAGGTCTTCGGGCCAGTGCTGTGGGTGTACGACCTGGCCGGTGAACCGGTCGCGACCCGGAAACTGCGGCGTGAAGCCCTTGTCGTAGCGGTAGTAGCCACCGGCGCAGAACAGCCAGTTGGCGGAGATTTGCACCAGCTCGTCGGTGTCGGTGCGCTCGACGTCGACGAGCCACCGCGCGGTGGTGCTGTCCCACGCGGCGCCGAGGACCTTGTGGTGGAACCGGATGTTGCGGTCAATGTTGTTCTCGCGGACCGTCTCGCGCAGGTAGGCGAGGATCTTGTCGGCGGAGGCTATGGCATCCTCGTCGCGCCACGGCTTGAACTCGTAACCAAAGGTGTGCAGGTCGGAGTCGGAGCGAATGCCGGGGTACCGGAACAGGTCCCAGGTGCCGCCGGTCGCGCCGCGGGATTCCAGGATGGTGTACGACCGCCCAGGATGTTCCTGCTGCAGGTAGTAGGCGGCGCCGATGCCGGAGATGCCGGCGCCGACGATCAGCACGTCGACCTGGGTTGTGTTGGCGGTGTGCTCCATTGCGAACTCCCTGTTGGCGGTGATGGGGTTGGCAATAATGGTGGCGCGCGGCGAGCTCCGGCTGAAGGTCAAAACGTCTCAGTTTTCGCCGCCTGCGGTGCAGAATGCACCATAGGCGATACGCTCAGCCCATGGACGGGGCGCAGCCATCACCGCAGGTACGAGACCTGATTCGACAGTGCGCCCAGGTGGTCGTCAATGCCCCTGCAGCATGGCTCGAAGAACTCGACCGCGCCGTGCTGGGCGCCAATCCGGCCATCGCGTCCGATCCCGAGCTGGCCGGGGCCGTCAGCCGGAGCAACCGCTCGAACCTGTTGTTCTGGGGTGCGGCCAACGTGCGCGATCCCGGCGCACCGGTACCGCCCAACGCCGGCGCCGAGCCGATGAGCGTCGCCAGAGAAATGGTCCGTCGCGGCGTCGACTCGTACACCTTGGACGCCTACCGGGTCGGCGAAGGTGTGGCATGGCGACGCCTGATGGACATCGCCTTCGAACTGACCTCCGACCCCGTCGACCTGCACGCGATGCTCGACGTCTGCTCACAGTCGATCAGCGACTTCATCGAGGCCACCCTGGCGGCCATCGCCGCCCAGATCGAACTCGAGCGCGACGAGCTCACGCGCGGTAGCCACGCCGAGCGGCGTGCGACGGTCGCACTGCTCCTTGAAGGCGCCCCGATCCCCCGTCAACGCGCCGAAAGCCGGCTGGCTTACGGACTCGGCGGCACCCACACCGCCGCCGTCATCTGGACCAACAACCCGAACGGCGACCTGTCCCAATTGGACCGGGCCGCTGAGGCTTTCGGGCAAGCAGCCGGCGCCCGACCACTCAGCGTCCTGGCCAGTAGCGCCACGCGGTGGGTGTGGGCACCCGGCGCCGTCGACGTCGACGCCGTGGCGTCAGCCGCCGGCCCCGAAGTGCGCGTCGCGATCGGTTCGACCGGCGCCGGGGTCGACGGGTTCCGGCGCAGCCACTTCGACGCCATCACCACCCAGCAGATGATGGCGCGGCTGCACTCGCCCCAGCAGATCGCCGAGTACACCGATATCGAACTCGTGGCACTGCTCACCGCGGACGCCGACCGCGCGGCGGTGTTCGTCAAACGCGTCCTCGGTGAGCTCGAGACCGCGAGTCCCGAATTGCGTTCCGCGGTGCGCGCGTTCGTCCGCGAGCAGTGCAACGTGTCCCGCGCCGCGGCCAAGCTCTTCACGCATCGCAACACCTTGCTGCGCCGGCTGGCCCGTGCCGACGAACTGCTGCCGCGCCCCCTCGCCGACAACAGCGTCGAAGTCGGCGTCGCGCTCGACGTGTTGCACTGGCGCGGTTGAGGTTTCACCGCCGGAAATAACCACTCGGTTTTGTCGCCCGGCGCTGTTACCGTTGATTCCGTGGCTTTTCTGCATGACGACCAGCTCGCCGAGGTGTCTTCGACGCCGACGGCGGCTTTGTCGTACGCAGGCACCGTCAGCTCCATAGCCCGGCACGAATCGAGTGAGCAGAGCAGCATCCTCTGGCAGCCCATGCGCTTCCGGTCATTCCGCCGTACTTCCGCCGCGCATGCCGGCGTGCGCGGCGGCCGGAAGCTCGGGCCAGAAGACAACTCTCACAAATTCCACAATCTTGCAGTTTTCGCTGACAGGAACGTCGCCTGACATTCCTGTAGTTCAGTGCACCCAATTACGTTGCACGGCAACAGGTTAACGGAAATTTATCACTGGACAGCATCGGGTTCGGTGCGCATCATTGATCACACGCCGGATCGATCCGGACATGCAGTGCGGTACGAATCACCCTGCACTGTAAGAACTTTGAGAACTCCATAGTGTTGGCATTCGCGCTCGTGGCGAAAACTTCGGCAGACGCGCCCGACTCAAACCCGGGTGCCGGTAGCCCCGGCGTGCAGGTTCAAGTCCTGCCGAGCGCACGCATGCCCCGCTGGCCCAACTGGAAGAGGCACTGGATTTAGGTTCCAGGTGTTGGGGGTTCGAATCCCTCGCGGGGCACAACGGGTCGCTGGTGAAAACCAGTATCACTCTTAGCTTTTACCCATGAATTCCGGGTTCGAGCCCCGGGCGACCCACATGCGCCGTTAGCTGAGTTGGGATAGCACCAGACTCTTAATCTGGAGACGGGGGATCGAAACCCTCACGGCGTACGTTGCTTTCACCGCCAACCACTTGTCCGCAAGATCAATCAGAAAGGAGGCACGCGGCATGAGGCATTTCCGACAACACAAGGCCAGTCACCGGGCCGTGGCGGTGTACAACGCCGACTACCGCGTGCTGACCCACGTGACCTGGCAGGAGGCGGTCCGGCTGCTGCTGCGCGGTTCGGTCTACGTGATCGAACGCCACAGCCCGGCCGTGCATGTACACAGCCCCTCTACCGTGATCGAGCTGCCCGCATCCGTCGCGCTGCATCAGTACGTCCATGTGCCGTACCGGCCGCACAACCGGGTCACCCGTGACGGAGTCCTGGCTCGCGACGGCTACACCTGCGGCTATTGCGGTGGCCATGGCGACACGGTGGATCACATCGAGCCGGTGTCGCGAGGCGGGCAAGACACCTGGCTGAACCTCATTGCGGCGTGCGCGCCGTGCAACGGTCGCAAGAGTGACCGCACGCCGGAGGAAGCCGGGATGCGATTGCTCTGGGAGCCCTACGAACCTCGCGATCGGGATCGCTACCGAGTCCCCGAGTTGGTTTGAAACCCGTTGGGCGGGGCGGGAGGTCCGTCAACTCTCGCCCCGCCACGACGAAACATGTTGCCCCGTAGCTCAACTGGCAGAGCATCTCCCTGTTACGGAGTAGGTTGCAGGTTCGACTCCTGCCGGGGTAGCCAAGCGTGCGCGGCGAAGCGGGAGCGTCGCACCTGGCTGTAAACCAGAGGCCTTCAGGCACAGGGGGTTCGAATCCCTCCGCACGCACCGATGACCCGTGGTGTAACCGGTAGCACTGCTGATTTTGGTTCAGCCGGTTCAGGTTCGAATCCTGGCGGGTCAGCTTCAGGAAGACAGCGCGCCGTGGTGGCGCATCCCGTTTCGAAAACGGGCGCGGGGTGAAAGCCCTGGGGTTCGACTCCTCTGTCTTCCGCTGTGTGCGATGCCGAAGCGGTCGAGGCCCCAGGTTGTGATCCTGGGCAAAGCGGGTTCGAGTCCCGTCGCACACCCCAACTTCGACAACGCCGCGGATTGCAGTCACCCACTGACTGCAATCCGCGGCACTAACCCAATGTCCGGTAGCTCAACTGGTCAGAGCGCCGCCCTGATACGGCGGAGGCAGGTGGTTCAAGCCCATCCCGGACAACCACGGAGGCGTGGCAGAACGGTAATGCAGCGGCTTGCTAAGCCGTGGCCGCTGTCCAGCGGTTGTGGGTTCGACTCCCGCCGCCTCCGCCAAATGCCCCTGTAGCTCAACGGAAGAGCACCTGCTTTCGACGCAGATGGCTGGGAGTTCGAATCTCTCCAGGGGCGCGCATGCGCAAGTAGCTCAGTTGGTCAGAGCGCCGTCCTTATAAGACGGATGCCGCGAGTTCAATCCCCGTCCTGCGCACCACCCTCCGGCGGCAGTGCCAGGTCAAAGCCGTCACCAAGGGCTGACAATGTCACGTTTTGCGACAGCTCCCAGCGCGCACCCATGGGAAAGCCCCGCAGCGGTCGAGCGTGCACATTCGGCAGCCCAGACGGATGCTCGCCACGCCTACTCGAACGCCGCGTCCAGATACCGCAGTGCATCGGCTTTCAGCACGCCCAACGCCCGGGCGGTGTCGGCGAAGGCATTGGCCGCGTCCACCATCGCGGCGGCAGCGGGGTCGGCAGCCGCGACGAAAGTCCCTGACCGACCCCGCGTTTCGAGGACGCCGGCGGTCTCGAGCTCGCGGTAGGCCCGGGCGACGGTATTGGCCGCCATTCCCAGCGTGCCGGCCAGGTCACGGACGGTGGGCAGCCGAGTTCCGGCAGGCAGCCGGCCATCGCGAATGGCGTCGATGATCTGCAGCCTCAGCTGGTCGAACAACGGCCCCGCGTGCGGGTCGAGGCGGACCCACTCACCGAAATCGGTCACCAGCCGAGTATGACCGATGACGAGGTGGCCCAGATCACCCAAGACCCGATAACGTGGTCCAATGCGGGTGACGGTGTTCAGCGGTGCGGGGATGTCCGCCGACAGTGGCGTGCCGACCTTCCGGGACGCCGAGACCGGCCTGTGGGCCAATACCGACCCCTACGAGATCTCGAGTTCGGACGCCTGGCGCCGCCACCCCGAGCGGGTGTTCGCCTGGTATCTGTGGCGCCACCACATGATGGGCAACGTGGCCCCCAACGACGGGCACCGGGCTGTTGCCGCGTGGCAGGACTACACCGAGGTCGACATCGTCACCCAGAACATCGACAACCTGCACGAGCGCGCGGGCAGCACGCGGGTCCACCATCTGCACGGCAGCTTGTTCCAGTTCCATTGCGACAGTTGCAAAGCCAACTTCGAAGGCACGCTGCCAGAGATGCCCGAGCCGGCCATCACGGTCGAGCCGCCCGAGTGCTACTGCGGCGGCCTGGTGCGGCCCAATGTGGTGTGGTTCGGCGAGAACCTGCCCTCCGACGCCTGGAACAACTCGGTCGCGGCGGTCAGCGGGGCCGACCTGGTGATCACCGTGGGCACGTCGTCGGTGGTGTACCCGGCGGCATCCCTACCGGAAGCCGCTGTCCAGCAGGGCATTCCGGTGATCGAGGTGAACCCCAAGCCGACACCGTTCTCCGATCTGGCCACGGTGTCCCTGCGCGAGACGGCGGCCAACGCGCTGCCGACCCTCTTGCAGCGATTGCCCGACCTGCTGTCGACGATCAAGCAGGCCTGACGGCGCGCCCCAACGCCGCCTCCGACAGCGGCACCCAGCCCGGCAGCATCAGCACGCGACGGGCATCCGAAACCTCGAATCCCGCGCCGACGATGCTCTGCTCGGTTTCCCGATGTGCGTGACAGTTGCCCGAAATCTTGGGCCAGAACGTCGAATCCAGGAATCGCTGTACCCGGCCCCGCACCCCGCCGCTGGCGACGTGCTCGAAGTAGCGCAGTTCGCCACCGGGCTTGAGCCGTGAATACATCTGCCGCAGCACGCTTTCCGGCTCGTCGACCGAGCACAGCACCAGGGAGCACACCACGGCGTCGAAAAGATCGTCGCCGTCGAAGTTCTCGACGGTCTCGGTGCGGACCGTCACCGGCACCGGCGCGGTGAGCGCGGCCTTGCGGGCCAGCGGTGCCAGCCGGACCTCCGGCTCGACGGCCACCACCTCGGTCACGGTGTCCGGGTAGAAGGCGAAGTTGGTTCCCGTTCCGGCACCGATCTCCAGCACCCGGCCGCGGAGCCCGGCCAGATTCTCCTGCCGCAGCCTGGTCATGAATTTGCGCTCGCGCGACGACATCGCGATCCACATGCGGGCGAAGAACGGATTGTCCACCGAGGTATCGGTCATCGTCAGGAACCTTTCAGTCGCTCGACCAGCTGTTGCGGCGTCGTATCCGATCCGCCCAGTCCTCTCACCATGCCACCGAGGCACGCGGCGCTGAGCACCCGGTCGGCGAACTCCTCGGGATCACCGAACGGCAGATACGGCCGCGAGATGAACAACGCCGCAAGCCCGTGCGCCACTGTCCACAACCCGAGCGCCGCCAACGTGACGTCGCCGAGCGGATAGCCACCCTCGTCCATCAGGGCCTGCACCGAATCCCGCATGTGCACGAACGCCGCGGTGTTCAGGGCCTGGTCCACGTCGCTGTCGGGATGTCCCTCGGACATCATGGCGATCCGGTAGAGCTCGGGGTTCTGGCGGGCGAAGCGGACGTACGCCAGCCCTTGCGCGCGCAACCGGTCGATCGTCGTCGGTTGCTCGGCAGCCACCTGCTGCATCACGTCGTCCAGCCGCTCGAAGTACCGACCGCACACCGCGTCCAACAGGGTGTCCTTGTCAGCGAAATGGAGGTAGATCGATGGCGGGGTGACGCCCACCCGCTGCGCGACGGACCGGATGGACACCGCCTTCTCCTGGTTCGATTCCAGGAGAATTTCGGTTGCCGCGTCCAGGATTTCGTCGCGCAGCTGGTCTCCGGACCCGCGCGGCGCACGACGGCGTTTGGCCGCCGTCATCGCGCGCTGCATGTCGACGGCTCGGGCGCCGTTTCACTGATGCCGATGCGTTTGTGCAGCCGGGCCAGCGGCGCCGGCGCCCACCAGTTCCACCGCCCCATCAGGTGCATGAACGCCGGTACCAGCACGGTCCGCACGAGGGTGGCGTCGACCAGGACGGCGATAGTCAGGCCGAGCCCGAACATCCGCATGAACGACACTTCCGCGGCGATGAGCGCGCCGAACGAAATCGACATCACCAGGGCCGCGGCGGTGATGACGCGGCCAGTATGGGCCAGGCCGAGCGCGACGCTCTCGTCGTTGTCCTGTTCGACGAGCCAGAACTCACGGATGCGGGCGACCAGGAACACCTCATAGTCCATCGACAACCCGAACGCGATGCAGAACAGCAGCACCGGCATGTTCGACGCCAGCGTCCCCGTCGCCGTGGTGCCGAGCGCGCCGAGGTGACCGTCCTGGAAGATCCAGACCAGCGCGCCGAATGCCGCGGTGAGCGAAAGAACGTTGAGCACAACGGCTTTCACCGGCAGGACCACGCTGCCGGTGAGCAGGAACAGCAGCCCGAGCGTGATGACGGCGATGACGGCCAGCACCCACGGCAACCGGTCGGTGACGGCCTGCACGCTGTCGTGACTGATCTGCGCGACACCCGCCAGCTGCACCAATCGCCCGTCCGGTCCCCGAACGGCATGCACCGCATCGAGCTGCGCCTGAGACGCATCCGAGAACAGCGGCGCGCTGCTGCCGATCGTCAGGAAGGCGCTGCCGTCGACGATCGCGGCGCCGGGACCGGCCGGCCCCACTTTCCGGCCGCCGATGAAAGTGCCGGTGGGAGAGGTCACTTCGGTGACGGCAGTGACGCGCGAGAGGTCGGCGGCGTACGTGTCGAAGGCTGCCGGGCTCAGCCCGGCGGCGTCGGGAATGACGGCCGTGATGTCGGTGGCGGAGTTGTTGGCGAAGTCGTTGCGCAGCTGGTCCCCCAGCTGGTGCGCCGATGCCGTGGTCGGCAGCACGCGCTCGTCGGGGAATCCCCATTTCGCGCCGAGGAACGGCGCACCCAGCACCAGCAGCAGCGCGACCACGGCGAGGCTCGCCGAGACCGAGCGGCGCATCACGGCTTTGGCGGCGCGGTACCAGAACAACTCCTGCACGGGTTTGGGCGTCGTGTCACGCCGGAACAGGTGCGGCAGGCTGAGGGCGTCGAGCCGGTCGCCGAGCAGCCAGATGGCGGCCGGGGTGACGATCACCGCGGCCGCGGCGGCGAACGCGACCGTCGCGATGCCGGCGTAGGCGATGGACGTCAGGAAGTACATCGGGAACATCAGCATCGCGGCCATCGAGAGCCCGACCGTCGTCGCCGAGAACAGCACGGTGCGGCCCGCGGTGATCATGGTGCGGATCAGCGCTCGGTCCCGGGGTTGCCCTTCGGCCACCTCGTCGCGGTAGCGGCTGATGATCAGCAATGTGTAGTCGATGGCGAGGGCCAGGCCGAGGGCGGTGGCCACGTTCAGCGCGAACACCGACACGTCGGTGAAGAACGTGATGGTGCGCAGTACCGCGAGCGTGCCGGTCATCGCCAATCCGCCGACCAGGATCGGCAGCGCGGCGGCGACCAGTCCCCCGAACACCCACACCAGCACCAGGAAGCTGAGCGGCACCGCGATGGACTCCATCAGCAGCAGGTCATGTTCGGTCTGGGTGTTGATCTGGGAGTAGATGATCGCGCCGCCACCGGCCTTGACGGTGACGCCGGGCCGGTCGTGGACGACCTGGTCGGCGAGCTCCTGGGCGTATCTCTGCGCGTTGTTC
Source organism: Mycobacterium sp. 360MFTsu5.1 (assembly GCF_000383495.1). Classification (NCBI taxonomy): domain Bacteria; kingdom Bacillati; phylum Actinomycetota; class Actinomycetes; order Mycobacteriales; family Mycobacteriaceae; genus Mycobacterium; species Mycobacterium sp. 360MFTsu5.1. The sequence continues at coordinate 571,199 of NZ_KB911462.1, read as the reverse complement.
TCGCCGCCGTTCATGCCGGCGACGATCAGACCGGACTTGCCGTCCTTGCTGATGAGTTCTCCGGCCACGGCCGGTGGCACGGTCCAGGCCGAGGACACATAGGCGACATGCGGCGAGGCCTTCAAGTGGTCGACGATGTCGCGGGCGGCAGCCGAGGCAGCCGGCCCGTGCACCCCGTCAGGCGCGGTGAGGGTAACCAGCATCGGCATGTCGCCCTGGTGGAACTTGGTGGCCAGCAGCCGGCTCGCTTGCGACGACTCGGACTTCGGGTCTTGGAAACCGCCCGCGGGCAGGGTCTTGACGACCGGGACACCAAAGATCGCCGCAGCGATCAGGACCAGCCCCGCCACCGCCAGGATTCTCTTCGGCGCGGCGATGGCCAGCAACGCGATGCGGTTCAGCATGCAGTCCCCTTCTGCTAACACCGCTAAGTTATCGCCGATAACTCAGGCTTGTCAATGCTCGCTCACCCTGGTCACGAGATTTATTGACGTCTGGTTCACGCCGCCGACCAGCCGTTACCGAAGTGACCGTCATCATGTTTGCTACTGGCCAGTGAACCAACGCGCGATCAGAAGCTCTGTCAGCGCATCAAGATCACCTGCGACCTTGCGGAATGTGAGCTACCCACGGGTCACTTAGGGGTCGGAGTAGGCCAACCTACCCAGCGGTAAGAATTGCCAACGTTTTCCGAATCGTGACTCAATGATTTCTTAATAGCGACCCATAGCCTCATAGACATGTGGATCGACGACACCAACGCAGATGTCATCAAAGTAGATTTCGATGCCCTGTACCACGGGGACGTCCTGATCGAGGGTGACACGTCCGAGCAGTTCCCCGACCTCGCCGAGGCTGTCTGATTCCGCGGGTTCACCCGCGAGTCTGACGCCGCGCCGAGGCGCGACGCCCGTGCACTGAAATCGCGTGCACGCAGGGACTCGCTGGGGTGATCACCAGCGTCAAAGCCACCGACCGTCACGGTCGGTGGCTTTTTGTGTGTCTGGGCTCAGGCTCCCGGTGACACGGCAGACACCTACAGCCCGAGGTCGCGACCGATGACCTCACGCATGATCTCGTTCGAGCCCGCCCAGATTTTGGTGACGCGGGCGTCCTTCCAAGCCCGAGCCACCCGGTATTCGTTCATGAAGCCGTAGCCGCCGTGAATCTGGACGCAGTTGTCCAGGATTTCGTTCTGCACCACCGAACTCCAGTACTTGGCCTTCGCCGCATCGACGGCGGTCAACTGGCCGCTCAGGTGCGCCAACACGCAATTGTCGACATAGGCCTGCGCCACATCGAGTTTGGTGACCATGTCAGCGAGCAGGAACTTGTTCCACTGCAGGGAGCCGATGGCCTGGCCGAACGCCTTGCGCTCCTTGGCGTACTCGACGGTGTCTTCCAGAATCCGCCGGACGTGGGCGAGGTTGGCCACCGCGACGCTGATCCGCTCCTGGGGCAGCAGCGTCATCATGTGGATGAAGCCCCGGTCGACCTCACCGATGATCGCCGACTCGTCGACCCGGACGTCTTCGAAGAACAGCTCCGCGGTGTCCGCTTCGGGCTGGCCGACCTTGTCCAGCTTGCGCCCGCGCGTGAACCCCGGCATGCCCGTTTCGACAGCGAACAGAGTGATGCCCTTGGAACCCTTTTCCGGTGCGGTTCTCGAGGCGACGATCACCATGTCAGCCTGGGTCCCGTTGGTGATGAACGTCTTTGAACCGTTGATGACGTAACTGGAACCGTCCTTGACCGCGGTGGTCTTCAACGCGGCCAGATCCGATCCACCGGACGGTTCGGTCATCCCGATAGCCGTGATCATCTCGCCGGTGCAGAACTTCGGCAGCCACCGCCGCTTCTGTTCCTCGGTGGTCAGCGTGACCAGATATGGTGCGGCACAGTCATAGTGGATCGTGAACGCGGACGCCGCGGCGGCACTGGAACGCGAAAGCTCTTCACACAGAACGGTATTGAATCGGTAGTCCCCCGCGGCGCTGCCGCCGTACTCTTCGGGCACCTCGAGCCCCAGATACCCGTTGCGGCCGGCTTCCAGCCACACCTCGCGGTCGATGTAGCGCTGCTCGATGAATTTGTCTTCATTCGGCTCGATGTGGCGAGAGACGAATTCGCGCACCGAGGCGCGGAAGTCGTCGTGATCTACCTCGAACAAGCTGCGCTGCATATCAAAGTCCTTAACGCGGGCCGGGTCGCCTATGGCCAAAAGCTACCCCGCCGGCCGCCACCGAACGCAGTGAGGGCCGTGCCCCCGGCGGGAGTCACGGCCCTCAGCGCATGAATTGCGGCTAGACGCCGGCGAGTTCGGCTTCGCCGGCCCCGACCATCCGGGCCAGGCGGCCCGTGATGATCTCCTCGGCTTCCCCGACGATGCGGCTGATGAGCTCGTCGCACGTCGGGATGTCGTGGATCAGGCCCATGACGGTGCCCGCGGTCCAGATGCCGGCGTCGATGTCGCCGTTCTCGAACACCTTGCGGCCACGCACACCGGCCACCAGATCCTTGACGTCCTCGAACTGGCCACCGCCCTTGAGGATTTCCACCACCTCACGCGAGACGGCGTTGGACGCCACGCGCGCGGTGTTGCGCAGGCTGCGGAAGATCAGCTCGGTGCCACGCTCGTCGGTCGCCACGATGGCTTCCTTGACGTTCTGGTGGATGCACGACTCGACGGTGCACATGAAGCGCGTGCCCATGTTGATGCCGTCCGCGCCGAGCGCCAGTGCGGCCACCAGGCCGCGGGCGTCACCGAAACCGCCCGAGGCGATCATCGGGATCTCGATCTCCTTGGCCGCGGCCGGGATCAGTACCAGGCCCGGCACGTCGTCCTCACCGGGGTGACCGGCGCACTCGAAACCGTCAATGCTGATGCCGTCGACGCCGAGGCTCTGGGCCTTGACCGCGTGGCGCACCGAGGTGCACTTGTGCAGCACCTTGATGCCCGCGTCGTGGAACATCGGCAGGTGCGGTCCCGGGTTGGAACCGGCCGTCTCCACGATCTTGATGCCGGCGTCGACGATCACCTTGCGGTACTCGTCGTACGGCGGCGGGTTGATCGACGGCAGGATCGTCAGGTTCACGCCGAACGGCTTGTCCGTCAGGTCACGGGTCTTGGCGATCTCGTTGGCCAGATCCGCCGGCGTCGGCTGCGTCAGCGCGGTGATGAAACCCAGACCGCCCGCATTGGCAACGGCGGCAACCAGTTCCGCGCGGCCGACCCACTGCATACCGCCCTGGGCGATCGGGTGCTCGACACCGAAGGCCTCGGTGAACTTCGTCTGGATGCTCATCGCGGCGCCATCCGGATCGCACCGTCCAGACGGATGACCTCACCATTGAGCATCGGGTTCTCGATGATGTGCTGCGCGAGGGCGCCGTACTCGTCGGGATCGCCGAGGCGGGCGGGGTGCGGCACCTGCTGGCCGAGGGACTTCTGCGCCTCTTCCGGCAGCGAGCCCAGCAGCGGGGTCTTGAACAGGCCCGGCGCGATGGTGCAGACGCGGATCAGCTCACGCGACAGGTCGCGGGCGATCGGCAGGGTCATGCCGACGACGCCACCCTTGGACGCCGAGTACGCGGCCTGACCGATCTGGCCGTCGAACGCCGCCACCGAGGCGGTGTTGATGATGACGCCCTTTTCGCCGTCGACCGCCTCCGTCTTGGCGATGCGCTCAGCGGCGAGGCGGATCACGTTGAAGGTGCCGATCAGGTTGACCTCGACGACCTTGCGGAAGCCGTCGAGCGGGAACGCACCGTTCTTGCTCAGGGTCTTGATGGCGTTGCCGATGCCCGCACAGTTGACGTTGATGCGGACCGGGCCCATCTCCTCGGCCGCGTCCAGCGCCGCCGCGACGCCGGCCTCGTCGGTGACGTCGGTGGCGACGAACTTCGCGCGCGGGCCCAGCTCGGCGACAACCTCTTCACCCTTGAGGTCGATGACGACGACGCTGCCACCGGCGTCGAGCAGACGCTTGGTGGTCGCCAGGCCCAGGCCTGACGCCCCGCCCGTCACGACGGCTACGGAATCTTTGATCTGCATTGATGCAATTCCCTTCTTGTTACGGAAATCTGTGGCGCCCGCCGGGACCTCAGGCCCAGTCGCGCAGGACCGACTCGGTGTCGGCGCCGGGCACGCGGGGCGGCGTCGGGATGCTCGGCACGCTGCGGGAGAACCGCGGCGCCGGCATCGGCTCGAGGTTGTCGCCGTCCTCGGGCGAGAACCGGAAGAAGGTGTCGCGCTCGGTGATGTGCGGCTCGGTCTCGACCTCGGCGAAGCTCAGGACGGGGCTGACGCAGGCGTCCGAGCCGGTGAACACCTTGGCCCAGTGGTCGCGGGTCTGCGCTTTGAAGGCATTGGTGAAGATCTCGCGCAGCTCGGGCCAGCGGGCGACGTCGTTCTGGCCGGGCAGAGGGGCCGGGTCCAGTTCCAGCTTGGCCAGCAGCTCGGCGTAGAACTGCGGCTCGATGGACCCGACGGCCATGTACTTACCGTCGGAGGTCTCATAGGTGTCGTAGTACGGGGCGCCGGTGTCGAGCATGTTGGTGCCGCGCTCGTCGCTCCACATGCCCTGCCGGCGGAAGCCCCACATCATCTGCATGAGCACGCTCGAACCGTCGACCATCGCGGCGTCGACCACCTGGCCCTTGCCCGAGGTCTGCCGCTCGAACAGCGCCGAGAGGATGCCGACCAACAGGAACATCGACCCGCCACCGAAGTCGCCGGCCAGGTTCAGCGGCGGCACCGGGCGCTCGCCCTTGCGGCCGACGGCGTGCAGCAGGCCGTTGAGCGAGATGTAGTTGATGTCGTGGCCGGCCTGCAGGGCGCGCGGGCCGGTCTGGCCCCACCCCGTCATGCGGCCGTAGATCAGGCGCTCGTTGAGCTTGGCACAGTCCTCGGGACCCAGACCCAGCCGCTCGGTGACACCCGGGCGGAAGCCTTCGATGAGGACGTCGGCCTTCTTGATCAGGCTCAGGACCAGCTCGCGGCCTTCGTCGCTCTTCAGGTCAGCGGTGACGGAACGGCGGTTGCGCAGCATGGAGTCGCCGCTGGGCTTGCCGGACTTGCTCGGGCGTTCCACGCGCACCACGTCGGCGCCCAAGTCACCGAGGATCATCGCCGCGTGCGGTCCGGGGCCGATGCCGGCCAACTCGACAACGCGCAGTCCCTGCAGTGGTCCAGCCATCTAAATGCACCTCTTGGTCGATCGGTTTGAGCCCAGTTCTATTGACCGCGACATAGCTTACTTGTATAACGAAGTCTGTCTAGTGCGGGCATCTGGCCCGCCCATGAAACTGGGGTACTGAATGACTTACACCGGATCCGACGATCTGACGGTCTCACTGGATGACGGCGTGTTGTCCGTGACGCTCAACCGGCCGGACACGCTGAACTCGCTGTCGCTGGAAATGCTCGAGCTTCTCGGCGATGCGGTGCTCCAGGCCGCGACCGATCCGGCGGTCAAGGTGGTCCGGCTGGGTGGCGCAGGGCGGGGCTTCTGCTCGGGCGCGGGCCTGAGCCCGGAGGACCAGGAAGCCAAGAAATTCGATGCCGCCGCGGTGCTGAACGCGGCCAACCGCGCCGTCGCGGCACTGGTGAACCTGCCCAAGCCCGCGGTCGCGGTGGTGCACGGCGTCGCCGCCGGTGTGGGAGTGTCCCTGGCCCTGGGGTGCGACATCGTCCTGGCATCGGAGAAGTCGTCGTTCCTGTTGGCGTTCACCAAGATCGGCCTGATGCCCGACGGCGGCGCCTCGGCTCTGGTCGCCGCGTCGATCGGGCGGGCCCGGGCCATGCGAATGGCACTGCTGGCCGAGAAGCTGCCCGCGGCCGAGGCTCTCGCCGCCGGGCTGGTGAGCTCGGTGCACGCGGCCGACGAGTTCGACGTCGAGGTCGACCGGGTCCTCACGGCGCTCAAGTCCGGCCCGGCCGTGGCCCTGCGCAAGACCAAGCAGGCCATCAACGACGCCACCCTGACCGAGCTCAACAACACGTTCGCCCGCGAAACCGCCGGGCAGATCCAGCTTTTGAACGCCGCCGACTTCCGGGAGGGCGTGGCGTCCTTCCAGCAGCGCCGGCTGCCGGCCTACTCGGACGTGTAGCGAACGGGTCCACACCACGAGCGTGCGCACAGATCACCAGATCCGCGGTTGACGCGCTCTGGTTGCACAGTCGCGGAGTCATGCGTTTCGGCGGGTTCGCGAGTGCGCAACCAGGGCGTCGATTTCGCGGATCCGGTGATCTGGTTGCACATTCGCGGCAATGGCTCATACCGACGTACGGCCTAAATCGCTTGACGGGCGCGGGACGATGGACTGGTGAGTTCCCAGTTCGACGTCGAAACGCCAGAACCGCGGACCACTGACCGCTGGCGGGTGTTCGCGCCCTTACGTTTCCGCGAGTACCGCCTGCTCATCGCGGCCGTCTCGTTGTCCATCTTCGCCGAGGGCATGTGGACGGTCGTGGCCGCGCTGCAGGTCATCGCGCTGGACAACGATCCGGCCGCGCTGTCTCTGGTGGCGACCTGCCTGGGTACCGGCCTGGTGTGCTTCGTGCTGGTCGGTGGCATCGCGGCCGACCGGCTGAACCGACGCAACATCATCATCACCGTCGAGATCGTCAACCTCGCCGCGGTGACGGCCGTCGCTGTCCTCAGTTCGACTGGGGCGCTGCGCGTTTGGCACATGGCGGTGGCGGCGACCTGCCTCGGCATCGCCGCGGCCTTCTTCTTCCCGGCGTACAGCGCACTCCTCCCCCGCATCCTGCCTGCCGAACAATTGTTGGCGGCCAACGGTATTGAGGGCGTGGTGCGCCCGGTGCTGCAGCAGGCGATCGGCCCGGCCGCGGCCGGCGTCCTGGTCGGGCTGACGTTCCCGAGTGTCGGCGCGACCACCGTCGCGGTGTTGTTCGGCGTGGGCCTGGTCCTGTTGGTGGCCACCCGGCCGAGCACCGTCCAGACCGTCGAGGAACAGGTCGAGCACAAGCACGTACTGCACGATCTGCGTGACGGTTTCCGGTTCATGACCCGCACCCCGTGGCTGCTGTGGACCCTGCTGGTCGCCAGCGTGTACGTACTGGTGGTGCTGGGGCCCATCGAGGTGCTGGTGCCCTTCATCGCCGAACGACGCTTCGAAGACGGCCCGCGCGCGTACGGGTTCATCATGGCCGGATTCGGCATCGGCAGTGCCGTTGGCGCGCTGGCGGTTTCCTACGCGCGCATGCCACGGCACTACCTGACCGCGATGATGGCGATCTGGGGCCTGGGCGCGTTGCCTTTGGTCGTGGTCGGCAGCACGTGGTCGTTCCCGGTCATGTTCGCCGCGACGTTCCTCGTCGGCATCGGTGAGGGCGCCAGCATGGTGATCTGGGGAACGCTGCTGCAGATGCGGGTACCGACCGAGATGCTGGGCCGGGTGTCGAGCCTCGACTTCTTCGTGTCGCTGGTGTTCCTGCCGGTGTCCTACGCGATCGTCGGTCCGCTGTCGAAAATTGTTCCCATGCAATGGATTTTCGCGGTGTCCGGCATCCTGCCGGCCATCCTGACGGCCATCGCGTGGGTCGTGGCCAGGATGCGCGCCGACGAGCTGGCCCACCCCTTGTGATTTGTGCACGATTTTCCGCGCCCGGCGCGGAAAATCGTGCACAAATCCCTGGTCGAACTAGCCGCGGTGCAGCGTCAGCAGGTGCTCGTACACCTGGCCGTTGATGCGGTTGTGGTTGATCTCGTCTTCGGTCAGCTCGCGGCGGATCTTGCCCGGCACACCGGCGATCATGGTGCCCGGCGGCACCACGAAACCCTGTGGCACAACGGTTCCGGCCGCGACCAGCGACCCGGCGCCGATCGTCGCGCCATTGAGGACGATGGCTCCCATGCCCACCAGGGCGCCGTCCTCGACGGTGCAGCCGTGCAGGACCGCGTTGTGCCCGACGCTGACGCCTGCGCCCACCTTCACCGGGAAGCCCGGGTCGACGTGCACCGTGCAGCCATCCTGGATGTTGGAGCCCTCACCGATCTCGATGGGCTCGAACTCGGCACGCAACGTGGTGCCGTACCAGATGCTGGCGCGCGCGGCGAGCGTCACCTGGCCGAGCACCGATGCGGTCGGCGCGACCCACGATTCGTCGTGCAGCTGCGGCGCGTGGCCCTGGATGGGAAGAATCAACGGTCCTGACATGCGGCAGAGTTTAGGTCGCGTGCCGCTGCGGCCGGGACCGTGGCGCAATCTGTGCGGTTCGTGTCGGTTCTGCCACTGGCCCCGTCCTGACGCACCGGCCAGAGTGGTGCGGTGACGCTCACTTCGACGACAGCGCCGACGCGTGCCGCATGGACGGTGGCCGCCGTCAGTTTCCTGGCGATCCTGGCCGCCGCGGGTTTCCGGGCCGTGCCCGGCGTGCTGATGACGCCGCTGCACCACGAGTTCGGCTGGTCGCACGCGACGGTGGGCCTCGCGATGTCGGTCAACATGACACTCTTCGGGGTCACCGCTCCGTTCGCGGCAGCACTGATGGACCGATTCGGGGTCCGGCCGGTGCTGACGGTGGCGCTGGGACTGATCACGGCCGGTTCGGCGCTGTCGGTCCGGATGACAACCGGTTGGCAGTTGGTGGCGTGCTGGGGCGTGCTGGTCGGTATCGGTACCGGCTGCATCTCGATGGGCTTCGTGGCGACCGTCGCCACCCGCTGGTTCGACGAACGCCGCGGGCTGGTGACCGGCGTGCTGACAGCCGCCAGCGCGACGGGGCAACTGATCTTCCTGCCCCTGGTCGCCGAGGTCGCGACCCGCCACGGCTGGCGCTGGGCCTGCCTCATCGTCGCCGCGGCCGCGTTCGCGGTCATCGCGCCCGTCCTCACCGTCATGCGCCACCACCCGCCCGCGCCCACCTCGGCACCTGCGAACGGCTTCCGGTCCGCATTCGACGGACTCGTCATCGGTGCGCGGGTACCGGTGTTCTGGCTCCTCGCAGGCAGCTTCGCGATCTGCGGCATGACCACCAACGGACTGATCGGCACCCACTTCATCCCTGCCGCGGGCGACCACGGCATGCCGACGACCGTCGCCGCCGGGCTGCTCGCCACAATCGGCGTCCTCGACGTGGCCGGCACGGTCTGTTCGGGCTGGCTCACCGATCGGGTCGATCCGCGGCTCCTGCTCACTGTGTATTACGTCGGACGCGGGATTTCGCTGATGCTGCTGCCTTCGCTGCTTTCTCCGCACGCCGACCCGGGCACCTGGGTGTTCATCGTCTTCTACGGGCTGGACTGGGTTGCCACGGTGCCCCCGACGATCGCGCTGTGCCGCGACTACTTCGGTGATCGGTCCCCTGTGGTGTTCGGCTGGGTGTTTGCCGCGCATCAGGTCGGCGCCGCGATCGCGGCGGCCGCGGCAGGCTGGCTTCGCGACCTACAAGGTAACTATGACCTGGCCTTTCAACTGGCCGCAGGCTTGTGCGCCGTCGCGGCGCTGCTGTGTTTCAGCGTACGAAAAGTGCAGGTCAGAACCGCCTGAGCAAAACGGACCGCCGGTAGCTGATTTTGCTGTTTCCCAGCGCCAGCCATTACCATTCGACGGGCGCCACGCCCCGGATGGGGTCTCCCCGGTCGGGCGGGGTGCGCGTCATGAACAGCTGAGGAGCCGAACCATGAAGACTCGCACCAGCAGATTTCTGGGCGTAACCGCGGCCGTCGCCGCCCTGACCGCATCGCTGCCGCTGGCAGTGTCCGCCTACGCGGACCCGCCGCCGCTGCCGCCGCCGACCAACAAGACGGTGGACCCCCAGGGCCCCGGCTGCGACAAGGTCAAGGCGGGCATGCCCGACCTCAAGACGTTGGTCAACAAGCCGGTGAGCCAGGCGCTGGCCGCCATTCCGGCGATCAGCACCTTCAACTCGGCGGTCTCCGGTGGCCTGAACCCCGCCGTGAACATCACCAGCGTGCTGGACAACGGCCCGTACGTCGTGTTCGCGCCGACCAACGAAGCCTTCGCGGCACTGGACCCGGCCAAGCTGGAGGCCCTGAAGGCCGACCCGGCCGCGCTTACGAGCCTGGACTACTACCACGTGTTCCTGGGCGTGCTGGGCAATGACACCGTCAAGGGCCAGCGTCCGACGCAGCAGGGCACCCAGATCAAGGTGACCGGCGACGGCGGCGACATCAAGGTCAACGACACCGCCAAGCTGGTGTGCGGCGCGATCGAGGCGAGCAACGCCCGCATCTACGTGATCGACACCGTGCTGGACCTGGCGGAGGCCCCGGCCCCGGTCACCGCCGCGGGTAGCGAGACCTCCACCTCGACCTCGGCCACGACGGCCACGTCGACCTCGGCGGCGCCGAGCACCACCGAGTCGGCCCCGGCGTCGACCTCGTCGGCTCCGGCCACCACGACGGCTGCGCGCTAGCCAGACAAACGAAATCGGCGCCCCTGCACCACGTTGTGCAGGGGCGCCGATTGGCTTTTGCGGGCTGCCGTTACAGCCCCAGGTCGCGGCCGATGATGTCCTTCATGATCTCGGTGGTGCCACCGAAGATGGTCTGGATGCGGGCATCGCAGTAGTCGCGGGCGACGCGGTACTCCATCATGTAGCCGTAGCCGCCGTGCAGCTGCACGCAGCCGTCGATGACCTTCTTGGCGGTCTCGGTGCAGAACCACTTGGCCTTCGCCGCCTCGACCGCCGACAGGTCGCCGTCGAGCACACCCTCGAGGCACCGATCGATGTAGCGCTCGCACACGTCGAGTTCGGTGTCCATCTCGGCCAGCAGGAATCGGTTGTGCTGGAAGCTGCCGATCGGCTGGCCGAACGCCTTGCGGTCCTTGGCGTATTGCAGTGTCTGGCGCCAGGATTCGCGCGCACCGGCGATCGCGGAGATCGCGATGCCGAGCCGCTCGGACGGCAGATTCTGCATCAGGTGGTAGAAGCCGCGGCCTTCCTGGCCGAGCAGGTTCGCCTGCGGCACGCGGACATTCTCGAAGTGCAGTTCTGAGGTGTCCTGCGCGTGCAGACCCATCTTGTCGAGCTTGCGGCCGCGCTCGAAGCCTTCCATGCCGCGCTCGACGACCAGCAGCGTGAAGCCCTTGTGTCCGGCTTCGGGATTCGTGCGACACACCACCACGACGAGGTCGCAGTTGATGCCCGACGAGATGAACGTCTTGGAGCCGTTGATGATCCAGTCGTCGCCGTCACGCACGGCGGAGGTCCGGATACCGGCCAGGTCGCTGCCCGCGCCGGGCTCGGTCATCGCGACGGCGAGGATCAGCTCACCGCTGGCGATGCCCGGCATCCACCGCGCCTTCTGCTCGTCGTTCGCGAGGTGCTTGAAATACGGTGCGACGACGTCGTTCTGGAGACTCAGGGACGGCGCCGGGCCGCCGTAGCGGGCGAGTTCCTCGTCGATGACGGCGTTGAACCGGAAGTCGTCGGACCCACCGCCGCCGAACTCCTCGGGCATGTTGAACCCGATGAGGCCGTACTTGCCGGCGGCGACGAACGCCGACCGGTCGACCATGCGCTGCTCTTCCCACTTCTCGGCATTGGGGACGAGCTCACGCTCGATGTACTGCCTGGTGGATTCGCGGAGCGCCTCGTGCTCCGCTTCGAAAACTGTCCGCTTCACGATTTCTTCTCCGTCACTTGGATTTCCATACAGGCTGACGTTTCTGCGCGAACGCCAGCGGGCCTTCCTTCGCGTCCTCGGACTGCAACAGGGTCACGAACTCCCGGTTGGTGCGCCGCCAGCCGTCCTTCTCACCGGTCACCACGCCGTCGTCGGCGCCGTACGCCACCCGCTTGCTGGCCTGCACGGCCAACGGCGCATTGGACGTGATCCGTTCCGCCAGCGCCAGAGCCGCGTCGACGACGGTGCCGTCCGGGACCACCTGGTTGATCAGGCCCCAGCGCAGCGCGTCGGCCGACGTGATCGGCTCACCGGTGAACAGCAGTTCCAGTGCCACCTTGCGCGGCAACTGCTCGACGATCCGGAACACACCACCGGCGCCCGCGATCAGGCCCCGTTTCACTTCCGGCAGACCGAATTTCGCGCTCTCCTCAGCGACCACCAGGTCGCTGGCCAGCGCGAGTTCCGAGCCACCGCCCAGGGCCGTGCCGTTGACGGCCGCGATGGTGGGCTTGTCGATGAAATGGCTGACGTAGCCGGCGAAGCCCCAGTCCGTGTGGTCCGGGTGGAAGAGGTTCTCGCCGCGCGAGATCGCCTTGAGATCCGCACCGGCACAGAACGATTTGTCGCCGGAGCCGGTGATCACGACGGCCCGGATCTCGGGGTCGTCCTGCGCGGCCTGCAGTGCGTCACCGACACCGATGCTGACGGCCTGGTTCACGGCGTTGCGGGCGTCGGGCCGGTTGATCGTGATCAGCAGGACGTTGCCGCGGCGTTCAGAGAGGGCGCCGGGTTCGGCGGACACCGAGGTCACAGGAGCTCCAGGATGGTCGCGTTGGCCTGGCCGCCGCCCTCACACATGGTCTGGAAGCCGTACTGAATTCCGTTGTCCCGCATGTGGTACAGCAGGGTGGTCATGATGCGGGCACCGGAACCGCCGAGCGGGTGGCCCAGGGCGATGGCGCCGCCGTTCGGGTTCAGGCGGTTCTCGTCGGCGCCGATGTCCTTGAGCCAGGCCATCGGAACCGGCGCGAAGGCCTCGTTGACCTCGAACACGCCGATGTCGCCGACGCTCAGACCGGACTTGGCCAGCGCCTTCTGCGTGGCGGGGATCGGGGCGCTCAGCATCATCACCGGGTCGGCGCCGGCCAGGACGCCGGTGTGCAGGCGAGCAAGAGGCTTGAGGCCCAACTCTTTTGCCTTCTCGGCGGACATGATCAGCAGCGCGGCCGCGCCGTCGGAGATCTGCGAGGAGTTGCCGGCGTGAATGACGCCGTCTTCCTTGAAGGCCGGCTTGATGGCGGCCATGGACTCGACGGTACCGCCGCGGCGGATGCCGCCGTCTTCGGTCACGACATTGCCGTCCTGGTCCTTGATACCCACGATCTGGTCTTTGAAGGCGCCGGCATCCTGTGCGGCAGCGGCCTTTTCGTGCGACCGCAGCGAGAACTCGTCGAGCTGGGTGCGGGACAGGCCCCACTTCTCGGCCATCATCTCGGCGCCGGTGCCCTGGTTCGGGGTCTGGTCGTAACGGGCGCGGAACGCCTCCGGGTACGGGTGCCCACCGTTGGCGAGCGACGAGCCCATCGGGGTGCGCGACATCGATTCGACACCACCGGCGACGACGACGTCGTAGTGGCCGGCGACCACACTGGCGGCAGCGAAGTGCACCGACTGCTGACTGGAGCCGCACTGGCGGTCGACGGTGACACCGGGCACGGTCTCGGGCCAGCCGGCGGTGAGCACCGCGGTGCGGGCGATGTCGAGTGCCTGCTCGCCGGCCTGCATGACGCAGCCCCAGATGACGTCGTCGACGAGCGCCGGGTCAACACCCGCGCGCTGCACCAGACCGTTCAGCACCTGAGCCGAGAGCTCGGCCGGATGCACGCCCGACAGGGCGCCGTTGCGCTTCCCGATGGGCGAGCGGACCGCTTCGACGATGACTGCTTCAGCCACGGACTTCTCCTTCAACGTTGAATATCGACTCGGTATTGACACCTGTAAAGGCGCCCATATCTGCGAACATAGAACAGAAGGTTTACTAGGTCAACCTACTAGTTGGTAGGCAAGCGCCATTGCCGGGAATGCACGGCTCACGCCGTCTCACATGGTTTACTGAGTTGCCTAACACGAGGCCAAGACAATCGGTTCAAGGAGGGCCCAGATGGCGCAGACTCCGCCGTTGTCGCCGATGATCGACCCACGTACTGTGCCATCCTCGGCCAGCGGCCCGATCCGCTCCCCCAAAACGGCGGAACTGGTGGCCGGCACCTTGCGCCGCATGGTCGTCGACGGCCAGCTCAAGGAAGGCGACTTCCTGCCCAACGAGGCCGAGCTGATGGCCCACTTCGGAGTCAGCCGCCCGACCCTGCGCGAGGCCGTTCGCGTCCTGGAATCCGAGCGCCTCGTGGAGGTCCGACGCGGGTCGCGCACCGGCGCCCGAGTCCGCGTGCCCGGACCCGAGATCGTCGCGCGCCCGGCGGGCCTGCTGCTGGAGCTGTCCGGCGCGACGATCTCCGACGTGACCACCGCACGCTCCGGGATCGAACCCACCGTCGTACGGCTGCTGACCGAGCAGGGCAACACCGCGGCGTTCGACGAACTCGACACCATGCTGGCCGAGTACGTCCCGTCCGGATACGAGACGGGCCGCATGGCCGAAACCACCGGCGATTTCCACCGGCGCATGGTCGAGCTGTCCGGCAACGCGACGCTGTCCATCATCACCGGCATGCTGCACGAGATCACCGTTCGCCACATCGCCTTCGCGATGCGTGAGAACCGCCCTATGTCCAAGGCGGACTACGACATCTTGATGAAGTCCTACCGCCGGCTGATGACGCTCATGCGCTCCGGCAATGCCGCGGCCGCCGAAGCGCATTGGCGCAAGCATCTCGACGTCGCCAACAGCCTGCTGTTCGCGGGCATGGAGGACGTCAAGGTCCGCGACGTCATGCGTTAGTGACGCCGTACACCGGCACGTCGTCGGCCCAGGGCTGCCGCGTGACCATGTCCTTGACCTTCACGTAGCCGCGCTCGAACTCGCCGGTGGCGGCGTCGACCAAGCGGTACTGCTGCGTCTGCCGGTGGATGGGCTGTGCGTCGAGCATGACGATCCGCACCTCACCGGGCTCGAAATGGCAGCGCTCCTGCAGCGCCGCGACGAGCTGTTCATTGGACATGTGGCCGTCGCCGAAGTTCCAGCCGATGGCGGTCGAGACGATCCGCTCGCCGTCGGTCAGGGTGTAGTCGGCCTCGTTCAGCCCGGCCATCGCGCGGTGCGCGAGCGTGAACAGCGCGCGGCCGTGCGTGTTGAAGGCGCGGAACGCATAGCCCATGTACAGGTACATCTGCGCGTTCTCCGGACTGCCGTAATACCGCTCCATCTGGGTCGCGGGCATGCTGGCGATCGCGACGATGTTCTTCTCGATCTTCTCCGAAGCCGACGGCTTGATGCACCACAGCGACGTGTCCCAGTTGCCGGCGTAGTACCGCATGCCCGGCAGGAAAGACACCTTGCGCGGGAACAGGTTTCCGACGACCACGGTGCCCGCGACGACCGCGAACAGCACGAGCGGCCACGGCGACGTCAGGTCCGTGAGGCCGATGTCGGCGTGCCCGACGAACAGCGTGACGACGCAGAACATCATGAAGACGTTCCACTCCAGCGGCACACCCATCGGGATCGCCGACAGGATGCCGAAGTGGAAGCACAGCATCACGAAGGCGGCGATGTACGTCGGCCAGCCACCGCCACTGAAGAACAGCACCAGCGGCACCGCACCTTCGATGAGGGTGCTGAAGTGCGCCATGAAGCGCGACGGGCGACCGGGGCGCAGGTCGTCCGGGAAGTGTTCGAAGAACGCGCGCTTGATGAACTTCGGCCGGAGGACCGGGTTGTTGCTCATCATCGTGGAGATAACGAACGGGAAGTGGTGGTTGAGTTTCGACGTCGCGGCGCCCAGCCAGATCACCATGCACACGAGCTTGGCGGCGATGATCAGGTCGACACCGTAGCCGGCGAACAGGAAGGCGACGGTGAACGAGCCGTACACCTCGCCGCGGGCGGCCAGGAAGATCACCTTGTCGCGTAGGCCCGCCAGCGCCAGTACCCCGAGGATGGCCCAGATGTGCCACATCGGGAGCACGCCGACGTGCGCGCCGGGCAGGACGGGGCCGGTGCCGTCGGCGCACAGCGCGACGACGAGCAGGACCAGCAGCGCGGCGTAGAGCAGCACATCGACCGGTCCGCGCGCGTCGCCCTTGGTCAGCGGGATGCGGCCGGGCCACGGTGGCAGACGAATGGTCTTCGGCCGCAGCCAGTACAGAATCGAGCCCATCGGCGGGAAGAAGCGGTTGTTCAGCGGGCCGAACCCGCAGCCGAGGCCGATGACCTCGAACAGCATTGTGTACAGCACGACCTTCTCGAAGACGATCGGCTCGGTCCACCACGCCGCGACGTTCGTGAATCCGTCGATCCCCTTGGTGGACAACGCGATCAGCCAGCCGGCCAGGATGTACAGGCAGATCTTGACGACGTAGAACAGGTGCAGTGCCACCGGAGTGCCGAAGCCCGTCTCGGCCCAGTGCCGGGCCATGGGGACGATCTTCTGCGCGCGGGTGCCCTTGTTCCACTCCTCGAAGTCGATGACAGGAGTGTCCTGCGTGAGAAAGCCCATACCCGTCAGACTAGAACGTGTTCTAGTCTGACGGAATCAGATCCCCACAGTTGCTTCTGTGGCCCGGGCGCAGACGTTCGAGAAACCGGCGCCCTGGACACCGGGCCAACGGCAGGTGCTCAGACCTTGGCGGGCGGCCGGAAGAAGATCAGCAGCTGCCCGATGCCACCGGCGAGGCCGAGCCCGACGGCGATCAGCAACCCGCACCAGCCGTGCAGCAGGTGGTAGAAGCCGCTGTTGTGGAAGAGCAGGCAGTCCAGGCTGTAACGGCCCGCGCCGATGCCCGCGATCGCCACGGCCGCGACACCCAGCACCAGGTTGTACTCCCAGCCGGATTTCACGATGAAGAAACCGTTTTCGCGATGCACGGTCCACGCGGCCACCACCATCAGGGCCACGAACCCCGCGGCCGGAATCGGCGTCAGGAAACCGACCGCCAGACCCAGGCCCGCAAGGATTTCGGTGCCGGCAGCCAGACGGGCGTGCAGCATGCCCGGCTTCATGCCGATGCTGTCGAACCAGGCGGCGGTACCCGGAATCCGGCCGCCGCCGAAGAACTTGTTGTACCCGTGCGCAGCCATGGTCAGACCGAGCACCACCCGAAGGAGCAGGATCGAGAACGCGTAAGCAGTCACGCGATGAATTTAGCCCCCGGAGTCCAGAACCGCAGACAACCGTTCCACATACGATTCGACATCCGGTAAGGCCGACGGGGACGCATGCACGCTGATCGTGACGGTGTCCCCGATGCCGTGCACGCCGTGTGTCAGCCCCATCATCGGCGACAGCGCCGGACACGCCGTGGTCAACACCACCGGGCACCCGCCGAACGTCAGATCGGCCGGGCCGCGGTTGACGCTCGACACCACGGTGTTGCCGGTGACCGTCGTCGACCGCGCGTGCGGGTCGAATTGCTCAGTGCCCCAACGCAGCAGCCGTGCCGGAACCGCCGCGGTAGCGGCGTCGCTCGCCGCGGCCGCGGGATGCTCGAACCGCTGCCGCCGCGTGGCGAGTTCCGTCTCGATCCGGGCCGCCCGCTCGTGAAAGGGCAATTCCGGGTGCAATGCCACGCCGACGTTGCCGTAGTGGTTGTAGGCCCGGCGGGTGCCGGTCTTGGCCATGGGCACCTCGGCCCCGAGCGCGGTGACACCGCCCAGCTCGGCCGCCAGCGCCTCCGAGATGGCCGCCAGCACGCCGACCGTCACCGTCGGCCCGGGCAGATGCGTACGGTGACGTACCACCGTCCGCAATGTGTCGGGGCCCGCCGGCGCGTTGTTGGTCGGCTGCACTGGCCACGAATCGGCCGGTGCGGCAACGGCACCCGACTCCGTCTCCCGCACGAGTTGCCGGTGTGCGGCGCTGGCCCGCCACGCCAGGTACGGCAGCGCCCACGTCCCCAACCGCGACTCGACCACCGCAGGCACCGGCTGGTCCCGGCCGAAGATTCGCCCCATGAGTGCCGTCGCGCGCCGCCCGTCGGCGAGGGCGTGCGACATCTGCACGACGACGACGGTGCCCGGCCCCTTGTCCTGAGCGGTCTCCGGTATGCCGGTGACGCCGACGAAGACATGCAGTCGCCACGCCTGCACGGTCGCGTCGAGCTGGTCGCTCGCGGCCAGGGCGCATATGGCGTCCAGGCACCCGGACCAGGTGGTTTCGCCGGGTTCGTGGACGACGATCTGCGGGGCATCGGACCGCACCCACGACGGATAGCGCCAGGAATGCGAATCGTCGATGCGTACCAACAACTCTGGGCACGCGGACACGTTGTGGCGTACCGCCGCCAGCGCGGCGTCCAGGTCGGCGGGCACACCGTCGAACCCGCACACCAGAAACATGTCGTTGGGGATTTTCGCCGACATCCAGAAACTCTGGGCGTCGGCGGCCGCCATCCGGTTCACGTCCACCGCCCCGGGATTTGTGCACGAAAATCCGCGCCGACCGCGGAAAATCGTGCACAAATCGCGATGGTCACACCGGTTCGAACTTGGCGATCAGCCACTGGCCCCCCAGTCGTTCCAGGGTCACCCGCGCGCTGGTCGGGGTGCTGGTCGGCAGCTGGTCACCGACCCGGACGATCTGGTTGACGAACACCAGCACCACGGCGTGGTTTTCCTCGACCGACACCGCGGCCGCGGCCGGCACCGACGTCGCCGCCGAGATGTGCCGCTGCTCGGCGCCGGGGATCACCGACTTGGTCAGCGTCGTGTACTCATCGAGGAACGGTGTGGTGAGCAGCTTGCGCGCGTCGGTCAGTTGTTGACGGACCGTGTCCGGCTCATACGACAGCAGGGCGACGGTGCCATCTCTGGCCACCTTGATCACGGCGGCCTGGTCGGCCTCATTGCCGTGCCGCGACGTCAGGTACCACAGCCCGCCCGCGGCAACCGCGAGCACGAGCGCGAGCACCGGCAGGATCCGATACGCCGTCACGCGCGCCCACACGATTCCCGGGTTCGACTGCGGCACAGCACCTTTGGGTGCCGCCGGCTCGGCCTCGACCGCCTCGGCCGCATGCTGTTCCGGCTCCGTCGACTCGAGCTCAGCCTCTGCCTCGGCCGGCTCGTCAGGTTCAGCCATCCCGTGCTTGCTCATTGGATCGGCTCCACCTTCGACACCTTGGCGCTGTCGCCCACCTTCTGCATCGTCAGCCGCACGCGCCAGTAGCGGTCGCGTTGCGGCGGCCCGTTGCCGACCTCGGTGTGCACCTTCACCGCGACCAGGACCACGCCGCCGGTGTCGTTCGCCGACTCCACGCCGGCCTCGGTGACGGTGCCGACCGACGCCGACTGCTGCTGTTTCACCGAGTCCACAACGGCCGTAGAGCGCTGTTTGAAGTCGTCGTAGTAGGCGCCGGTCGAGGTGTCCAACGCGCGTTTGATGTCGTCGTCGACGTGGCGGTAGTCGATGGTCGCGAGATTGACCGCGACCTGCTTCCCGGCCGTCAGGTACATCTCGTGCAGGGCGTCGTCGCGACGCAACTGCAGCTCACTCTGACCGAGCCAGGCCACCAGCGCACCCAGCGCGCCGACCACCAGCACTCCCACGACCAGTGCCGCGATCACCCGTTTATCCCGTTGGGGTGCAGTCGGTTTCAGGAAGGCGAGGGCTTCCTCGTCGGAGATGGCCGGTGCGTCGTCGTCGGCATCCGGGGTCTCGTCCGGGGCGCTCGTGTCGTCGTCGTCCACCTCGTCGGGATTCCTGTGCCGCCCGTGCTCGTCAGCCATATGCCTTCCTCTCGCCGCGCGCCCGGCCGGGCGGCGACACCTGGGCCGAGTCTAGAGACCGTGGGGTGACGAGGGTCCCGTTCGGTTCAGTTAGCACAGCTCGGTAACGTGCAGGAGAAGTGACGAGAGGATTCCCAGTGAGCACCGACGAACGCACTTCCCCGGCCGATGGCGGCAGCGATCCACAATCGGTGCGATTCCGCGGTGTCGACGAGCTGACCCTCGTGGCCGACGAGTGGAACCGCGACGCGGATGCCGCCGCGGACAAGCCCACCATCCTGATGTTGCACGGTGGCGGGCAGAACCGGCACTCCTGGAAGAACACCGGCCAGATTCTCGCGAACGCCGGCTTCCACGTCATCGCGCTGGACAGCCGTGGGCACGGCGACAGCGACCGCTCCCCCACCGCGAACTACTCACTCGAGACGCTGACCGGCGACACCCTTCAGGTGATCTATCAGATCGGCCGGCCGGTGGCGCTGATCGGCGCCAGCATGGGCGGCCTGACCAGCCTGCCGGTCGCGCATGAAGCCGGACCCGAACTGGTCACCAAACTGGTCCTGGTCGACGTCGTGCCGCGATTCGAGAAGAGCGGCAGCGCCCGCATCCGGGACTTCATGTTCAGCGGCATCGACGGCTTCGCCTCGCTCGAAGAGTCCGCCGACGCCGTCGCGGCGTACCTGCCGCACCGCACCCGGCCGCGCAGCGTCGAAGGCCTCAAGAAGAACCTGCGGCTGCGCGACGGCAAGTGGTTCTGGCACTGGGACCCGGCCTTCCTCACCGCGCCCGGCGACGACCCGTTCGAGCGCGCCGAGATGCTCGAGCACGCGGCGATCAACCTCGAGATCCCGATCCTGCTGATCCGCGGCAAGCTCTCCGACGTGGTCAGCACCGAAGGCGTGCACGACTTCCTGCAGAAGGTCCCGGGCGCGCAGTTCGTCGAGCTGTCCGATGCCGGACACACGGCGGCCGGCGACGACAACGACGCGTTCACCGACGCGGTGGTGCAGTTCGTCCGTCAATGACCCGATCGGGGCTCGTCGCCTCGATACTTGAGCGGTGACGGTATCGACGATCTCGCTGATCGCCATCTGTGTGCTCGCCGTGGTGGTCGTCGTCGAGACCATCGTGCTGCGGGTGACGCGCGCCCGGCTGCGGGCCGCGCGGCAGGAGATCGAGGAGCTGCGCGCCCCGTCCGAACCCCGCACCAATCTGCTGCTGGCCGGCGGCCGCGCCGCGGTCAAGACGATGTGGCAGACCGCCAACCTCATCAACAAAGAGGGCTTCGGCGGCGCGATGTGGTCATCGATCGAGGAACTCGCCGGCTGGGCCGAGGTGGAGCGGCCGGACCTGGCCAAGTTGGCACCGACCGGCCGCGTCGCGATCATGTTCTCGGACATCGAAGGATCGACGGCCCTCAACGAGCGCATGGGTGACCGGGCCTGGGTGCGGCTGATCGACCATCACGACAAGTTGGTCGGCCGGTGCGTCAAGAAGCAGTCGGGGCTGGTCGTGAAGAGTCAGGGCGACGGATTCATGATCGCCTTCGCCGAGCCTGAGCAGGCCGTGCGCTGCAGCATCGACATGCAGCAGCAATTGGCGAAGGCGCCGGGTGGCGTCCGGGTCCGGATCGGGATTCACACCGGCAAGTCGGTGCGCCGGGGCGACGATCTGTTCGGCCGCAACGTCGCCATGGCCGCGCGGGTGGCGAGTCAGGCCGACGGCGGCGAGGTGCTCGTGAGCAAGGCCGTGCGAGATGCCTTGTCCGCCTCGGCTTCCTGCGCGGACATCACCTTCGACGGCGGCCGGGTGGCGGAGCTGAAGGGCTTCGCCGGGGACCACCGGCTCTATGCCGTGGGCTGGCTCCCACCGGATTCGGCCAGCCGCTGATGCAGCCGGGCGCGAATATCATCGGCCGTATATGACTCGCGCTTGCGCTGATCGCGCGCGACCAACACGCCACCGGCGACCACGCCCGCGACACCGGCCAGGCCAACCCACTTCCACACGCCACGCATGCAGTGATTATGGCCGAGCGAAGCGCCGGGGAATGTCTAAGCTGCCCAGATGACTGGAAACGCGGTGACAGTGGAGCGGGCGCTGGCCGAGACCCGGACGGGCGACATCTGGTTGTTCCGTGGGGCTTCCAAGCCCGACCGCGCCATTCAGACGCTCACCAACGCCCCCGTGAACCACGTCGGCATGACGGTCGCCATCGACGACCTGCCGCCGCTGATCTGGCACGCCGAACTCGGCGACAAACTCGAATGCCTGTGGAGCGGCAGTCATCACCGCGGTGTGCAACTCAACGATCTGCGCGCCGCCGTCGAGCGGTGGGTGTACGTGTACGGACAGCGGTGCTGGCTGCGCCAGCTCACGCCGTATGCCACCCGCGAGCAGGAGGACCTGGCCCTGAAAGTGGTGGCCCGCATGGACGGCACCGCGTTTCCCACCACCGCCCGGTTGACGGGTCGGTGGTTCCGCGGGCGGGCGCCGGTGATCAGCGACTACACACGCGGAATTCCGTTGGTACATCGTAAGGTTCGCGAATCCGCTGAGAAGGAGAAGAACCGCCGGCGGGCAGCCGGGCTCGAGACCGCGTATTGCGCCGAGACAGTGGCCATCACCTACGAGGAAATGGGACTGCTGGTCACCGAGAAACGGGAGAACTATTTCGATCCCGGGTCGTTCTGGAGTGGTGATTCATTGTCGTTGACGCCGGGATACCGGCTCGGCGACGAAATTGAAATTCTCGCCTGACCTGGAATTCCCGAATCCGTCAATTCATTGCATTCGACGTCAGCGCAGTCGTGCCGCCATTAACATTTGTGGGCAACTACCCGGTTACGGGAAAGCCCTCAGGAGGCGTCATGCGATTGAAAAATGCGCTCGTAGGAACGTGGATTGCCGCTGCCGCAATCGGCGGGGCGATCAGTCTTGCCCCGATGGCCGGCGCCGATCCGGATCCCGATGTGCCCTACGGCGGCGACGAATTCGACCTGCCGCAGCAAGGTCCGAACCCATACGACTTCGGGTTCCACGAGTCCAATCACGACGAGAAGGACACATCCGCCGGCGCCACCGACGTGCCGTACTGATCCGCCTGATCGTCGACGATTAGCCGGCCTGATCGCCGGCGATCTCCAGCAGCCGCTTCGGGTGCATGCCTTCGACCTGACCGATGAACGGCGGGTGGATGCTGTAGCCGAGCATGCGGCGAATGTCTTCTGACACCCGGCGGACGGTGTCGCGAGTCATCGACAGCGTGAAGGCCTCCTGCGGCCGCAGCCACGGCTCGCAGTATTGGGCGGTGACGGCCAGTCGCGGACGGTCGGTGCGGTTGGCGCCGCCGCCGTGCCACAGCGTCCCGGGGAAGAACACGCACGACCCGGCGCTCATCACGACGGGCTTGCGCTCGACGTCGTCGCCGGGCAGCCGGTCACCCCAGAGCTGGCTGCCGGGCACCACGTCGGTGGCGCCGTTGTCGGCGGTGAAATCGTCGATGGCCCAGATGGTCGCCGCGCCCAGCGCGGCGCGAGGCCGCGGCAGCGGGTAGAAGCCGTCGTCGGTGTGCAGCATCTGCGCCTGCTCCCCCGGCAGGATGTTGATCACCTGGAGCATCGACAGCAGATAGTTCGGCAGGAACATCCGGTCCAGCAGTGCCAGCACGCGCGGGTGGTCGGCGATGACGTCGCACGCCGCGGTCTTGTTGAGCACGCTGTAGATGCGCTGCGTCGACCGTCCCTCAAAACCGTTGCGGCCGTGTCGATCCAGCATCGGCGTCACGGCCGCGCGAATCTCGTCCAGCTGGGTCGCACTGAGCAGATCGGGCAGGATCACGTAGCCGTCGCGCGCGATCGTGGCGAGGTCGGCATCGACGATCGCGGGGTCGACGGTTGCACCGCTGCTCTCGGTTCGGCGATAGGTGCCGGCCAGGTCGCCGCTCAAGTCCGCCAGAGATGACACTTCAGTGCTCATTGCTCCACTCCCGCCGAAACATAACCGAGTTCTGTTATGTTTTGGACTATGGCACGTGCCCCGATCGGACGTCAACAACTTCTGACCGCCGCGCGCGACGAACTGGTGCGCGGTAACGGGGTGCTCGAACTGAGCGCACTGACGCGCCGGGCGCAGCTCAGCACCGGCGCCCTCTATCACCACTTCGGTTCCAAAAGTGGGCTTCTCGCAGCGGTTTACGACGACTTCTATCACGGGCTGCGCCATGCCATCGCCGACGTGCACCTACCCGTCGACGCCGACTGGGGAGTCCGAGAACGCGAGCGCACCCGCCGTTTCGTCCTCTACCACTTCGACGATGAGCTGGCGCCGATCCTGCTCGGCCGCGCGACGATGGACCCCGAACTCGCCGAACTCGAAGCGGTCCACCTGCAGACGATGAGCGAGGCCGCCGCCGACAACATCCGCCGCGGGCAGCACGACGGTGACTTGCCCGACGACATCGACGCGGACAGCGCCGGCGCGTTCGTCATCGGCGGACTGCGGCACAGCATCGCCCAACAGCTCCGGGCCACACCGCGTGCCGATCCCGATCTGGCCGCCGAACGACTCTGGCATCTGGTTGCCGCGGCACTCAGCATTTCGTGACGGGATCAGACGGTGCCGCGCGCCGCCCACGCCGTCGCCGTCACGGTGAACGGCCCGTCGCCAAGACGTTCGCGCGCAACGGTTTCCAGCCTGCCGCGTCCCTCGTCATCGAGGCGCTGGACGTAGTCCCCGGCCGGTCCGACACCGAACGTGTACGGCTCCCACCACTCCTCGAAGCTCTGGTGCAGCACATCGATGACGATGGCGTCCTCCACCACGTCGCGTAGCCCGGCGGCGTCGAAGATCTCGGTGAGGTGGCCTTTGTGCGCGCCGGACAGCAGCGCCTCGTCCTGCGCGTCGGGGTCGATCACGTGGACGGCGTCCCAGAACGGTGCCAGCGCACCCGTCGGGCCGTCCCACACGCACGCCGCGACGACGCCGCCGGGCCGGGTCACCCGCGCCATCTGCCTGATGCCGGCGACGGGATCGGTCATGAAATGCACCACCAGTTGGGCGAGCGCGGCGTCGAAAGTCGCAGTGTCGTAAGGCAGTTCCTCAGCGGTCCCGAGGCGGGCGTCGAGCGCAGGGAACCGCGCCTGGATCGCATCGACGAACGGTGGTGACGGATCGATGGCCGCGACCTCGGCGCCCGCCGCCAACAGCCGCGCTGTCAGCGCGCCGGGTCCGCTGCCGACGTCGAGCACCTTCGCTCCGGCCGTGATCCCGGCGAACGCGCCGAAGACGTCCGCGAGCGGCTCGGCGTATCGGCCCATGTAGCGGCCGTACGCGTCCGGCGAGACGACGAAGCTCACCAGCAAATGCTAAGCCGCATCGCAGCGACTACGCCCCGAATTTGGCCTTGGCATCGTCTCTCACCGGCGTGAAGAGGTTGACGAGGTTGCCGTCGGGATCGCGGAACAACAGCGACCGGTTACCCCACGGCATGGTGGTGGGCTCGGTGACGACCTCGTCCAACCGACTTCGCAGCCGTTCGTACTCCGCGTCGACGTCGGTCACGATGAACTCGATGATGGCGCTCCGGTTGGCCGCGGGTTCGGCGGAACCCGCCCCGAACAGGGGCACGGTCTTGTCGCTGCCGATCGCCAAAGTGCCCACCGGCGTGGGGATTTCCGCGAATAGCTCATTGGCCCAGACGGCCTCGACCCCGGTCACCAATTCATAGAAGCCGACCAGGCTCGGCACGTCGGCGGTGATGATGCGGGTGGAAACAAGCTTCATGCCGCGCACGATATCGGCGACCACCGACAAGCTCGTCGAACCGAGCTAGATGGCCGTCACCTCGGAACCATTACGGAGCTCGATATCGCGGAACGCCCCGATGGCCGAGCCGTGTTGGTTGAGGCTGACGGCGATGAGCCACACCGCGACGATCCGCCTCGGCGCCTCGCCGCCGATGGCAGAACGCGCGTCAGTGAGCACCGGCCGTTCATCGGTGACCCAACTGCCCAGTTCCGACGATCCGCTGCGGACCACGATGTGCGTCTCACGGTGGCGCCAGTGGTCGAGCGGGCACCGATAAGCCAGCCCCAGCGGCAGCGTCGAACTCCACTGCCAGGTGAGGTCGCGCCCGTCGTCGAACTCGGCGGCGATGCTCACGTAGTCGTGGGTGAACATCGTGTTCTCGGGCAACGACGACGGCAGCCGGTCGACGCGCCACGACCAGCGCAGGCTGACTTGATCGGTCAGGTCCAGCTCGACGGGGCGACGGATGATTCCGGCAGTATCGTCGCAGGCGACCGTGATGGTGTCGGCGGTACTCGCGTATACGTCCTCGTGCCCGAGCAGCGGGTGGTGGGACCAGCCGGGCGGCGGTTCGGGTGGCGCAGACAGCCGCTCGTGCTCGACGGCGCACAGTCCCGAAGAGTCAAGGGCGGCAAACCGTTTCAGCTCAGTCAGGGGGTCGGACGCATCAGGCCACACGACGACGACGGCGGTAAAGCCGCCGCGCATCGCGCCGAACGGGATGCGGTCGGCCTTGAACTCGCCGTCCGGCTGTAACTCGGCGGGCAGTCGGCCGCCGAAAAGCACCTCGCCGTCGCAGTCTGCGGTGAACGTGTACGTGGGACGCGCGCTCATCTGCACAGGTCCGTCGCCGACGCGGCAGAGCATCCCGAAGCTCGGCCCGGTCCCGATGCCGCGCCGCGTCATTGCGTACGCCCGCCCCCAGGCCAGCCACGTGACGCGGTCGCCCTTTTCGACCCGTATCCCGCTCGGCGTCCACGGTCGCCGGTTGACCGGAATGTCAACGAGGCGTTGGTCTTTGGTCGAGCCGACGAATCGACTCAACAGCTTCGGCCCGTCGACCGGCGGTTGGCCAGCCGGCGGTCGCGCCCCGGCCATTGCTTTCGCGGAAGTCAGCGAATCCTGAAGGACCGCGCGCACCGACCTGTCTGTGAAGACGTCCACGCAGACAATTGAACGCTTCCTCACACCCGCCGCCAAGCGCATGATTGGTCCGCAGAGGGAGGGGCGTGCCGCGGTGCCGAACCAATGGTCGGGAGTGACGATCGACTGTGTCGACCCGGTCCGCATGTCGACGTTCTGGGGACAGCTGCTCGGCATCGAGCCTTCCTACGAACACGGCGACGACCCCGGCTGGGCGACTCTCGGTTCCCGGAATGGTCCGACGCCGCGACTCACCTTCCAGCGGGTACCGGAGGCCAAGGCGACGAAGGTGCGCATTCACCTGGACGTCGAAGTCGCGGACATCGATGAGGGTCGCCGGCATGTCGAGGATCTCGGTGGAACCTGGTCAGGCACTCGGCACGACTATGACGAGGGCATCGTTCTCGTCATGTTCGACCCCGAAGGTCACGAGTTCTGCCTGGTGCAGTACTTCGGACAGGATCAGAACGAATTCACCAGCAGCACATAGACGAGGGTCCCGGCGCCGACACTGAGCAGCGTCCGCCGGCCACCAATGAGGTGGGCCGCGATGGTGATTGCCACACCGATCACCGCATACGCCAGGTGCTTTGCGTCGCCGGAGACCGAACGGAACGTGGCGGCAGCGAGAATCATGACGATGCCGACCGGCATCCAGGCGGCCATCGTGTTGACGAAGCGGGACTTGCGCAGCGGCTGAAGGATCGCGAAGGGCACGGCGCGCAGGGCCAGATTGATGACGAAGACGGTCGCCAGCACGGCCGCGAGGTACTTCAGGTCAAGCATCGACGGCCACCTGCCGCCGCACCAACAGATAGCGCGCCACGAGCGTGGCGATGAACAGCAGCAGCCCGACGAACAACGCCGCGTGCGGCGCAACCACGATCGCGATTGAGAAGCTCAGGGCGGCGAGCAGGAGCGACGGCACGCCGTCGCGAGAGCGACAGGCGTCAAGTGTCAACGTGACGAACAGTGCGCACAAAGCGAATTCGAGCCCTTCGATGCGCGCCGGCAACATCGAGCCGAGCAGGACGCCCGTCAGACCGCCGCCGACCCAGTAGCACTGGAACGCGGCTTGCATCGTGACCAGGCGCCACGACGTCCAGCCGCGCGGGTTGGCGGCGGTCACCGCGTACGCCTCGTCCACGAGGGTGTAGACGGAGTAGGCCCGGGCGAACCGGTTCCGCACGACGTGCAGCGGGAAGGTGAACGCGTAGAAGATGTGGCGGAAGTTCACGAGGAACGCCGTCAGTGCGATGGTCGCCAGTGGAGTGACCGCGACGATCATGCCGATCAGCAGCAGCTCCAACGACCCGGCGAAGCAGGCGATGGACAGTGCCGGGGCGACCCACCAGGGCAGGCCAGCCTGGATGACCAGCAGGCCGAAGGCGACGCCGATCGGATACATGCCGAGTCCGGCTGCCAGCGAGGCCCGCACGCCCGCGGCGACCTCCGCTTTCCGAGAAGTCACCACCGCAGCATCCATGACAACAATGATCCCAGGTCAGCTGCAGAATTTGGTTGCCACTTACTGCGCCCGGAGCCTGCGGTGAGCAATAATTGGTCATGGATAGTCTCGACACAGCAATAATCGACGTCCTGCGCGAAGACGGCCGGATCGCGAACGTCGCCCTCGCTGAAAGAGTCGGGCTCACGCCGGGGCCGTGCTTGCGGCGGGTGCAGCGGCTCGAAGCCGACGGCGTCATCGTCGGCTACCAGGCACTGATCTCACCCGCCGCCGCGAACCAGAGTTTCGAGGTGCTGCTCGACGTCGAGATCACCGACTTCGACATGAAGAGCATCGAAAAGTTCGAGGCCACGATGGCCGAGTACCCGCAGGTGCTCGAACTCCACCGGCTGTTCGGTTCGCCTGACTATCTCGTCCGCGTCGCCGTTGCGGACCTGCCCGCGTACGAGCAGTTCCTGACGAGCAAGGTGCTCGCGATCCCCGGCATCCACCGCGTCTCGTCACGGTTCCCGATGAAGACGATCAAGTCGCTGCGGCCGCTGTGACACGCCGAGCGGCCCGCTCGGCGTGTCGGCTCTCCCTGCGGCACTTGCGATCTGGAGCTGTCAGCATCGGCTGACAATGTTCGGTTTTTTGACAATGTCGCCGTGTGTGACAGCTCCAGATCGACGATGCCGTGGAGACTCGAGCGACTCCAACGCCTTTCGTCAGTGCACGAGCTTGAGCCCGACGACGCCGCCGATGATCAGCGTCAAGAACACGACCTTGAGGACCGACGTCGGCTCATCCCCGGCGGCCATCGCATAGACCACAGTGAGGACCGCACCGATGCCGACCCAGACGGCGTACGCGGTGCCGACCGGCAGGTCACGCATGGCGTAGGCCAAGCCGGCCATGCTGGCGATGAGCGCGACCGCGAACACGATGCTGGGCGAGAGCTTGCTGAACCCCTCGGACTTGCCCATCGCGGTGGCCCATACCGCTTCGAGGACACCGGACAAGACCAGAACGAGCCACGACATGATGTTTCTCCCGGGCCGTCTTGTCGCACACCGGGTACGGCACCCATCGTCCGGAAGCCTGCGTTAAGGCTCTGTTACCAAGTTCTCACAGGGGCAGGCGGGTGGCAATGTCAGGTCGGTCACCACCTACGTCGAACGTGGGGCTTTACGAGGCATTCTGGGCGTGTCTTCGCGCAAAGCCCCACGCTCGATGGCACCCCTGACGCCGATAATCGGTAGATGATCACCACACGCCTGACCGATCGCCTCGGGATTCAGCATCCGATCGTCTCGGCGCCCATGGCGTTGGCCGCGGGCGGTGCACTGGCCGCGGCGGTCAGTCGGGCCGGCGGGCTGGGCCTCATCGGCGGCGGCTACGGCGACTCCGATTGGGTCCGTGCACAATTCGCGGCCGCCGGCCCGGAGCGGGTCGGCGTCGGATTCATCACGTGGTCGGCGCAGCGCTCACCCAGCGTAGTGGCCGAAGCGCTCGAATTCCGTCCGGCCGCGGTGATGTTGTCGTTCGGCGACCCCGGAGTCTTCGCCACCCAGGTCAAAGACGTTGGCGCCGTGCTCATTTGCCAATGCCAGAACCTTGATCACGTCGAGCGGGCGATACATGTGGGTGCCGACGTCGTCGTCGCGCAGGGTGCCGAGGCGGGTGGCCACGGTTCCCTGCGCGGGACGCTGAGCCTCGTCCCGGAGGTCGCCGACTTCCTCGCTGCCCGCTCCCCCGATACCCTGCTGCTCGCGGCCGGCGGAATCGCCGACGGCCGGGCGCTGGCCGCCTCGCTCATCTTGGGCGCCGACGGCGTGTTGATCGGCACCCGACTGTGGGCTGCCGACGAAGCGCTGGTGCATCCGCGTCACCGTCAAGCGATCGTCGAGTCCGACGGGGACAGCACAATTCGCACGACGGCGGGCGACGTCGTCCGCGGAATCAACTGGCCGCCGGAATTCACCATGCGGATGCGGCGCAACGCATTTACCGATCGGTGGCACGGCGACGAGAAGACATTGGCGGCCAACGCCGACATCGAGGGTCCGCGATACCGCACCGCCTTCGCCGACGGCGATGCTGACAACGCCGGGGTCGTGTTCGGCGAAGCCGCCGGGCTCATCCACTCGATCGAGCCAGCGGCTGCGATCGTCGAGCGCATCGTCGAGGAGGCGGCGCGGCTGTTGCGGTCCGGCGCCGACTACACGGTGTAGCCGGACCTCCGCACCCCGGCACGCACAAGCGCGACGGCACCCGAGTTTGTAACCTGTCGAGATGACAGAGCCTTTGGACGACGGGCCCTTCTTTCACGGCACGAAGGCCGATCTGCAAGTGGGAGAACTTCTTACGGCCGGTTTCCGGTCCAACTACCGGCCCGAGATCGTGATGAACCACATCTACTTCACCGCGTTGCGCGACGGTGCCGGCCTCGCCGCCGAGCTCGCCGCCGGCGAGGGTGAGCCGCGGGTCTATTCCGTGGAACCGACCGGGGAATTCGAGAACGATCCCAACGTCACCGACAAGAAGTTCCCCGGCAATCCCACCCGGTCGTACCGCAGCACGGCCCCGCTCCGGATCGTCAGCGAGGTCACGGACTGGAGGCGGCTGACACCTGAGGAGCTCCAGATGTGGCGTGACCGATTGGCGGCAGTTCACGCCGACAACCGCGGCGAGATCATCAACTGAGCAACCGGCCCCTGGGACCGGTCGCCCGGCGCGCTAACTGCGGTTGGCCGTCACAGCCTCGCGAATCAACGCTTTGAACGCGTCGGCATCCAGTTCGTCGCCTTCGTGCAGATCGATGGCGCGCCGGGTTCCCGCATCAAGACTGGCGTTGAACAACTTCGCCGGGTCCTTCAGGGACGCACCCTTGGCGAAGGTCATCTTGACCTTGTCCTTGTACGTCTCCACCGTGCAGATCAGTCCGTCCAGTGAAAACGTCGGCACGCCATCAGGATTCGAGGGCTTGCGCCACTTGAACTCCTCGACGACATCCGGTTCCGCTTGCTTGATCAAAGACCGCAGCTCGTCGACCAGGTCGGTGCACCAATCCCCACTCACAGCTGTGAATCTATGTCATCGAATGTGCGGAAGATTGCGAGATTTCGCGAAAATCTCGCAATCTTCTCCACTTTCGGCGCGCTGCCGGGGCTACACGTTGAAGCGGAACTCCACGACATCCCCGTCAACCATGACGTAGTCCTTGCCTTCCATCCGGACCTTGCCGGCGGCTTTGGCGGCAGCCATGGAGCCGGCTTCGACCAGGTCGTCGAAAGCGACGATCTCGGCCTTGATGAAGCCCTTCTCGAAGTCGGTGTGGATGACGCCGGCCGCCTTGGGCGCGGTGTCGCCCTGGTGGATGGTCCACGCCCGCGACTCCTTGGGCCCCGCGGTCAGGTAGGTCTGCAACTTCAGCGTCCGAAAACCGGCGCGCGCCAACGCATCCAGGCCACGCTCGGTCTGGCCGATGGACTCGAGCAGCTCGGCGGCGGACTCGTCGTCGAGCTCCAGCAGCTCGGCCTCGATCTTGGCGTCCAGGAACACGGCCTCGGCCGGCGCGACCATCGCGGTCAGCTCGGCCTTGCGGGCCTCGTCGGTCAGCACCGACTCGTCGGCGTTGAAGACGTACAGGAACGGCTTGACGGTCATCAGGTTCAACTCGCGCAGGATCGACCAGTCCTGTCCGGTGGAGAACAGCGTCTTGCCCTCGTTGAAGATCGCCTGGGCGGCGACCACCGCATCGAGAACCGGCTTGCGGTCCTTGTTGGTGCGGGCTTCCTTCTCCAGCCGCGGCAGCGCCTTCTCGAGCGTCTGCATGTCGGCGAGGATCAGCTCCGTCTCGATGACCTCGATGTCGGACTTGGGGTCGACGCGGCCGTCGACGTGCACGACGTCGTCGTCGGCGAAGGCGCGCACCACCTGACAGATGGCGTCGGCCTCGCGGATGTTGGCCAGGAACTTGTTGCCCAGGCCCGCGCCCTCGGACGCGCCTTTGACGATGCCGGCGATGTCGACGAACGTCACGGGCGCCGGGACGGTCTTCTCGGAGCCGAAGATTTCGGCGAGCTTGTCGAGCCGCGGGTCGGGCAGCGGTACGACACCCTCGTTGGGTTCGATCGTTGCGAACGGATAATTAGCCGCGAGCACGTCATTACGTGTCAACGCGTTGAACAACGTCGACTTCCCGACGTTCGGCAGACCGACGATTCCCAGGTTCAGACCCACGAGTTCATTAGTTTAAGAGACGCCACACCGTTCCAACGCCCGCCTGCAGGCACAGCGGCCCAGATTGCCGGTACGGTCTAGGAGTGTCAGCAGAGCATCATGGGCCCGAAGCCGCCCTCGATCGCCGCTCGGCGCTGCCCAGCATCCCGGGAATCCCCTGGTGGGGAGCCATTGTGCTGGCGGTCACAGCCACCGCGGTCGGCTTCGCCTACGACGCCGGCACCGGTGACAAAGAACTCAGCGCATTCTTCACTTTCTGCTATGTGGCCGGCTGTGTACTCGCTGTGCTCGGCGTGCGGCGGTCCGGGATTTTCACCGCGGTCATCCAGCCGCCGCTGATCCTCTTCGTTGCCGTGCCGGGCGCGTACTTCATGTTCCACAGCGACAAGATCGCCGGCATCAAGGACCTGCTGATCAATTGCGGGTATCCGCTGATCGAGCGTTTTCCGACGATGTTCTTCACCGCGGCGACGGTTCTCGTCCTCGGCCTGGTCCGCTGGTTCGTCCTGCCGCAGTTCCAGACGTTCGACGAGGACGACGCGGAGGAGGCGGTCGCCGAGCCCAAGCCGCGCCGCAGCCGCCGTCAGGCGGACGACGAAGACGTCGCTCCCGCCGGTCTCGCCGCGACGCTGTCGGCCAAGCTCACCAAGCTGACCACCGGCCAGACGCCCCGCAGCTCCCGCACCCGCGCGACCCCGTCGCGCCGGTCCGCAGCGGAGTCGCCGCGCCGCGGCACCGCGGATCCGCAGCGCGCAGCGCGGCCATCCCGTGCCCGGGCGCAGGCCAGTGACACCGAGCTGATCGAACCGGTGCCCGGACAGATGCGTCGGCCGCGGCCGGCTCGTCCCCGCCCGGCCGCCACCGACTCCTACGCCGTGCCCGACGAGCCCCGGCGCCGTCCGCGTCCGGCCGGCGAGCCGCGCCGCGCCGCGCAGGAGCGCTATGACTACCGGGAGCCGCGTGAGCGCGACCGCTACGAGCGGCCGACGCAGCGCCCGTCCGGGCCCGAGCCGCGCCGTCGTCGCTACGCCGACGATCCGTACGAGCCCGGCGACCGCTACCAGTCCCCGGCCCGTCCGTCGCGCAACGCACCGCCCAGCGGCGCTCACCACCCCGTCTCACGGGTGCGGTACCGCGGTGCGGACGACGATGCGGCAGAACAGCACGCAGAGCGCCGGCCGCGTCAGTCCCACAACAACTGGGACTGACGCCGACCGCGCCTGCGCTAGGAAATCAGTGCCGGGCCGGACGAATCTCGCGCGGCAGCGCGAAGACCAGCGTCTCGTTGGCGGTGGTGACCGGCTGGACGGTGTCGTAGCCGAATTCCGCGAGGCGCTCGAGCACGCCGCGCACCAGGATTTCCGGCACCGACGCACCTGACGTGACGCCGACGGTCGTGACACCGTCGAGCCAGGCCGGGTCGATGTCCTCGGCGTAGTCGACCAGCTTGGCCGCGTTGGAACCGGCGTTCAGCGCCACCTCGACCAGACGAACCGAGTTGGACGAGTTGCGCGAGCCGACGACGATCACCAGCTCGCACTCGGGAGCCATGGCCTTCACCGCGACCTGGCGGTTCTGGGTGGCGTAGCAGATGTCGTCGCTGGGCGGGTCCTGCAGCGTCGGGAACTTCTCCCGCAGGCGCCGGACGGTCTCCATGGTCTCGTCGACCGACAGCGTGGTCTGGGACAGCCAGATGACCTTGTTCGGGTCGCGGACGGTCACCTTGTCGACGGCGTCCGGGTTGTCGACGACCTGCACGTGCTCAGGGGCCTCGCCGGCGGTGCCGACGACTTCTTCGTGGCCCTCGTGGCCCACCAGCAGGATGTCGTAGTCGTCGCGGGCGAAGCGCTTGGCCTCGTTGTGCACCTTGGTGACCAGCGGACAGGTGGCGTCGATGGTCCGCAGATTGCGTGCCGCCGCCTCCTCGTGCACCGTCGGCGCGACGCCGTGGGCGGAGAACACCACGATGGCGCCCTCGGGCACCTCATCGGTCTGCTCGACGAACACCGCGCCGGCCTTGGCCAGCGTGTCGACCACGTAGCGGTTGTGCACGATCTCGTGGCGCACATACACGGGCGCGCCGTGCTTCTCCAGTGCGCGCTCCACGGTCTCGACCGCACGGTCCACGCCGGCGCAGTAGCCACGCGGCTCGGCGAGCAGCACGCGCTTGCCGGTTTTGCTCATAGCCTCCCCGGCGACCGAAACGGTCGCGCCGGGAATGCCCATATTGATCGTCGGTGGCATAGCACAAGGGTACTGATCAACGCAGGGCCACAGCCAGCCGTACTCTGGCAAGCATGTCTACTGCGCCCTACGGAGTCCGGCTGCTGGTCGGCGCGGCTGCGACCGCGCTCGAGGAGACCATTCGGCTCCCCCACACCATCCTGACCTACCCGATGACGCTGGCCAGTCAGCTCGCCCAGCTGGTCATGAAAATGCAGCAGGACCTGGCCGAACTGGTCAACAAGGGCGACGAGACCCTGGAGCAGTGGTTCCCGCCCAAGGACGAGCAGCCGGAATGGGCCACGTTCGACGAGGATCTGCTGGAGCCGGCCGCCGCCGATCCCGCGGGCCCGGCCACCGAGCAGCCCGACGGCGCGCGCCTGACCGAAGGCCGGTTCGCGCTATACAGCACCGGGGCCGCCGAGGCCCCGAAGGCGACGACGAATGGTTCGGCCGCCAACGGCTCGAGCGTCGTGACCCCCGCGATCGTCGAGGACCTGGACTACGCCGAGCTGACCCTGGCGCAGCTGCGCGCCCGGCTCCCCCAGCTCAAGGTGGACGACCTCGAGGCGCTGCTGACCTACGAGAACAACACGAAGTCCCGCGCGCCATTCCAGACGCTGCTGGCCAACAGGATCACCCGCGCGACCGCGAAGTGATGCGGTGACGTCGGCTGCCGCAGCGGCCGGGAACGAGAACTCGGCCGAGAACCCGTGGCCGGTCCGGGCGGTATCCACCCGGGTGGCCAAGTACATCGACCGGCTCGGCACCATCTGGATCGAGGGTCAGCTCACCGAGCTGAAGTTGCGGCAGTCGACGGCCTGGATGGTGCTGCGCGACCCGGCTGCGGACATGTCGCTGTCGGTCAGCTGCCCCCGCGCCCTCGTCGACGACGCCCCGGTTGCCCTGTCGGAGGGCACCCAGGTGATCATGCTGGGCAAGCCGCAGTTCT
Source organism: Mycobacterium sp. 360MFTsu5.1 (assembly GCF_000383495.1). NCBI lineage: Bacteria > Bacillati > Actinomycetota > Actinomycetes > Mycobacteriales > Mycobacteriaceae > Mycobacterium > Mycobacterium sp. 360MFTsu5.1. The sequence goes on along the minus strand of NZ_KB911462.1, from coordinate 535,857 downwards.
ACACCCGCAACGGCTCATTCTCGTTGCGCATCAGCCAGATTCGCGCCGTCGGCATCGGTGAGCTGCTGGCCCGCATCGACCGGCTACGTCGCCTGCTGGACGCCGAGGGCCTGTTCGACCCGCGGCTCAAGCGCCCGATTCCGTTCCTGCCCAACACCATCGGCCTCATCACCGGGCGCGCCTCAGCGGCCGAGCACGACGTCGTCACCGTCGCCCAAAGCCGTTGGCCCGCAGTCCACTTCGATATCCGGAATACGGCGGTGCAGGGCACCAACGCGGTGCCGCAGATCGTCGAGGCCCTGCGTGCCCTGGACGCCGCGCCGCACGTGGACGTCATCGTGATCGCGCGCGGCGGCGGCAGCGTCGAGGACCTGCTGCCGTTCTCCGACGAGACGCTGTGCCGCGAGATCGCGGCGTGCACCACCCCGGTGGTCAGCGCCGTCGGGCACGAACCGGACAACCCGCTGTGCGACCTGGTCGCCGACCTGCGTGCCGCCACCCCGACCGATGCCGCCAAGCGCGTCGTCCCCGACGCCGCCGCTGAGCAGGCGCTGGTGACCGACCTGCGCCGGCGCAGTGCGCAGGCCCTGCGCAACTGGGTGCACCGCGAGGAACGCTTTATCGGTCAGCTGCGCGGCCGCCCGGTGCTGGCGCAGCCACTGCAGGCCCTCGACGCCCGAGCCGAGGAGATCACCCGGGCCGTGACTGCCGCGCGCCGCGACATCCGGCGGCTCATCGCCACCGAAACCGACCACGTCGGGCACCTGTCGGCGCGGCTGGCGACGCTCGGGCCCGCCGCGACACTGGCCCGCGGGTACGCCGTGGTGCAGAACCTGTCGGCGGCCGGTGCGGTCCTGCGGTCGGCGCAGGATGCCCCGGCGGGAACCAGACTCCGAATCCGGGTGGCCGACGGCGCCGTCACGACCGTGAGCGAAGGAATATATGACGAACATTAGTCAGCTCGGCTACGAAGCTGCCCGCGATGAACTGATCGAGGTCGTCCGCAAATTGGAAGCGGGCGGACTCGATCTCGACACCTCGCTCCAGCTCTGGGAAAGGGGCGAACAACTGGCAAAACGGTGCGAGGAGCACCTGGCCGGCGCCCGCAAGAAAGTCGAGGACGCGCTCGCCACGGGCGCCGACGACGAAAATTGATCAGCGCGGTAATTTTTTCCGCGCTCTGTTAACTGGAACACGTTTCAGTTATGCTCCTGCACCATGCGTGATGCTTCCCTGACCACAGACCTCGGCCGTGTGCTGGTAACCGGCGGGTCTGGCTTCGTCGGCGCCAACCTGGTGACCGAACTGCTCGACCGCGGCCATCACGTCCGGTCCTTCGACCGGGCGCCGTCGCCGCTGCCGGAGCACCCGAACCTGGAGACGCAGGTCGGCGACATCACGAACCCCGAAGATGTGTCGAAGGCCGTCGCCGATATCGACACGATCATTCACACCGCGGCGATCATCGACCTGATGGGCGGTGCGTCCGTCACCGACGAGTACCGCAACCGCAGCTTCGGCGTGAACGTCGGCGGCACCGAGAACCTGGTGAAGCTGGGCCGGGCCGCGGGCGTCAAGCGCTTCGTCTACACCGCGTCGAACAGCGTGGTCATGGGTGGGCAGGACATCCAGAACGGCGACGAGACCATGCCGTACACCGCCCGCTTCAACGACCTGTACACCGAGACCAAGGTCGCCGCCGAGAAGTTCGTGCTGTCGCAGAACGGCGTCGACGGCATGCTCACCTGTTCCATCCGGCCCAGCGGCATCTGGGGCCGGGGCGACCAGACCATGTTCCGCAAGGTGTTCGAGAACATCCTCGCCGGCCACGTCAAGGTGCTGGTGGGCAACAAGAACATCAAGCTGGACAACTCCTACGTGCACAACCTGATCCACGGTTTCATCCTGGCGGGCGAGCACCTGGTGCCCGGCGGCACCTCACCCGGGCAGGCGTACTTCATCAACGACGGCGAACCGCTCAACATGTTCGAGTTCGCCCGTCCCGTCATCACCGCGTGCGGCCGCAAGCTGCCCACGTTCTACGTGTCCGGCAAGCTCGTGCACCGCGTGATGATGGCGTGGCAGTGGCTGCACTTCAAGTTCGCCCTGCCCGAGCCGCTGATCGAGCCGCTGTCGGTGGAGCGCCTCTACCTGAACAACTACTTCTCGATCGCCAAGGCCAAGCGCGACCTGGGCTACGAGCCGCTCTTCAACACTGAGCAGGCCATGAAGGAATGCATGCCGTACTACGTCGACCTCTTCCACCAGATGGAAGCGGCTGAAGCCACGAAGTAGCTGTACGCCCGTGTGCCTCTACCGATTTCAACGGTAGAGGTGCACCGGGTGCTGTGTTGATTTCTCGATGTTCGCCGACGCCGCCATCAGCAGATCGGTGCCGAGGGCGATGAGCGCGCGGGCCGCCGCGATCTCCTCGCCTACCAACGGCGCACTCGGGTCTTTGGGATTGCGGTAGGCATCCCCCGTCGTGGTGAGTGTGTCGTCGCGCAGCCGGGCGTGCGCGGAGGCGTGGGTGTGGACATCGTCCTCGAAGAACTCGATCTCGACGTGCCACTTGTTGGTCAGATCCTTGTCGTACATGTCGATCACCTTCCCTAAGTAAGCGTGCGCCTCCCGCCGCCCGTTGACCAGTACCGATTTCACCGTGTGACCGAACGGCCACCGGAATCGTTGCCCCACCCGTAAAGTCGAACGGGCACAGGAAATTCCGTTTCGAACGAGGAGCTCTGTCATGCCCGACGGCAAACCCAACATTCTGGTGATCTGGGGCGACGACATCGGCATCAGCAACCTGAGTTGTTACAGCGACGGCCTCATGGGCTACCGCACCCCGAACATCGACCGCATCGCGGCCGAGGGCATGCGCTTCACCGACTCCTACGGCGAGCAAAGCTGCACCGCGGGCCGGGCAGCGTTCATCAGCGGGCAGAGCGTGTACCGCACCGGGATGAGCAAAGTCGGCATACCGGGCGTCGACATCGGTTGGGCCGCAGAGGATCCGACCATCGCCGAACTGCTCAAGCCGCTGGGCTACGCCACCGGGCAATTCGGCAAGAACCACTTCGGCGACCTGAACAAGTACCTGCCGACGGTGCACGGCTTCGACGAGTTCTACGGCAACTTGTACCACCTCAATGCCGAAGAAGAACCCGAGCAGTACGACTACCCGCACAAGGACCAGTTCCCGCGGCTGTACGAGAAGGCTCTGCCGCGCGGGGTGATGAACTGCAAGGCCACCACCGAGGTCTCGTCCGAACCCGACGACCCGAAGTTCGGTCCGGTCGGCAAGCAGACCATCGAGGACACCGGGCCGCTGACCGCGAAGCGGATGGAGACCATCGACGACGACATCGCCGACCGCACCGTCGACTACATCAAGCGCCAGCACGACGAGGGCAATCCGTTCTTCGTCTGGTGCAACTTCACCCACATGCACCTCTACACGCATGTGAAGCCGGAGAGCCGCGGGCAAGCAGGCATCTGGCAGTCCGAGTACCACGACGCGATGATCGACCACGACAAGAACGTCGGCACGGTGCTGGACGTCCTGGACGAACTGGGCATCGCCGACGACACCATCGTCATCTACTCCACCGACAACGGCCCGCACCGGAACACGTGGCCCGACGCCGGCACCACGCCGTTCCGCAGCGAGAAGAACACCAACTGGGAGGGCGCCTTCCGGGTACCGGAGCTGATCCGCTGGCCCGGAAAGATCAAGGCGGGCACCGTCTCCAACGACATCATCCAGCACCACGACTGGCTGCCGACGCTGCTGGCCGCCGCGGGCGACCCCGATATCCTCGAGAAGCTCAAGAAGGGCCACAAGGCCGGTGCCGACGGCGAGACCGAGTACAAGGTCCACATCGACGGGTTCAATCTGCTGCCGTATCTGACGGGCGAGGTCGAGCACAGCCCGCGCCGGGGCTTCTTCTACTTCAACGACGACGCGGAGCTGGTCGCGATGCGTTTCGAGAACTGGAAGATCGTCTTCGCCGAGCAGCGCTGCCAAGGCACCCTGCGGATTTGGGCCGAGCCGTTCACGCCGCTGCGGGTGCCCAAGCTCTTCAACCTGCGCACCGACCCCTACGAGTACGCCGACATCACGTCGAACACGTACTACGAGTGGTTCCTGCGGCGCGACTTCTTCGCCTTCTACGCGACGGCGATGGCCGCGGCATTCCTCGACACCTTCAAGGAGTTCCCGCCGCGGCACCCACCGGCCAGCTTCAGCATCGATCAGATCGTCGAGAAGCTGCACGAGTTCCTGGCGGCCGACTAGGTGTTGGAGTCCTGGAACAACGGCCCGACGAAGTCGGCGATCGTCGACTTCGTCGGGCGGGTCACCACCGAAGGCCCGGATTTCGTTGCGCCGCAAGACCGCATCGCGGTCTTCGACAACGACGGCACGCTGTGGTGCGAGAAGCCGGCGTACGTCCAGCTGGATTTCCTGGTGCGCCGGCTGGCGGCTCAGGCCGCTGCCGATCCGTCGCTGGCCGCACGTCAGCCGTACACCGCGGCCGTGTCCGGCGACCTGTCTTGGTTCGGCGACGCCGTCACCAAGCACTACGAAGGCGACGACAGTGACCTGAAAATCCTTGCCGCCGGCATTCTTTCGGCCAATGACGCCATCACCGTCGATGCGCTCACCGAACGGGTGACGGGGTTCTTCGCCGAGGTCCGGCATCCGACGCTGGACCGCCCGTACACCGAGTGCGGCTATGTCCCGATGGTCGAACTGCTGCGGTACCTCGAGGCGAACGGGTTCACCTGCTACATCGTCTCCGGCGGCGGACGGGATTTCATGCGGCCCGTCACCGGCAGCATGTACGGCATCCCACCGGAGCGCGTCGTCGGCAGTTCGGTTGCGCTGCAATACCGCGACGGCGACCTGTACACCACGTCCCAGCCGGAGTTCCTCGACGACGGCCCGGTGAAACCGGCCCGAATCTGGGGCCGGACCGGACGCCGGCCGATCTTCGCCGCAGGCAATTCCAACGGCGACATCGAGATGCTCGAGTTCGCGCGCAGCTTCCGGCTGCTGGTGCGGCACGACGACGCCGAGCGCGAATTCAACTACGTCGCCGGGGCCGAACGGGTCCTCGAGTTGGCGAAGACCGAGGGCTGGACCGTCGCGAGCATGCGGTCCGACTGGGCCGAGGTGTTCCCCAGTTGACCTTGGTCTGGATCCCCGCGCAGACGGCGGTGCTGGGTTCCGACGGGCACTACCCCGAGGAGGCGCCCGCGCGCGAGGTCACCGTCGAGGGCTTCTGGATTCAGCCCCGCCAGGTGACCAACGCGGACTTCGCCGCATTCGTCGAAGCCACCGGCTACGTCACCGTGGCCGAAAGGCCGCTCGACCCCGCGGACTATCCGGGCGCTCCAGCGGAGAACCTGCAACCCGGCTCGATGGTGTTCCGGCGCACGCCCGGCCCCGTCGACCTGCGTCACCTCAGCCAGTGGTGGACGTGGACGCCGGGCGCGTGCTGGAACCACCCGCGGGGCCCGAAGTCGTCGCTGCGGAATCGGGAGCAGCATCCCGTCGTACATGTGGCGTTCGACGACGCCGCGGCGTACGCCGAGTGGGCCGGTCTGGCCCTGCCCACCGAGGCGCAGTGGGAGGTCGCGGCGCGCGGTGGCCTGGACCGCGCCACCTACACGTGGGGCGACGAAGCCGAACAACCCGGCCAACGGCTGGCCAACTTCTGGCACGGCGAATTCCCCTACCTGCCCGACACCGGCTACGGCCAGACCACACCGGCGGGGAGCTTCCCACCGAACGACTACGGCCTGTTCGACATGGCCGGCAACGTCTGGGAGTGGACCACCGACTTCTACGGCGCGACGCGCGACAGCCAACCCTGTTGCGCCGCAGATAGTTACGACCCGGATCAGCCCGGCACACCGGTACCGCGCCGGGTGATCAAGGGCGGTTCGTTCCTGTGCGCGGACAGCTACTGTCTCCGCTACCGGCCGGCGGCCCGTCGTCCCCAAGCGGTCGATACGGGGATGAGCCACGTCGGCTTCCGGTGTGTGCGGGCCAGCTGACCTAGCGTGCGGCTTGATGTAGCCCGAACCGCACGCCCTGGTCGTCGGTGCACGCGGAGAACCGTCCGAAGCCCGGTTCTACGGGGCAGGCGTCGTCCGCGGTACCGCCGAGCGCCCTGATCCCTCAGCGCCAGTTGCGAAATGCGTCGATCAGGCGGTTCCGGAAGCCGGGGTCGAGTTCATCTGCCCCGATCTTGCCGACGGTCGCGATGGTGCTGCGAAACTGTTGAAGGTAGTTCTCGCAACCGTCGCATTCGAGCAGGTGCATGTCGAAGCGCGACCGGTCCTCCAGATCGAGCGTTCCGTCGAGGTAGGACGTCACCAACTCGACGAGTTCATTGCAGTCAATCGGATTGGTCGTCATGCCGTATCCCTCAGATAGTCCTCGAGCACCTGCCGGACGGCGGCGCGGCCTCGATGGAGCAGAACGCGCTGGTTGGCTGCACTGATCTCGAGCAGCTCGCAGACCTCGTCGGAGTCCAGTCCCAGCATGTCACGCATTGTCACCACGACGCGTTGACGTTCCGGCAACGTGTCGAGTCCCCGTCGCGCGACCGTGATCAGTTCCTGGCCCAAGATGGAGCCCTCCGGGGTGTCCGGAAATGGCGACGGCGCAGCGGCCGGCAGCCAGTGCCCCGGGTACGGGTCGTCAGCGCCACGAAACCGCGCGGGGTCGACGGTTCCACCGGTGAATGCCGCGACCGCCAGATCGGCGTTCCGCCGTTCACGGACACCCCGATTCTTGGCGATATTGATCAGGATCGCGAAAAGCCAAGTGCGCAAGGAGCTTCTGCCTTCGAATGAGCCGATCCCTTTGAGCAGTGCGATCCAGGTGTCCTGCACGACATCTTCGGCAATCTCACGGCTGGGTACATAACCTTGCGCGACCCGTAGCAGCGCCGGAGTGTGACGGTCCACCAGCTCGGCGAACGCGCTCTCGTCGCCGCGCTTCAACGCGGCGACAAGGGCGTCTTCGTCACCTACGACCCTGGTCATGATGACCGGGAGCATAGTCGCTCAGCTATGAGTCGGGCCGGCGAAGTCGTACCGACAACCGCCATCGCACCCGAAGTCGAAGGACTGCTCAGGCACGATCAGCCGTCCGCGCGGCCTGCAGCGCATCGGCGAGCGTCCACGCCGCAATCCCAAGCAGTGCAACGTCTTTGATCAGGAACTGGCCCGTCATCGACAGCGCCGGAAACCCACCCGCAGCCGCCTCGCCGACCCCCGGTGTCGTGAACAGGAAGCTGATTGTCGCGACGAACAGCCCGACCGCGATCAGACTGCCGACCGCCGAGACCCTCGGCCACCAGGGCTTGACGGCAAGCAACACCGCGGTGCCGACTTCGAGCACACCGAGCAGGGACGACAACGTGGTCACGGAGAAGACGTCGTACATCCAGCTCATGAACGGACTGTGCGCGACGAGCGGCTGAATACCTTGTGCTTCATACGAAGTGAACTTCAGCAGGCCGATCCAGCCGATCACGATGACAAGTCCGTAGCGGGCGAGATCGCCGGCGATTCGGTTCACGATGGCCTCTGATGTCGCCGACTGTGCGTAGTCCCGAATCTTGGTCGCGGTCATTGGTTTCCCCTTCAGCTCCGTCGCGGCGGGCTGTCCGCCGACGATTACGAAACTGAGTGTGTTGTCGCGGCGTGAGCGTTACGCGACGACAGGAATCGGCCGTAACAGGGACGGGGCTGCCTCGACATCGCATACCCGAACGCCAAGTAAGCAGCCGGCCGGCAGCCATATTCGCGACTCAAACCGCAGTGTGAACAGATTTGTTAATCTGTTCACACTGCGGCGCCCCGGTCTGGCCGGTCGTCGATCACGGCAGGGGAGAAATCAGTGAGCACACAGCGCAACGCCCTCATCGTCGGTGGGGCATCCGGTATCGGCTGGGCCACTGCCCAAGGCCTGGCCGCGCAGGGCTACCGCGTCACCATTGCCGACCGGAACGCCGAACTCGCCGAGGCCCGCGCCGCCGAACTCGGTGAACCGCACACCGCAGTCACGGTCGAGGTGACCGACGAGGCATCCGTCGCCGCCGCCTTCGAGCAGGCCGGCGAGCTCGACGCCGTCGTCAGCTGCGCCGGATTCTCGACCTTCGGGCTCATCGTGGACACGCCGGTCGAAGATTTCCGTGCCGTCGTCGACTGCTGCCTGACCGGTTCCTTCATCGTGACCAAGTACGCCGGACGGCAGCTCCGCGAAGGCGGGTCCCTGGTGTGCATCTCGTCGCTCAACGGGCGCCAGCCGGCCATCGGGATGAGCGCCTACAGCGCCGCCAAGGCGGGCCTGTCGATGCTGACCGAGGTGGCCGCACTGGAGCTGGGCCCCAAGGGAATTCGCGTCAACGCCGTCGCACCGGGCTTCGTGCACACGCCGCTGACCGAAGGTGCGGCGATGGTCCCCGGCGTCGTCGACGAGTACGTGGAGAACACCGCGCTGGGCCGCGCCGGTACGCCCGAGGACATCGCGAACGCCGTGCTGTTCCTGTGCTCGGAGCAGTCGTCATGGATGACGGGCGAGGTGCTCGACCTCAACGGCGGCGCCCACCTGAAGCGCTACCCCGACATCATGAGCCACATCCTCAAGCTCGCGTCGGGATAACAACCGGCGGCAGATCCGTCAGAATCACCGTCATGGACACCGATTTCACGGTCACCCAGAAGCGGGCGCTCGCCGTCGCGACGATCCTGGCGGTCGGATTCGGCGCTTACTTCCTGCGCGGGCAGTTCATGCTGGTCGTGGTGGCCGGAGTGGTGGCCTATCTGTTCACCCCGTTGTTCCGCCGACTCTCGGCACGGCTGAGCACCGGCCTGTCGGCCACACTGACCCTGCTGGCGGCGCTACTCGTGGTGGTCGTGCCGATCAGCGGGGCCGTCGCCATCGGCGTCGTCCAGATCACCACCATGATCCGCAACGTGTCGGACTGGGTCAGCCGCAACGACATGGGCGCGCTGGGCACCCGGGCGCTGCAGGCCGCCAATGACCTACTGGCACAAATCCCGTACCTGCACCACGTGACGCTGACGCCCGAGTCGGTGCAGAAATGGATCGTCAGCTTCGCGCAGCGCGCCGGCGAGTGGGGCCTGAACGTGCTGCAGACCGCGGCGGGCGGGCTGTTCGGCGCGCTGGCCGGTGCCGTGATCTTCATCTACGTGTTCATCTCGATGCTGGTCAACGGCGATGAACTGATCCTGTTGATCCGTCGGCTCAACCCCCTCGGCGAGGACGTCACCGACCTGTACCTGGCCAAGATGGGCGCGATGGTGCGCGGCACGGTCCTCGGCCAGTTCGTCATCGCACTGGCCCAAGGTGTTTCGGGCGCGATCTCGATCTACATCGCGGGCTTCCACGACGGATTCTTCATCTTCGCGATCCTGCTGAGCGCGCTGTCGGTGATCCCGCTGGGCGGCGGCATCGTCAGCATCCCGTTCGGCATCGGCCTGGCGCTGTTCGGCAACGTCGGCGGCGGCCTGTTCGTGATCCTGTTCCACGTCCTCGTGGTCACGAACATCGACAACGTGCTCCGGCCCATCCTGGTGCCCAAGGCGGCCCGGTTGGATTCGGCGCTGATGCTGCTCTCGGTGTTCTCCGGGATCGCGATGTTCGGTTTCCTGGGCCTGGTGATCGGCCCCGTGCTGATGATCGTCGTGGTCACCACGATCAGCGTGTATCTCGCTGTCTACAAAGGTGTTCCGTTGAGCGAGCCGGAACCCGACGCACCCCGCGCCCCGGGCCGTCTCGGACGGCTCATCGCCGCGATCCGGGCCCGTCGCACGCCGCCGGTTAAGGCAGCGGCTGCGCCTTCTGCGTCGCCTCAGCCAGAGTCCGATAGTCCGCCGGACTCGCCGAACCACTGACCGCGACCTGCGACGGGCCCGTCGGCCCGTCGAGCTTCGCGGTCCAGATCGGTTCGGTGCCCTGCTGGTCTTCACCGGCACCCTCGTACACCACCCAGTGCACGCCGCCGATGTCCTGCGCACCGGTCGGGTACATGCCGGTGTGGATCGAGGACACCAGCTTCTCCTCGTCGGCGTTGCTCTGGACGAGCGCGACGAACATGCCCACGGCGGTCAGATAGCCGACCTTCGACGTCAGCGCGCGCGTCGGCTGCTTGGTGACGGGGTCGGTGCGACCGGCTTCGATGGCACCGCGCGACCCGGAATTGGCGTGCCAACCGGACGGCAGCTCCGGCACCCGGATCGGGATGCGCAGCGCGGCGGCGTCGGCTTTGAGCGCGGCCGGGGCGTCGTACTGGGGAGCCGGCCCCTTGCCCGGACCCTGCGGCGCGAACGAGCACATCCCGAGCATCCCGGCCAGCGCGATACACGCCACCACCAGCGGGGCGATGGACCAGAACATGTCGCGGCCGTCCTGCAGCAGCCGGTCCTTCGCCGGGCGCGGCACCGGCACCGACTGGCCCTCGGTGACCACGTCGGGCGCGGGCACAGGCTGGCCCTCAGGTTCCGGGGATGATGACGTCACGGTGCTCAGTATCCCAGCTCCCCCGGGCACACCGGCTAATGGGACAATTTGCGCATGACGCCTTCGCGCCGGGAAGCCCCAGACCGCAACCTCGCCCTCGAACTGGTCCGCGTGACCGAAGCCGGCGCCATGGCAGCCGGCCGCTGGGTCGGCCGTGGCGACAAGGAAGGCGGCGACGGCGCGGCCGTCGATGCCATGCGTGAGCTGGTCAATTCGGTCTCGATGCGCGGTGTCGTGGTCATCGGCGAGGGCGAGAAGGACCACGCCCCGATGCTCTACAACGGCGAAGAGGTCGGCAATGGCGACGGCCCCGACTGCGACTTCGCCGTCGACCCGGTCGACGGCACCACCCTGATGAGCAAGGGCATGCCCAACGCCATCTCGGTGCTGGCGGTCTCCGAGCGCGGCACCATGTTCGACCCGTCGGCCGTCTTCTACATGAACAAGATCGCCGTCGGCCCCGACGCTGCAGACGTCATCGACATCACCGTGCCCATCGGCGAGAACATCCGCCGCGTCGCCAAGCGCCTCAACGAGTCGGTCGCCGACGTCACGGTGTGCATCCTGGACCGGCCCCGCCACGCCCAGCTGATCAGCGAGGTCCGCGAGGCCGGCGCGCGCATCCGGCTGATCTCCGACGGCGACGTCGCCGGCGCCATCTCGGCCTGCCGCCCCGAATCCGGCACCGACATCCTGGCCGGTATCGGCGGCACCCCGGAGGGCATCATCGCCGCGGCCGCCATCCGCTGCATGGGCGGCGCGATCCAGGCCGTCCTCGCCCCCACCGACGATGACGAGCGCCAGCGGGCCCTCGACCGCGGCTACGACCTCGAGCGCGTGCTCACCACCGAAGACCTGGTCGCCGGCGACAACGTCTTCTTCTGCGCCACCGGCGTCACCGACGGCGACCTGCTCAACGGTGTGCGTTACTTCGCCGGCGGTTGCACCACCCAGTCGATCGTGATGCGCTCGAAGTCCGGCACCGTCCGGATGATCGAGGCCTACCACCGGCTGTCCAAGCTCAACGAGTACTCCGCGGTGGACTTCACCGGGGACCTCTCCGCCGCACACCCCCTGCCGTAGTTTCCGTTCACCTCAACAAAAGGGAGCACATGTCCGACAACGTTGTCGAAGCCGAGTACCGGATCGAGCACGACACCATGGGCGAAGTCCGGGTGCCGATCAACGCCCTGTGGCGCGCGCAGACGCAGCGGGCCGTGGAGAACTTCCCGATCTCGTTCCGCGGCCTGGAGCGCACCCAGATCCGCGCGCTGGGTCTGCTGAAGGGCGCCTGCGCACAGGTCAACAAGGACCTGGGTCTGCTGGACCCCGAGAAGGCCGACGCGATCATCGCCGCCGCCGGTGAGATCGCCGACGGTCTGCACGACGACCAGTTCCCCATCGACGTGTTCCAGACCGGCTCGGGCACCAGCTCGAACATGAACGCCAACGAGGTCATCGCCTCGATCGCGGCGCGCAACGGTGTCGAGGTCCACCCCAACGACCACGTCAACATGTCGCAGAGCTCCAACGACACCTTCCCCACCGCCACGCACATCGCGGCGACGGAAGCCGCTGTGCGCCACCTGATCCCGGCCCTCGAGGTGCTGCACGAGTCGCTGGCCAACAAGGCCCGCGCGTGGCGCACCGTCGTCAAGTCCGGCCGCACCCACCTCATGGACGCGGTCCCCGTCACCCTGGGCCAGGAGTTCGGTGGCTACGCCCGCCAGATCGAGGCCGGCATCGAGCGCGTCAAGGCGACGCTGCCCCGGCTGGGTGAGCTGGCCATCGGCGGCACCGCCGTCGGCACCGGCCTGAACGCCCCCGACGGCTTCGGCGCCAAGGTCGTCGAGGTGCTGGTGAACCAGACCGGCATCGCCGAACTGCGCACCGCCGCAGACTCTTTCGAGGCCCAGGCCGCTCGCGACGGACTCGTCGAGGCGTCCGGCGCGCTGAAGACCATCGCGGTGTCGCTGACCAAGATCGCCAACGACGTGCGCTGGATGGGCTCCGGCCCGCTGACCGGCCTCGGCGAAATCCAGCTGCCGGACCTCCAGCCGGGCAGCTCGATCATGCCGGGCAAGGTGAATCCTGTTCTGCCCGAAGCGGTTACCCAGGTCGCCGCGCAGGTCATCGGCAACGACGCGGCCGTCACCGTCGGCGGCCTGTCGGGCGCCTTCGAGCTGAACGTCTACATCCCGATGATGGCCCGCAACGTGCTGGAGTCCTTCACGCTGCTGTCCAACGTCTCGCGGCTGTTCGCCTCCAAGTGCATCGACGGCCTCGTCGCCAACGAGGACCACCTGCGGACGCTGGCGGAGTCGTCGCCGTCGATCGTGACGCCGCTGAACTCGGCCATCGGCTACGAGGAAGCCGCCAAGGTGGCCAAGGAAGCCCTCAAGGAGAAGAAGACCATCCGGCAGACGGTCATCGACCGCGGCCTGATCGGCGAGAACCTCTCCCTGGCCGAGCTGGACAAGCGCCTCGACGTGCTGGCCATGGCGAAGGTCCGCGACGAGCGCTAGCGCGAGGAGCCTCCAGAGCAGTCGGCGATCAGTTTCGCTTCGAAAGTGCCCTCTTCTTCGGAAGGGGGCACTTTTTTGTTGCCCTCCCGCAGGCTCTTCTCACACCGCAGGTGAAGCCAATGTGAACAGCTCCTTACTGGACAGATACTGCCGGGAAACGGGATTCGACCCGTGCGTTTGCGATTGTGTTGCAATGACGGCCGACCTCACCGATTCGCACCGAGGTGCCCGCCTGGATGCCGTCCCGTGCATGACGCACGGCCGCTTCCACATGCCGCACACGCACACCGGCGAGCGGCTGTCCAAACCCCAGGCCGAGGTCCTCAAACTCGTGACGACATCACCGGGTCAGCGCAATGCGGATGTCCTGCAGGCCAGGTTGTTCATCGAACTGCTCGAGGACGAACTGGCCGAGTTGCACCTGCAACTGGCGGTGACGGAGCGCCGGGCGGCCAAGCAGGGTGCCGACAAGCATCTCGACGTACTGCACGGGCGCATCGCCGAACTCCTGGCCATGGTCGACGCGATCGTCGACCGCTTCCCCACTGCGTAGCTTTCCCGCACGTCGTGGATTGCGGATGCGTTGGCGGGCGCCCGCGCCGAACCGGGCGGAAAGTCCGTGAGTTCAATCGCGATGGCAACGTGCCGGTGGTTTTTGCACTCAGGAACCGTTGGTGGCCGGAAAAAGTACCTGGGTTCAGTCACCGCAGCCGCGGCCCGTCGTGATTGAAGCCACGTACTTCCGGTGGCGGCACCTACCTCTGCGGCAGCCGCTCGGCGTACCTACTGACCGTTGTTGGAGCCGCCGGAATTGGCGCCCGGGATGTCGGTGATCGGGATGTTCGGCATCGGCGGCGGCGACGGGGTGTTGGGCAGCGTCGGAATCTCCGCCGGCGGGATGTCGGTCAGGTCGTTGACCGGCGGGCCGTTCTCCCGGCTGCCATAGCTGGTGCCCGGCTCACGGTGGCCGACCATGTGGCTGACGGTCACCATGTGGTAGCCGTTGGCCTTGAGGACCGGGATGAACTGCTGCACCAGATCGACCGTCGACGAGTAGGTGTCGTGGAACAGCACCACCGAATTCGGCTTGATCTGGCTCATCAGCATGTAGCGGGTCGCCGCGGTGTTGGAGTCATTGGCCCAGTCGAACGGGATGACGTCCCAGTTGATGTCGGCCAGGCCCTGCTTCTTCGCCTCGGCGAGCACCTGGTCGTTGATCAGGCCGCCCGCGGTGCGCACCAGCTTCGGCCGCTGCCCGGTGGCCTTCTCGATGGCGTCGCTGGCCTTGCTGAACTGACCCGCGATGAACTCCGGCGGGATCGTCGTCATGTTGGGGTGTTCCCAGGTGTGGCTGCCCAGCTCCATCCCGGCGTCGACGACGCGCTTGGCGCCGGCGGGGTTGGCGGCGACCTTGTTGCCGATCTCGAAGAACGTCGCCTTGGCGTCGTTGTCCTGCAGGATTTTCAGCAGCCGGTCGGTGTACGGGCTGGGACCGTCATCAAAGGTCAGCGCAATGCACTTGTACTTGCTGCAGTCGACCTCGTCTGCCTTGGCGACATTGCCGGTCTGGCACCCGACCACGACGATCGTCACACCGGCGCACACGCCGAGGACGGTTCGCCAATAGGACCAGAACGGGCTATCGGGTCGGCGTGGCACGGGAGAAATGCTACCGGCCGCGGCTGGCTGGTCCCTGACACCGGCACGTGTGGGGGCTAGCACTACCGCCGAATGTGCGGCTAGCGGCGTGGTGCCCGAGTTTCCCTTCGAGCAGGGTTGATCACACACAACATCGGATTGAAGGGAGCATTTCATGAGTTCGGCGGTTCGTGAGGATCTGATCTTGTCGCAGGCGCGGGTGACCGCAGAGGTGCAGGCGCCGTTCGATCACGTCGACATCGCGCGGTGGCTGAAAACCCTGCCCACACACGAATATCAGCGGTGCGCCCCGGGCGACCACAAGGCAGCCGGCTATACCGTCGACGACGACGGCACCCCTATGTCCATCAACGTGGAGATGATCGGCACCGGGTTGGTGGTGCAGCAGTACCGGTTCGAGGTCGCCGAGCCGCACTACTGCCGGATGGTGTCGCTGTCTGATGTGTTGACTCCGCTCGGGTGGACCAGCACACAGGTCATCTGGGAGCTGCGCATGGAGCAGCTCGACGGTGACCGCTGCCGTTACACCAATACGGTCACCTCGCACCCCACCGAACATTTCTTGGAGTTCATCGCCCAGCACGGGCAGACCTTCGCCGAGGCGGCCGCGGCCCGTCAGGACGCCTCCGGGCGCCACTGCCGCGTCGAGACCCCGCGGTACGCCCAGAGCATCGCCCGTTGGGCGGCCGACCGCGCGGCAACCGCCGCATAGTCACTCAACCAGGCAAAGGACGTTTCACATGCCCTCAGCAGTGCTGTTCGATCGCCCCGGCGACCCAGACGTCTTGCAATGGCAAGCCGTGGCCCCCGTGCTTCCCGGCCCGGGCGAGGTGGTGATCGGCGTCGAGGCCGCCGGGATCAACAACGCCGACCTGCTTCAGCGGCGCGGACGGTACCCGGTGCCGCCCGGGGCGCCGCGGCCGCTCGGACTGGAATGTGCGGGAACCATCGTCGCAGTTGGCGAAGGCGTCACCGGTTGGTCGCCGGGCGACCAGGTGTGCGCTCTGCTCGACGGCGGCGGCTACGCCGACCAGGTGGCGGTTCGTGCGACCCAGGTGATGCCGATCCCGCGAGGGCTGAGCATGATCGAAGCCGCCGCGGTCCCGGAGGTGGCCTGCACGGTGTACTCCAACCTCGCGATGGTCGCCGGACTCACCGGCGGGCACACCGTGCTCATCCACGGCGCCGGTGGCGGCATCGGCACGTTCGCCATTCAATGGGCCGCCGCGATCGGGGCTGACGTCATCACGACCGCCGGCAGCGACGACAAGGTGCGCGCCGGGCGTGACCTCGGTGCGCGCACAGCGATCAACTACCGCACCGAGGATTTCGTCGCCGCCACGCTGTCGGCCACCGGAGGTCGGGGCGTTGACGCCATCCTCGACGTAGTGGGCTCGAGCTACCTGGCACGCAACCTCGACTGCCTGGCACCCGACGGACATCTGGTCGTCATCGGCGGTTCCACAGAGCCCGCGATGTTGGACCTCGGCCTGCTGATGGCCAAGCGAGCCAGCGTGACCGCCACGATGCTGCGGGCCCGCCCGGCCGATCAGAAAGCCGCGATCGTCGCCGGCGTCATCCGCGAGGTATTGCCCTTGTTCGACACAAGGGCAATCCACCCGGTGGTCGACACCGTCGTACCGCTACGCGATGCCGGGCTGGCTCACCGGTTGCTGGAGTCCGGCGAGACCGTCGGCAAGGTCATCCTCGACAACCGCGTCACGGCAGGGTGCCGGGGCTGATCTCCTCGAGCATCTCGGTGACGAGCGCGGCAATCGGCGAGCGTTCGCTGCGCATCAGGGTGATGTGCGCGAACAGGGGGTGCCCCTTGAGCTTCTCGATCACCGCGGCGACACCGTCATGCCGGCCGACGCGCAGGTTGTCGCGCTGTGCCACGTCGTGCGTGAGCACCACCCGAGAGCCCGAGCCCAGCCGGGACAGCACGGTCAGGAGCACGTTGCGCTCGAGTGACTGGGCCTCGTCGACGATGACGAACGAGTCGTGCAGCGAGCGGCCGCGAATGTGGGTCAGCGGCAACACTTCCAGCATTCCGCGGGACAGCACCTCTTCCAGCACGGCCGGGCTGGCCAGGCCTTCCAAGGTGTCGAAGACGGCCTGCGCCCACGGGCCCATCTTCTCGCTCTCGCTGCCCGGCAGGTAGCCGAGGTCTTGTCCGCCAACGGCATACAGCGGCCGGAACACGACGACCTTGCGCTGGGTGCGGCGCTCGAGCACCGCCTCGAGCCCCGCGCACAGCGCCAGCGCCGACTTACCGGTACCGGCCTTGCCGCCGAGGGAGACGATGCCGACGGACTCGTCGAGCAGCAGATCGAGGGCGACGCGTTGTTCGGCTGACCTTCCCCGGAGGCCGAACACTTCGCGGTCACCGCGGACCAACTGCACCCGCTTCTCGGCGTTGACCCGACCGAGCGCGTGCGACGTGCCACCGAGCAGGCGGATTCCGGTGTGGCACGGCAGATCCCGCGCTTCCAACAGGTCCACCTCGCCGTCGGCGAACAGCGTGTCGATGTCTTCCGGCGAGGCGTCCATCTCGGTCATGCCGGTCCAGCCGGACGTCACGACATCCTGCGCGTGGTACTCGTCGGCAGTCAGGCCCACCGCGCCGGCCTTGACGCGCAGCGGAATGTCTTTGCTGACCAACGTGACTCGCTTGCCCTCGGCCGCGAGGTTGGCGGCGCAGGCGAGGATGCGGTGGTCGTTGGTGTCGGTGCGGAAGCCCGAGGGCAGCACCGACTGGTCGACGTGGTTCAGCTCGACCTGGAGCGTTCCCCCTTGCGTCCCAACAGGAATCGGCTGATCCAACCGACCGTGTTCCAATCGCAAGTCATCGAACATGCGCAGGGCCTGCCGGGCGAACCAGCCCAGTTCGTGGTGGTGGCGTTTACCCTCCAGCTCACTGATGACCACCAGGGGGACAACCACTTCGTGCTCAGCGAAACGCGTGCATGCCCAGGGATCGGACAGCAACACGGAGGTATCGAGCACGTAGGTACGGACCTGCGAATCAGACACGTGGCGCTCCTCGGCCCGTGCGGCCCCACACGAGTACTTCGGTGGACGCAGCGGTACCTGGACCGGGGCCGGTCCCAATCTCTAATCGGGTACCGCCCGGATAGCAGAGCAATTCGCTAGCCATCACCGGCGACGCTACCCCCGGCGACGGCCGCGCGCTCACTGGCGCGCCGTGACTCTTTTGTGACGTCTAGATGAACTGAGCGAGCGACGGTTCGTCGCTCAGCCCCCACGCCTTGATGCGGTCGGAGATGACCGTGCGCAGCGCCGCACCGTCGAAGATGCCGGCGTCAGCAACAACCTGGACCTTGTCCTGGTAGGCGTCGATGTCCGCACCGATGACCTCAAGGCCGGCGGCCCGGGCCGCGATGGCGGCGATGGTCTCGTCGCGGTGCGTCTCCAGCAGGTGCGAGACGAGGTTCGCGAAGAACTCCTCGTGCCGCTCTTCGTCGCGGGCGATGCGGCCGGCCATGGCGGCGAGCACCGGCTCGTCGATCTGGGCCTGCAGGTTGCGGGTGAAGACGGCGTGCGCCCGCTCGAAGAACGCCATGAAGACCAGCGTCTCGATCTGGCTGAACTTGTCGGCCCGGTAGCCCTTCATGACGTGCTCGACGCGCACGTCCTCGTTGGCGGTCGGGTCGATCTGGCGGGTGACCACCAGGTAGTTGCGCAGCGCGATGGCGTGCAGGTGCTCCTCGGCGGTCCAGCGGCCCAGCCAGCGGCCCCACTTGTCCTCGAGGATGAAGTGTTCGACCAGCTCACGGTGGTAGCCGGCGAGGTTGTCCTTGGTGATCAGCAGAATTTCCAGCGCATCGGTGACCGGCTTGGGCAGCGTGACACCGGAGGCGTCCCAGTCGGTGCCGCCGAGGAAGGCGAAGTTTTCACCCTGCTCGAACGGCACGTAGTCGTGGGCGTACCAGGCTTCCTCAGTCGCGAGGTGCCGGGACAGCTCGGTGTCCACCACGGGCTCGAGCTCGAGGGTCAGTGCGTTGGCAACCGGTTTCTCAGCCATGAAAGTAACTGTAACCCGAGTTCACATGTTTTTGAAATCAGCCCCGCCGAAAGAACAGTCAGCCATGCAGCCCCTTGAACATCACGAGAACGATCGCCACGTTGGCGATCGTCAGGACCAGACCGATGATGATCGCCGCCAGGGCCAGACCACTACCGTCCTGGCCTGTCCGGGAGATCTGAGACCGCGCGACGAAACCGAGAATCGCGCCCACCACCGGAACGAAGAACGCACAGATCAACGCGGCGGTGGCCAACCCGTTCGTGCCGGCGGCACCGGGGACCCGAACTCCCGGCGCCCTGTCGGCGGTGACCGGAGTTCCGTCCGGGGTGTAGCCGACGACCGGGTAGATGGGTTGACCTTCGGGGGTGTAGCCAAGTGGGGCCGCGATGGCGACGCGTGCCTGCGCACGCCGGACCGCGCCGTTGTACCTGGCGCGGCGGATCAGCGCGACGAACGAGCCGATGACGAGCACCACACCGGTAGCGATCGCGATGACGTTTCCCGACGTGCGCATCCCGTAGCCGCCGTGGCTGGCTAGGGAGTTCATGCCGATGATGACGGCGACGGCGCCGGGGATCGACAACAACGCGAGGGCGACAAAGGGACCAATCGGCTTTGCCTGCGCAGTCGGTGGCAGCTCTTTCCGGCCGGGCGCCATGGCAAACATGGCAACCCCGACCGATACGAGCAGAATGACGATGGGAATCAAGAAAGCCAACGCCAGGCCCCCTTCAGTGCCGGTGACACGGCATTGCGCGTGTCCGCTGAGGACGCTAGCCGATGAGGAGCTACAGGGGGCGGGTTCTCAGGCGCAATTGTTAGCCAGCACCACACGAAAGTGGGGCCTATGACCGAGAATCTCGCGATCCTCCGGTCATAGGCCCCACGTTCGGCGTCAAGATCAGAGCGTCAGGCCCGGGTACAACGGGTTGGCGTCGAGCATCTCGGCCGAGGCCGCGCGGACGCGGTCGGCGGTGCCGTCGGCCAGCGTGTACTTGGCCTTCGACGGGCCATTCGGGCCGGCGTCGGCCGATGCGTTGTTCAGCACGTCGACCACCAGTTCGGCGACCTTGTCGAACTCGTCGGCGCCGAAGCCGCGCGTGGTCAGCGCCGGGGTGCCGAAGCGGATGCCGCTGGTGTACCAGGCGCCGTTCGGGTCGTTCGGGATGGCGTTGCGGTTGGTGACGACGCCGGCGTCCAGTAGCGCCGACTCGGCCTGGCGGCCGGTCAGGCCGAACGACTGCACGTCGAGCAGCACCAGGTGGTTGTCGGTGCCGCCGGTGACCAGCGTCGCGCCACGCTTGAGGAAGCCCTCGGCGAGCGACTTGGCGTTGTCGGCGACGTTCTGGGCGTAGCTGCGGAACTCGGGCTGACGGGCCTCGGCCAGCGCGACGGCCTTGGCGGCCATCACGTGCGACAGCGGGCCGCCGAGAACCATCGGGCAGCCCTTGTCGACAGCCGGGGCGTATTCCTCGGTGGCCAGCACCAGGCCACCGCGCGGGCCGCGCAGCGACTTGTGCGTCGTCGTGGTGGTGACGTGGGCGTGCGGCACCGGGTCCTCGTCGCCGGTGAACACCTTGCCGGCCACCAGGCCCGCGAAGTGGGCCATGTCGACCATGAGGGTGGCGCCGACCTCGTCGGCGATCTCGCGCATCTTGGCGAAGTTCACGCGGCGCGGGTAGGCCGAGTAGCCGGCGACGAGCACCAGCGGCTTGAACTCGCGGGCGGCAGCGGCGACGGCGTCGTAGTCGATCAGCCCGGTCTGCGGGTCCGTGCCGTAGCTGCGCTGGTGGAACATCTTGCCCGAGATGTTGGGGCGGAAGCCGTGGGTCAGGTGGCCGCCGGTGTCCAGCGACATACCCAGCAGACGCTGGTTGCCCAGCTTGTTGCGCAGCTTCTCCCAGTCCGCTTCGGACAGGTCGTTGACGTGCTTGGCGCCCAGCTCGGCCAGGCCCGGAGCCTCGATGCGGGTGGCCAGGATGGCCCAGAAGGCGACCAGGTTGGCGTCGATGCCCGAGTGCGGCTGCGCGTAGGCGTACGGCGCGCCGAACAGCTCGCGGGCGTGCTCGGCGGCCAGTGCCTCGACGGTGTCGACGTTCTGGCAGGCGGCGTAGAACCGGTGCCCGACGGTGCCCTCGGCGTACTTGTCGGAGAACCAGGTGCCCATGGTCAGCAGCACGGCCGGCGACGCGTAGTTCTCGCTGGCGATCAGCTTCAGCGAACTGCGTTGATCCTCAAGCTCTTTCCGGGTGGCCGCAGCGACCCGCGGCTCGACCTGCTCGATGACCCGCAGCGCCGCCTGGTAGGCCTCGCTGGCGGTGGCGGCGTACTCGGCACCCAGGCCGGCGTTGGACACGGAAGCGTCAGAGGTCATGCCCCCAGACTAATCCGCTGGTCGCATCGCTCCCGCCCCAGGGTGACGCCTAGCCGGGGTGCGGAAACGGCGGCTGGGCGGGCGCACGGCTACCGCTGAGCTTGGCGAACAGCACACACCACGCGACGGGCCCGGCGATGACGCAGGCCCACCACAGCGCCAGGCTCGCGGTTTCCGACCAGGACGGCTCTCCGAGCAGTTTCATCAGGATCGACGACGTGGTGCCGCTGTCGCCGCCGTCTGCGCAGAACACGCCGAAGCCGAACATCGCCGACCACACGGTCACCTGCGCGCGGGTCTGAGCAGGGGTCAGCTCCCGCCCGGGCAGCTGCCGGATCATCCTGGTCGTCATCGTCAGGCAGATCAGCAGCACCGGCGAGACGAGGACGACGAACACCGTCATCCAACCCAGGGGGACAAACAAGCCCCGCCCGATCGCCATCCACCCCACCAACAAGATGTTGAGCGGCATGGCCTTTCCGGCGCTTTCGCGCCGCAGGGTCACCACCGGCGGCTAACTCCGCAGGGACGACGGGATCAGCGGCTCGTCGAGCAGGCGGCCGAACCGCGCCGTGAGGCTGACGCCGTCGGGCCGGGCGTCGAGCCAGCCGCGCAGCAGCCGGTAGCCCTCGACATAGGTCGACGTGTACGCGCGCCACAGCGGCGACGACAGGAACCGCATGGACTGCCGGGCCCGCTCGGGGCTGGTCAGCAGCCAGCGCTGCAGGAACGCGACCACATCGTCGGCGTCGCGGTGTTCGTCGTGCAGCATCAGCGCGGCGTCCTGGCGGACGTCGGCCAGCGCCGCGCTGGCCCGTGAGATCGCTTCTGCGCGTTCACCATCGAAGCGCAGGCCCAGGTCTTTGTAGATCTCGGCGGCCCACGCACCCCAGTTCTCGGGCACCGCCGCGTACAGCGCCAGGTCCGCGAGACCCTCCGCCATCAGGCACTGCGGGGTGTTGACCAGGAAGATCGTCTGCTCGGCCTGGCCGCCCAGCTCGACGAGGCCCGCCTCCTTGCGGCAGTGCTCGGTGTGGTGCCCCGGGTACGACTCGTGCGCCACCAGCCGCGGCAGGTTGGACATCTGCTGCTTGAGGTCCGCGTTGACCGCCACCGTCGACCGGTAGTTGCCCTCGTAGTAGTTGAAGCCCGACCACGGCTTGTCGGTGACGATCTCGTAGTTGATGGTCTCGGTGTCCGGCAGCGGGAAGTCGACCCGGACCCGGTCGCGCAGCGCGGACGAGAACGCGTGGATGCACTCCTCGAGCCGCTCGGGCGGAATCTCCTCGCCCGAGCGGTGGGCCTGCATGCGCTCCACCAGCGGGCCACTGCCGCCCAGCGCCTCGTCGAGCAGGCGATGCGCCTCGCGGTAGCGGTCCTCGTCGCCCTTGGCGATCGACACGTCGAAGTAGTCGCGGACCTCGTCGACGAAGCCGACGTCCTCCCCCGCGAACTTGCGCCCCGCGCAGTCCAGGGCCCGCAGATGCGCCTTCAGGTAGTCCGCGCGCTGCGGGTCCAGCCCGGAACCGTCGACCTCGCCGTGCAGCCGGCGGGCCTGGCGGGCCAGTGCCGCGGGGTCCGGCGCGGGTTCATCGGCGACCTGCTTCCGCAACGCCGGGTCGCCGGTGAACGAGTCGACGTAGCCCTCCTCGATGCGGTCGAACCGCAGACCGAGCAGCAAGTATTCGCGGATCAAGCCGTCGGCGGCGGTGTCGGGAACCGGCATCGGGATCTGCCCAGCGCTCATACCCGCCCACGTTAGCCGGTACCCCCGCGTTCATCGCCCGGCAATGACTGCAAGACTGGGCACATGCCGCGGCCGAGCGAGCCGAGTCCCTACGTCGAGTTCGACAGGCGCCAATGGCGCGCGCTGCGTATGGCGACTCCCCTGAAACTCACTGCTCATGAACTGCTGGGCCTGCGCGGTATGGGCGAGCAGCTCGACCTGCTGGAAGTCGAAGAGGTCTACCTGCCTCTGGCCCGTCTGATCCACCTGCAGGTCGCCGCCCGGCAGCGCCTCTTCGCCGCGACGGCGGAGTTCCTCGGCGAACCACAGCAGAATCCCGACCGCCCGGTGCCGTTCATCATCGGCGTGGCCGGCAGCGTCGCCGTCGGCAAGTCGACCACCGCGCGCGTGCTGCAGGCGCTGCTCGCCCGGTTCGGCCACCACCCGCGCGTCGACCTCGTCACCACCGACGGGTTCCTGTACCCGAACGCCGAGCTCATGCGGCGAAAGATCATGCACCGCAAGGGCTTTCCCGAGAGCTACGACCGTCGCGCACTGATGCGGTTCGTCACCGCGGTCAAGTCGGGCGCCGATCAGGCGTCCGCCCCGGTGTATTCGCACCTGATCTACGACATCGTGCCCGGCGAGAAGGTCGTCGTCCGGCACCCCGACATCCTGATCATCGAGGGCCTCAACGTCCTGCAGACCGGACCGGCGCTGATGATCTCGGACCTGTTCGACTTCTCGGTGTACGTCGACGCCCGCATCGAGGACATCGAGCAGTGGTACGTGTCGCGATTCCTCGCGATGCGGGCGGGCGCCTTCGCCAATCCGCAGTCGCACTTCCACCACTACTCGACGCTGACCGACGAGCAGGCCATCTTCGCCGCCCGCGACATCTGGCAGTCCATCAACCTGCCCAACCTGATCCACAACATCCTGCCGACCCGGCCCCGCGCCACGCTGGTGCTGCGCAAAGACGCCGACCACTCCATCAATCGGCTGCGCCTCCGCAAGCTCTGAACAGGGATTTGTGCACGATTTTCCGCGGTAGGCGCGGAAAATCGTGCACAAATCCCAGGGGGGTCAGGCGCGACGGACGCCGGCGTACTGCAGCTCCGCCATGGCCAGCGTGTAGACGGCGCTGACGATCAGCATGGCCACACCCGTCGCCGTCAGCGGCCAGACGTCGTCGATCACGGCCAGCACCGCGGCGATGGTGAAGACCACGTTGGCAATCGCCACCGCGATACCGGGACGACGCACCGCCGCCAGGGTCGAGAGCCCGTAGACGCCGACGCCGTAGACGACAAGGACCGTGGCAAGGACGTACACGGCCGGCCGCGGGATGCCGGACTCCGATGCGATGGCGCCGGCCGCGGCCGCCAGGATGACGCCGCCGGTGCCGCTGATGAGGGCGTCGGCGCGCAGGGCCAGACGCAGCAGACGGTCGGAGCGGACGCGGGCGGGTGCGGTGATGGTGGTCATGGGTTTCCTTTCGGTGGAGGGGTTGGAAGGCCGGCGCGGGGACGTCAACTGCAACCTCTTTCAGCGACGCCCCCGCCCGGCGGGACGGGAGTCACGCCAGACGGCGCACTCCGAGGTATTGCAGCCAGGCGCAGCCCAGGCCGACGGCCATGACGGCCAGCACGAGGACGTTGCCTGCCGCGGTCAGCGGGAGCACTCCGGAAGCCAGCACACCCAGCACCGCGACGGTGCCGATCAGGTTGCCGATCAGCACGCCGGTCCCGACGCGCCGAATCCTGGGCACGGCGGCCATGACGTACAGAGCAAACCCCCACACGACCAGTACCGCGCCGATGATCCATTCGGACGTCGCCGACAGCCCCGACAACCGGGACAGCGGATCAGCGGTGAACGCCATCAGCAGGCCGGTGAGCGAGCACAACGTGCCGTCGACGCGGAGGGCGAAACGGAGCAGGGAATCGGAACTGTCGGACAGTGGGCGGGTGTGGAGCCCGGGGTTGATTGCGGTCATGGCGGTCGCTCCTTGCGGTGCCGGTTGGGGACACCCACGACACTGCTCGAACCGGGTCGCTCCGTCTGCACCAAACGCTGCCGATTACTGCCAGGCACTGCCAACCGCAGGTCAGCGACGCGAGGTGCCTAGGTCAGCGTTGACACCGGGGTACCGCGCAAGTCGGCGGCGATCACTCGCGCCGCCGCGTTCTGCCAGTTGTGCAGCGACCGCTGCGGCACTTCGGTGACGAACCACTGCCACGCCTGCCGGGCCACCGGGTCGAGCCCGGCCGCGGTGGCGTTCTGCGCGTAGGCCCGGACCCCGACGACGTACGGGAAGTACAGCGAGTTGTAGTGGCGCCACTGCTCGGTGGTGCCGAAGTCGCCGCCGTCGCGTGGCTTGAGGGCAGCGATGCGATCGGCCAGCAAATCCTTGAGCTCGTTGGCGCGCTCCAGCGGCTGGTCGGGCGCGCCGCGGCGGGCCAGTCGGTCGTCGATCACCGGCAGCGTCGTCAGCGGGGAGGCGACGAGCTTGGAGAGGTCGGCGTAGTGGCCGAGCGCGCGACGGGTCAGGCGGACGAAGGTCTCGTCGTCGACGTGGTCCAGCGGGTTGGTGGCGCGCAGCGGCAGCGCCGCCTCGGTGCGACGCAGCGCGGCGCGGTCGGCCCGCAGATCCGGTTCGCGGGCGAAGGCCAGCCGGTCCAGCAGCCCCGACAGCGGGTCGGCCAGCACGTTGATGGCGATCGCCACGGCGAGGCTGGTGAACAACAACACCATGAGCGCCAGATGCTCGCCCGTGACCGCCAGGCCGATCAGCACCTGGCCGCCGAACAGCACGGCCACCGCCATGCTGCCGACCAGCGAGCGGCGCATGCCTGCGCGCAGGGCCTGACCTTCGTCGAACGCGTCCCACCACGCCACCGCGATACCGAGCAGCAGCACGTCGAAGGCCGCGGACGCCAGCACCAGCCAGCTCGGCAGGAGTCCCAGCGGGATGAGCAGGATCGCGTTGCCGAGTCCGAAGAAGATGGTCGCCGCCACCACCGCCGGGACGATCTTGCGGGACGACGCACCGCGGCGCAGCCGTCGCACCGCCAGCACGAGCGCGCTGAACGCCGACAGGGCGATGGCACCGACCATGACCCAGTGCCCGGGCCGCAGCGGCGGGTGCACACCGCCGGAGATCCCGGCGCCCACCAAGGCGATGGCCGCCACCGTCGCCACCGCGACGAAGCCCCACCGGCTGCGCGCCGAATCGACGGGCCGGGACAACTCGAGCAGCACGGTGAGCCAGGCGATGCCGGGCACTACGGCCAGATAGGCCTCGATGTGGCTCAGCGGGCCGGTCGGTGCGTCGCCCGCCAGCCGGATCGCGTCGACGGCGACCACCACGGCGAAGCTGCACAACCCGACCGCGGACCACGCCAGGATCGGCTTGCGGGGATCGCGCGCCAGCAGGTACAGCCCCAGCCACCAGCTCAGGGCGAAGACCACTGCCGACAGCGCAGCCATGTCTTCAGTCTGGCACGAACGCTATTTTCCGTAGCGGCGGTTCCGCAGCGTGTAGTCACGCAGCGCACGCAGGAAGTCCACCCGCCGGAAAGCCGGCCAGTGCGCGTCGGTGAACCACATCTCCGAATAGGCGCTCTGCCACAACAGGAACCCGCTGAGCCGCTGCTCCCCCGACGTGCGGATGACGAGGTCGGGGTCGGGCTGGCCCGACGTGTAGAGGTTCTCGGAGATGCCGTCGACGGTCACCGCCTCGATGAGGTCTTCGGCCGTCGCACCGTTGGCGAGCTCCTTGCTCAGCAGGGTGCGCACCGCGTCGGCGATCTCCTGGCGGCCGCCGTAACCGACGGCGACGTTGACGTGGAACGAACCGGCGCCGGTGTGCTCGGCCGTCGACTCGACGGCGTCGCGCAGCCGCTTGGCCGGTTCCTCACCGAGCAGCTCGAGGTCGCCGACGGTCCGCACAGTCCAGTGCTTGTCGGGCGCGCAGATCTCCTCGACGACGTCGGTGATGATGTCGATCAGCGGCGCCAGCTCCTGCGGGTCGCGCTGCAGGTTCTCGGTGGAGAGCAGGTAGATCGTCGCCATCTCGATGCCGGCCTGCTGGCACCAGCGCAGCACCTCGGCGATCTTGGCGGCACCCATGCGGTAGCCGTAGCTGACGTCGTCGTGACCTGCCTCACGGGCCCAGCGCCGATTCCCGTCGCACAGCACCGCAATATGGCGTGGCAGTTGCGCTTTCGAGTGCGCAAGCTCCTGACGCAGCCGCAGCTCGTAGAGCCGGTATGCCGGTTCCTTGAGGCGCGGGGGAATGATGTCCACGAGAAACCAGACTACTGTGGACTTCTGGGTATCCCATGGCTGTTAGTGGAGGAACGTTGACCGCTCCGAGCAATACAGATCCGGCTGCCTCCGAACGGGCTGAGGCACCGTCGAACATGACCAAGCCGTACCGTGCCGCCGCGGTGCTCCGCCATTCGGAAACGCTTCCCGACGTGGTCGTGGAAAGCGTCGTCGAATTTTTCGGCAAGCCCCGCGCCCGCGGCTGGATCCACGTCTACTCGGCGGTCGTTGCGTTCTTTGCCGGTGCCGCACTGGTTTCGGTGTCGTGGGCCATGCAGGGCACGCGCGCCGGATTGGCGACGTTGCTGTACACCTTCACCATCGTGGCGATGTTCACCGTCAGCGGCACCTATCACCGGGTGAACTGGAAATCGCAGAACGCCCGCATCTGGATGAAGCGCCTCGACCACTCGATGATCTTCATCTTCATCGCCGGCAGCTACACGCCGTTCGCGCTCCTCGCGGTGCGCACCGACGGCTGGCTGTTGTTCTGGATCGTGTGGAGCGGGGCGCTGGCCGGCGTGGCCCTCAAGATGCTGTGGCCGACGGCACCGCGCTGGCTCGGCGTGCCGCTGTACATCCTGTTGGGCTGGGTGGCGGCGTGGTTCATCGGCCCGATCCTCGACGGCGCGGGCGTCACGGCCGTCGTGCTGCTGATCGTCGGCGGCGCGCTGTACTCGATCGGCGGCGTGCTCTACGCGCTCAAGTGGCCCAACCCGTGGCCCCGGACGTTCGGGCACCACGAGTTCTTCCACGCCTGCACCGCGGTCGCGGCCATCTGCCACTACATCGCGATGTGGTTCGCGGTCTTCTCCTAGGGATTTGTGCACGATTTTCCGCGGCCAGCGCGGAAAATCGTGCACAAATCGCTCAGAGCTGGGTGACGTTCGCCGGGCCCCAGTAGGCCTTCATCGACGTGATCTTGGCCTCGGCGTCGAAGTTCATGGTGCTGATGATGTCGATGCGCATGGCGCCGTTGACGGTCAGGCTCCAGTAGAACGCGGCCTCGTGGCCGCAGACCCGCAGCGTGTGCAGTTCGTGGGAGTTCTTGGTGCCCGCGATGTTCGAGTAGAAGCCGTGAATCGTCTGACGGCCGACGTGCACCTCACCGCCGACCGGGTCCTCGATGGCGGCATCGACGGCGTACAGCTGCGCGATCCCATCGGCGTCGGCGACGTCGACGAGGTCCAGGTAGCGGTTGACGTTTTCGGTGATCTGCTCAGCGCTGGGCATGCGCCGCACGCTACACGGCCGCCCCGAGGGCAGCGGCGAGATCCCCCGCCGTCGTCACCGGCAGGTCGCACACCTGGCCACGGCAGACGTACGCGGCGTCCCGACCGTTCACGCGACCACGGCCGTCGAGCAGCACCGACGACCCTTCGGCACCGCCGACGACGATGGCGCCGCCGGGCGCCAATCTGCGTGCCGCACTCAGCAATTCCGAATCCGGCCCGGCGCACGCCACCGCGATCTGGATGGGGCCGCGGACGGCCGCTTCGGTGACCGCCAGCCAGTGGCCGCCGCCGCGCGGCGAGCGGGCCAGGATCGGGGTCGCGGCCGCCAGCGTGGCGGCGGCCGCATTGATGTATCGCTCGGGTTCGGCGGCGAGGTGCGCGAACGTCAGCAGCGCCTCGGCGACCAACGACGCGCCCGACGGCGTCGCCCCGTCGACCGGATCGGCGGGACGCACCAGCAGGGCCTCGGCGTCGTCCGCGGTGTCGAACCACCGGCCGCCGCGGTCGGGGTCGGTGAAGTGCGTGAGCGTGGTGTCGAGGAGGGAGTGCGCGGCAGTCAGCCACGACGAGTCGCCCGTCACCTGGTGCAGCGTCAGCAGGCCCGTCGCCAGCGCCGCGTAGTCCTCCAGGATTCCGGCACTGTCGCCGACGGCGCCGCCCAGGCTGGCCCGGCGCAGCCGGCCGTCGACGAGATGCAGGTCCAGTAGCCGGCAGGCGCAACCCGTTGCCGCGTCGAGGAATTCGGGTTTCCCGAGCGCGATCGAGGCTTCCGCCAGCGCCGTGATGGCGAAGCCGTTCCATGCGGTGACGACCTTGTCGTCACGCCCCGGCTGGGGCCGCAATGCCCGTGCCGCCATCAACTTCGCGCGGACCTGCTCGAAGCGTTCGGCATCGTCGGGGTCGGCCAGCAGCTGCAGCACCGAGCTGCCGTGTTCGAACGTCCCGGTGTCGGTGACCTCGAAAAGCGAAGCGGCCCAACGACCGTCGTCGTCGCCCAGCACCGACACCAGCTCGGCCGGCGTCCACACGTACGTCAGGCCCTCGTGCCCGGCGGTATCGGCGTCCAGCGACGAGACGAACATGCCGCCGTCGCCGAGGTCGTCGATGATGAACCGCGCCGTCTCATCGGCAACCTTGCGCGCCAACGGGTTTCCGGTCAGCCGCGCCCAGTGCGCATACACCCGCAGCAGCAAAGCGTTGTCATACAACATCTTTTCAAAGTGCGGCACCACCCACGAGGCGTCGACGCTGTACCGGGCGAAGCCACCCGCCAGTTGGTCGTAGATGCCGCCGCGCGCCATCGCGGTGCCGGTGCGCTCCACCGCATCGAGCGCGGACCCGGTGCGTTCGTGGTGTCGCAGTAGCGCTTCCAGCAATGCCGACGGCGGGAACTTGGGCGCCCGGCCGAAGCCACCGCGGGTGAGGTCCTCGTCGCGCAGCACCGCGGCGACGGCGTGGTCGCACAGTTCGGGCGACGGCGCCGGCCCACCCGAGGGCAACCCGGACGACATCTTGCGCAGCTCCGTGGCGATCTGGTCAGAGGCCTGCTCGACTTCGTCGCGCCGGTTCCGCCAGGTGTCGGTGACAGCCGAAAGCAACTGCAGGAAGTTGCTTTTCGGGTAGTACGTGCCGCAGAAGAAGGGCCGGCCGTCGGGCGTCAGGAAGCACGTCATGGGCCAGCCTCCCTGGCCCGTCATCGCGACGGTGGCGCTCATGTAGATTGCGTCGAGGTCGGGACGTTCCTCCCGGTCGACCTTGATGCAGACGAAGTTCTCGTTCGCCACCGCAGCGACGTCCGAGTCCTCGAACGACTCGTGCGCCATCACATGGCACCAGTGGCAGGCCGCGTAGCCGATGGACAGCAGGATCGGCACGTCGCGGGCCGCGGCTTCGGCCAGCGCCTCGGGTGTCCACTGCTGCCAGTGCACCGGGTTGTCGGCGTGCTGGCGCAGGTATGGGCTGGTGGCTGAGCCGAGGGTGTTCATCGGGCGCCGATCAAGCGGTGAGGTACGAGCCGCGATGAGAAGGCCGGTGCATCAGACGTTGCCATACCTGGAGTCTTACCCAGCTTCCGGCTTTGTAGTGCTGTCAGGCCCAGTGTCGCCCGCCGGCGCATCGTGCGGCACGCCGCCGACGGTGCCGTCGTCGACGGCCTGATCCGGCTCGGGATGCGCGGGATCGAAGGATTCGGGCAGCTTGCGCAGGTGCCGGTTCATCGACCAGACCAGGGCCACCACGGCGATCAGCAGGATCAGCGTGATCACCAGCCCGGCCGGGCTGGCCTTGCCGAAGTCGGGACCCGTCTGGCGTGGACCTTCGGCCAGCAGGATGGTGAGCGGAACAGAAATCACAGCGATACTCCCGTGAACAGATCGGTCTCGGGCAACGTCACCGGAACCCTGGATCGGGCCAATTCGTACTCCTCGGTCGGCCACAGCCGCTGCTGCCATTCGATGGGCGCGCGGAAGAAATCGCCGTTCGGGTCGATCTGCGTGGCGTGGGCCAGCAGCGCCTGGTCTCGCTGCTCGAAGAAGTCGGCGCACTCGATGCGGGTCGTCACCCGGTTGGCGAAGGGATCGTGCTCGGGGTCCCAGTGCTGCAGCCACTTCTCGAACGGCCCGACCTCGCCGTGCTTGGCGAACTCGTCCTGCAGCATCTGCATGCGCCGGCGCAGGAAACCGTGGCCGTAGTACAGCTTCGAGATGCTCCAGGGTTCGCCCTCGTCGGGGAACTGCACGTGGTCGGCGGCCGCTTCGTACGCGGCCATCGACACCTGGTGGCACCGGATGTGGTCGGGGTGCGGGTAGCCGCCGTTCTCGTCGTAGGTGGTGATCACATGCGGCCGGAACTCGCGGATCACCCGTACCAGCCGGCGGACGGGCTCCTCGATCGGCACCACCGCGAACGAGCCCTCGGGCAGCGGCGGCAGCGGATCGCCCTCGGGCAGTCCGGAGTCGACGAACCCCAGCCAGTGGTGCTCGACACCGAGGATCTCGGCGGCCCGGGCCATCTCGTCGCGGCGTACCTCATGGATGCGGCCGTGCACCTCGGGCAGGTCCATCGCCGGGTTCAGGATGTCGCCGCGTTCGCCGCCGGTCAGGGTCACGACCATGACCCGGGCGCCGTTGGCCGCGTACTTGGCCATGGTGGCCGCACCCTTGCTCGACTCGTCGTCGGGGTGCGCGTGCACCGCCATCAACCGCAGTTCGCTCACGTGTGCCTTACCTACTGTCTCTACTCGGTGGGACAACTCGGTGCAGTCCAACCATGTCGCTGCGTCCTATAGTTCCAGTCCAAGCAATCCGAACCGACCGATGGGGCACCCAAAGCAGCCATGATCGAGCGTCCGACCGCCCGCTACGGGCGCCAGCGCATGTCCCGGCTGACCCGTCGCCGTATCGCGATCGGCCTCACGCTCCTCATCGTCGTCGCTGGTGTGGCGCTTGCGTTCGTCGGTTTCCAGCGCCTGGGGACATCGCCCGTCAAGGGTGAGTTGAGCACCTACAAACTCATCGACAACGAAACTGTTGCGGTGACGATCTCCGTCACCCGCGAGGACCCGGCCCAACCCGCGGTGTGCATCGTGCGGGCCAGGGCTCTCGACGGCAGCGAAACCGGACGGCGCGAGATCCTCGTCGTGCCGGCGGAGGCCAAGACAGTCCAGGTGACGGCGGTCGTGAAGTCCACAAAACCGCCGGTCGTCGGCGACGTCTACGGCTGCGGCACCGACGTGCCGTCGTACCTCGTCGCGCCCTGAATGGCGGCCGGCTGACCAACCATCCGGCGAACTCCGAACTGCGAAATCATGACCGTTCGGAGACGCCCAAGTGGTACGCTTGCTCAGTACACGGTTCCGACTGGGGCCGTGTATTGATGCATTAGCGGGCACCTGCTGGCACCTTCTGGGGGGACCTGGACCTGCCCTCGCAATCGCAGCACCGCCGGCCCCAAGCAACGGGGCAACCCCGGACAGACCGCCCGGGCATACACGCACGCTTACTACGACAGGAGAGCAGCAGACATGACCGATACCCAGGTCACCTGGCTCACCGAAGAGGCATTCGAGCGCCTGAAGGCCGAGCTCGATCAGCTGATCGCCAACCGTCCGGTCATCGCTGCCGAAATCAACGACCGCCGCGAAGAGGGCGACCTCCGCGAGAACGGTGGCTACCACGCGGCCCGCGAAGAGCAGGGCCAGCAGGAAGCTCGCATCCGTCAGCTGCAGGAACTGCTCAACAACGCCAAGGTCGGCGAGGCACCGAAGAAGTCCGGTGTGGCACTGCCCGGCTCGGTCGTGACCGTCTACTACGACGGCGACCAGAACGACACCGAGACGTTCCTCATCGCCACGCGCCAGGAAGGCGTCACCGACGGCAAGCTCGAGGTGTACTCCCCCAACTCGCCGCTCGGCCACGCGCTGATCGACGCCAAGGTCGGCGAGGAGCGCAGCTACACGGTCCCCAGCGGCGCCACCGTCAAGGTCACGCTGGTCAAGGCCGAGCCCTATCACGCCTAGCCCTGCGACGGCCGGCGCTACCCCGCCGGCCACCAGCTGACAGCCCATGGCTCAGATCGCCGAAGACCTGTATCTGCTGCTCCTGGACAATTCGTCCGCACAGCCGGGTCTGGATCAACCACGTCGGCACCGGGTGTTGTCCGGTGCCGTCCTGCTGGACCTGGCGCTGGCGTGCCGTATTCGGCCCGCCGCGCCAGGTGACGGCGCACCCGACGGCCATTTGGTCGCCCTCTCCGGCAACGACGCCGTCGACCCGGTGTCCGCGCCGGCACTGGAACTGCTTCGTCAGCGGCCGCGGCGACCTGCCGACGTCATGTCCAAACTGCGCAAGAGCACCGAGGACAGTCTCATCGACCGGCTGGAGCGCGCGGGACAGCTGCGCCGTCAGCCGTTGGGCGGCAACAGGTTCCGGGCGCAGTATGCCTTGCCGCTGACGGACCGGACGCGCGTCGGCCAGGCGCGCGCGGAGATGCTGTCGGCCCTGTTCGACCGCAGACCGCCCGCACCGGCGACGGCGGCCATCGTGACGCTGTTGCACACCGTCGACGGTCTCGGCTCGCTGATGAGCCTCAACGACCGCGGCTGGCGGTGGGTGCATGCCCGCGCCGGCGACATCGCCAGCGGCCACTGGGTCAACGAGTACGAGACCGGCGTCGCCGAGGTGAATCTCGCCGTCACGGCCACCGCGGTGCGGGCTGCCCTGGGTTAACCCAGGGCCTGCTCCAGGTCCCCGATCAGGTCGGCGACATCCTCGATGCCGACCGACAGCCGGACCAGATCGTTCGGCACCTCCAGCTGCGAGCCGGCGGTGGACGCGTGCGTCATGGCGCCCGGATGCTCGATCAGCGACTCCACGCCACCCAGCGACTCGGCGAGGATGAAAATCTCGGTGCGCGAGCACAATTCGCGTGCAGCCTGCTCGCCGCCGTGCAGCCGCACCGACACCATGCCACCGAAGCCGCTCATCTGCTTGGCCGCCACCTCGTAGCCCGGATGACTCGACAGACCCGGGTACAGCACCGTCGAGACGGCCTTGTGGTCATTGAGGAATTCGGCCACCCGCAAGGCGTTCTCGCAGTGCCGCTGCATGCGCAGCGGCAGCGTCTTGAGGCCGCGGTAGGTCAGGTAGGCGTCGAACGGGCCCGGCACCGCGCCGGCGCCGTTCTGCAGGAACGCGAATTTCGAGTCCAGTTCTTCGTCATTGGTCACCAGCGCGCCACCGACGACGTCCGAGTGGCCGCCGATGTACTTGGTGGTCGAGTGCAGCACGATGTCCGCCCCGAGCGACAGCGGCTGCTGCAACGCCGGTGAGGCAAAGGTGTTGTCCACCAACACCTTCACGCCCGATGTCGCGGCGATCTGCACGATGGCCGAGATGTCCGCGATGGACAGCAGCGGGTTGGTCGGGGTCTCCACCCAGATCAGCCGGGTCTTCGAGGTGATCGCCGCGCGCACCTCGTCGAGGTTCGACAGCTGCGCCGGCGTGTGCGTGATGCCCCACTGCGTGAACACCTTGTCGATCAGCCGGAAGGTGCCGCCGTACGCGTCGTCGGGGATGACGATGTGGTCGCCCGGACGCAGCACGGCGCGCAGCGCGCAGTCGGTGGCCGCCATGCCGGAGCTGAACGCGCGGCCGTAGTGCCCGCCCTCGACCGCGGCCAGCAGTGCCTCCAGCGCCGCCCGGGTCGGGTTGCCGGTGCGGGCGTACTCGAACCCGCCGCGCAGCCCGCCGACGCCGTCCTGCGCGAACGTCGAACTGGCATAGATCGGGGTGTTGACGGCACCGGTCTGTGGGTCCGGCCGGAACCCGGCATGAATGGCCCGGGTCGCGGGTCCGTAGGCGCGGTAGTGGTCTGCCTGGCTGCGCTGCTCACTCACAGGCGCCAGCCTAGTCGCGCAGCTTGCGCCCTTGGGTGTCGGGAACGTTCCCCATCAGAATCATGATGCCGTCGATCAAAGGCCAGATGGCGCCGATGCCGCAGGTCACCAACGAGACGACGAGCTGGAGCACGCCGATGGTCGTGTAGCCGAGATAAAATCGCCCGACGCCGAAGCCGCCCAACAGGATCTGCAGCAGGCCCGCCGTCACCTTCGACTTGTCCGACAGCGGCAGTCCCGTCAGCGGGTCGCGGCCCCAGGGCGCAGACGGATCAGCCGCGTACTGCGGCATGTAGCCGTAGCCCGGCTGCTGCGGGTAACCCGGCGGCGGGTAGCCCGGCTGCTGCGGGTAGCCGGGCGGCGGGTACCCGGGCTGCTGCGGGTAGCCCGGGTACTCCGGCTGCCCGAACTGCGGTTCACCCGGCTGTTGCTGGCTGGAACTGTCGCCGGGTTCGTATGCATGCGACGTCGGCTCGTACGGATTCGTCATTGTGTGGGTCCCGTCTAGTAGGTGGTGCTGCCGCTGCTGCCCAGCATGAGCGCGATCAGACCGAAGTAGAAGATGGCGATCAGCGCGAAGAGCGCCAACCCGATGTAGCCGACGATCAAGCCCGCGAGAGCCATGCCCTCGCCCTCTTCACCGCTCTGCTTGATCTGCGACTTGGCGAGGTGCCCGAAGATCACGCCGAGGATCGAGGTGCCGGCGCACGTCACCAGTCCCAGCAGCGAGCAGACCAACGACGCGATGGCCAGCCCGTTGGTCTTCGGCACCGGCGCATAACCGAACGGCATCATGCCGGGCATCGGCGGCACACCCGGATAGCCCTGGGCCGCAGGCGGATACGGCCCGACCGGCGGCGGGTAACCCGGCCCCGGGAAACCGGCGGCCGGCGGCGGGAACGGCTCGGGCGCCGGCATGGACGGGTAGGGCTCGCCGCCGTAGGCCGGCAGCGGCGGCATGCCGTAAGCCGGGGTCGACGCCTCCGGCTCGCCCGCGCCCTGGTTCTGTTCCTGCTCAGTCATCGTCCACCCCGTCTGTCCCTGAGCGACCAGCGTAGCCGGGGCCTGCTCTCGCTTTACGCCGAACTCCCGGTGTAGAACTGCACCATGACAGCCTCGATCGACAATCTGCTCGGCACCGACGACCTGCTGAGCGCCGAGGACATCGAATTGCGCACCATGGTGCGCCAGTTCGGCGAGCAGCGGCTGCGTCCCTACATCGCCGAGTGGTTCGAGAACGGTTCGGTTCCGGTGCGCGAGATCGCCGCCGAGGTGGGCAAGCTGGGCCTGCTCGGTATGCACCTCACCGGCTACGGCTGCAGCGGTTCGACGGCGACGGCGTACGGGCTGGTGTGCCAGGAGCTGGAGGCCGTCGACAGCGGCATTCGTTCCCTCGTCTCGGTCCAGGGCTCGCTGGCGATGTTCGCGATCCATCACTGGGGCAGCGAGGAGCAGCGGGAGCAGTGGCTGCCCGGCATGGCCGCCGGCGACCTGATCGGCTGTTTCGGTCTCACCGAGCCGGACTTCGGTTCCAACCCCGGTGGCATGCGCACGACCGCCCGCCGCGACGGCGACGACTGGGTGCTCAACGGGTCGAAGATGTGGATCACCAACGCCTCGGTCGCCGATGTCGCGGTGGTGTGGGCCCGCGCCGAGGAAGGTGTGCTGGGGTTCGCGGTGCCTACGGACACACCGGGTTTCAGCGCCCGGGAGATGACGCGCAAGATGTCGCTGCGGGCCTCGGTGACCTCTGAGTTCAGCCTCGACGACGTCCGGCTGCCGGAGTCCGCGCGGCTGCCCGGCGCGCGCGGTCTGTCCGGCCCGCTGAGCTGCCTGTCGGAGGCGCGGTTCGGCATCGTGTTCGGTGCGGTGGGCGCGGCCCGCGACTGCCTGCAAGCGACGCTGGACTACGTCGGCACCCGTACGGTTTTCGACAAGACGCTGGCGGAATACCAACTGACGCAGGCCAAGATCGCCGACATGGCCGTCGAACTCGGCAAAGCGCAGCTGCTGGCCCTGCAGCTCGGCCGACTCAAGGACGCCGGCAAGATTCAGCCCGAGCAGGTCAGCGTCGGCAAGCTGAACAACGTCCGCGAGGCCATCAAGATCGCCCGGCAGTGCCGAACCCTGTTGGGCGCCAACGGCATCACGCTGGAGTACCCGGTGATCCGGCACGCCAACAACCTCGAGTCGGTACTGACCTACGAGGGCACGTCCGAGGTGCACCAGCTGGTGATCGGGCAGGCGTTGACGGGAGTCAGTGCGTTCCGCTGACGGGGGTGCGCGTGCGCGGCGGCGTCACGCAGACGGTCTCCATGACCATGTCGGCGAAGGTCTGCCGCTTGGCGTCCCACAGCGGCCACAGGTAGCCGACGATCGACAGGTCGGCCAGGTGCACCGCCTGCCGCAGCAGTGACCGCGCGAAACCTATTGGCGCCCCCGAGGTTTGGCCGACCACCCGGCAGCGCAGGACGGTCTTTCCGAGGCTGGCGCCGGTGCGGCCCTGACGGTAGCCGAAGTTCCAGACCAGATAGCCGACCATGAGCGCCCAGGTGGCCACCAGACTGACATAGCCCAGCGTCGAGTAGCCGTCGCCGCATTGGGCGCCACCGTCGAACGCGGAGGTATCGGTGTCGCACAGCCGATCTCGGGTGAACCATACCAGCGCCGCGCCGGCGGCGGTGAGTACCACGAGCGGCAGCAGGTCGATGACGGCCGCAGCGGCTCGTCGCCACCACGGGGCGTACGCCATCATCGCGTCGACACGCAGACGGTCGACATGATCTTGTCGGCCAGGGTCTGCCGCTTGGCGTCCCACAGCGGGAACAGGTACCCGGCGAACACCGGGATGGCGTCGGCGACGTGGGCCAGCTGCCGCAGCACCGAGCGACCGAAACCGACGGGCAGGCCCGTCTTTTCGTCGATCACCTGGAAATGCAGTACCCGTTTACCCAGGCTGGAGCCCGTGGTGCCCTGCAGATAGCCATGATTCCACACCATGAACAACAGCGCGACGATGAGGCCGGCCAGCCAGATCAGCACGCCGGCAACAGAGTTCCCGGTGGCGCAGTACGGGCCGATGCTGTAGTCCGCTTGGTCGGCAAGGCATTTCGTCACGCGCTGGGAGCGCTCGACCAGACCGCCGACGACGATGACGAACAGCGGAGGGAACCGGTCGATCAGGCTGGCCACCACGCGGGCCCACCATGGTGTGTAGTTCAAGTCGTCCCGTCTCAGTTGGTACTGCCGTCATGCCTGTTCGGGGGCCGCGACCCAGCGGCCCCGTCCCCCGAACAGATCACGACGTCACGGCGTCAGCGGGGCGACCTGACCACCGCTGAGACGACGGTAGGTGTACACCAGCATCAGCGAGGCCACCGGCGCCGAGACCAGCACACCGACGCCGCACGCGAGCGCACCGGCGATTCCGATCAGGCCGGCCACCAGCCACACCAGGATCACCTGTCCGACATTGGCTTTCACGATCTCGATGCTGGCCTTCAACGAGTCGATCGGCGACTGGCCGCGGTCGACCAGGACCGCGTGCGCGAATATCGCGAAAAGCGCGACGATCAAACCAGGGATCACGCACAACACGTAGCCGATAGCCACGAGCACACCGACGATGAGCGTCAGCAGAATCATCGGGCCGATGTAGCGCGGCTTGAAGAAGGACCCGATGGTGGTCGGCTGTCCGTCGGCGATGCCCAGCAGGCCGACGTACTGCGCCGACGAGATGGCCGCCGCGACTACCAGCAGCACGAGGTAACCGAGCACCAAGACGGCGATGCTGGCCGGTCCCAGTGACGTGACGTTGTACGAGTAGCTGAAGCCGGCGTCATCCGCCGAGTAGCTCGACACCGAAGTCTCAGCCAAGCCCAGCACACTGAACTCCACGATGCCGACAATCACACCGACGATGAGGCCGTAGACCAGCGTCGACACGATGAGCGGTCCCGGGTTCTTGGTGAACTTGTTCCATGCCCACGACAGCGCGTCGCCGACGCTGAACGGGGCGGCACCACCCGGCGCGCCGTACTGGTATCCGGCCGGCGGGTAGGCCCCCGGAGGCGGCGGCGCGAAGCCGCCCTGCGGCGGCGGGGGCGGCGGGTAGGCACCACCCGGCGGTGGGGGCGGCGGGGCGTAGCCACCTTGCCCCGGCGGCGGCGGATAACCACCCTGCGGAGGCGGCGGGAATCCGCCGGGCGGCGGAGGCGGCGGCGGGTAGCCACCCTGCGGAGGCGGCGGGTAGCCACCCTGCGGAGGCGGCGGGTAGCCACCCTGCGGCGCCTGCGGAATGTATTCCGTCGGAGCGCCTCCCGGAGGCGGGGGGAACCCACCCGGCGGTGGCTGCGGAATGTACTCCGTCGGCTTATTGGCGTCCGGCGGCGTGCCTTCCGTCGGTTGGTCCGTCATCTTTCGTCCCTCCGAGCGATGTGGATGTGGCGTTTCCAATTACAAACGTGAACTACACGTACAACGAAATGAACGGCGCTATCGGCACATTGCGAATAACAAACCAAATGCACATTACCGTCAAAACGGCCGGAGCGGCCCAGCCCCGATGCTGCCAACTGGTGATTTTTCGGCCCACAATGCGGCCATAGGTCCAAGCGCCATAGGACCAGACGAGCAATACCAAGGCGACCAGACCCACCGCATTGAAGTGCAATGCAGCCGAAAGGTCGCCGTGCATCACGGAATACAGCATTCGCATGCTCCCGCAGCCGGGGCAATCGATGCCCAACAGCGCCTTGGTCGGACAAACCGGGATCGGGCCGCCCGGCATAGTCGGATTGCTCAGCCAGATCGCGCAGCACACGACGCCGGCGCCGGCCGCAACACCGAGCGGCCCAAGGAGCGGACTAACCGCCTTGGGCCGCTGCAGGTGTTGCATTGGAGGAGTGACCTATCCCGAATAGGACGACGTCGAGAACGAGAACGCGCCGAGCACGACGACGAAGATGATGTAGAGCACGGCCACGACGGCACCGGCGATGGCGCCCCACATGGCCCACTTCTTGGCGTCATCGGCGGCGGCCTGCGCCAGGTCGGGCCGGCCCTGCGCCCACAGCCCGGATACCTGAGTGGCCTTGACGATCGACACGATGCCGAAGGGCAAGCAGCAGAAAATGGTGACGAGGATGCCCCACACCAGGTTGTTGTCCGGCGGGCCGCCGGCAGCGGGATATCCACCGGCCGGCGGGTAACCACCCGGCGGCGGCGGCGGGAAATTCCCCGGAGGGGGCGGCGGGAAATTCCCGGGCGGCGGAGGCGGGTACTCGGTCATTGCGGCCTTTCGAATGGTGAACCAGCGAGAGGTGAATGTCTCGCCCTATCGGAGAAGATAAGTCAATCTCCCCCGACTTACGCGGCTATTTACGCGAGCCGCCCTGTGACAGGAATCCCAGCAGATCGTGTCGGGTCAGCACGCCGACGGGCTTGCCGTCGTCGACGACCATCACGGCGTCGACCTCACGCAGTTCCTTGGCCGCCGCGGAAGCCAGCTCGCCGGCACCGATCAGCGGCAGCGGCGGGCTCATGTGCTGCGCCACGGCGTCGGCCAGTTTCGCCCGGCCTTCGAAAACCGCTGAGAGCAGCTCACGTTCGGACACGCTGCCGGCGACCTCGCCGGCCATCACCGGCGGCTCTGCCCCGACGACCGGCATCTGCGAGACGCCGTACTCGCGCAGGATGCCGATGGCGTCGCGCACCGTCTCCGACGGGTGGGTGTGCACCAGGTCCGGCAGCCCGCCGGACTTGCCGCGCAGCACGTCGCCGACGGTGTGTTCCTCGGGCGAGCCGTCCAGCCGGGTGCGCAGGAAGCCGTACGACGACATCCACTCGTCGTTGAAAACCTTTGACAGATAACCTCTTCCGCCGTCCGGCAGCAGCACGACGACGAGAGCGTCGGGCCCCTCGCGCTCGGCGACCTTGATCGCCGCGACCGCGGCCATACCGCACGAGCCGCCGACCAGCAGGGCCTCTTCGCGCGCCAGGCGCCGGGTCATTTCGAACGAATCGGCGTCGGATACGGCGATGATCTCGTCGGGGACGCTCGGGTCGTAGGCCGACGGCCAGAAGTCCTCACCGACACCCTCGACGAGGTACGGCCGGCCGGTACCGCCGGAGTACACCGAGCCCTCGGGGTCGACGCCGACGACCTTCACCCGCCCGCCCGAGACCTCTTTGAGGTAGCGGCCGGTGCCGGTGATGGTGCCGCCGGTACCGACGCCCGCCACGAAATGCGTGATCTTGCCGTCGGTGTCGGCCCAGATCTCCGGGCCGGTGGTCTCGTAGTGGCTGGCCGGGCCGTTCGGGTTGGAGTACTGGTCCGGCTTCCAGGCGCCGTCGATCTCGGTGACGAGCCGGTTGGAGACGCTGTAGTAGCTGTCCGGGTGGTCGGGGGCCACGGCCGTCGGGCAGACGACGACGTCAGCGCCGTACGCGCGCAACACGTTCTGCTTGTCCTCGCTGACCTTGTCGGGGCAGACGAAGATGCACTTGTAGCCGCGCTGCTGCGCGACGATGGCGAGCCCGACACCGGTGTTACCGGAGGTGGGCTCGACGATGGTCCCACCCGGCTTGAGCAGTCCGGCCTCTTCGGCGGCGTCGATCATCTTGACCGCGATGCGGTCCTTGGCGCTGCCGCCGGGGTTGAGGTATTCGATCTTGGCCGCCACCACCCCCGAACCCGCTGGAACAACCGAGTTCAGTTGGACCAGAGGCGTATTGCCGATGAGTTCACTGACGTGCCTGGCGATGCGCATGGGTACATGTTGTCAGGCCGCACCCGGGTCGCGCATGCGGGATTACCAGGTTGCCTCGCGGATGTACTCGCCGATCTGCTTCAGCGAGCGGTCGGCTTCCTTGACCAGCGGGGCCGCGAGCTGGAACACGTGCATCTGGCCGGGCCAGACGTGCACCTCGACCGGCACACCGCTGGCGGCCAGCATGTGCGCGGCCTTGCGGGCGTCGTTGAGCAGCACCTCGGAACCGGACACATGGATCAGGGTGCGCGGCAGGCCGGGCTCGATGTGGTCGAGCGGCTCGTACACCTCTTCGGGCTTTCCGTCGACGATGTGGCGCGACGCGGCGTCCTCGATGAGTTCGATGAGCGCATCGAAGGCGTGCGCCGGGAACATCGCGTCGGACTTCATGTTCGGGTGCTGCGCCCGGCTCTCGTTGTCGATCTCGAACAGCGGCGACATCGTCGTCACCGCGGCCGGCAGCTCGCCTTCCTCCTGGAGCTTCTCGGCCAGCGCCAGCGACAGGTAACCACCGGCCGAATCCCCGGCCAGCACGATCTGATCCGGCTCGTAGCCCTTCAGACGCAGCCACCGGTAGGCGTCGTGGCAGTCCTCAAGGGCCTCGCCGATCGAGT
This sequence comes from Mycobacterium sp. 360MFTsu5.1, assembly GCF_000383495.1. NCBI lineage: Bacteria > Bacillati > Actinomycetota > Actinomycetes > Mycobacteriales > Mycobacteriaceae > Mycobacterium > Mycobacterium sp. 360MFTsu5.1. The sequence continues at coordinate 493,613 of NZ_KB911462.1, read as the reverse complement.
GCTTCGGGATCATCCGGTAGTCGACGACCAGAACGGGGGCGTCGGCGTACTTCGACAACGCGCCGACGACGCGGCCGTGGGTGTGCACGCCACAGGTCAGAAATGCCCCGCCGTGCATGTAGAGGATGACGCTGCGACGGCCGTCGGCCGGCAGCACGCCCTTGGCGCGGACCAGGTGCGCCGTACAGTTCGGCAAACCAATCGTGGCGCGGACGGTGCCCGGCTCAGGCCTCATGACGCGAGCGACGAAGTCCACCATCCCCCACGGCCAGGGGGCCTTCGGGACGTAGCTGCCGATGGTCAGAGTTGACTTGATGGCAAGTGTCGCGGCTACCGACATCAGGCGGCCGGCGAGGCTGGGACCGTCCTCGACGATCTCTACCGGTGCGCCGTCGCTGACCGGGTAGCGGCGTGGTTTCCGCCCCTTAACAGGACTTATAGCAACACTATGGGTTCTGACAACCCTGCTCGGTGCGGTCATCGCCACCACTCCTACGCCTTTGTAGTTCCGGTGCACTTCGTTATTTACGTCACTTAATAGACAACCCGCGTAACTTAGCTTGCCACTGCTGCATAGATCAACAATCAAAGTCGCCGAATTAATGCCCCAGTCGATATGACTACGTGACCGGGCTGCCCGCGGTTCATCGACCTGCGAATCTCCGCAACCGACCTAGACTGAACGCCGTGGGCATACGTGCACCGCGCCGGACGACAATCGCTCTGGCGACCGCAGCCACCATTGCCTCGACGGGATCGGTCTACGTCGGGGCCCGCAACCTCCTGAGCGGCCAAGCGGCCAAGGCGCGCCGGGTCATCCCCAAGTCATGGGAGGTCCCGCCGCGCGCCGACGGCGTCTACAGCCCCGGGGGCGGACCCGCCGAAAAGTGGCAACGCGGCGTGCCGTTCGACCTGCACCTGATGATCTTCGGTGACTCCACCGCCACCGGGTACGGCTGCCGAGACGCCGACGAGGTGCCCGGCGTCCTGCTCGCCCGCGGGCTCGCGCAGCAGTCCGACAAGCGAATCCGGTTGTCCACCAAGGCGATCGTCGGGGCGACGTCGAAAGGCCTGTCCGGCCAGATCGACGCCATGTTCGTCGCCGGCCCACCCCCGGACGCCGCGGTCATCATGATCGGGGCCAACGACATCACCGCCGTCAACGGCATCGGGCAGTCGGCTCGGCGGCTCGGCAACGCGGTCCAGCGCCTGTGCGCCAGCGGTGCCGTCGTGGTCGTCGGCACCTGTCCGGACTTCGGGGCCATCGCGGCCATCCCCCAGCCGCTACGGTTCGTGGCCCGCAGCCGCGGTCTGCGCCTGGCGCGCGCACAAGCCGGTCAGGTCCGGTCGAACGGCGGCGTGCCGGTGCCGTTCTCCGACCTGCTGGCACCCGATTTCCTCAAGGCGCCCGAGGTGCTGTTCTCCTCGGACATGTTCCATCCATCGGCCGCCGGATACTCGCTGGCCGCCCAGCAGCTGCTACCCGCCTTGTGTGAAGCGTTGGGCGAGTGGACAACTGAGTCGCCGCCGGCATCCGCGCTGGTCTCCCGGACCGCGGACGTGACGAGCCTGCTGGCCCGCCTGGCAGGCGTGGCGCACCTGTGGCGGCGCACGACAGGCGTACCCGCGCCGATCGTCGCTCCCGTCACGGGATAAATTCGCCAGGAAGTATTTCCTGGATCCTTAGGAGCTCCTGCCATGCCCGAAGCCGTCATCGTCTCCACCGCCCGCTCCCCCATCGGCCGTGCCGTCAAGGGCTCGCTGGCCACCATGCGGCCCGACGACCTCGCCGCCCAGATGGTGCGCGCCGCGCTGGACAAGGTGCCCGCACTCGACCCGCGTGATGTCGCCGACCTGATGATCGGCTGCGGACAGCCCGGCGGTGAGGCTGCCTACAACATCGGCCGCGCCGTGGCCGTCGAGCTCGGCTACGACTTCATGCCGGGCACCACCGTCAACCGCTACTGCTCGTCGTCGCTGCAGACCACCCGCATGGCGTTCCACGCGATCAAGGCCGGCGAGGGCGACGTGTTCATCTCGGCCGGTGTCGAGACCGTGTCCCGCTTCGGCGTCGGTGCTGCCGACGGCGCCCCGAACAGCAAGAACTCGATCTTCGACGAGGCCCAGGCCCGCACCGTCAAGCAGGCCGAAGGCGCCACCGAGTGGCACGACCCGCGCGAAGACGGCGTCCTGCCCGACGTCTACATCGCCATGGGCCAGACCGCCGAGAACGTCGTCCTGCACACCGGCATCAGCCGTGAGGACCAGGACCACTGGGGCGTCCGTTCGCAGAACAAGGCCGAGGAAGCCATCAACGCCGGCTTCTTCGAGCGCGAGATCGTCCCGGTCACGCTGCCCGACGGCACCGTCGTCTCCAAGGATGACGGCCCGCGTGCCGGCACCACCTACGAGAAGATCAGCCAGCTGCAGCCGGTGTTCCGCCCGAACGGCACCATCACCGCCGGTAACGCCTGCCCGCTGAACGACGGCGCCGCCGCCCTCGTGATCATGAGCGACGAGAAGGCCAAGGCCCTCGGCCTGACCCCGCTGGCGCGCATCGTCTCGACCGGTGTGTCGGGTCTGTCGCCGGAGATCATGGGCCTGGGCCCGATCGAGGCCGTCAAGCAGGCCCTCGGCCGCGCCAACATGGCCATCAACGACGTCGACCTCTACGAGATCAACGAGGCCTTCGCCGTGCAGGTGCTGGGCTCGGCTCGTGCCCTGGGCATGGACGAGGACCGCCTGAACGTCTCCGGTGGCGCCATCGCCCTCGGCCACCCGTTCGGCATGACCGGCGCCCGCATCACCGCGACGCTGATCAACAACCTGCAGACCCACGACAAGCAGTTCGGCATCGAGACCATGTGTGTCGGTGGTGGCCAGGGTATGGCCATGATCATCGAGCGGCTTTCGTAAGTCTCTGGACCAGTCTCTGGAGCGGCGTCCCGCCGCCTCGCGTTGACCCTGTACTCAGGGCGCATTTGTTCGAGTGACATGCGCCCCACGTACAGGGTCAACGTGTTTTTGGGGTTGGCTCGCGTTGACCCTGAGCCCACGGCTCAACTCAAGTCCGCGAAGGCAGAAACACCGCGGGATTTCGTCGATAGAGTGCCCGCGCCCAGGCCCGATTCACCCACGCGATGATCTCCGCCCGGCGATGTCCGGCGGCCACTCTGACCACCGTCCACCCCACGCCGGCGATGTACTCGCTGCGCACGATGTCGTAGCCGATCTGGCCCGCATGCTGCTCGCCGTCGTACTCGACAGCGAGCATCATGTCTTCCCACCCCATGTCGAGGAAGTACTTGGCACGGCCATCGGGGCCGGGCACCGGGATCTGAGTCTGCGGTCGTGGAAAGCCTTCCGCGATAAGCAATTGTCGAAGCCAGGATTCTTGCGGGGACTGGGCGCCCGGGTCGTAGAGACCCAGAGCCTGCTCCAGTTGGCGCAAACCTCGCGCGTGCCGGTGGCGCCCCGCCACCTCATGCACTGCGTCGACGTTGAATCCGGTGGCGGCACCGAGAGCGTCGAGTCGGGCAACCGCGTCAACGAGCGACCCGCGTCGACCGAGGTCGAATGCCGTACGGTGCGGCGTCGTCACAGGCAATCCGCCGAGCAACTGGCTCTCGTCGTCGAAGAGCAGGTCATCACGGGCGATGACGTTCCTGGGCGGCCTGGTATTGGCGTGGATGAGTTCTATCGGTGCGTCATCAGGCACCCACTTCGCCCCGTGAAGGGCGGCCGCGGCATACCCGGCAATGGTGGCCTCGCGCCCAGACCACAGCCACGCGGCCTGCGTTCGCTGGTAGAGCGACGGGTCAATTCGCTTGTCCACGTAGATGTTCGGCAGTATCGCCCGGTAGTAGCGGCGCAGCTCGTAGCGGGTGAGCGATCGACCTTCGAGCGCCTCGCTACCGATGAATGGGTCCGATTCGGTGGTCACGACGCAACCGTCTGCCGCCCCGCTGACAGAAATGTCTCGATAGCGCCGCCACCGCCGTGGAGTGTGGATCAACTGCGAACTGTGGATAACTCACGTTGAGTCTGTATCCGCGGCGCATTCGTGCGAGTAGCCCGCGCCATCGGTACAGGATCAATGCGTCGATGCGCGATCAGCACCTTGACTCTGAAACCACGGCGCAAAAGCGCGAGAAACCTACGCCCTCAGTACAGGATCAACGGGCCAGCGGACCACGACCGCGCCGACCTTGCGCAACCCAAATCGGACCCGACCCCATAGACTCTGCCCCCGATGACCACCATCGGAACCCCACTGTCGCCGAACGCGACCAAGGTAATGCTGCTCGGCTCCGGCGAACTCGGTCGCGAAGTGCTGATCGCGTTACAGCGCTTGGGCGTCGAGACCATTGCCGTCGACCGCTACGAGAACGCGCCGGGCCAGCAGGTGGCCCACCACGCGCGGACGATAACGATGACCGATCCCGACCAGCTCAAGGCGCTGATCGAGGCCGAGAAGCCGGACCTCGTGGTGCCGGAGATCGAGGCCATCGCCACGCCCGCGCTGCAGGAACTCGAGGAGGCCGGTGTCGTGCGGGTGATCCCCACCGCACGGGCCGCCCGCCTGACCATGGACCGCGAGGGCATCCGGCGCCTGGCCGCCGAGGAACTCGGCGTGCCGACGAGCCCCTACAAGTTCTGCGATTCGCTCGAGGAACTCCGAGCCGCCATCGACGGCGGCATCGGCTACCCCTGCGTCGTGAAGCCCGTGATGAGCAGTTCCGGCAAGGGCCAGAGCAAGCTCGACGGCCCGGACGACGTCGCGAAGGCGTGGGACTACGCCATGGGCGGCGCGCGCGTGACCAACACCCGCATCATCGTCGAGGGCTTCGTCGACTTCGATTACGAGATCACGCTGCTGACCGTCCGGGCCAACGACGCGGAAGGTGCCGTCGTCACCCAGTTCTGCGAGCCGATCGGGCACCGTCAGGTCTCCGGCGATTACGTGGAGAGCTGGCAGCCGCACCCGATGTCGGCCGCCGCCCTGGCCAACGCCCAGGAGATCGCGCACAAGGTCACCGAAAACCTTGGCGGGCGGGGCGTTTTCGGCGTCGAGTTGTTCGTCAAGGGCGACCAGGTGTGGTTCAGCGAAGTGAGCCCGCGGCCGCACGACACCGGCATGACGACGATGATCACGCAGTGGCAGAACGAGTTTGAGCTCCATGCCCGCGCGATCCTCGGTCTGCCGGTGGACACGTCGCTCAAGAGCCCGGGCGCCAGCGCGGTGATCTATGGCGGTGTCGAGGCCCAGGGCATCGTCTTCGACGGCGTCGACGAGGCCCTGCAGGTGCCGGGCACCGATATTCGGCTGTTCGGCAAACCGGAGAGCTTCCGCACCCGCCGGATGGGCGTGGCCCTGGCGCGGGCCGAGGACATCGACACCGCACGGCGCAACGCCGCCGAAGCTGCCGGCCGCGTCAAGCCGCGCGCAGTCTGAGCACGACACAGCACGACACGAAGAAGGGGCGCCCGCCGAAGCGGACGCCCCTTCTCTGTCAACGGAGCTAGTCGTTGTTGAAGTAACTCAGCAGTCGCAGGATTTCCACGTACAGCCAGACCAGGGTGACGGTCAGGCCGAGCGCGACGCCCCACGCCGCCTTCTCCGGCGCACCGGCGCGGATCATCTGGTCGGCAGCGTCGAAGTCCAGCAGGAAGCTGAACGCCGCCAACGCGATGCACACCAGCGAGAAGATGATCGCGAGGGTGCCGCCGTTGCGCAGGCCCATGCCGGCACCGCCGTTGAACAGGCCGATGATGAAGTTGCCCAGCATCAGTGCGAGGACGCCGAACATGCCGGCGACGATCATGCGGGTGAACTTCGGGGTGACGCGGATGGCGCCCGTCTTGTAGACGACGAGCATGCCGAAGAACACCCCGAAGGTGCCGAGAACGGCTTGGCTGATCAGGGCGCCGGCGCTGATGCCCTGCACCGCGAAGTTGGCCATCACGAACGAGAAGGCGCCGAGGAACATGCCCTCGAGCACCGCGTAGGTGAGGACGATGCCCGGGTTGTCCTGCTTGCGGCCGAACGTGGCGATGAGGACCATCACCAGACCGCCGATGGCGCCGATCATGGCGATGGGCCCGGCCAGCGCCAGGTTCGACATGATCACGAAGTACGAAACGACCGCACTGACCGTCAGCACCGCCAGCGTGATGCCGGTCTTGGTGACGACGTCGTCGATGGTCAGCGGGCGGGAGAACCCGGCCTGCTGCTGCGGGTACTGAGTGTATGGCTGGGCCATGGTCTGCTGGGCACCATAAGCGGCGGCGCCACTACCGAATTGCGCGTATCCGCCCTGCGACTTGGGCAGGGAACGAAATATCGGGTTGCTGCTCTCGCGCACCGTCGGGTTCCTCTCCTGAAGCTGTGGTCCGTCTGCTGACGAACACCCACTCAACGTACGGCTTCGGGTGTTGGTTCCCGGCGAGACGGAGAAACTGGGAACTTACTGTGAAACGGTACCTGGTCGGCGCAGCGGTTGCGCGACGATCTAGATTGCTTACCGTGGCGGAAAACGAGGATATCCTAGTAAATGTCGAGAACGGCGTCGGCGTCGTCACGCTGAACCGTCCGAAGGCCATCAATTCGCTCAACCAGGTGATGGTCACGGGCCTGGCCGAGGCGCTCACCGCGTGGGAGCACGACGACAGCGTGCGCGCGGTCCTGCTGACCGGCGCCGGCGAGCGCGGCCTGTGCGCGGGCGGCGACGTCGTCGCGCTCTACCACTCCGCCAAGGCGCAGGACGACAACGCCAGGACGTTCTGGCACGACGAGTACCTGCTCAACGCCCACATCGGCCGCTACCCCAAGCCGTACATCTCGTTGATGGACGGCATCGTGATGGGCGGCGGCGTCGGGGTAGGAGCGCACGGCAACATCCGCGTCGTCACGGAGAAGACCAAGCTGGGCATGCCCGAGGTCGGCATCGGCTTCATCCCCGACGTCGGCGGCACCTACCTGCTGTCCCGCGCGCCCGGCCTGATCGGCCTGCACGCCGCGCTCACCGGTGCCCCGTTCTCCGGCGCGGACGCCATCGCCCTGGGCTTCGCCGACCATTTCGTCCCGCAGGCCGACCTGCCCGCCTTCCGCGACCTGGTCATCAGCGATGGGCCCGACGCGGCGCTCAAGAAGTACGCCGTCGAGCCGCCGGCCAGTGAGCTTCTGGCGCAACAGCATTGGATCGACGAGTGCTACGCGGCCGACACCGTCGCGGAGATTGTAGAGAACCTGCGGAACAGCGACGCCGCACCCGCCAACGCCGCGGCCGACCTGATCGTCACCCGGTCCCCCATCGCGCTGACGGTGACCCTGGAAGCCGTGCGCCGCGCCGCGAAGCTGCCCACCCTCGAGGACGCCCTCGTACAGGAATTCCGAGTCTCGATGGCATCGCACAAGTCTCACGATTTCGTGGAGGGCATCCGCGCCCAGCTCGTCGACAAGGACCGCAACCCGCAGTGGTCCCCGGCCAACCTCTCGGACTGCACCGCAGCCGACGTCGACGCCTACTTCGTCTCCGCCGACCCCGACCTCACCTTCTAGGATTCCCTGATGACTTTCGAAACCATCCTGGTCACCCGCGACGACCGCGTCGCCACCATCACCCTGAACCGGCCCAAGGCGCTCAACGCCCTCAACAGCCAGGTGATGGCCGAAGTCACCACGGCCGCAGCCGAACTCGACGCCGACCCGGGCATCGGCGCCATCATCATCACCGGCAGCGAGAAGGCCTTCGCCGCGGGCGCCGACATCAAGGAGATGGCGAGCCTGACGTTCGCCGACGTGTTCTCGCAGGACTTCTTCGCGCTGTGGAACAAGTTCGCCGCGACCCGCACCCCCACCATCGCCGCCGTCGCCGGCTACGCGCTCGGCGGCGGTTGTGAGCTGGCCATGATGTGCGACCTGCTGATCGCCGCCGACACCGCCAAATTCGGCCAGCCCGAGATCAAGCTGGGTGTGCTCCCCGGCATGGGCGGCAGCCAGCGTCTGACGCGCGCCGTGGGCAAGGCCAAGGCGATGGACCTGATCCTCACCGGCCGCAACATGGACGCCGAGGAAGCCGAACGCTGCGGCCTCGTGTCGCGCGTGGTACCGGCCGACAAGCTGCTCGAAGAGGCCAACGCCGTCGCCAAAACCATTGCCGGCATGTCGCTTTCCGCATCGCGGATGGCAAAGGAGGCCGTCAACCGCGCGTTCGAGAGCACTCTCGCCGAGGGCCTGCTCTACGAGCGCCGACTGTTCCACTCGGCCTTCGCCACCGACGACCAGACCGAGGGCATGGCGGCGTTCACCGAGAAGCGCGCGCCGAACTTCACGCATCGGTAAAGTCGATCGGTGGCCGACACCGCACCACCGCCTGATCCCGCCGACGACGACGGCGCCGCTGTCGCGGTAGCCGAGCCGTCGGGCGAGGAGTCACTCGTCGCGAAACTGGAAGAGCCGCCCTCGGATTGGTGGGTTCGCCGCTACACGTTCTTCGGCACCGCCGTCGGCCTGACCTTCATCTGGCTCTCGATGACCCCGTCGCTGTTGCCGCGCGGGCCGCTCTTCCAGGGCATCGTCAGCGGCGCCGCCGGCGCGTGCGGCTACGGCCTCGGGGTGCTCGGCGTCTGGCTGGTGCGCTACATGCGCTCGAAGGACAGCAGCCCCAAGGCACCCCGCTGGGCGTGGCTGGTCCTGATCGGGATCGGCGTCATCGGCCAGGTGCTGGCGATCATCTGGTTCCACGTCTGGCAGGACGAGGTCCGCGACATGATGGGCGTGCCCCGGATGAAGTTCTGGGATCACCCACTCACGGCGGTGTATTCGATCGTCTTCCTGTTCGGCTTCGTCGAGATCGGCCAGCTGATCCGCAAATTGGTGCGTTTCCTGATGCGGCAACTGGAGCGGGTGGCACCGCCGCGGGTATCCGGCGTGGTGGCCGTACTGCTGGTCGTCGCCGTATCGGTGGAAGTGTTCAACGGCGTCGTGGGCAACTACGCGATGTCGTGGATCAACAACACCTTCGCCTCGGCCAACGATGAGGACGACCCCGACAACCCGCCTCCGACAACACCTTTGCGGTCCGGCGGGCCCGGCTCACTGGCCAGCTGGTCCTCGCTGGGCCGCCAGGGCCGCATCTTCGTAGCCAACGGACCGAGCGTCGAGGAACTGTCGAAGTTCAACGGCAGCAAGGCAATCGAGCCCATCCGCACCTACGCGGGCCTGCATTCGGCGGACGGCATCCGGGCGACGGCCAAGCTGGCCGCGCAGGAACTCAAGCGCACCGGTGGACTCGAGCGCGCCGTCGTCGCCGTCGCCACCACGACCGGCACCGGCTGGATCAACGAAGCCGAAGCCGCGTCGCTGGAGTACATGTACAACGGCAACACCGCGATCGTGTCGATGCAGTATTCGTTCCTGCCCAGCTGGATCTCGTTCCTCGTCGACAAGGCGAACGCCCAGGAAGCCGGCCAGGACCTCTTCGAAGAGGTCGACGCGCTGATCCGGCAGATGCCCGAGGGCAAGCGCCCGAAGCTGGTCGTGTTCGGCGAGAGCCTCGGTTCATTCGGCGGTGAGGCGCCGTTCCAGGCACTGAACAACCTGGTGGCCCGCACGAACGGCGCGTTGTTCTCCGGGCCGACGTTCAACAATCCGATCTGGACCGAGCTGACCCGGTACCGCGATGCCGGGTCCCTGGAAAAGCTGCCGATCTACGACGATGGCCGCAATGCCCGGTTCGGTTCTCGCCCTGAGGATTTGAACCGTCCGGCCAACGCGCCGTGGGACCACCCACGGGTGGTGTATCTGCAGCACGCGTCCGACCCGATCGCCTGGTGGAATCCCGACCTGCTGTTCGCCCGGCCCGACTGGCTGGATGAACCGCGCGGCCGGGACGTGTCACCGCGGATGGAGTGGATTCCCGTCGTGACGTTCCTGCAGGTGTCGGCCGACATGGCCGTCGCGGTCGATGTGCCGGACGGGCATGGCCACGTCTACATCCGTGATGTCGCGAACGCCTGGGCCGACGTGCTGCAGCCGCCGGGGTGGACCCCGGAGAAGACGGAGCGGTTGCGTCCGCTGCTACACCCAAGCGCCGGCACGTAGCAGGACCGAGGCGGCGGTCCCGCCCAGCAGTCCCTCATCGACCAGCGCACGGTAGCCACCGACGACGTCGGTGGCCCGGTACAGCCCCAGGTCCTGAAGCGCCGCGGCGGCCAAGCTCGAGGTGTAGCCCTGCGAGCACAGCACCACCCACTCGACGTCGACGCCTGTCGCCTGCGGCAGGCGCGCGTCACTGGTCGGGTCGCAGCGCCATTCCAGGACATTGCGTTCGACGACGAGCGCGCCGGGGAACTCGCCCTCGATGGCGCGCTGCGCGGCCGGCCTGATGTCCACCAGGATGGCGCCCCGGTTCAGCGCGGCGGGGATTTCGGCGGCGGACAGCCGGACCAGCCGCTCGCGGGCCGCGTTCAGCATGGCGTCGACCCGGCTTATCTGGTTGCCCGTCGTTTCGCCCGGCTCGGCCACGCTTCCCGTCGCTTCGCTCGCCACGCTCATCCGTCCCCCTCGGGCTTGTCGGTCAGTTCGGTGTAGACGCGGCGCAGCTTCTGGCTCTCGGTGACGTCGTAGTACGACATCGCGGTCAGCGGCGGCGAGTAGGCGTGCACGCTCAGGGTGGGCGGGGCCGGCGACACTCCCGCGGTGTCTTTGCTACCCGCCCGCACCACGTCGTGCACCCAGCCCAGCGGGAACGCGGCCTGGTCACCCGCCTCGAGCGTGCGCTGCCGCAGCCCGCGACCGTCCCACCGGGTTTCCTCGAGCGCCCCGGACACCACGGTCAGCGCGCCGAGCGATCCGCCGTGGTCGTGCAACTCGGTGCTGCGCTCGGGGACCCAGCTGATCAGCCAGAGGTCGAGTTCGTCGTCGCCGTACAACCGGCGGAACCAGCGTTCGTGGAGGGGCAGGCCGTCGGCCGGCAGCAGCCGGTCGTAGCGGCCGCTCAGCACGTCGTCAGCGCACCGATCGGTGGCATGCAGCAGGTCGGGTAGCCGCAAGCGGGTCGGGGCCAGGGAAGTGGGACCGGAAACAGAAAAATCTGTCAGGACAGACATGACGGAACTCCAATGCAGAAACGAACGGTGGGCTTGGCGCCCTCACAAGGCCGGGCTCAAGCCCGACAACATGTCGCGTTCTGCACGTTCTGCACTGCCATGTTCCCCATCGTGACGACCGCACGGCCTGCCGGAAAGGGTTAGCGTCAGGGTGATCCTGAATGCCGACGCATCTAGATTGGCAAGCATGCAGATCAACGTCATCCGGGCAGCGCTGCTCACGACCACCGCACTGACGTTCCTGACAGCCTGTGGTCCGGACAAGAAAGCGGCCCCCGACCACACTCCCGCCGAGCTCCCCACGCAGTCGCACGAACACCCGGCACCCGGCGGCGCCGCCGTCTCGCCGAGCGGCGTGACGACCGCCGTCGACGCCCCGCCGGCGGCGACCGAGTCCGAGTTCGGCCAGGCCTGCCACGCCGCGAAGCTGTGGATGGACGCTCAGCACGCCGACCCGGCGACGCTCGTCGAGCCGTACCTGAACCTCATGCAGCGGCCGGAAACACGTGATCCCGGTAACTTCAACACCCCCTGGACCGAGCTCACCGCGGGTCAGCAGGCCGGCGTGATCATGGCCGCGACCAGCGCCGCCAAAGGTGAATGCGGCTGATACCCGGCGTTCACTGAGGATTCGCTGAGTCTGCGGCGTTGCCCTAAAATCGGTCGCACTGCCGTCCGATCGCTCTGACGCATCCACGCGGGCCGCGGTGACAGCAAACTCCCGACCGCCGGAGCCGACCGGCGGTCCTCACGTACCCGCGAGGCCCGCCGAGATGAACGCCACGACCGCATCCCCTCGAGGTCGCATCTGAGCACCTCCGATTTCCAGCGCAGCGATTCCGCGCGCCACCGTCTTCCAGCCCGGCACCGCCGGAGCCGGCTGCAAAGCCTGCTCAGCACCCGCGTGGGTTGGGACACCGTCGGGCGCGTGGTGCTCACGCTGGTCACCGCGGTGGCGGTGGCGACGACCGGTCTGGGCTGGTGGACGGTGCGCGGGGCACTGCACGGCATCACGGTCAGCGACGCGCTCGGGGCGGACGCACCGAAGTCCACCGGCGGGGCGATGAACATCCTGCTGATCGGCCTGGACTCGCGCAAAGACCAGCAGGGCAACGACCTGCCGCAGGCGCTGCTCGACAAGCTGCACGCCGGGGATTCGGACAACGGCGGCTACAACACCAACACGCTGATCCTGGCGCACATCACCGCCGACAACCATGTGGTCGCGTTCTCGATCCCGCGTGACGACTACGTGCGGGTCACCGGCATCCCCGGATACGACCACATCAAGATCAAAGAGGCGTACGGCCTGACCAAGGCCAACGCCATGCAGCACCTGATGGACAAGGGCGTCACCGACCAGGCCGAGCTGGAGCGCAAGAGCCGCGAGGCCGGGCGCGCCGCCACCCTGGCCGCGGTCCGCAATCTGACCGGCGCGCCCATCGACTACTTCGCCGAGGTCAACCTCGCCGGCTTCTATGACATCGCCGAGAGCCTCGGCGGCGTCGAGATCTGCCTGAACCACCCCGTGTACGACGACTACTCGGGCGCCGATTTCCCGGCCGGCCGCCAGATGCTCGACGCCTCCCAGGTCGTCGCCTTCGTCCGGCAGCGCCACGGCTTGGACAACGGCGACCTGGACCGGACCCACCGCCAGCAGGCCTTCCTGATCTCGGTGATGCACCAGCTGCAGAAGGACGGCTCGTTCAGCGACCTCGGCAAGCTGAACCAGCTGATCGGCGTCGCACAGAAGGACGTCGTGCTGTCGGCCGGCTGGGGCCAGGAGCAGTTCAAGCGCATGGGCGAGATCGCCGGCGGCGCGAACGTCCAGTACCGGACGCTGCCCGTCGTGCGCTACGACAACATCGACGGCCAGGACGTGAACATCGTCGACCCCATGGCCATCAAGGTCGAGGTCGCCAAGGCCTTCGGCCTCAAGCCGCCGGCAGGCGCACCGACGTCCACACCCAGCACGTCGACCGAGCCGTCCACGCTGGACAAGGCCGCCGACAGCACCGGTACGACGTCGAAGAACGCCAAGACCGCCGTCATCGACGTCATCAACGGTTCCGACGTGATGGGTCTGGGCCGGCAGATGTCGGAGATCCTGGGCGATCTCGAGTACTCCATGGGCCAGACCCGTAGCTCGCAGGACGGCGAGCTCAGTTCGACGGCCGTCGACTTCGGCGCCGGTACCGATGCCGAAGCCAAGCACCTGGCCGAACTGCTGGGCATCGACGCCGTCCGCGCCGATCCGTCGGTGCCTGCCGGCCGTATCCACGTCACGCTGGGACCGGGCTATCAGGTGCCCGACACCCTGGACAGCGTGTCCCTGGCCGCGGCCAAGTCGTCCAACTACGACACCACGCTGCCGACCCCGGAATCCGGGCCGCCGGTGCGCGCCAACGACGGACTCCCCTGCGTCAACTGACGCACGTCAGCTTTTCCGTGCCGCGAATGTGCACACAGACCGTCGAACCGGCCGATTCCGCGGTCTGAACGCACGCTCGCGATGCAGAGCCACCGCTTGCACGCGCAAACTAATTAGATTAGTTCAACGAATTAATTTGCAGCCTCTTGCGACTCAAAAATCGGGCCCTTACGCCATTCCCAGAACACAAAGCACATCTAACAAATTTGCCCGCCGACCAGGCAAAACGCCGCGAAAGCAATGAGATCAGCTAACGAATGCGGCGCATTTCCCAACTACTGGTCAGTAATTGTGCTTTGACTCACACAATGGTGCACACTATGGGGTGTCTCACTCATTGTCGAAGGGATGAGCTCAATGGTTGCTCCTCAGCACGTACCGGTCGCCCGGGTCCACAGTGGCGCGGTCAACGGGCGCCGAGTGCTCTTCATGGGCATCCTCCTGCTGCTCATCGCAGTAGCAGCCGTCAGCGGCATCCTCTTCGCCATGAGCAGCGGACAGCCGCAGGTGGCTCTGATCATCGGGCTCATCTCGGCGGCGTTCTTCTCGCGCATCCGCTGCTGACGCGGCCTCGTCTCGCCGCCGTCTGATCCGCACGCCAAAATAGGCCCATGCGGGTCGCACTGGTCCTTGGTAGCGGTGGCGCCCGGGGTTACGCACACATCGGCGTCCTCGACGCGCTCCGCGAGCGCGGATTCGACGTCGTCGGCATCTCCGGTTCCTCAATGGGCGCCCTCGTCGGCGCGCTGCAGGCCGCCGACAAACTCGACGAATTCACCTCCTGGGCCAGCGCTCTCACGCAGAGCGCGGTCCTCCGCCTCCTCGATCCATCCCTGACCGCCGCCGGTGTGCTCCGCGCCGAGAAAATCCTGGCGGCCGTCCGCGAGATCATCGGCCCGCGGACCATCGAGAGCCTGCCGATCCCCTACACCGCCGTCTCGACCGACCTGATCGCCGGCAAATCGGTCTGGCTGCAGCGCGGCCCGATCGACGCGGCCATCCGCGCCTCCATCGCCATCCCCGGCGTCATCGCGCCCTATCTGCTCGACGGCCGGCTACTGGCCGACGGCGGCATCCTGGACCCCCTGCCCATGGCACCGCTCGCGGCCGTCAACGCCGACCTGACCATCGCGGTCAGCCTCAACGCCAGCGACCCGAATCCCACGCCGGACTCCCCGCGTCCCACCGCGGAGCTGTTGAACCGCATGCGACGCAGCACGACGTCACTGATCGACCGGGCCGCGGCGAGCACCCTGCTCGACGGTCCCACAGCACGATCGGTGCTGAGCCGCTTCAGCAACGCGGTCGACGGCATCGACGCCGCCACCGAGTCCGAGGTCGAGACCGAAGAAGACACGCACGTGCCGCGGCTCGGCGGCTTCGAGGTCATGAACCGCACCATCGAAATCTCGCAGGCGGCACTGATGCGACACACCCTGGCGGCCTATCCACCCGATCTGTTGATCGAGGTGCCACGCACGGTGTGTCGCAGCCTGGAGTTCTACCGCGCCTCCGAGGTCATCGAGATCGGGCACGAATTGGCTTGCGCCGCACTCGATTCCCTCGACCTCGCGGACTAGGTCAGGAACGCGGCGACCTCCGCCGCCACCTTTCGACCCTGCGCCCGGCCGGCCTGCGCCGACGGGATTCGACAGGCCGGATCCAGCGGGTCGACGCCGAAGGCGGCGAGGGACTGGTCGTCGGCGTAGATGCCGAAGGCGCTGCCGGCAAAACTCCTGACGTCCGCGCCGGGGCCCGCACCGAACGGTGACGGCGAGTCCGACGGAGCCGGCACCAGCACGACGGCGGTGTCACAGTCCTTGACCGCGATCATGTTGACGCTGCTGCCCATGCCGCCGTCCATGTACCGGCGGCCGCCGATGGTCACCACCGGCCAGGCGGCCGGTACCGCGCAGCTGGCCTCGACGGCGTCGACGAGGGACACCCCCGATTCCCGCGTGAACACCACCAGCTCGCCGGTGTCGATGTCGACGCCGGTGATGCGCAGGTCATGGTCGGGCCACTCGTGCGACGGCAACCGGCGTTCGATGACGTTGCGACGGACGGCCGGGCTGACGGTCTCGGCGGCGGCCGCGGCTGCCCCGAGGCCCTGCAACTGTTCGGCCCGGCTGCCGTTGGTCGACGACATCGCGTCGATGAACGTGGTCAGGACGGCCTCGATGTTGATGCCCGGACTGATCTCCGCCGATTCGGCGGCGACCTGGCGCTCGAACAGCTCAGCAATGCTCAGCGCGCTGCCCAGCTGAGCACCGACCGCCGAGCCCGCCGATGTGCCCAGCACCACATCCGAATTCCGGATCGCCGCGGCGATCTCGGGGGCCTCGTCGGCGATTCCCTGCAGGATGCCGGTCTCCCATGCGATGCCGGCGATGCCGCCACCAGCCAGAACGAGCGCACGCTTAGCCATTAGTTCATCTAACAGGATTCGGCGTGCGCCGTGGGACCGTCATCCCACCAGGAGGTCAGAAAGATGCTCCAGCGATCGGCCCGCGTAGCCCTTCCACAGCTTGCCGAACACCGGCAGCAGCGGAGCGGTCAGCGAGCTGCGTGGGTGCAGAGTCCACCGCCAGGTGATCTTGGTGCGGGGATTCTGCCCACCTGAGACGTCCTGGAACAGCCACATTCCTTGCACGCCGCCCACCAGTGGCGCCAGCGGTCCGTTGATGTCGGACAGCGTGTAGCCGAACGAGTCCGGCTCGTCGTACGAGGTCAGGGTCTCGGCCATGCTGCCGCCACCGGTCAACAGGATCGTCCGGGTCTGCCCCACCGCGTCCCAGAGACCGGTCTGGTTGCGCACGGCCTTGATCGGCGGGATCGGTCCGTACCAACGACAGAACAGCTCGTTCAACGGGATCGGTGCGGTGCCGCTGAATGCGTCGGCCACCGCGACGGGGACTATTCGTGATTGCTCGACCACCAATGCCTGCGCCATGATGGCGATCGTAACCATCGATGCTGACCACTGGAGTGTCATGACCTCAACGATGCGGGCCCAACGGTTCTATGCCGACACCAAAAAGGTTGTGGTGGAAGATGTTCCGATTCCGGAACCGGGCCCCGGCGAGGTGCTGGTCAAGGTCGCCTACTGCGGCATCTGCCACTCCGACCTGAGCCTGATCAACGGCACGTTCCCGTCGCAGCTGCCGGTGGTGACGCAGGGCCACGAAACGTCGGGCACCATCGCCAAGCTGGGACCGGGCGTCACCGGCTGGGCCGAGGGCGACCGCGTCGTCGTCGCGGCCGGCAAGCCGTGCATGGACTGCGTGAACTGTCTTCGCGGCGACATGTCCAACTGTCTGCGGATCCGGCTCATGGCGTTCGCGTACGACGGGGGCTGGGCCGAATACACCGTCGCGCAGGCGTTCGGGCTGACGCGCGTCCCCGACAACGTGCCGCTGGAGCAGGCCGCGATCCTGGCCGACGCGGTATCGACGCCGTTCGGCGCCGTCGTGCGGACCGGCCAGGTGGGTATCGGCGAGTCCGTCGGCGTGTGGGGCGTGGGTGGGCTCGGCACACACATCGTGCAGTTGGCCCGGTTGGTCGGGGCGGCGCCGATCGTCGCGGTCGACGTCAATCCGGCGGTGTTGGAGCGCGCGCTGGAGGTCGGCGCGGACTACGCCTTCGACGCCCGCGACCCGGAGCTGTTGGCCCAGATCGGTGCGGCCACCGGCGGCCGGATGCTCGACGTCGCGTTCGACGCGGTCGGCAAGGGGTCGACGTTCGATCAGGCGCTGGCGGCGCTGACCGTGGGCGGACGGTTCGTCGGCGTCGGGATGAGCGCCGATGCCCCGTCGATCGGCCCGACGTCGTTCTTCAACCTGACCAAGAAGCAGGTGCGCGGGCACCTGGGTTATCAGAACGCCGACATCGGCACGCTGGCCACGCTGGTGTCCCGCGGCCGCCTGGACCTCACCCGGTCGATCAGCGAGATCGTGCCGCTCGAGGACGTCGCCGAAGGCATCGCGAAACTCGATCGGGCCGAAGGCAATCCGATCCGGATCCTCATCCAGCCCTAGCCCACTCCCCAGCCCCCCTACTCCCGCGAGCCCCTGCCAACTTCCCGCGAGCGCGCGCGTTTGTACGCCGACACGCCGCTGCGGGCGGGCAAAAACGTCGCGCTCACCTCAGTCGCGGCGCCGCTTTCGCGCTGAAGAGCGGCAGGTCCAGATAGGTGGCGATACCCGGTTCCGCGGCACACACCGCGGGCACGGAGTTGACGCAGTGGGCGGCGGTGCCGACGACGCCGGGTTCGGGGCCGTCCTCTCCGACCAGTCCCTGAAAGCCCTTGATCGACACGGTGAAGTCCGGATTTCCCTTGACCTCCATCTCGTAGCGTTGGCCTTCGGGGCCGAAATCCCATGCGGGGTCGAAGTTTTCCTCACCCATGAACCAGTTGACGGTGACGCGCACGACGACCTCGTCGCCGACGACCGCCTCCCAGTGGAACTTGCGCGCGGCCACCTGGCCGGGCTGGATGGGCCCCAGCGGCGAGTCGATCGGCGCAGTCGCCACCGCAACCTCTTGACGCGCAACGATCTTCGGATCGGCGTTGAAGCCGAACTCGTCGACGCACATCCGGACGGCCTGGATGAAGCCGCTGTCGAGCAGCTTCTGCATCGGACCGGTCAGCGCCTTGTCCGGGGTCTCACCGAACCCCATGACGTGCCGCAGCACGTCGGGCGCCTCATAGGTGCGCAGGTCCGAGAACTCTTCGGCGCGAACGAAAGTCACGCCGGTGGACATCACCGAGAACAGCAGCGGGAACTTCTCGCTGATGCCGCCGGGAGCGATGCCGGTGCCGTGCAGCGTGGCGCCACCGGCCAGCGCGGCCTCCCGCACCGGCGCGCCCTGCTTCTCGCTCGGATACACCCACCCGACCGGCGTCACCACGTTCTTGCCGGACCGCAGCAGCGCCGCGACCTCGTCGGGGTTGGCCATCAGCGGCGCGTAGATGACGGCGTCGGCCTCGAGTGCCAGGATGTCGTCGATGTTGTTGGTCGCGGTGACGCCCAGCGGCCCGACGCCGATGATCTCGCCAACATCCTTGCCGTTCTTGGCTTCCGAATGCACCCAACAACCGACGAGTTCCAGTTCCGGATGTTCCAGCACGCCTTTGATCGCGGCGACGCCGACCCCGCCGGTTGCCCACTGCACGACCCGCAACGCCATGAACCCTCCCGAGCACCGCCAGAACTAGAACACGTTCTAGGTTGTATACCACCGGCTCGGCGTCGGAGACCAGACCTTTGGGGTCTTGACTAAAACCGCCGGGCGTGACTGAACTACAGGTAGTAACGAAAGGAAACCCATGGCCAAGAATCGCGTGTTCGTCGTCGGCGTCGGCATGACCAAATTCGAGAAGCCCGGCAGCCGCGAGGGCTGGGACTACCCGCAGATGGCCAACGAGTCCGGCAACAAGGCGCTCGCCGATGCCGGCATCTCCTACGACCAGGTGGAGCAGGGCTACGTCGGCTACTGCTCGGGCGACTCGACCTCCGGCCAGCGCGCCCTGTACGAGCTGGGCATGACGGGCATCCCGATCGTCAACGTCAACAACAACTGTTCGACAGGGTCGACGGCGCTTTTCCTTGCCGCACAGGCGATCCGCGGCGGCCTCGCCGACTGCACCATCGCGCTGGGCTTCGAGAAGATGCAGCCGGGTTCGCTCCAGGCGGGTGCGCAGGACCGCGAATCGCCGCTGGGCCGGCACGTCAAGGCCCTGGCCGAGATCGACGAGTTCGCCTTCCCCGTCGCGCCGTGGATGTTCGGTGCGGCCGGCCGTGAGCACATGAAGAAGTACGGCACCACCGCCGAGCACTTCGCCAAGATCGGCTACAAGAACCACAAGCATTCGGTCAACAACCCGTACGCACAGTTCCAGGACGAGTACACACTCGACGACATCCTGGCCGCCAAGATGATCTCCGACCCGCTGACCAAGCTGCAGTGCTCGCCCACCTCCGACGGGTCGGGCGCGGCGATCCTCGCCAGCGAGGCGTTCGTCGACAAGCACGGCCTGGCGTCGCAGGCCGTCGAGATCGTCGGCCAGGCCATGACGACCGACTTCGCCTCGACGTTCGACGGCAGCGCCGCCAACATCATCGGCTACGACATGAATGTCCAAGCAGCCCAGAAGGTTTACGACCAGTCGGGCCTCGGCCCCGAGGACTTCCAGGTCATCGAGCTGCACGACTGCTTCTCCGCCAACGAGCTCCTGCTGTACGAAGCCCTGGGACTGTGCGGCGAGGGCGAGGCCCCGCAGCTGATCGACAACAACGACACCACCTACGGCGGCCGCTGGGTCGTCAACCCGTCGGGCGGCCTGATCTCCAAGGGTCACCCGCTGGGCGCGACGGGCCTGGCCCAGTGCTCGGAGCTGACGTGGCAGCTGCGCGGCACCGCCGACAAGCGCCAGGTCGACGGCGTCACCGCCGCGTTGCAGCACAACATCGGCCTGGGCGGCGCCGCCGTCGTGACGGCCTACCAGCGCGCCGAGCGCTAGTCACCTCCCACTTGCGAGCAGACGTAAAACTGTCGTTTTCGCTTCGAAAACGACAGTTTTGCGTCTGCTCGCGGAAGTAATCAGCCGTCGAACATGGCATCGACGAGGCGGCGCAGCACCTGGCGGGTCTCGCGGCGGGTCTTCTTCGGGTCGTCCGCGGTGGCGATGAGCATGGCCGCCTCGTCGAGGGCCCCGATGAGCACGTGCGCCAGCGCCCGCACGGGCTGCCGGGCCAGCTGGCCGGCCTTCATGGCCTCGCTGAGCAACTGCTCCGTCATACCCAGGCTGTAGCGCTGGGCGACGTCACGGAAGCCTGCCCAGCCGAGGACGCTCGGGGCGTCGAGCAGGACCAGCTGACGCACCTCCGGGTCGCCGGAGACTTCCAGCCAGGCGTCGACCGCGGCGCGAATCGCATCGGCCGGGGACGTCGCCCCCGATGCCGCCACCATGGCCCCCATCCGGGCCATCACATCTTGCTCCACCACTTCCACCACAGCCAGGAAAAGCGCTGCCTTGTCGGCGAACTGGTGGTACATCGCGCCCCGGGTGACCCCGGCCGTCGTCGCGATCTCCGGCGTGCCCACCTCGGCATAACCTCGCTCGCCCCACAGTCGCCGCGCGGCGACGATCAACGCTTCGCGGGTAGCCGCGGAGCGCTCCTCCTGAGTACGCCTCTTGTTTTCCATACACCCTGTTGGTAAGTTGCGGACAGCCTGTTTGTAAATGAGTGTCGAGCTAGGAGTGATCCATGTCGATCATCGAGATTAACGCCGGAACCATCCATTTCGAGGAATTCGGACCGAAGGACGGCAGGCCCGTCGTCTTCGTGCACGGATACATGATGGGTGGCCAGCTGTGGCGCGGGGTCGCCGCGCGCCTTGCCGAACGCGGCCTGCGGTGCATCGCCCCGACCTGGCCGCTGGGCGCACATCCCGAAGCGCTGCGCCCGGGTGCCGACCGGAGCATCCACGGCGTCGCGCGCATCGTCGCCGACACCCTGGCCGCATTGGACCTCGACGACGTCGTCATCGTCGGCAACGACACCGGCGGCGTGGTCACGCAGCTGGTCGCGGTCCACCACCCGGAGCGCATCGGCGCCATGGTGCTGACGAGTTGCGATGCGTTCGAACACTTTCCGCCACCGATCCTCAAGCCGCTGATCCTGGCGTCGCGCTCCAAGGCAGTATTCCGGGCGGGCTCGCAGGTGTTCCGGATCCCATTGGTCCGCAAGCGCGCCTATGACGGACTCGCGTACACCGACCTCGACGCCCTGACCCGGGAGTGGGTGCACAACACGCAGTCCAAACCTGCTGTCGCCGAGGACCTTCGAGTGTTCACCAGCTCCCTGCGCACCGAGGTCACCACCGGCGTCGCAGCACGGCTGCACGAATTCGACAAGCCGACGCTCATCGCGTGGTCGGCCGACGACGTGTTCTTCGAAGTCGGCGACGGCGAGAAGCTGGCGAAGATCATCCCGAACTCCCGCCTCGAAATCATCGACGGCGCACGGACATTCTCGATGCTCGACCGCCCGGACCGCCTCGCCGACCTGATGTCGACCCTCGCGGTGCGTGCCTAGCTCGCGAGAGAACTAGATGGTGACGACGTCGTACGCGCCGTCGGCGTACCGGGCACGGATGGTCTTCTTGTCGTACTTGCCGACGCTGGTGCGCGGCACCTGGTCGATGAACGTCCACCGCTCGGGCAGCCACCAGCGAACCACCTTGTCCGCCAGGAACTCTCGAAGTTCATCAGGTGTCGCCGAGGCGCCCTCGTGCAGCACGACAGCAACCAAAGGCCGTTCCTGCCAGCGATCGTCGGGCACCGCGACCACGGCGGCTTCCAGCACCGCGGGGTGCGCGATCAGGTGGTTCTCCAACTCGACCGAGGAAATCCATTCACCGCCGGACTTGATGACATCCTTGGCCCGGTCGGTGAGCGTGACGAACCCGCAGTCGTCGATGCGTCCGACATCGCCGGTACGCAGCCAGCCGCTGTCGAACTTGCTCGCGTCGTAGCCCAGGTAGTAGCTGCCGGTGATCCACGGGCCGCGAATCTCGATCTCCCCGACCGCTTCTCCGTCGTGCGGCAGCGGGCTGCCGGCGTCGTCGACGATCCGAATCTCGACACCGCACATCGGACGGCCGGCGGTCGCGCGGGAGGCCCAGTACTGCTCCTCGGACACGTTCGGCAGCGGCTTGGCAGTGGTCGCCAGCGGCGAGGTCTCGGTCATCCCCCAGGCCTGGCGGATGTGGACGCCGTACCGCTCCTGGAAGATGCGCATCATCGACTGCGGCACCGCCGATCCGCCGCAGCCCACGATCCGCAGCGACGAGATGTCATGGCCCGGGTTCTTTTCCAGACAGTTCATCACGTCGTTCCAGATCGTCGGCACGGCGCAGGCGATGGTCGGGCGGTGCGTCTCGATGAGGTCGATCAGGGAAGCGCCGTCGAGGAACCGGTCCGGCATCACCAGGTCGGCACCGGCCATCAGGGCGGCGTACGGCAGCCCCCAGGCGTTGGCGTGGAACATCGGCACGATGGGCAGCGCCACGTCGTCGCTGCCGACGTCCAGCGCATTGCTGGTACACGTCGCCATGGCGTGCAGAAAACTCGAACGATGGCTGTAGACAACACCTTTCGGATTCCCGGTGGTGCCGCTGGTGTAACACATCGCCGCCGCGGACCGCTCGTCGATCTCCGGCCAGTCGAAGTCGACGGGCTGGGCGGCCAACAATTCGTCGTACCGCAGTACCGTTTTTCCGGAGGCTTCGAGCGGCGCCAAATCCCCTGCGCCGATGGCGATCACCGTGTGCACCGTGTTCATCTGCGGCAGCACCGGGGCGAGCTGGGCGGTC
Organism: Mycobacterium sp. 360MFTsu5.1; assembly: GCF_000383495.1. NCBI lineage: Bacteria > Bacillati > Actinomycetota > Actinomycetes > Mycobacteriales > Mycobacteriaceae > Mycobacterium > Mycobacterium sp. 360MFTsu5.1. The sequence goes on along the minus strand of NZ_KB911462.1, from coordinate 470,689 downwards.
AACGAGAGATCGGCGATGACGACGGAGTCCTCGGCCTCGTTGGCGATGTAGGCGATCTGCTCCGGCGACAACCGGATGTTGAGGGTGTGCAGCACCGCGCCCATCGACGGAATGGCCAGGTAGGCCACCGTGTGTTCGGCGTTGTTCCACATGAATGTGGCGACCCGCTGGTCGCCGGTGATGCCGAGCCCGCGCAACGCGTTGGCCAGCTGCGCGGACTGCCGGCCGACTTCGCCGTAGGTCGTGGTGCGGTACTGCCCACCGCCGAGCGCCGTGGTGACGGTTCGGCGGGAATTCTGACCGGTCGCATGCCGCATGATCGTCGTAATCGTGAGCGGGGCGTCCTGCATCGTACTGAGCATCGTGAATTTCGCCTCTGGGTTGCTGCCGCTGGGATGTCGAGATGCTAGCCGACCGTGCCAGGTAGGAGGATGATTAGCGTTGGCACGACAGGAGAAAATCATGCGCAGGAATTGGACGCTCGCCGCGGCGACTGTCGGCGGGGTGGCCGCGATGCTGGCGCCGGCCGGATTGGCCGCGGCCGAATCGGCGCAGGACACGATCAACCGGCTGCAATCCGAGGGCTACGTGGTCACGATCGACAAGCTCGGGACGGCGCCGGTGTCCGAGTGCACGGTGACCAGTGTGCGCAATCCACAGCAGACGACGCAGTTGGTGCCGTGGGTCGGCCCCGGGCTGGGCCGCAACAGCAATTCCATCCTGCTGCCGCAAACCAGCAGGACCATTTCGGTGTCACTCGACTGCACGGGCAGGCAGTAGTCCCCGGATACCAAAAACGCCCCCGCCGGCCGGCGGGGGCGTTTTCTGTGGAATGACTAGACGGTCGCGGGCTCCAGCGCGCGCACCTCGTTCATGGCGACGGACTTGGTTGCCATGAACTGCGAGTAGAGCAGCGGCTTGGGGGCCTCGACGGCGACCGCGGTGACGTCACCGACGACGTCCGCGACGTACAGCCGCGAGCCGTCACGGCTGACGGTGACGCACGACGGCTGAACGTCGGCCGCGATGGTGTCGACGACCGTGTTGGTCTGGGTGCAGAACACCGAGACGCGGTCGTAGTCGACGACGTAGGCACGGGTGCCGTCGGCGCCGAGCACTAGCTGGGTCGGGGCGTCGCCGACGGCGAAGCGGCCGGTCACGCGACCGGCGGCCAGGTCGACGACGTGCACCTCACCGCGGGCGGTCAGGTCCGAGGTCAGCACGTAGGCCGTGTTGTCCGGGCCGAGCGCCAGGCTGCGGATCGGGGCACCGATGACGATGGTGTTGCGGATGCGGGTGGTCTCGGTGTCGACGACGACCAGCTGGCTGCCCACCTCATCGGTGGTGGCGACGTAGAGCCGGCGACCGGTGTGGTCGACCGCGAGGGCGTCGATGCTGATGGCGGCGCCGGTGGCGATCTCGATGGTGCCGACGCGGTCGGCGGTGATGTCGATGACGGCGACGTCGATGTAGGTGTCGCCGGCGCGGCCCGCGAACACCCGCTTGCCGTCGGGGCTGACGGCGAGGGCGCTCACGCCCGAGGCCAGCGGGTAGGCGGCCAGCTCGGCACCGGTGGCGACGTCGATGACGGCGACGCCGTCGAACTCGGCACCGGACACGGCGACGTACGCCCGGTCGGCGGTGGCGACGACCGCGAACGGCTCGCCGTCGACGGCGATATCGCGGATGCTGCGGCTGCGCGGCTCGATCAGCGACACCATGTTGTCGGCGTAGCTGGTCGCAACCAACTGGCCCGCACTCTCGGCGATGTCGGCGATGGTGCCGCGGCCAACCTGCGCGATGTCCATGGTTCCGCGCAGCGCCTTGGCGCCGGCCCGCTTCGCTTTTGCACGAGCGTTATTATTTGCCACGATCTTCGGTACCTCCGCCAGCGCGGCAACGCGCCGGTAGTCGATTGCCCGTCCGGGTGCGCCCGGATGAGCGCTGCTTTCAAGAAGTGTAGTGATCCCCACCGACATTCCGGACGGCTTCAGCGACGCCTCGTCACGAATTGATCAGAAGCTCTTAGGAGTTACTTATGTTGTGAATTGTTATGCACTTGTTATCAATGGTGATCGACGTCCCGACCTGCGTAAACAACGGCTGAATTCAAATTGAGCAAACATAGGTCCGCCTCATTCCTGAGGGTTTCCAAGCAGCGTTTCCTGGCATTCCCTGGCAAAGTGAGCGAAACATCACACCGCGACACGAACGCAAACAATCCCATCCGTCTCACCCGCACGATAAAACCCAGGTTCCACTTCCGTCCATCAAGATCACGACAGCCCGGAGGCCCGCCTGAGCGGGCCCCGAGATTCGCTGTTATCGACGAATTCACATTTTGTTCATGATGTGAGCGCCGTCACACCGGTGTTGCCGGACGGGTGCTCGACACCCGAATCGAGCATCGTCAGCTCATCGAACGGATCGGCGCCGTGCAATACGGCTGCGGCCTTTGCCCGGTCGAGTGTCCCGGTCCACGATCCGATCAGCACCGTGGCGACGGCGTTGCCCGAGAAGTTGGTGACGGCCCGCGCCTCCGACATGAACCGGTCGATGCCGACGATCAGCCCGACGCCGTCCAGCAGGTCCGGCCGGTGGCTCTGCAGGCCACCCGCCAGCGTCGCCAGACCCGCGCCCGTGACGCCGGCAGCACCCTTGGAGGCGACGATCATGAAGGCCAGCAGCGCCAACTGCTCCCCGATCGCCATCGGCCGCCCCATGGCGTCGGCGATGAACAGCGCCGCCATCGTCAGGTAGATCGCGGTCCCGTCGAGGTTGAACGAGTAGCCGGTCGGCACCACGACGCCGACGGTGCTGCGGTCCACACCCAGGTGCTCCATCTTGGCGATCAGCCGAGGCAGCGCCGACTCCGACGACGAGGTCGAGAAGATCAGCAGGTACTCGCGGGCCAGGTAGCGGACCAGCCGGAAGATCGACATCCGGGTCACCGACCACAGCAGCACCCCGAGCACGCCGAAGACGAAGACGACGCAGGTCACGTAGAACCCGAGCATCAGGGTCAGCAGCTGGGTGACGGCGCGCCAGCCGGTCTGGCCCACGACGCCGGCCATGGCACCGAACGCGCCGATCGGCGCCAGCCACAGGATCATGATCAGCACCCGGAACACCAGCTTCTGCAGGTGCTGGACGCCCCGCAGGATGGGTTCACCGGCCGTACCCATGGCCTGGACGGCGAAGCCGACGAGCAGGGCGATGAACAGGGCCTGCAGCACGTTTCCGCTGGTCAGCGCCGACAGCAGCGTCTCGGGGATGATGTGCGAGACGAAGTCCATGAGGCCGCCGGCCTCGTGCGCCTTCTGCGCCAGTTTCGCGCCCTGACCGGTCGCCTGCGCCGACAGGTGCAGGCCCGATCCCGGGCTCAGCAGGTTGCCGACGACCAGCCCGATCGCCAGCGCCACCGTCGACATGGCGAGGAAGTAGCCGAGCGAGAGGCCGCCGATCTTGCCGACCGTCGCGGCTTTGCGCACCGAACCGATGCCCAGGACGATCGTGCAGAAGATGACCGGGGTGATCATCATCTTGATCAGGTTGACGAACAGGGTGCCGAGGACCGCGATGTCCTTGCCCACCCCGGGCGCGATGAGGCCGACGGCCACACCGCCGACGACGGCGACGAGCACGGCGATGTACAGCCAATGGGTGCGGTCGCGACGGGGCGCTTGATCAGTCATGTCGGGCAGTCCTCCGGCCTCGTTGTCGAAAACTTCTGCAAGGATGTTTGTCCAGAACGTGAGGCACGTCACGCATATGTTCATTTCGTTCACCGAAGTTCACCGCCGACGCGAACAGGCGGACTACAGAAGGACGCAGTGATGCGCAGTTGGCCGGCCGCGCCACGCTGGTCCCTGGCCGGCCAGATCGTCGCCCTGCAGATCGCGATCATCATCGTGGTGGTGGCGGCCGGTAGTGCTCTGGCCGTGGTGCAGTCGCGCCGCACCAACGACGCCGCCGCCAAACAGCTGCTCACCGGCATCGTCACGGCACTGGCCGACGCACCGTCGACGGCTGCCGCCATCCGGGCGGGCAACGCGACGGAAGTCCTGCAGCCGGTCACCGAAACCGTTCGGGCCCAGACCGGCATCGCCTTCATCACCGTCATGGCGCCCGACGGCACCCGGTTCACCCATACGGACCCCCGCCAGATCGGCGGCCACTACCTGGGCACCACGGAGCAGGCCCTGAAAGGCCAGACTCACACCGAGTTCTACACCGGGACGCTGGGCCGGTCGGTGCGCACCATCACCCCGGTGCGGGACGGTTCCGGACAGATTGTGGGCCTTGTCGCCGCGGGCATCACCGAGACGACGCTGACCGCGCAGTGGCGCCATCAGATCCCGATGATCGCGGTGATCAGCCTTGCCGCCCTTGCCCTTTCGCTGCTGGGTACGTGGTTCATCCGGCGCCGGCTGCTTCGTCAGACCCACGGGCTGCGGCCGGACCAGTTGCGCGTGATGTACGAGCACCACGACGCCGTCCTGCATTCGGTGTCCGAGGGCCTGCTGGTGCTCGAGAAGGGGCGCGTGGTGCTGGCCAACGACGAGGCACGGCGCCTGCTGGCCCTGCCACCGGGCGCGGTGGCCCTGTCCGACCTGCCGGAGTTCCTGCGCGCGGCCGATCCCGGTGTGCGCGACGAGGTCCACGTGACCGATGACCGGGTGCTGGTGGTCAGCCGCTCCCCGGTGTCGGGCCGGGCGGGTTCGGAGGTCGTGACGATCCGGGACCGCACCGAATTGCAAAGCACCCTGGGCGAACTCAGCTCGCTGAAGGTCCTCACCGACTCGTTGCGGGCGCAGGCACACGAAGCGGCGAACAAGTTGCACACGGTGATCACCATGGTCGAGATGGGCCGCCCGTCCGACGCCGTGGCCTTCGCCACCGACGAACTGGAGCTGTCGCAACGACTCGTCGACCGGCTGTCCAGCGAGGTCCACGAGCCCGCCCTGGTGGCATTGCTGCTGGGCAAGAGCGCCCAGGCCCACGAACGTGGCATCGACTTCACCGTCACCGTGGACTCACAATTACCTTCGGACACTTCACAACTACCGCTGAGCGGGCCGGAAATGGTGACGGTGCTGGGCAACCTGATCGACAACGCGATGGACGCATGCGACCGCGACGAGCCGTGGGTCGAGGTGACGGTGCGGTGCGAGCCGGGCGCCGAACTGCACATGCGGGTGGCCGACAGCGGCACCGGCATGGACCCGGCGACGTTCGAAAACGCCATGCGCCGTGGTTATTCGACGAAATCGGCGCCGGGACACGGGCTGGGCCTCGCCCTGGTGGCACAGGTGGTCAACCGGCACGGCGGCACGCTGTCGTCCGATGTCAATTACGGTTCGGTGGTGTCGGTGACGATTCCGGCGGCAGCCTCATGACCACCGTGCTGATCGTCGACGACGATCCCCTGATCGCCGAGGCGCACCGCACGTATGTCGAACGGCTGGAAGGGTTTTCCGTCGCCGCGGTGGCCCACACGGCACGCGAGGCCATCCAGGCCGCGACCCGGGCGACCACCACCGACGAGCCCATCGACCTGGTCCTGCTGGACCTCGGACTGCCCGACGCCAGCGGCATCAGCCTGGCGTCGGCACTGTCCGGGCTGCGGCCGGCGCCGGACATCATCGCCATCACCTCCGAGCGCGATCTGGAGATGGTGCGCGCCGCCGTCGCGCACGGCGCACTGGCGTATCTGTTGAAGCCGTTCACCTTCGCGGCCTTCCGGGACCGGCTGGACCGCTATCAGCGGTACCGGACGGCCCTCCCCGCCGGGGTGGACGCCGCCAGCCAGGCCGAGGTGGACCGCGCCCTCGCCGAATTACGCACCAGCGCAGACAAATCCACGGCTCCAAAAGGTGCCGCGACACTGACGAACGACGACATCGCCCGCGCGGTGCGCGACAGTCCCGACGGGCTGACGGCCGACGAGGCGGCCAAAGCCGTCGGAGTTGCCCGGGTGACCGCGTGGCGCTATCTGGAACGGCTGGCCGACGACGGAACCGTCACGCGCCGAAGCGAATACGGCGGGACCGGCCGGCCCAAGACCCGCTACCTGTGGCGTTGAGTTCGCCGGGTGTGACAGCATCGGATCATGAGTCGCGACGACGATCCAGAAGCCCGCATCCGCGAGCTCGAGCGCGCGATGAACGAACAGGCGCGGGCCTCGGAGCTGACGGAGCCCGGCCACGCGTGGTCGTCCCGCGCGGCGGCGCCGAGCAATCCGTACCCCGCCCAATACCACCGGCCTCAAACACCCTGGCCGCCGCAACCGTTGCCGCCGGGCGTGCCGAGCACCGCGGCACGCCGCATGATCTTGGGCGTCGTCGTCCTCGCAGTCATCGTGGGCCCGGTAGTCGCCGCCATCATCTTCGTCACCAACCTGACCGGCAAGAAGCACCCGACGTTTCTGACGCCCAACCCTGGGGCCCCGCCCAGCGCCTCGGTCCCCGTCCCGACCCCGCCCGGTGACGAATCCTCGGTCGTCGTCAACGGCACCGCGGTCATGTCCGGTCCCGGCCTCGTCGAATTGCCGCCGCAGTCCGACGATCCCAACCGGCCCATTCAGGTTGCGGGTGTGCGCGGCCACCGCACCGTCGCGTGCAACGACCGGCCGATCAGCATCAGTGGGGTGTCCAACAGCGTCACCATCACCGGGCACTGCTCGACCGTCGAGGTCTCCGGCATCGAGAACACCGTGACGGTCGACTCCGCCGACAAGATCGTCACGTCGGGCATGGACAACCACGTGACCTACCACTCCGGGAATCCGGAAGTTCCTGATCCGGGCCGGTCCAACACCGTCAGCCGCGGCTGACGCGGCCCAGGACGCCGGCGCGTTAATTTCCCCCGAATCGGGGGACGACGCGCCCTCGCCGCGTCCATAATCTCGTTGCCATGGCGCACAACGGAAATGACGATTGGACCCAACCCGCAGCTCTGGCCATCCCCAAGGAGGGCTACTTCGAGCTCACTCGCGGTCGCTACGGGCCGGTCTTCCCACGCACCCCGGCGTGCTACGGCTTCAACATCATCGCCAAGGTGCTCGACGGCCATGAGCAGGCGATCCGCGACTACGGCAAGCAGCTCGAGGCCGCGGTTGCGGCGCAGCCCGACGTGCTGGCCCCACTGAAGCTGCATTACCTGCGGTGGAATCTGTTCGACGTCGGGTCGGGGCTGCACTTCCAGTACCAGGGCATCTTCGACACCGACTTCGACAAGTACACCGAGGACGCCGTCAAGCTGTTCAGCTCGACGGGCATCACCACGGCGTTCACCCATCTGGAGGGCTTCCCGGCGGACTGGAAGACCAACCCCGAGGCGTTCATCATGTTCGTCCGCGAGCACCAGGTGCCGAGCTTCCTGGAGTACGGCGAATACCCCTACGTGACTGCCGTCGAGATCAAGAAGGCCCTGCGGCTCAAGACCGCGTTCTCCGACATGTTGGACCAGATGCAGTGACAGCACTCGAATTCGACGATATTCAGCACATCATGCTGACCGGGACACCCCACCTCACCGGTCGGTACGAGTTCGTGTCATTCGACACCCCCGAAGCCGGGCAGGCCTGGCTGGCCGAGATGGTTCCGCTCGTACAGTCGGCCACCGACGTCCGCAAGACCGTCAACATCTTCAAGCGGTGGGTGAACCTCGCTTTCACCTGGAACGGCTTGCGCGCGTTGGGACTTGACGAGCAGACGCTGGCCAGCTTCCCGGCCGAGTTCCGCGAGGGCATGGCCGCCCGCGCCGACATCCTGGGTGATACCGGCGCGGCCGCACCGGAGCACTGGGCCGGTGGGCTCGCGGGTGACGACCTGCACGCCATCGTCATCCTGTTCGCGCGGGACGAGGACGAACGGGTGCGGTGCGTCGGCGAGCACGACGCGCTGTTGGACCGGTGCCCCGGTGTGCGGTCGCTGTCGCATCTCGATCTGGCGGCCACCGCACCGTTCGAGTACGACCACGATCACTTCGGCTACCGCGATCCGGTGTCGCAGCCGCAGATGGCCGGCTCCGGAGAGACGCTGATCCCCGGCGCCGGCGGGGCGCTGGCCCCGGGCGAGTTCCTCCTCGGCTATCCCGACGAGGAGGGCCTGGTCTCGAATCAGCCTGCCCTCGAGGTGCTTTCACGCAACGGCAGTTACATGGCGTACCGCCGGCTGGAGGAACATGTCGGGACCTTCCGCGACTACCTGAAGCAACATGCCGAGGACGCCGAGGGCCAGGAACTGCTGGCCGCGAAGTTCATGGGCCGGTGGCGCAGCGGCGCGCCGCTGGTCCTGGCGCCCGAACACGACGATCCGGAACTCGGCGCGGATCCGATGCGCAACAACGACTTCGACTACGCAACCATGGATCCACACGGCTACAAGTGCCCGGTCGGCTCGCACGCGCGTCGGCTCAACCCGCGCGATACCGAACCGAATCCCAATCGGCGCAGGATGATCCGGCGCAGCGGCACCTACGGCCCGGCGCTCCCCGAGGGCGCCGTCGACGACGGTGTCGAGCGCGGTGTCGGGATGTTCCTGATCTGCGCGAGCCTGGTGCGGCAATTCGAGTTCGCCCAGAACGTGTGGATCAACGACACCGCGTTCCAGGAGCTCGGCAACGAACACGACCCCATCTGCGGCACGCAGGACGGCACGCTCGACTTCACGATCCCCAAGCGGCCGATCCGCAAGGTGCACAAAGGGTTACCGGCATTCACGACGCTGCGCGGCGGGGCATACTTCTTCCTGCCCGGCCTGACCGCACTGCGTTACCTCTCGACACTCGGACAGCAAGGAGCATCATGAGTACCTACGCCCGCACCTACAACCAGGCCCACATCACGCGCCCGCACAACGGCAACCGCCGCGTCAGCATCTACTGGTCGTGGAGCTACCCGTGGGAGGCCCAGCGCGACCCGGCCCTGCTGTACAACCGGTTCTCCACCATGACCGAGGTTCGCGCTGCCACGTGGCCGGCGTACGAAGGTGTCGAATACAGCCCGCGGGAGTTCCTGCAGGGCGTCGACGGCACGCTGGAGCTGTTCCACCGTTCGTCGCTGTCCTTTCAGGATGTGGCCGGTGCGGCGACCGGTCATCCGGTGGCGGTGTTCCAGCGCGTCGATCAGGCCGGCTACCGGCTGCCGATCGACGAACGCATCCTGAACGACACCGACACCCTGATGATCTTCGGGCTGGACCACCTGCTCGGCGACGAGGAAGCCACCCCGGAGGAGGTGGCCGCGATCCAGCAGTGGCTGAAGCGCGAGGGCACGTGCCTGATGCTGGCCCCGCACCACGACGTCGGTTTCACCGACGACAAAGAGCAGCAGCAGATGGAGTACCTGCATCACGGTGACCCGCTGACGCCGCGCGTCCAGAACTTCAGCGGATTCGCGCGGTCACTGCTGAAGGGCCTGAGCATCCCGATCCACAACACGTGGGGTCTGCGCCCGGCGACGGTCGAGGGCACCAAACAGATCGTGCCGCTGACCACTTTCCGTGATCTGGATTCGGCGGGCCTGCTGCGCGACGTCACCACCTTGGCATTGCACCCGCACCTGCCGCACTACCAGCTCACCGCCCCGGAGAGCGCCGACCTTCGGGTGCTGGGCCGGCAGCTGATCGACCAGACCCGACCGCACCCGTTCACCCTGGCGGGTAACACGGAGTTCAACGCGCTGATCCACATGCCGCCGACGGGTGACCGTGCGGGCGACATCGTGCTGGTCGACTCGACGCATTTCACGACCCTGTTCGGCGCCAGCGACAGCCTGAAGTCGTTCTGGCGCAACCTGGTGACGATGTGACGCTGACCGATCTGGCGACGCGCGGTTCCAACATCGCCGTCGTCCTGTTCGTGGTGTCCAGCACCCTGGGTGTGGGGCTGAGCCTGACCCCGGCCCAGATTCTGGCGCCACTCAAGGACATTCGGGTGGTGAGCCTGACCCTGGTCGCCAATTTCGTTGCGGCGCCGCTGATTGCGCTCGCGCTGTGGCGGCTGCTCGACCTCGACGAGCCGCTGGGCGTGGGCCTGCTGCTGTGCGGACTGGCCGCGGGCGCACCGTTCCTGATCAAGCTCGCCGAGTTCGCCAAGGCCGACACCGGGTTGAGTGTCGGCCTGATGGTGCTGCTGATGATCACGACGGTGGTCTATGTGCCGATAGTGCTGCCGATCTTCCTCAAGGGGTCGGCGGTCGATCCGCTCGCGATCGCGTCCTCGCTGGTGATTCTCATGCTGATCCCCTTGGCGATCGGGCTGTTCTGGCGCAAGCAGGCTGAAGCGTCGGCAGCGCGCGTCAGGCCGGCCATCGGGTTGCTGAGCACCGTCAGCATGGTGCTGGTGGTCGTCCTGACCATCGTCGCCAATTTCCGGGAGGTGCTGTCGGTGTACGGCACGCGGGGCATCCTGGCGGCCATCGTCTACACCGCAATCTGCGCCGGAATCGGCTGGGCCCTGGTGTTTTTCAGCGCCACCGCGCGGCCCGTACTCGCGTTGGGTACCGCGCAACGCAATGCGGCGGCCGCCTTCGTGGTGGCCGGCCAGAACTTCGGCGATCCGCGCGTCACGGTGATGATCACGGTGGTGCTGATCGCCGAGTTCACGATGCTGATCCCGTTCGCCCGCTTCCTCGCCCGGAAGGCCTGACGGGTCAGGGCTGGTCGAGCAGACCGAGGCGCGCCGCCTCGGCGACGGCCTCGGCGCGCGACGACACCGACAGCTTGCGGTAGATCGCCTTGGCCTGACTCTTCACGGTTTCCCGCCCCAGGTGCAGTTCGCCGGCGATCTTCTGCAGGGACAGGTGGGTCGCCAGGTGCGGGAGCAGACGCAGCTCGGCCGCGGTCAGCGATGGCCGCGGCCCGTGCTGCGCGTGTGTGGCAAGCAATTCCCGAACGCGCGCCAACCGTAGGTGCACCGACGCCGCATCGGGCTCCCGCCGGGCGGCCAACAGCCCCGCGTCGAGATGCCGCCGGCACAGTTCCGGGTCGTCGATCTCGAGGGCGGTAGCCGCCGTCAGCGCATGTCCCAGTGCCGCCGTGCGCGCCGCCAGGTCGCCCAGCCGGTCCAGCAGCCGTTCGGTGCCCCGCACCGCATCTCGCGCCCCGGCGACGTCGCCGCGGTGGCTCCGCACCAACCCGTCCACCGCGTACACCAAGACGATGGGCACCAGGTCGCACAGGTCGCGGGAGTCGACGATGCTGCGGGCCTGGGCGCTGCGCCGCGCCGCGGACTGCAGGGCCCCGTCGTCGAGGTCCAGCAGGGCCAGATGTGCCAGCGCCACGGCCCGGAAGCCGGGAAGGTCGTCGAGCACCGGGAGCGACGATTCCAGTGTCGCCCTGGCACTTTCCGCGTCACCGGCCATCGACAGTGCACCGCCCTTGACCGAGGCCGCCGCGCCCCACCACGGGTTCACGAGGTGATTGCCCGCGGCGCAGACCGTGTCGGCATGCCGGACCACCTCGAGCACCCCGCCGATGCCGACGAGTGAACCGACCAGGGCGGCAGCCACTTTCACCGACGGTGCACCGTCCGCCAAGGGCGCACCACGGTCGGCGGCCGCGGCCAGCAACAGGGACCGCTGGATCAGGTCGGCGTCCCCCAGCGTCAGCCCGAACCAGGCCCGGGCGATCGCGGCATCGGGATGATCGGCGAAGACATGCTCATCGAGCAGGCTCAGCCGGCGCTCCAAGATGCCTGCGCGGCCGTCGAATCCGAGCCGTACGGCATCGCGTTCCACCAGTGCCGCGGCGTGTGCCGGGTCGTCGGCCGCCAGCGCCTGCAAGAGGGCGCCGTCGATGTCGCCGGCCCGCTCGAGATGCTCCGCAGCCCGGGACGCCAGGGCGCGGAACCGCTCCGGATCGCGATTGCGCAGCCGCGCACGAAGCAGGTCGGCGAACAGCCGGTGGTAGCGGTATTCGACGCCCCGCTCATCGAGTGAGACCAGGAACAGGTTGCCGGAGGCGTGGATCGCGCTCAGCATGTCAGCTGAATCTTCGCGCTGCAGAACGTAGTTCAGATCGTCGGCGGTGAAGTGGTCGAGCACCGCGGATTCCACGAGGAATGCTTCGACGGCCGGGTCCAGCCGGCCCAGTACTTCTTCGACGAGATAGTCCGCGACCAGGCGGTGACGTCCGGTGATCGCGTCGGCAGACGAACCGTCACGCAAGGCCATGGCCGCCATCACCACGCCGGCTGCCCAGCCCTCGCAGCGGTCGACCACGAGCGCGGCCGTCGGACCGACCGGTCCGCCGACCGAGCCGAGGGCCGATTCCGCCTCTGTCACCGAGAGTTTCAGCTCCTCGGTACCGACATCCAGCACGCCGCCCTGCAGCCGGCGCCGCGCCAGATCGAGCTGCGGCGCGGTGCGGCCGATCAATGTCAGCGTCGTCGATTCCGGGGCGAGTTGGACCAGGGCGCGCAGGGCCGACACCGCCGCTTCGTGTGTCAGCTCATGAATATCGTCCAGCACCAACACAATCGGCCCGGCGGACTCCAGCGCCGCGATCGCCGCGGGAACCAGTTGGGTATCGACGGCCCGGCCGGCGCCGCGCAGGTACTGGAACGTCGCGGGATCGACTGGGGCAACCTGGTCCACGGCCGTCACCAGATGCAACAGCAGGTGAGCAGGGTCGTTGTCGAGATGGTCGAGCCGCACCCAGGCGAACTGCCGGGTGTCGGCGTCATCCCAGAGCGCCACCGCCGTGGTCTTGCCGTATCCGGCGGGCGCGATGACCACCACCAGTTCCGCAGCCGAGCCGGACAGCAATCCGGTGATCGCCGGCCGCGCGATGACCGCACCGCCCAGCCGGGGCGGGCCGTAGGTGGCCGTCGGGATGTGCGCTACCCAGCCTTCCCCTGCCACCTTGGCATCGTAGGTGTGTCCCCCGCGTCCACCCAACCGCGCCATTTTTGACCACTGCGTCGAATACGTTGATACGGTGCGCTCGAGGATGGGAGCGACCATGGGCAACACAATCCGCGCCGTGGCAGCCACGGCGGCAGTGATCGGCCTGGTGGCAGGTTGCGGGGGCAAGGCCGACTCCGGCGCCACAGGATCGTCGAGCTCCGCGGCGGCCACCACCTCGGCCGCCGCGCCCGCCGGCCCCGCCGAGCTGCAGGCGCTGGTCCCGACACCCGGCGGCACCGCGCAGACCTGGGGCCCAGACACCATCGCGGACAACGGGATTCACCTCAGCTTCAAGGTGACGGGCGCACCCACCGAGGTCGTGACGGCGTACAAGGCCGCGCTCGAGGGCAAGGGCTGGGCCGTCACCACCATCGTGTCGTCCGACGGCGGGCCGGGAGGCGGTGGCGGTGCCACCTACACCGGCACGCACGGCGACAGCTACGCCGTCTTCGATGGCGGCGGCATGGGCACCGAGACGTACCTCAACGTGTGCGCCTGGCCGGCCAAGCCGGCCCAGCCGAACTGCAGCCGCAAGCGCTGACCGCGCCGAGCACTCCGACAGCCGGCCTTGTGACCGGGCTGTCTCCAATTTTCCGGTCATAAGGCCCACTGTCGGCGGAATCCAGCAAACCCGTTTCTACCACGCGTCCAGCGAAAGTGACGGCACCGTCAACGTCTGTTTCACTCCGCCGTCACCGGGTAGCCCTCTACCGAGGTCGAGATCCCTCGTGACTCGTCCTCATCGAAATCCCCTGAAAGAACTAGACTGAACGCACCGATGCTGGAAGTGAGTGGGCGTGATGGCCGACCGAACGACTCACGGTGGCGGGAGCCGGTGACTGAACCGCTGCATATCAGCGCACCTCTCTACGGCGGGGGTGGCGAGTACACATTGGTCTGCACCGGCGTGCTCGACAGTCTGTCGTATCGCACATTGCGTGACAGGGTGGTCAAGGCGGCGCTCGACGAACCCCGGGTGGTGATCGTCGACGTCAACGAGTTGCGGGTGCCGGAAGCATCCGCGTGGTCGGTCTTCACCAGTGCCCGTTGGCATGTCAGCACCTGGCCCGACGTGCCGATCCTGCTGGTGTGCGCCGACGATGCGGTCCGGGCCGTCATCCGTGGCCGCGGCGTCACACGCTATGTGCCGGTGTTCCCCACGCTGAAGGACGCGACGCAGACGATGGGCAGCGAACGTCCCCGCCGGCGACGACGGGCACGGGCGGACCTGCCGCCCCATGTCAGCAGCATCATCGACGCACAACGATTGGTCGACGGCTGGTTGTCCGGCTGGTCGTGCCCGGCCATGGTCCCGGTGACGGCTGCGATCGCCACGGCGTTGGTCGAAAACGTGTTGCGGCACACCGATTCTTCGCCCACGCTGCGGGTGGAGTACGACGGCCAGGTGGTCACCGTTGCCGTCGAGGACGCCAGTCCCGCACTGGCACAGCGCAAGGAGGACGCCGCGCACGGCGCTGACCAGGTATCGGGTCTGGCGGTGGTGGCTGCGCTGGCGCGAGTGTGGGGAAACCTGCCGAACCCGGCGGGCAAGACCGTGTGGGCCGCCGTGGGTCCGGAGAACGTGCTCTAGCCACGGGTAACGTTCCGGGCACGTGTGATCGACGGACGGGAACCGATGGAAGGACGTCGCGCTTCCACGCCGCGCTCAGGAACGGGCCCTGCCGCTGGTACCGCTGAACGGCTCTAGCGCGGCGGTGGTTCTCGCATCAATGGTCACGGGTTGATGGTGTTTTCGCCGTCCTGGCGACCCCAGACGTACTCGGACGCGAACGGCGATCCGAGACCGAAATGGTTGTACGGCGCGATCGACGCGCCGGTGTCCATCACCATGTACGGCATGGGCCAGATGTCCCGGGTGACGGTCCAGCAGCCGGGCCGGCCCATGGGCCCGCCCCGGGCGTTGATGCGGGGCAGATTGTCCGGGTAGACGTACTGGTTCGCCGAGCCGACGAGCGCCGTGTGCGATATCAGCGAGTAACCGTTACCGCCCACGGCGAACGAGGTAGCCTGCACCGCGCGCGGGAGAGCCCTTATCCCGCAATCGATCTCGGGGCTGTACTTGTCCAGCACCTGGGCGGTCGGAATCAGATCTTGAGCGCCGCGCACCAGGTACGGCCCGCCACGTTCGAAGATGTCACCGCCGGTGTTGCCGAACCCGACCGACGCCATCAACGCCTGATCGATGTTGCCGCGCTGATCATTCAGGGCGCGCTCGGTGGTCACCGCGTTCTTGAGGCCGTCCCACAAATCCGGGGACGCGTTCGCGTAGACCTCGGCGAGATCAGCCAGCGCGCGGTTGTCGTGCCGGATGGACGGCATGCGCTGGTTGAGATCGGCCAGGATGACATTGCCGTTGACCAGCGACTGACCGAACTTGTCGCCCAGGCCGTCGAGGGCCTCGGCCGCGGCGGCCAGCGTCGCGTTCAGCTTTATCGGATCGACCTGCTCGGAGATGGCAGTGATGGTCTCGAACAGCGTGTTGAATTCCGTGGTGACGCTGACGGCGTTGACGGTGTCGCCAGGCTTGAGGCGCTGCGGCGCCGGGTCCGGCGGCGAGGTCATGGAGATGTACTTGTTGCCGAATACCGTTGTGGCGAGCAGCTTCACGTCCACGTTGCGCGGCAGCACGGCGAGGTAGCGCGGGTCGACGTCGAGCATCAGTTTGGCCTGTGCCTTCTCGCCCGGTGCAGCCACCACCTCACTGCCCTTCAGTCGGCCGATCGGCACGCCGTTGTAGGTGACCTTCGAGCCGTTGTCCATCGACAGGCCGGCGCGACTGGCCAGCACGTACAGTTGGGCCTTGCCGTCGAAGGTGCCCCGGAACTGGAGCCAGGTGAGCGTCATCCCCGCGGCGGCGACAAGAGCCAGGATCAGGCCGGCGATCTTGTACGGCGGGGTGCGATCTTTGTTGAGCGGCGCATGGACCTGGCCCGCAGCGACGGGCGGCAACGGCTGCAGTGGCGGCCGTGGTTTCGTCATGGCACTCCAGCGTCAGATCGAGGTGTGGCCGGGCGCCGTTGTCCGGCCTTGATCGAGACTGAAATGCAGGGTACGACTGCCACCACCCTGGCGGCACGCAAATGACAAACCTCTAGCAAACCGTAAATTGACGCGGCGGATATTCGGTGGCAACCATCTCGCCATCACACAGCGGCTGTTACCGATGTGATGACGGCCGTCAGCAAATTGGCGGCGACTGTGGACCCGGCCCTGACCTAGGCTCGGCCGACGGCACGTACGCGCAGCAGCTGTACTGCTTCCTGCAGCGCACCAAGGTTCCACGCCAGGGCGCATGTCGTCTTCCTGCGGCCGACACCGGACAACCACGCCACACCCCATACGAGCGACTGAAACGCAGCCCCCACGACAGCGGGACCCAGCCACCATGGACGGAACTTGTCGAGGACGCGTGCTTCACCGCGGCCGAAATTCCGATACTGAACGAACGCCGCCTTCAGATCGGTGCGCTGCACCTTGCTCACCACAGCATCCGGCACCAACTCCAACATGAACCCGGCTTCGGCTACCCGCCAAAAGAAGTCGACTTCGTCAGCGCCGCCTTTGAACCATTCATCGAAGCCGTGCACCCGGTGGAACAGCTCGCGCGTGAACCCGCAATTCGTTCCATTCGCGAACACATCCTTGCGGCCCAGCGCCGGATAGAGCCGACGTTCCCGAGCCAGCAGCGTGCCGTCTGCGAGGATGCGGTCAAGTCCACCGCCGACGGCCTGCGCTCCTCCCATGAAGGCCCGGTGATACGCCTCGATCCATCCCGCGTGGACTACATCGTCGGCATCGGTGAGCAGAATGTACTCACCCGTGGACGCCGTAATTCCAATGTTGCGAGCAATATTGGCGCCGGGTGCCCGACTGGCATCCACGACGCGCACACGCGGATCCGAGTAGGAGCGCACCAAGTCGGCGGTGCCGTCCGTCGACCCGTTGTCGGCGACGACGATCTCGAACTCGGCACTGGTCTCCTGCGCCAGTACGGCATCCAGTTGTTTGGCGAGCACGCCGGCACCGTCCCGGCACGGGATGACGACGGAGATCATGAGCCGAAAGGTAGCTGAGATTCATTTGGTACGCGCGTCTTGCAGCGTGCCTGACAGGGACTTGCCAGCTACGGTGCCGATTGCGGAGTCACGAGGAACTTCTCGCCCGTTGCCTTCTTGAGGTAGCTGTTGAACGCCTCGGGTTTGAGCAGACCGGCCAGCGAGACTTCCTGGGTGTAGTTGCTCGCGAAGGTGGTGGTGAGTTCCGCGGCCACGCGCGCCCGGAGCCTGCCGATGACCTCGGCTCCCGCACTGGCGAGGAACGGCGTGAGCAGCCAGCCGCCGATACCCCACGCCATACCGAAGCTTCGGTTGAGGATCGTGGGGCCGGTGTCGAGGCCGCCGTAGATGTACACCTGCTTGTGGACGGCCGACCCGTAGCGGGAGTACTGCGTCGCGGTCGCGTTGGCCGCCTGCTCCATGCCGTTGAGAATCTGACTGGCGAGCGTGCCGCCACCGGTGGCGTCGAAGGCCAACGTCGCTGAGGTGGCCTTAAGCGCCTCGAACAGGTCGTGCTCGAATGTCGTTGCGGCCGAGTTACATACGTACTCGGCGCCCAGGTCGCGCAGGATCTGTTCCTGCTCCGCCTTGCGCACGATGTTGACCAGCGGCACCCCGTCGGCGAGACAGATCTTGACCAGCATCTGCCCCAGGTTCGACGCCGCCGCCGTGTGCACCAAGGCCGAATGTCCTTCGCGGCGCATGGTTTCCACCATGCCCAGCGCAGTCAGCGGGTTGACGAACGACGACGCCCCGTCCTTCGCCGTCGCACCGTCGGGAAGCACCAGGCAGGCCGCGGCTTTCACGACGCGGTACTGCGAATACATGGCGCCGCCGGCGATACCCACCACCTTGCCCAGGAGCGCCTGCGCCGCGGCCGACTCCCCCGCCGCCACCACGGTGCCTGCACCTTCGTTGCCGACGGGAAGCGACTGACCGACGCGGACGGCCAGATGTGCCAGTGCTCCGTCCGGCAAGGGCGCGGTGACGACGGGCCGCTCCGGCGTGCCGGTGACCGTCGCGGCCGACATGTCCGCACCGGGAATCAGCAGGCCCAGATCCGACGGGTTGACCGGCGACGCCTCGACGCGGACGACGACTTCGTCCGCCGCCGGGGCGGGGATGTCGACGTCCTGCAGCGAGAGTTCGAGGGTGCCGTCCGGAGTCACCAGGGACCGCAATTCCAACGCGGATTCGGGTACTTCGCTCATCGGTGTGCCTCCGCTCGTCGAACCGTCGCCTGAAGAGTACGCCCGGTCAATTGGCGGCCGCGAAATCGGCTGCCTGCGTGCCTTTTCCGGCCCGCACCAACTGCGGTTCTGTCGATCGACGACGACTTCTAATGTGGGTACGGTTCCAATTCACGCATCCGTTTGAGATGGGCTTGCTGTATTTCGTCCGTGCGAGCGAGGAACCCGACAATCAGGTCGATCTCCGCCGCGCTGTAATGGCGCGACAACATCTTGCCGCCCTGATCCAGCAGCGGGGAGACGAGTTCCGAGAGACGGCTGGCAGCGAGATCCGTGGCCACCACGGTGACTCGGCGATGATCGATGGGATGTAGCGATCGAGTGACGTAGCCCAGCTTCTCCAGGCGGTTGAGGACGATCGTGGTTCCGGCGGCAGTGAGACCGAGCCGATCGGCCAGCAGCCCCGGCGTCGTGACCGTCTCGCCCGCAAAGAGAATGAGCTCCAAGGCACGTCGATCTGTGTGATTGACGCCGAGCACCCTCACCAACTCACGCGCCAAGTCATCGACCGATCCGTGCAGAGAATCCATCGTTCTCTTCAGGACTGCTGCGATCCGTGCCAGTTCAGATGCCATCGGACGAAGACCTCCCCCAAGGTTTCCTTTGACTGGGCCTGATCATAGCGATGGCCGAGTGGTTCCGGATGGAATTATTGACGCTTTGGCTAGATCTGTCGATGGCCTACTTTGTCACCGCCCTGGCCGGCGATACCTGCCGGTCGTAAAACTCAACTTCCCAGCGTGGCACGACTGGAAAATCGCAATGACCCTCGACTGGGCTGATCATTCAGCCCAGTCGAGGGCCATTCACCGCTGCACTTCCCCAGGCCTTGCGCTGAATCTGTCCCTTATCCCACCAGCGCCGCCCTATCTACAGTCGGCTACTTCTTGCGCGCCATCAGAAGTTAGGTGACGGTGGTGGTGGTGAGAGTCGGAGAAGGATTCGGGTAGCACGCGGTTGCGGTATTGAAGTTCGGGCCAATTATTGGTTTCAAGGTGGTCGTGAAGGTCATGCCGGGGTTCGCATAGCTGCTGCCGGCATAGTTGCTGGTAATTGAGCCGGGAGCGTTGGCCGTCACGTTGATGGTGACTTGGGGCGGAGTGTAAGTCGAGCCACCGGAAATTGGACCCGGAACGGTGAGCTCAACATTACTGCCCACGAGGGCCGTCGAGCCCGGGACAGATCCGCCGGATGCGCTGGAAGAGACATAAGTCGAATTCGCGGGGACCGGGATGAGCATCTTCATGTTGCTGATGCTGACGACCGTCACACCGGGGACCGGGTTAAGGGGAACCGTCGATGAACCCGGGGCGATGGTAATGGCCACGGGAGAACCCGCGGCCACCGAACCCGGCGCGGTGGTGGTGACCGAGGTTGTCATGCTCGACGTCTGGGTGCCAGACCCAACCGTAGCCTGACAACTCCAATTCACCGGGACGGCTGCATATGCCGTTCCAGCGAAACAGAGCGCGGCAGCAAGCGCCATCGGAGTGATGGCGCCGACGCGACGCAACATGGACGTATTCGATCGCATTGTTATCTCCAAGAGGTGAAGGTAGCGACGTGGGCGGGGTGCCGCGCCGCGGTAATGCGAAGAAAACATAACTCGCCCCCAATTAAATTCCGCGCACATAATCAACACGTTTCGATTGCCGTGTCGCATTCACTATTTGCGATTAGTTATTCGGTATCAGAAATTGAAAAATAGAAAGCTATTTATACAAAGATATTGAGTCCAGAAATAGCGCGAACATGCATCGGCCAACGGCGATGCGACAGCCGAAATGCGCCCTTTGCCCTGCTGCACTGGCCCTGTCTAACGTCAGCAATCGGCCCCTCCCTGGTCGTTGAAGGAGGGGCCGATTGGTCAACTGATGCGGTTACTTGCTGCTGCCGCCTGCGCCGCTTGCACCTGTACCGCTTGCGCCGGCGCTGCTGCCGCTGCCGCTCTTGCTGGGCTTGGTGGGCTTGGTGGGCTTGGTGGGCTTGCCGAAACCGTTCTTGAGGCCGGCGCCGAACTTATTCAACGAGGACTTCAGGTTCTCCCCTGCTGAGTTGATCGCCTTCGTCAGGCCGTTCCCAGCCCTGCCAGATGTACCGGCTTTCGGGCCGGTTGACGTACCACCGTTTGGTGTGGTGGTGTCGCCCGAACCGGTCTCGTTCCCCGTCGATCCGCTGGGCTTCGTGGGCTCACCTGTCGTGCCAGGTGTACCGGCCTTGGTGCCGCTGGTCGTTTCGGTGCCACCGCTCGGTGTGGTGGTGCTGCCCGCGGTCGAACCCGAATCGGGCTTCGTTTCGGTTGCGGTGGAAGGTGTTTCGGGCGAAGTCGCGGCGGGTGCCGCAGCGTCTGGTTTCGTGGCGGCTGGCGCCGTCGCGGCGGGTTCTGCCGCGGTGGTCGTCGTCACCGCAATCTTCGGGGTATCGGTCGTCACCTTCTCGGCGCCCAGCGTGACCGTCGCACCCGACACCGCGCCCGACGGAAGAGCGGCCGGTCCAACATCGGCCAACTTCGCCGCTGCTGGCGCCGGTGCACCCAACGCTTGCGCGATGAGGCCGCGAATGGCGACCATCACGGGGACAAGTCCCATTCCGACGTTGAGCGGGGTCAGAATCCCACCCAAGGGTCCCCCTGCCGGTGCATACCCGTTGAGGAAGGCGTTGGTGAGCACGGCAGGTGCATTGACGATCGCGTTCAGGGCCGCCCCCAAGTTGCCGGCGCGCACCCCGTCGTACACCGCTTGCGCGGTGTCCCCAAACGCGCTCTCGACGCCGGAAACTGTGGCGAGCAGAGAAAAGCCCACAGTGCCAAGAAGGGTGGGGGCCAACTTGACGACGTTGGTGATGTTCTGCATGACCTGGCCGGGGATGTTGAGCATCTGGCCCTGTATCAGCGCGAAGCCGGGGTTTATCACCAGCGCGAGCACGGCGCTGAATGCCGTGGTGATGCCCCCGCTGACCTGACCGGCGGCCAATTGTTGAGCTGCCTGCCGGAAAGCCGGTGGAAGTGCCGTCAGGGCCGTGACGAAGCTGTTGCCGGCATTGCGCAGGTCGGCGGCGATGGTGTTTGCGTAGCCAATCTGGTTGGCGATGATCTGCTTCAGAATGGGAGCGGGGTCGGCCCACACCTGCTGGCCGAGGGCCGAAATGTTGTTGAACGATGTCGCGAGGACCTTCCCCCATTCGCTGATGGGATTGACCGACGCGGTCAACGTCGTCGCGAGGCTCGACACCGGGACCGCAGGCAGGTGCACCTGCTGCGGTGCCACCACTATCGGTGACAACGCAATGGCACTCGCTCCGATCAGCGCCACACCGCTGGTCATACCGGCCCGGACACACGTTTGCATAACTCCCCCTCAGTAATCGGTAACCTGCACCCGCAAATTACTTCACACCGATCACCGCGTGGGGCGAATTGCGCCAGGAATATTCGTTATTTCATATTGAAATTTATCAACAGAAAGTTAATCACCGAAAGTAATCAAATGCATAAAACTATTGCCGCAAAGATATTGCACTAACGAATATCAACCATCCTGAAAATCCGCGAGACGCCAGACCTCGGAACCGAGGATGCAGGCATGCCGAACCGGCTTCGAAAGCAAGCCCACCAGCCGCGCGTGGCGCTGGGATATCTCTGATCTAGAGTCGGCCGGCCGCGAAATCAGCTGCCTGCGTGACCTTTCCGGACTGCACATAAGAACCGTGGGCACCGACGTCGAAGCCGCCGCCCACCCAGCAGATCGGGTCGCCTTCGGCGCACTGGTCGATGGCATTAGCGACGTACTGCGGCGCAAGCTCCGGCAGCGGACCACCGGCGAGCATGCCCGCGAAACCGGTCCGCGGCGCACCGAACAGTGCGGTGGCGGCGACCCGACTGGCAGTCTGCGGCGACGTCGAATTGGTGGCCCCTTCGATGACGGCCGCCCCCTGCGAGTAGCCGCCGAGCACCATCTTGGTCTTCGGGCAGTTGGCGGCGGTGGACTCGATGACCGACCGCGCGGCGTCGATGCCGGCGGGGGTGCTGACGGCGAAGTCGTTGCTCGCCGGGTAGTCGACCGGCGTCGCTTCAACGGTGCGCGGCGCCACCCGGGCACGCAGGTCCTCGACAAAGGGACGACCGACACTGCCCAGGCCCGGCGGCTCGGTGGTGCCGCGGGCGAACACGACCTGGACGTCGGGGCACGGTGCGGCGATTGCGGCTGGTGCGTAGGTCGGGATGACGGGGGCCAAGGCGGCGACGGCGGAGAGCAACGCGAGCTTGCGGGTCATACCGACCGATCGTAGGACGGTGGCGCAGCTTCGCAATGGGTTTGGTCCGTCATCAGAGTGGCCGCGAGGTGATCTCCAGCCAGGCTTGGAATTCCATCTTTACGCGGCGCCGTTCCATCCGCCGGGCATGCGAGCGTTCCATGGCCAGTCGCAATCCCTTCGGCGGGGCCGAGATGCCGGTCCGGTAAACCGTTGGTGCCGAACGGGTTCCATGAGCTTTCGATAACGGCGGCGCCGCTTTTCGATCCGGCAGCCGAGCGGGGTGGGCCCGGCGCAGGTGGGTCGCCGTCACCTCGCACGCGGCGCCAACGAGTAGCACCAACACTGCCGCCACTTCGTACTCCGCGTACATCATGATGGCGCCTTCTCTCCCGTGCTCACCGTACCGGCGCACGGCCTGGGCCTTCGTCGGCTGAGAATTCGAACTGTTGACGCTCTCTACGATTGTCCGTCAAACCGCACCGCGATATAGGCCGAAGAGCGATCTTTAGTGCGAGATGGATCGAGTACCAGCGCGCCCCAGCGATGCGGGGTGAGCAGTGAGCAACGTGCCGACCGTCGGTTCCGCAGCGAGCACGCTGTCGACGCCCCGCGGCCCGGTCAGCGGCCCGCTACCAACCGTTGGTCAGCCACTGCAGCGGGTCCGGCCAGAATCAGGCCATGGCCGAAGGACATTCGAAGGCGCAAGTCGAACCGGGCCTGGCGTTTGATGACTTCGGCCCCCGCGATCTGCAAGGCACCGGTGATGGTGCAACGGCCGGATTCGACGGCTGTGATCCGGCCCTGCTGAACGACGAGAACGACTAAGTCCATGTCGAAGCAGACGGTCAACTCCACCTCGACGGTGCCGGCAGGCTTGCCATTGACGAACACCTGCACGGTCCACGGGTGGCTGAATTCGATCTTGTGCGTCACCAACTTCACGGTCTCCCGGGCCGCCGAATTGTCGCGCGTACGGCGAGCGGCCGCCACGAGCTCGTCGAACTTCTTCCATCCGTCGACGGCCAGATCGAGCAGGCTCAGCGAGAGTTGTTCATCAGTCTGTCTGGCCACCTCGCCCTCGACGAGCGGTGTCACCCCAGGGAACCGCGCAACGAGGTTGTTGACGGTGCCGCTCTGGTGCAGCGAGTCGGTCAGCGCCCGAGTCGGTTCGGCCACCGCATCGCAATACAGGAGGTCTCGAACGGTCACCGTCTCAGTCAACTCGGATGCGATCATCATCCACCTCTCTCAAAGTCACGACATCAGGCTTGGAATGCACCGCCACGTGCACGGCGTACGTCGCCTCGCCGGCTGCCGGCGTCTCACGCAACGTGACAGCCGCGGGGCCACCGAGCCGCGTGATTACTCGGACCTGCGGGGTGCGAAGTGCACGGCGACCGACGTGAACGGCCGCAGCCAGCAGGAGCACCGCGATGACGGCGGCGACCAGGACGAGCGGCCACCATTTGTGCGGCGGCGGTGGCGGGATGATGGGAGGCGGTGGCGCCGTCGGCGTCGTAACGGGTGGCGGCACCGGCAGACCTACGGTCACAATGGCGAAATCACCAGTGTCCCAAGCCGATCCATCCGCGCACGAGGCACGCACCGTGTGACTACCCACTGCGGCATCGGATGGGACGGCAAACCATGTCGCAAAGTGGCCGTTCCCGTCGAGAGCCACCTCAAATCGGGGCGGGGCACCATCCCACGACAGCTTCACCGTCCGCTCGTGGTCGACACAGAGGAACTGCGAGCCGACGATGTGCACCGCATCTCCACCATGCCCTTGCGTGGGGTCGAGCGCGATCGACGCCGCCGCGGCTCCCTGGTTCGTCACCGGGCTGACGACATTGAACTGCTCACTGGCCGCGACGTCGGGATCGTCGACGCAGGCGGCCAGCACCGTGTACTCGCCAACGGACGCTGTCGCGGGAACGGTGAACGGGACACGGAAACTGAAGGGCGAGGCCTTGGTCGACGGAGACTTGTCCCCGTCCCAGAACAACAGCACGTCGCCGCTGTCCGGACAGGCAAAACCCGTACCCGTCGCCGTCACTTGTGATCCCGCCGTTCCCCTCGGGGTGCTCAAAGTCAAAGTGGGCTTCGGGGTTTCGACCACTGTGAAGGGCGCAGATGCCGCCACTGGCAATTTGCGCAGGGACCCGCATACCGCGGTGACGGTGTGTCCGGTTGCCGGGCCATCCGGAACGGTGAACGCCAGACTGCCGACGGCGGGGTCTACGGCCTTGACAGTCAAAGGCTGGCCGTCCCACTGGAGACGCGGGGCGTCGAGGCACCGCCCGAAGCCTTTGGGAGAGGCCGTCACCTGCGAGCCGGCGGGCCCTTTGCCGGGTTCCAGTGTGAGGGTGGGCTTCTCGGTCACATCGATCGTGAACGACGCCGGGGCGACCGTGCGGGCCCCATCCAGGAGTCTGCACACAGCGGTCACGCGGTGCACACCGGCCGGGCTGTCCGGCACCGTGAACGTCAGATCGCTACCGGCGGACAGTGGCCCGCCGTCCCAGAGCAGGTGTGGGGAGTCCAGGCAGTAATCGAAGCCTGTGATGGTGGCCGTGACCTGAGTTCCCGAGCCGCCGTGCGATGGCGCAAGCGTGAGGGTGGCTGAGTCGGCGGCCGGTGCGGGTGCCGCGATCACCGGAGGTAACGCCTTCAGCGCGGGCGAAGCGGTCGTTGTGGGCGCGGTCGACGTCGTCGGTGTCGACCCCGTGTCGGCGAACACCACGCCGACGCCCCCGAACAGGATCGTCAACGCAATCGCGCAGCCGAGGGTCAGCACACCCGCGTAGCGGCGAGGAAGTAGCGCACCCATGGCGGCCCACCTCCTCTCACGAGGAAGCATCACGCGACGGCGCGCGACCATCACGAGTACCGCGCTACTCGCTTCTGAGGTAGGCCGCTCGGGGAGGTGAGGTGCCGCATCCAGGGCAGGCAATGTGTGAGTGCCCCCAGTCGGACTCGAACCGACACTTGGCGGATTTTAAGTCCGCTGCCTCTGCCAATTGGGCTATGGGGGCGGGCACCGACTCAACCGGCGCCGCCATGACGGTAGCGCCTGCCAGTCCGACCGTACGCAGCGGTCCGGCCGAGATCGCGAGATCAACCACAAGTTGAATTACACAAGAACACTCGTCTACGAGTTGAGACGATCGAGTATCGATGCTTCACTGGGGAGATGGCGACTTCGCCGACCACACCCAACAGGCAGCCCGATGCACACGACGCCGGTGACAGCCTGGCTGAGCGGATCAACGCGCTCTTCGACGCCCATCGGCGTCCCGACGGCCGGATGTGGACCAACGAGGAAGTCGCGACCGCCCTCAAGCAGGCCCATCCCGATATCAAGGTCGGCGGGGCTTATCTCTCCGCGCTGCGGACCGGCAAGCGGGCGCGCCCGGGCATCGACCTGCTCGGTGCGCTGGCCGACTTCTTTCAGGTGCCGTTGTCGACCATCACCGATCCGGCGCGGTCGCATTCACTCGACGAGCGGCTCGGCGCACTCGATGAATCCGTCCGCGACGACGTCGAACTGATTGCGTTGCGTGCCATCGGCCTCAACAAGGAGAGCCTGGAAACCGTTGCCGCCGTGCTGGATCACGTGCGCGCGCTGCAAGGCCTGCCGACCATCGCCCCCGCGAAAGCCGAACGGTAGTCATGGACGCGTCGTGTGACGCAGCATCAGTTCTGCGATCGACGCGCGCGCTCAAGGCGATTCACCGTGACTGCACACGCAAGCTGGTGGATTTGGGGCTGGACAAGCTCACCACGGTCGATGACATCCGCGCGATCGCCAGCATGATCAGCGGGCGTGACATCCAGCTGCTGCCGTATCGCTTGTCGGGAAGCGGTGTGCACGGCATGTTGGTGCGGACGGGTCCCACCGACTACGTGGTCTTCGACAGCGAGACCACCACGATGCACCGCGAGCACATCATCCTGCACGAGCTCAGCCACGTGCTGTGCGGCCACTCGGCCGCCGGCCAAACCGGCCCGGCCGAAGTGCTGCGCCGGGAGAACTACATGGACCGCCAGGAGATCGAGGCCGAAACACTCGCCTCCATCATGGGGCAACGGGTCAGACGCGGTGCGCCGCAAACCGTCTCGCTATCAAACGCCAACTTGGGTCGCGTACTCGCGTCGCTGAGACTCGAGGGCAATTCGGCGACCCCGTGATGTCTTCGGTGGCCCAGATGCTCGAGAACACGGCCTTCAGTTATGCGGTCTCCGCAGCGTTCATGTGGGGCGCCGTCATCGTGGTGGCCCTGGCCATCGGCCGGTCCCCCGTGCGGCCGCCCGCGTCGATCGCGCTGCTGATGTCGTTCCTGTTCAAAGGAATTGCGGTCACGCTGTCCATTCCGAGCGTATCGGCATGGCTGGACCGCGCGATCGGCGTGCACAATATCTGCCGGCTCATCCTGAGCCTGACCGGGGGCATGGCCTGGACCGCGTGCGTTCTCGCCGTCATCACCTTCTGGGGCGAGTCCGGCCGACGCGCGTATCGCCAATTGCGCTTGTGGATCGTTCTGGCCTGCCTGGCCGCCGTCGCGTTGATCGTCTGCTGGATCGCCGCGCCGGAGGCCGAACTCCCCGTGGATTTCTACGCCGCGCACGGGGGCGAGCCCGTCTGGGTCACCTACATGCTGCTGTACCTGGGCACGTATGCCCTTGGCGCAGTGCTCATTATCGTGCGCTGCCTGCAGTACGCCCGCTACCACGAGGTGGCCTGGCTGCGGCGCAGTCTGCTGCTCACTGCCGCTGGAGCCGCGCTGTGCCTGGTCTTCTGTCTACTGCGCGCGGACTCGGCCATCTACGGTCTGCTCACCAACCGCAGCATGTCCTGGCAGCACCTGGCGCCATTCGTCGCCGCGGTGGGTCAGGTATTGATCGTCATAGGTCTTGCGGGACCGTCCTTTTCCCAGCTCGCCCGCGCAGCAGTCCGCCGCGCACAGATCTACCGGTGGCACCGGCAACTCGAGCCGCTGTGGACCGCACTCTACGAAGGCAATTCGCACATCGCTCTCGCGCCGCCCCGGGCCCCGATCGGCGACCACGACTATCGGCTGTACCGCCGCATCGTCGAGATCCGCGACGGGCTCAGCGCCATCCGCCCCTATGTATGCGATGACGCGGCAAAAACCTCAGCGGCGCAACAAATCCGCAGTGCCATTCAGCATCAGCGCGCCCGGCAACTTCCGGCCGGCGATTCGCACGGCCAGATCGCCGGCGAACCGTGGGGAACCGAGCAGACCAACGAACTCAGCTGGCTCCTCGAGGTGTCCCGCGAGCTGAGGACACCGGCGATCTCGCGGCGGTGAATCAACCGACGGCGCTGTTTTATCCAACGGCACTGAGCTTCTGGATGTCCGGGAACTCCGCCAACCGGAAGAATGCCTCGGCGCGGTCCAGAATGCGGTCACGCATCGCGATGGTCTGACCGTGGTCGGCGCCCTCGAGCAGCGCGAAATACGCGCGTGGCATCACTGCCGCCGCATGACGGGAATCAGCCAACCGCAACATGTCTCGGGAACCGGCGAAGAAGAGCGAAGGCGTCTGGACCTGCGCCAGCACATCCTCGGCGACACCGGGTTCGGCATCCCACTGCCGCATCAAGGCGACCAGACCTCGGGCGCCGAGGGCGTCGACCGTGGCGCGAAATCCCGTGCCCATCGTCGTGCCCCGATGTTCCTGCCAGCCGTGCACGAATCCTTCGACGCCCCACTTCTCCGTCACCGCAATGGCATCGGGGAACATCACCACGTTGACCGCACCGCGTTGCGGCCGGGACGACGAGCCGGCGACCACCAGGGACGCGAGCCGTTCCGGCGCGACCGCCGCCAGGGTCAAGCCGATGCGACCTCCCAGCGAGTACCCCAGGTAATGCGTCTGGGCGATCCCGAGGTGGTCGAGCAGCGCGCACACGTCACGCACCGACGCCTGAATGTCATACCCGGCGGCATGCTCGGGCTTATCGCTGCGCCCATGGCCACGCACATCGATGGTGATGACCCGGTAGCGCTGCGCCAATTGCGCCACGTAGCCGTGCTTGGACCACACTTTCGACGACTGCAACGACCCGTGTACGAGCAGCACATCGCCGCATACCGCACCCGGACGTCGCCGACCCCAGGTCTGATACGCAACTCGGGCACCATCGGGACCATTGCGCCGCAGGAAACCTGTTTCGGTGGCCGTCATTTCGACGGGAACGGCTGTGGATGTGAGCGTGGACATGAGTGAGGGCGCCTTCCCAACACAGTGAGCACTGCCGGACGTAACCGCGCGCGACGCTGCGCATCACTCAACTGACCGTTACCAGATTGAGTAACAAATCAACTGTCCGTTGAAATCGCTCCCACGTCAAGTCGAGAGCACCAGAATGTGCAACTCAGAACGTGGCCCGAGCGCCGGCACTGACCACACCGAGGACTTCGGACGCCTGAAGGGGCGGGCTGAGGAAGAACCCCTGCAGCACATCGCACCCGAAATCCCGTAACTGTGCGGCTGATTCGGCGCTCTCGATGCCCTCCGCGACGATCCCGAACCCGAGCTTGTGCGCAAGGTCGATGATGGTGCGCACCACCAGTGCGGCGCGCTCATCGACGGTGACCCGGGCGATGAAGTCGTGGTCCAGCTTGATCTCGTCGATCGGCAGGTCGGAGAGATAGGTGAGCGCGGAGTACCCGGTGCCGAAATCGTCGAGGGCGATGCTGATGCCGCGGTCGAGCAGGCCCGTCAGCACCGTCCGGGTGTCTTCCATATTGTCGACGAACAGGTCTTCGGTGATCTCGACCGAGAGCGCCGACGGCGGCAAACCGCGGTCGTTCAGCGCCTGACACAGGTGGTCGGGCAGGTTCAGATCGCTTAGCAACGGAGCGAAAAGGTTAACGGCCACAGGCACTTCCGCCCCGGCGGCATACCATCGCAGCGCATCGTCGAGTGCCATGTTCACCACCAGACCCGTGGCTTGTTCCATGAGGCCGTGCTCACGCACCAACGGCAGGAAATCGGCGGGCCGCAGTAGACCGCGGTCCAGATGGCGCCACCGCAACAACGCCTCGACGCCGACCACGGCGGCCGTGCGCGCGTTGAATTTGGGTTGATAGACCAGCGACAGTTCGTCGCGGTCGATCGCCTGGCGAAGGTCCATGAGGAGTTCAGAGATGGCTTGCTCACCCCCGCCCCGCATCGAAGCACGCGATCACATCAGGCTGTGTCGCTTGAGGCAATCCTGACCCAATGTCTCGCGCTGGTCAATCATTACGCTCTGGGGCAAGCAGGCCGCGCCGCCTCGCGCCACCGGCCCTGACGTGTAGTTGTTCGGCCTGACCGCCGTGCACGTCCCAGCTATTCGGCCCGACGGAGCAGCAGCGACCGTTCCGCCTCGTTGGTGCTCAGTTCGGCGGCACGCGTGAACGCTGCCGACGCCTCCGCGGTTCGGTCCAAGCGCTCCAACAGATCTCCGCGCACCGCATGCGGCAGCGGTGATCGGGGCAGCGGATCGGGCCCGAGCGCGTCGAGCACCGCCAGCCCCGCTGCTGCCCCGTAGGCACGCCCATGTGCCACCGCGCGGTTCACCTCCACGACGGGGCCTGGCGCGGCGACCGCCAGCACGTCGTACAGGTCCGCGATCCGCTGCCAATCGGTGTCCTCGACCCTGATCGCGCGCGCATGGCACGCAGCGATGGCCGCTTGCAAGAAGTAGGTCCCGACGGGCGCACCAGCCTCGGCGAGCCGCTCGGCGCGGGCCAACACCTGCAACCCACGGCGGCGCAGCAGGTGGTCCCACCGGGCCCGGTCCTGATCGTCCAGCAGCACCGGCGCACCGTCACGGTCCACGCGAGCGGGAATCCGCGACGCCTGAAGTTCGAGAAGCGCTTGCAGCCCAAGCGAATCCGGAATGTCCGGCACCATGGCGGCCACCATGCGCGCCAGCCGGATGGCTTCGAAACAGAGGTCAGGGCGCGTCCAGTCAGCGCCGGACGTCGCCACATACCCCTCATTGAAGGTGAGGTAGATGGCGGCCAGCACGTCATCGAGACGGGCGACGCGCTCGGCCCCCACCGGCAGCTCCATGTCCGCACCGATGAGGGTCTTCTTCGCGCGGCTGATCCGTTGTGCCATCGTCGGTTCCGGCACCAGGAAGGCACGCGCGATCTCGGCGGTACTGAGCCCCGCCACCAGCCGCAGCGTCAATGCCGCACGCGACGTCGGGGCCAGGCTCGGGTGACACGTCAGGAACATCAGCCGGAGCACGTCGTCCTCGATGAAGTCGGCCTGCCCTGCGAAATCGGGCATGTCGACCTCCTCCAGGCGGTGTCCGATCTCCTCGGTCTTGCGGCGCAGCGTCTCCGCGCGACGGATGTGGTCGATCGCGCGGCGCTTCGCCGCCGTCATGAGCCATGCGGCGGGGTTGGTGGGAATTCCACTCGCGGGCCATTCCTCCAGCGCCGCGACGAGCGCGTCCTGCGCGGCGTCCTCCGCGAGTTCGATGTCGCGGGTCATGCGGGCCAGCGCCGCCACGAGGCGCGCCGATTCGGCGCGCCAGGCGGCGGTCACTGCCTCGGCTGTGGCTACCGGGGACAAGCACCCGGTTCCTGGTCGGGGGCGCCCTCGATCAGATGCATCTCGACCCGCCCTTCCCACTCGGGCCAGTGCTCCCGGTGCAGTTCAGTGAAGGAACGGGCCCCCTCGACGGTCTCGGCGTGGTTGCGGTACTCCAGCATGGCGAACCCGCCGATGATCTCCTTGCCCTCCGTGAACGGCCCATCAGTGGTGCTCAGCTGGCCGGAACGGACCTGGTAGCCGATGCGGTTCTCACCCTGCCCCAGACCGCCGCCGTCGAGGTAGATACCGTCCGCGGCGTTCTTGCCGACGTAGACCTCCATCGCATCCATCAGTGCCTGCGGCGGCGGACCCTGGTTGGGATCCATGATGACCAAACCCATGTAGCGCATTGCCTGACCTTTCGTCGTTGTGTCAATCCTTCACACACACGTCGAACGGGCGGGGCGGATTTCGACACGGCTCGAGAAAAAGATTTTGGCGACACAACGTCCGCCTGAGAGCGTCGCTGAGCATATATAGGCTCAGCGACGCTCTCAGAGCGACATTGTGTCAGCGCCGAACGGCGACAGCCTCGGTCAGGCCACAGGGACGACGGCCTGGCGCACCGGCTCGCTGCGGTAGCGCGAGGACGGACCGTCGATCCGGAACATCCGCCACAGCACCTTGGCGACCGGGTTCATCAGACCGGTGTCCTCGGCGAGCATGCGCACGTCACCGTAGAACTCGCGCAGCATCGTCCTGGATTCGGGCGCCCGCCAGAAGATTTCCTTCTTCACAGACTTGGGGATGTCGAATTCACGCCAGAAGACGCGGGGCGGTTTGGCGATGAGTGAGGCCGCGACCCGGAAGCCCAGCGGATAGAACAGCGACAGCACAAAGCGGTTGAACGGCCGCATCTCCGGGATCCGCCGGCGCAGGAACTCGTGGGCGAACGAGATGTGCCGCGCTTCCTCGGCGACGTGGATCGCCATGACGCGCTCCATGATCGGGTGTATCGAACTGCCTTCGCGCAGAATGGATTTCTGCATGTGGTCGATGGGCTCCTCGCCGCACAGCACCATCATGAAGAAGAACGCCGGCATCGGGCTGGCGAACAGCGGGAAGAGCCAGTTGATCCATTTGACCCAGCGCGGCAGGCCCGGGACGTCCACGCCGACGTGATTCACCATCTCCTGGAACATCAGGGTGTGGTTGCCCTCTTCGATCGCTTCATGCAGGCAGTAGCGGTACTCGGGGCTGCCGTTGGGCACCCAGAACGTGTAGCTGAGGAGCCCGCGGATCAGCATGCTCTCGAACTGCTGGCCGGCCTTGGCGACGTTGGCCTGGCGCCACATGCCGATCGCGATCTGCTTGTCCAGCGGCTGCGCCTGATACCACGCGCTCATACCGATGGGGTCGCTCTTGGCCAGCACCCAGCGCGGATCGTTCTCGGTCACCCGGAACTCGGGCGAATCCCACGAAACGTCCAGATAGGGATTGAAGTTGCGGCGCACAGAACCGGCCGACAGCGTCTCCAGGTTCGCGCAGTAGTCGACGTCATCACGTACGTCCATACCGGCGCGCCACCGGCCGATCATCTTCGTAGCTGCCATGACATCAACCTCCCACGCGAGCACCGTTGCCCGACCAGTTATATGGGACCTCCGGTCCCACATGATTGTCAAGGGTCGCTCCACCGCCGAGCGTGAAGAAGATCGTCAATCGTGACCATCGAGTCCACGTTCGGCTAGCGGTCTCCCAAACCGAGATGCTGCCGGACCGTGCCGGTCTGGACGGCGTGCCACCCGAGGCGCGTCAAACCGACGTCGAAGCTGGAATGGCTCGACGGGACCAGGACCCGAAGCATCAGACCCGAGCGTTCGAGCAACTGCATGGCCTCCGCGACGGCCCGCAGGTCGGGATTCTGGAAGACGTCACCGCGCGTGGAGACGCCCGCGGAGAACGCGCTACGGGGAGCGCGGGCGCCGGTCCGCAGCCATGACACGACGTCCGCCATCGCCGCCCGCTCGCTGTCGAACGACGACTGCCCGAACATCGGCAGGATGGCGGCCGCGAGCTCAGCAACGGGCGCGGAGATCCACCACGGCTGGTCGCTCGTCATGGCGGCAGTGAATCACGGATCGCGTGCCTGCGCGGGCACACCGCCGAACGCGAGCCGGGACTAGCCGACCGGCGAACGTCCCTTCGCGGCGCGCAGTGCTGCCGCCAGCAGGGCGTCACGGAACTGCGGGTGGGCGATCGCGGCCAGTGCCTCACCGCGCTCCCGGACGGTCTTGCCTTCCAGCTCCGCGGCACCGTATTCGGTGACGATGACGTCGACCTGCTGCCGCGGCGTGGTGATCACGGCTCCGGGTCCGAACCACGGCACGATGCGCGACCGCAATTCGCCGTCTTTCACGAAAGTCGACGGCAGACAGATGAGCGAGCGGTCCGACAGTTCCAGCCCGGCCCCGGCCACGAAGTCCTCGGCGCCGCCGATCCCGCTGAACTGTCCCCCGTCGATGGTGTCGGCGATCACCTGTCCCTGAATGTCCACTGCGAGTGCGCCATTGATGGAGATCATGTCCGTGTTCGCGGCGATCACCTCGGGCGAGTTGACAATGTCGACGGGCAGGAACGCGACGTCGCGGTTGCCGTCGAGCCACGAATAGAGCTCCTGGGACCCGAACGCGAACGTCGTGACGCTGACGCCGTCGTACTGGCCCTTGCCGGTGTTGGTGATCTTGCCCGCGCGGTGCAGGTGCATGCAGCCGTCGGTGAACATCTCGGTGTGCAGGCCGTACCCGGTGCCGTCGCCCTCGGCCAGCAAGGTGGCAATCTGGTTGGGAATTGCGCCGATTCCGGTCTGCAGCGTCGCCCCGGAACCGATGAAGCCGACGGCGTGCCGCGCGATCGACCGCTCGACCTCGGTCGGCGGCACGTCGCCGCCGGGCAGGGCCAGCGGTGCGTCGGTCGAGCGCACGAGGATGTCGATCTCGTCGATGTGCAGGGCGTGCCGCCGCGAGCCGTACCCGAAAGTCCTTGGGTAGGAGTCGGATACCTCGACGATGAGGAGGCGCTGCGGGTCCGCCCCGGCCCGGCGCAACTCGCCGACCGTCCCGCCGGCATGCAGCGACAACGAGCACCAGCCGTCGGCATCGGGCGGTGTGGCGACGGTCGTCATCACCCGTGGCGCCTGCCGTTCCAGCAGTGGCGCGAACCGGCGGAAGTCCGCGGCGGCGAACTCGATGTCGGCGCCCATGTCCCGCAGCGCCCGCTCGATCGGCCCGTAGAAGCCGGAGACGTAGTGCACGCCCGGCCGCGAAAACAGTTCGGTACCAACGGCCAGCAGCGCCCCGAACACCCGCAGATTCGACCAGTCCTGCCGTGCACCGAGCGCCCTCAGTATCGCCGGAGGCTGGCCCGGGCCGAGCGTGATGCCCAGGGTGTCCACAGGCCCCAGCCGGGCAGCAGCCTGCTCGGCACTGAGTTCGGTTGGCATTGCTGCCCTAGACGTCCATCTCGATCAGCACGCGGCGCAGCAGCTTGCCGGTGGTGTTGCGTGGCAGTTCGTCGATGAACACCACGTCGCGCGGCACCTTGTGCCGAGCCAGGTTGTTCTTGACGAACGCCTTGATCTCGTCGGCGTCCTGCGCAGCGCCCGGTTTTGAAACGATGAAGGCCCGCAACCGCTTTCCCCACTCGACGTCGTCGACCCCGACGACGGCCGCGTCGAAGATGTCGTCGCGCTCGGCCAGCAGTTCCTCGACTTCCTGCGGGAACACGTTCTCGCCGCCGGAAACGATCATGTCGTCATCACGGCCGTCGACGAACAACAGCCCGTGGTCGTCGAAGTGCCCCATGTCGCCGCTGGACATGTAACCGTCGATGATCTGCTTTGACCGGCCATCGGTGTATCCGGCAAATGGGGCGCCATTGCGGACGAAGATGCGGCCGCGCTTGTTGTTGCCGGTGATGCGCTTGTCGTTTTCGTCGTACAGCACCACCTCACACGTCACCGGCGCTCGCCCTGCGGTGCCCGGCGCGAGCCGCAGTTCGGCCGGGGTGGCGACGCTCGCGATGGCGCATTCTGTTGAGCCGTACAGGTTATGGAGCACATCACCGAAGGTGTCCTGCACCCGGTTGGACAGTTCCGGACTCAACGCCGACCCGGCGATCAGGATCGTTTTCAGCGACGAGGTGTCGTACTTGCCGATGACCTCGGGCCCCAGTTCGACGATCCGGTGCAGCATCGTGGGCACCGCGACGAGCATGTCGGCCTTGTGCTCGGCGATGAGCTGCAGGGTCCGCTCGGCATTGAACCGCCGGGCGGTCACCACCTTGTTGCCCAACGCCGCGCCGACGGTGTAGGTGGCCCACCCGGTGCTGTGGAAGATCGGCGAGACGATCACCATGGTTCCCTTGCGCGGGAACGGAATTCGGTCGATGATCTGTGCCGTCGCCAACGGCGACACCGAGCTTCGCGGCGCACCCTTCGGCAGGCCCGTCGTCCCGCTCGTGAGGATGACGGAGCCACCCGCCTTGCTCGGCGGGGACAGCGGTTCGGTGGAGTTGGCCGCGACGATCGCGTCGAGGGTCTGCGCCGACTCGGGCACGTCATGGCCCTCGTCCACCCAGGTCAACACGCGTGGCATGTCCGCCGGCAGCGCGTCGAGCAGCCCGAGGAACTCGCTGTCATGCAGGACCACCTTGACGCCCTCACGCTCACAGACCTGGGCGAACTGCGGCTTGGCGAAGCCCGTGTTCATCAGCACCAGCCGGGCCCCGAGCTTGCCGCACGCCACCATGGCCAGGATCAGGCCACGATGGTCGCGGCACAGCAGGCCGACCACGGAGCCTTCGGTGACGCCCAGGCTCTGCAGGCCGCGCGCGAGCGCCCAGGACTGGTCGTTCACCTGCCGGTAGGTCAACGTGCCGCGTTCATCCACCAATGCCGGCAGACCCGCGTACTTACGTCCACCCTGGATGGCCATGGTCGCCTGCGGTCCGAATATCGGCGCATTCTTCGCGGTCTCGATCATGGCCCCGGGGTTGGCGAGGTCCAGGAAGCCGGTCTCGAACAGCCTGCGTACCGCGGTTGCGGATTCCGCTATGCGGCCCAGCTTCTGCTGCACTCCACCGACGACGTCCAACACCACATGCCTCCCGAGGTTCGAGGGGTGATCGGCCCCACACGCATGGCACGTTAGCCGGTTGTGCGCTCACGCGACATCAACTGCTTTCGACTCCCACCGGCCGGGCTGCCCGTAAATGCCCTGGCACCGCCTGCTCGCGTTGTGCAAAACATCACATGACCAGGCGTTTGTCGCGCCGCGCGCATCCTGGCGCCGGCGACCGAAGCGGAATTCCGTAAAGGAAGCCGGGCAGGCCGTAAAGAAGGCGTCAAGATCGCCGGAAGCCCTCTCCCACGGGTCGATGCTGGCGAGGTCGCCGAGGGCCGGCGACCCGTTTACGTGTGGGAGAACCCATGTCTGTAGTGGTGTTCGTGGTGCTGACAGTGGCGATCTTCGCCCTGCTCGGCGTAATCCAGAAGGCGGTGGAACGCCTGTGAACTACGCCAACGCCATCGGCCTGGTGCTGTGTCTGGTCATCGCACTGTTCCTGGTCGCCGCACTGCTGTTTCCGGAGCGGTTCTAGTGAGCCCCACCGCCGCGGGAATCGCGTTCCTGCTCTCGTTGATCGTTGCGCTCGCCGCCGTCCATGTGCCGTTGGGCGACTACATGTTCCGCGTGTACACGTCCGAAAAGCACTCGCGTGCAGAACGTCTCATTTACAAGGTGATCGGCGCCGACCCGGAGGCCGAGCAGAACTGGGGCGCGTACGCCCGTAGCGCGCTCGCGTTCTCGGCCGTCTCACTGCTGTTCCTCTTCTCCTTCCAGCTGGTGCAGGGTGTACTGCCGCTGCACCTGCACGATCCGGCCACCCCGATGACGGCCGACCTGGCGTGGAACACCGCCGTCAGCTTCGTCACCAACACCAACTGGCAGGCCTACTCGGGTGAGACCACCCAGGGCCACCTGGTGCAGATGGCCGGTCTGTCGGTGCAGAACTTCGTGTCGGCTGCGGTCGGCATGGCCGTCGCGGTCGCACTCGTGCGCGGGTTCGCCCGCCGGCACGCCACCGAACTGGGCAACTTCTGGGTCGACCTGGTGCGCGGCACCATTCGAATCCTGTTGCCGCTGGCCGTCATTGCCGCGCTGATCCTCATCGCCGGCGGGGCCATCCAGAACTTCCACCTGCACGACCAGGTCGCCAACACCTTGGCCGGTGCGCAGCAGACCCTCACCGGTGGTCCGGTGGCCAGCCAGGAGGTGGTCAAGGAGCTGGGTACCAACGGTGGCGGGTTCTTCAACGCCAACTCGGCCCACCCGTTCGAGAACCCGACGGCCTGGACCGACTGGGTGGAGATCTTTCTGTTGCTGGTGATCTCGTTCTCGCTGCCGCGCACGTTCGGCCGGATGGTCGACAGCCGCAAGCAGGGATACGCGATCGTCGCCGTGATGTCCGTGCTAGCCGTCATCAGTTGCAGCCTCATGCTGGTGTTCCAGAACCAGCACCACGGCACCGTGCCCACCGCCATCGGAGCGTCGATGGAAGGCGTGGAACAGCGCTTCGGCGTGGCCAATTCGGCGGTCTTCGCCACCGCCACCACGCTGACCTCCACCGGTGCGGTGAACTCGTTCCACGACTCGTACACGTCCCTCGGCGGCCTGATGACGATGTTCAACATGCAGCTCGGTGAGGTCGCGCCAGGCGGTACCGGCTCCGGCCTGTACGGCATGCTGATCCTCGCGGTGATCACAGTGTTCGTGGCCGGCCTGATGGTTGGGCGCACGCCGGAGTACCTGGGCAAGAAGATCACCCCGCGAGAGATCAAGCTGGCCGCAAGCTATTTCCTTGTCACACCGCTGATCGTGTTGACCGGCACCGCTTTTGCCATGGCACTCCCGGGTGAGCGCGCGGCGATGCTGAACGCGGGCCCGCACGGCCTGTCCGAAGTGCTGTACGCCTTCACGTCGGCGGCCAACAACAACGGCTCGGCGTTCGCGGGTCTGTCGGTCAATACCGTCTGGTACAACACGGCTTTGGGCCTGGCGATGCTCATCGGCCGCTTCCTGCCGATGATCCTGGTGCTCGCTCTCGCCGGTTCACTGGCCAAACAGGGCAGCACGCCCCCGTCGATCGGCACGCTGCCGACGCACCGTCCGCAGTTCGTCGGCATGGTCGCCGGCGTGACGCTGATCCTCGTCGCCCTGACCTTCCTGCCGGCGCTGGCGCTCGGCCCCCTTGCTGAAGGAATCCACTGATGTCCGATACCGCTGTAAAGGGCGGCCTGCTCGACCCGAAGATGCTGTGGAAGTCCATGCCGGACGCCCTGCGCAAGCTGGACCCCCGCACCCTGTGGCGCAACCCGGTGATGTTCATCGTCGAGGTCGGCGCCGTCTGGTCGACGGTCCTGGCCGTGCTGAACTCCAGCTGGTTCGCCTGGCTGATCGTGTTCTGGCTCTGGCTGACAGTCGTTTTCGCCAACCTCGCCGAAGCAGTCGCCGAGGGACGCGGCAAGGCCCAGGCCGCCAGCCTGCGAAAAACCAAGTCCGACACCATGGCCCGCAAGCTGGTCGGGTGGGCGCCGGGCAGTGCCGGTACCGAAGAGGAGGTCGCCGCTCCCCTGCTGCAGCAGGGCGACATCGTCGTCGTCGAAGCCGGTCAGGTCATCCCCGGTGACGGTGACGTCGTGGAAGGCATTGCCTCCGTGGACGAGTCGGCGATCACCGGCGAATCGGCACCCGTCATCCGGGAGTCCGGTGGCGACCGGTCAGCGGTCACCGGCGGCACCACGGTGCTGTCCGACCGCATCGTCGTGCAGATCACCCAGAAGCCGGGCGAAAGCTTCGTGGACCGCATGATCGCTCTGGTCGAGGGCGCCAACCGCCAGAAGACCCCCAACGAGATCGCACTCAACATCCTGCTGGCCGCGCTGACGATCATCTTCGTGTTCGCCGTCGCGACGCTGCAGCCGCTGGCCATCTACTCGAAGGCCAACAACCCGGGCGTGCCCGACACCGAGGCGCTCGACAGCTTCGGCGTCACCGGCATCGTGATGGTCTCACTGCTGGTCTGTTTGATACCCACCACGATCGGCGCACTGCTGTCGGCGATCGGCATCGCCGGCATGGACCGGCTGGTGCAGCGCAACGTGCTCGCCATGTCGGGTCGGGCCGTGGAAGCCGCCGGTGACGTCAACACCCTGCTGCTCGACAAGACCGGCACCATCACGCTCGGCAACCGGCAGGCCGCGGGCTTCATCCCGGTGCCCGGCGTCACCGACGAGCAGCTCGCCGACGCGGCGCAGCTGTCGAGCCTCGCCGACGAGACACCTGAGGGCCGGTCGATCGTGGTGTACGCCAAGGAGACCCACGGCTTGCGAGCGCGCACCCCGGGCGAACTGACCGATGCCACATGGGTCGAGTTCACGGCACTGACCCGCATGTCCGGCGTCGATCTGCACGACGGCCAGAAGCTCCGCAAGGGCGCGGCCAACTCCGTCGCGGACTGGATTCGCGGCCACGGCGGCACGGTACCCATCGAATTGGGCGAGATCGTCGACGGCATCTCCGCGGCCGGCGGTACCCCGCTGGTGGTGGGCCGGATCCTCGCCGACAAAGCCGAAGTGCTGGGCGTCATCCACCTCAAGGACGTCGTCAAGCAGGGCATGCGCGAACGGTTCGACGAGATGCGCAAGATGGGCATCCGCACCGTCATGATCACCGGCGACAACCCGTTGACCGCCAAGGCGATTGCCGACGAGGCCGGGGTCGACGACTTCCTGGCCGAGGCCACGCCCGAGGACAAGTTGGCACTGATCAAAAAGGAGCAGGCCGGCGGCAAGCTCGTCGCGATGACCGGTGACGGCACCAACGACGCCCCCGCGCTGGCCCAGGCCGACGTCGGCGTCGCGATGAACACCGGCACCTCGGCGGCCAAAGAGGCCGGCAACATGGTCGACCTCGACTCGGACCCGACCAAGCTCATCGAGATCGTCGAGATCGGCAAGCAGCTGCTCATCACCCGCGGCGCCTTGACCACGTTCTCCATCGCCAACGACATCGCGAAGTACTTCGCGATCATCCCGGCGATGTTCGTGGCCCTGTTCCCCGGACTCGATCTGCTGAACATCATGCGGCTGCACAGCCCGCAGTCGGCGATCCTGTCGGCGGTGATCTTCAACGCCCTCGTCATCATCGCGCTGATCCCGCTGTCGCTGCGGGGTGTGAGGTACACGCCCAGCAGTGCGTCAAAGCTCTTGAGCCGCAACCTTTACGTCTATGGCCTGGGCGGCATCATCGCCCCGTTCATCGGCATCAAACTCATCGACCTGCTCATCCAGTTCATCCCGGGGATGTCTTAATCATGAACATCGGCAACCTGATTCGCGTACACAGTGCCGCCCTGCGCGCACTGCTCGTCCTGACCGTCATCACCGGTCTGGCCTACCCGGTCCTCGTCTGGGCCATCGCCCAGCTGCCCGGACTCAAGGACAATGCCGACGGCTCGCTCGTCACAGTCAATGGCAAGGTCGTCGGCAGCTCCCTGATCGGCCAGCTGTTCACCGATGCCAAAGGCAATGCGCTGCCGCAGTATTTCCAGAGCCGGCCGTCCAATGCCGGCACCGGGTACGACCCGATGGCCAGCGGCGCGGGCAATCTCGGCCCCGAGAGCATCGTCGATGCGCCCAACAAGCCGAGCCTGCTGACCCAGGTGTGCACCCGCAGCTACGCCGTCGCCGACGCCGAGGGCTTGGATCACGCGGCCGGCGCCCGCCCGTTCTGCACCGCCGACGGCGTGGGCGCGGTGCTGTCGGTGATCGGCCCGCGGGACGCCACCGGCAACGTCTCCCACCCCACCAAGGTGGTCAGCGTCAATCAGCCGTGCGCCACCACCAAGGTGCCCTTCCTGGCGACGTACGAGGGCGTGCGCGTCGAATGCGCCACGGACGGCGCGGATTACACCGCCGGGCAGATCGTCGCCATCCGCGGCGCGGCCCCGGCCGATCCGCAGGTGCCGGCCGATGCCGTCACCGCCAGCGGCAGTGGCCTGGACCCCGACATCTCGACCGACTACGCCGACCTGCAGGTGGACCGGGTCGCGAAGGCGCGACACCTTTCCGCCGACCAGGTCCGGGCGCTGGTGCGCGACAAC
The DNA here is from genome assembly GCF_000383495.1 of Mycobacterium sp. 360MFTsu5.1. Classification (NCBI taxonomy): domain Bacteria; kingdom Bacillati; phylum Actinomycetota; class Actinomycetes; order Mycobacteriales; family Mycobacteriaceae; genus Mycobacterium; species Mycobacterium sp. 360MFTsu5.1. Next base: position 429,413 of record NZ_KB911462.1, on the reverse strand, counting down.
ACCACCGGCCGCGCCCTGGGCTTCATGGGTGAGCCGCGGGTCAACGTCCTGCAGCTGAATCTCGCGTTGGACCAGAAGTACCCAGCCCGTATTGGATGATGGGAGACATGGGAACGCCGGACAAGCGGGGCGAGCTACGCATCTACCTGGGTGCGGCACCCGGCGTGGGCAAGACCTTCTCGATGCTCGGCGAGGCGCATCGTCGCCTCGAACGTGGCACCGACGTCGTCGCGGCTGTGGTGGAAACGCACGGCCGCAAGAAGACGGCCGAGGCGATGGAGGGCATCGAACGGATCCCGCCGCGGTTCATCGACTACCGCGGCGGGACGTTCGCCGAGCTGGATGTCCCCGCCGTGCTGGCCCGCCACCCCGAGGTGGTGCTGGTCGACGAACTGGCGCACAGCAATACGCCTGGCAGCAAGAACGCCAAACGCTGGCAGGACGTCGAAGAGCTGCTCGACGCCGGCATCACCGTCATCTCCACTGTCAACGTCCAGCACCTGGAAAGCCTCAACGACGTCGTCGCCCAGATCACCGGGATCGAGCAACAGGAGACGGTGCCGGACTCCGTGGTGCGCAGCGCCGCCCAGATCGAACTGGTCGACATCACACCGGAAGCCCTGCGCCGCAGGCTCTCCCACGGCAACGTGTACGCACCGGAACGCGTCGACGCGGCGCTGTCCAACTACTTCCGGCAGGGCAACCTCACCGCCCTGCGCGAGCTGGCACTGCTGTGGCTGGCCGACCAGGTTGACGCCGCGCTCGCGAAATACCGCGCCGAGCACAACATTTCGGATACCTGGGAGGCCCGCGAACGCGTCGTCGTCGCGGTCACCGGCGGCCCCGAATCCGAGACACTGGTACGACGCGCGTCGCGCATCGCCTCAAAATCCAGCGCCGAACTGATGGTGGTGCACGTCGTCCGCGGCGACGGCCTGACGGGCGTCTCCGCCCCGCAGATGGGCAAAGTGCGCGAGCTGACGGCCAGCCTCGGCGCCACGCTGCACACCGTCGTCGGCGGCAGTGACGGTGACGTCCCCAGCGCCCTACTGGATTTCGCGCGCGAGATGAACGCGACCCAGCTGGTGCTGGGCACGTCGCGACGGTCGCGGTGGGCCCGGCTCTTCGACGAGGGCATCGGCGCCAAGACCGTCCAGAACTCCGGCAAGATCGACGTGCACATGGTCACCCATGAGCAGTCCCAGCCGGGCTGGTCGTGGTCGACGGCGACCCGCGGGCAGCGGCACCTGGCGTCGTGGCTGGCCGCCATCGTCGTGCCCGCCGTCATCACCGCCGTCACCGCGCTGCTGGATCCGTTCCTGCACATCGGCGGCGAGAGCGCGGTGTTCTTCATCGGCGTGCTGGTTGTCGCGCTGCTCGGTGGCGTCGCCCCGGCCGCCCTGTCGGCCGTACTGTCGGGCCTGCTGCTCAACTACTTCTTCGTCGCGCCGCGGTACAGCTTCACCATCGCCGACCCCGACAGCGCCCTGACCATCGTGGTGCTGCTGGCCGTCGCGGTCGCTGTCGCCGCGCTGGTCGACGGCGCCGCCAAACGGTCCCGGGAAGCCCGGCACGCGTCGCAGGAAGCCGAGCTGCTGGCCCTGTTCGCCGGCAGCGTGCTACGCGGCGCCGACCTGACCACGCTGCTCGAACGCGTCCGCGAGACGTATGCGCAGCGGGCCGTCAGCCTGCTGCACGAAGAGGACGGCATCGTCGCCTGCGTCGGCAAAGACCCCTGTGTGACAGTCGATTCCGCCGACACCGCCATCGAGGTCAGCGACGATGAATACTGGCTGCTGATGGCGGGCCGCAAGACCGAGGCCCGCGACCGCCGGGTGCTGGGCGCCGTCGCGCGGCAGGCGGCGGGACTGGTGCGCCAGCGCGCCCTGGCCGAGGAAGCCGGCCGCGCCGAAGCGCTGGCCAAGGCCGACGAGCTGCGCCGCTCCCTGCTGAGCGCCGTCAGCCACGATCTGCGCACCCCGCTGGCCGCGGCCAAGGCGGCGGTGTCGAGCCTGCGCAGCGAGGACGTCGGGTTCTCACCCGAGGACACCGCCGAACTGCTGGCCACCGTCGAGGAATCGGTCGACCAGCTGACCGCCTTGGTGGGCAATCTGCTCGACTCGTCGCGACTGGCCGCCGGGGTGGTGAAACCGGAGCTGCGGCGGGTGTACATGGAAGAGGTCGTGCAGCGGGCGCTGCTCGGAATCAGCCGTGGAGCAACCGGTTACGCGAACCGCGGGCTCGACCGGGTGAAGGTCGAAGTGGGCGACGCCGTCGCGCTCGCCGATGCGGGCCTGCTGGAGCGGGTGCTGGTCAACCTCATCGACAACGCGCTGCGGTACTCGGCGGGCAGTGTGGTGCGCGTGAATGCCGGACAGGTCGGCGAGCGGGTGCTCATCACCATCGTCGACGAGGGGCCCGGCATTCCGCGTGGCGCCGAGGAGGAGCTGTTCGCGCCGTTCCAGCGGCTCGGCGATCATGACAACAGCACCGGTGTGGGACTTGGCCTTTCGGTGGCGCGCGGTTTTGTCGAAGCGATGGGTGGCACCATTTCTGCCACCGACACCCCGGGCGGTGGGCTGACCGTCGTGGTTGACCTGGCAGCCGCCGGAAAGGATCGGGCGTGACACGGGTTCTGGTCATCGACGACGAACCACAGATTCTGCGGGCCCTGCGCATCAACCTGTCGGTGCGCGGTTACGACGTCTCTGTCGCCGCCACCGGCGCCGAGGCGCTGAAGTCGGCCGCCGAGCACAAACCCGACGTCGTGATCCTGGACCTCGGCCTGCCCGACATGTCCGGCATCGACGTGCTGGCCGGGCTGCGCGGCTGGCTCACCGCGCCCGTCATCGTGCTGTCGGCGCGCACCGACTCGATGGACAAGGTCGAGGCCCTCGACGCGGGCGCCGACGACTACGTCACCAAACCGTTCGGCATGGACGAGTTCCTGGCCCGGCTCCGCGCCGCGGTGCGCCGTGGGGCGGCAGCGTCCGAGACCGACGAGCCCGTCGTCGAGACGTCTTCTTTCACGGTCGATCTGGCGGCCAAGCGGGTCACGCGCAGCGGCAATGAGGTGCACCTGACGCCCACCGAGTGGGGCATGTTGGAGATGCTGGTGCGCAACCGCGGCAAGCTCGTGGGCCGCGAGGAACTGCTCAAGGAAGTGTGGGGGCCGGCCTACGCCAAGGAGACCCACTACCTACGGGTGTATCTCGCGCAGCTACGTCGCAAGCTCGAGGTCGACCCGTCGCACCCCAAGCACCTGCTGACCGAAGCCGGGATGGGCTATCGCTTCCAGGAGTAGGTCAGCGTTTCACTGCTTGCAGGGTGTAGGTCATCGGCACCCGGTCACGCCCGTGGGCGAGCACGTACTCCTCCGCGAAATCAGGGCTGGGAATCATCGCCTCGCCCAACGGGTTCCATGGCACCTCGCGGTGTTCCTCCAGCGCGGTGACGGTGAGTCCGGCCGCGGTGAGTGCGGTGAAGATCTCCCCGAGACCGTGGTTGAAGTTGACCGACTCCGGCGCCGCGATGACACCCGAGCCCGCGTAGCTCTCGTGGTCGACGAAAACCGTTCCCGCCGTCTCGAAGTACGGATAGTCCAGAACCAGCAGTCCGTCGGGCCGCGGGTCGCACATCGCCCACAACACCGGGTGGCCCTCACGCATGAACAGCCGGCCTCCCGGCCTCAGCAGGTCGGCGACGACGGCCGCCCACCGGCGGATGTCGGGCAACCAGCACAGGGCGCCGATGCCGGTATAGATCACGTCGCAGCACGCCGCACCGAGCGCGCGGACCGCCCTGTCCACATCGGATTCGACGAAGCGCACGTCCGCATCGGCCCGACGGCTCAGGGCGCGGCCCGCGTCGAGTGCGGCCGGCGAGAAGTCCAGGCCGGTGACCGACCGAGCGCCAAGCCGGGCCAGCGACACCGTGTCGGTACCGATGTGGCATTGCAGGTGCACCACGTCGCTGCCGTCCAACCGCCCGAGCCGCGGCAGGTCGTAACGCACTACGGCCGAAAGGTATTCGGGGTCGTCGAAGGCCGCCAGATCGTATCCATCGGGCGCCGTGTGCAGCGGTACCCGCGCCTCCCAGTTCGCCAGGTTCATGCTGCGCCAGTCGTCGATCACGGCTTCATCCTCACAATTCGGCGCACACAGTTCGACTGATTTTTATCCGTCACCGGGTCGACCAGCCGCGCTCGCCGTGGCGCGAACGACGACACCCTGATTTGCGCGGCCCGAGGCCAACGCATCAGAGCCCGCAGATCATCCCCGATGCTTAGTTGCCCTACGTATGCGGTACGTCACACCGCCCGCCGGAATCGCAGCTCGCTCGTTCGGCTTATACCAGGCAACTGGTACTTCCAAGGGACGGGGAAAACAACATGAGCGCCATTCGTAACGCGGCCGGCAAGGTGGCACTGACCGCCGTGGCCGCCTTCACGATCATCGCCGGCGCCATCGCCGGCCCGGTCGCCACGGCCAACGCCGCCGACGACTCCTGTGCCAACGTCGAGGTCGTCTTCGCCCGCGGCACTTTCGAAGGCCCTGGCGTCGGTGCCACCGGCCAAGCCTTCGTCGACGCATTGAACGCCCGGATGCCCGGCCGCAACATCGACGCCTACGGCGTGAACTACCCGGCCTCGCTGGACTTCGGTGCAGCCGCCGACGGCGTCGCCGATGCCACCAACCGCATCGAGTCCATCGCGGCCTCGTGCCCCGCCACCAAGATCGTCATCGGTGGTTACTCGCAGGGCGCGGCCGTCGCCGGCTACAGCACCATGAGCAGCGTTCCCGCCGGATTCGTCCTGCCCGCCGGTATCTCCGGCCCGATGCCCGCCTCGGTCGCGTCGCACGTCGCCGCCGTCGTCCTGTTCGGTACCCCCAGCCCGTTCGTGCTGAGCGTCGCCGACCGCACCGCGCCCGCCATCAACATCGGCAGCGCCTACGCCGGCAAGACCATCCAGCTGTGCGCCCCCGGCGACCCGATCTGCGGCGGCGGCCTGGATCGTTCCGCCCACAGTGCCTACAAGTTCAACGGCATGGCCAACCAGGCCGCTGACTTCGTCGCCCGCCAGCTGGGTGCGCCTGCCGCTCCGGCAGCCCCGATGGTCCAGGCGTCGGACGACACAGCCAACTGAATCACCCCCCTGCCGACGGCCGGGAGTCAGTCTCACGAGGACTGGTTCCGGCCGTCGGTCTGTCATGACACCGTTCGGGCTCCTCTGCGACCTTCACTCCGCCCCGCGATCGAACTATGGTGAGGTAGTCATATCTCGATAAGCCGAGACAACAGGGGTGATCAGTAATGAAGGTTTCCACCAAGAACGTGTCGACCTGTGGCTGTCAGTGCAACGCCTGCCGCGACGGACACCACTGCCACAACCGCCCGAACTGCAAGGTCTAGCCAGAAATCTCGACCGTCGACCGTGGGGGTTGACGAGGGATTTGCTTCGATTTTCCGCGTAAGCCCCCACGCTCGGCGTCAGACCGACAGCGCGATGCCGTCCAGGATGTCGTGCTCGCTGACCACCAATTCCGTGATCCCCGCCCGCTGACCGAATTCGCGGGCCAATTCCTCGACGACGATCGATCCGCCGCCGATCACCGGCACCCGGCCCGGGTGCATGGGGCCGAGTTCGGCGCGTTGCGCCCGCGGCATCGCGATCAGCTCGTCGCACACCTTGACCACATCGGGAATTCCGATGCGGGACAGATGAATCACCTCGGAGTCGTACTCCGGTAGCCCCAGCGCCAGGGCGGCAACCGTGGTGAACGTGCCGGCCACACCGACCCACGTCCGGGCACCTTCGATGGGCACGACGCCCAGAGCCTCCGCCAACTTCTCGCGAACGACGGCACGCGCGGCCGCGACCTCGTCGGCAGTGGGCGGGTCGGTCTGCAGGCACCGCTCGGTGAGACGCACGCAGCCGATGTTGGCCGAGAAGCTGGCCACCACGTCGGCGGCCTCGGCACCGGAACCGCCGAGCACCACCTCGGTCGAGCCGCCACCCAGATCGACGACGACGAAAGGCCCTGTGGCCGGGTCCAATTCGCCGACAGCGCCACGGAACGACAGCGCAGCTTCCTCGGTGCCGCTGATCACTTCCGCGACCGCACCCGGCATCACGCGGCCCAGTTGCCGTGCCGTCATGGCGAAGAACTCGTCGCGGTTGCCGGCATCGCGGGCCGCGGAGGTCGCGACCATCCGCACCTTGGACACGTCGTGCGCCAGCATCACCTCGACGTAGTCGGCCAACGCCGCTTCGGTCCGGGCCAGCGCGGCGGGCGCGAATTCGCCTGTGGCGTCGACACCTTCACCGAGGGTGACGATCCGCATCTCGCGGTGGACGTCCTGCAACCGGCCGTCGGTGACGTCCGCGATGAGCAGACGGATCGAGTTGGTGCCGCAGTCAACAGCAGCGACGCGCGAACTCACACCCACACCTTCGGATCCAGAATCCCCGCCATCGCCGGTTCGACGGCCAACAATGCCAGCGCCTCGTCACCAAAGGGGTTGAGGCCCGGGCCTTTTGCGAGCGAGTGCGCCATCACGACGTGCAGGCACTTGACCCGGTCGGGCATCCCGCCGCCGGAGAACGTCGTGCCGAGCGACTCGATGGCGTCGCGCTCGGCGAGGAACGACTCGTGCGCACGCCGGTACGCCGCCGCCAGCTCTTCGGAGGCCTGCAGGCGTTCGGTCATCTCACGCATCAGGCCGGACGACTCCAGGCGACTGGCAGCAGCCGTCAACGCCGGATGGGTCAGGTAATACAACGTGGGGAACGGGGTGCCGTCGGGCAGCCGCGGCGCGGTCTTGACCACGCCGGGTTCACCATTGGGGCAGCGATAGGCGATCTCCAGGACGCCACGCGGTTCCCGCCCCAGTTGGGCCGCAACGGCTTCGAGATCAGCAGCGTCAACCACCGGGCGGCGCCTGAGGTGCGGGCACATCGGTCGGGGGTACGTCAGGGTCCGGGGTGACCCCGTCCGGACCGGGCGGGACGACGGCCGGTGCCGGCGTCAGTCCGTGGGGCTGATCGGCAATGGTGTGCCACAGCGCGGTGTACCAGGGCTGGTTGCTCTTGGCGGTGGGCGACGGCGCGGGCGCGACGGGTGCCGTGACGGCGCCGGGAGGCAGTTGCACCTGATACGGGATGTCGCCCGGCATCACGAAGCCCAACCGCTCGCGGGCCTGCGCGGCGATGTACACCGGGTCGGCCAACTTCACCTTCTGCTGCTCCAAATTGGCTATCTGCGAACGTAATTGGGACTCGGCGGTGGCCAACTGCTGCATCTCGGTGCGCTGCGCGAAGAAGGTCCGCACCGGCCCGGCGATGGTCAGGGTCAGCACGCACACTACGACGGCGAGAATCGCCGCGCGCCGCGCCGCCGACCCCAGCCGCTGCTCGGCATGGTGCTCGACCGACTCCGCATAGGCCTGCCGGATGGGCTCGGTGACCGGAACCGGCAGGTTCTCCGGGACGCGCCGCGGCTCGGCCTTGGGCCGATTACCCGCCTTGGCCGCCGACGTGCCGGCCCCGGCACGCCCCCGCTTCGCCTCGCCGGGTTTGGCGGGGCGAGAGGCGGGGGATCGCCGTTTGGGTTCGGCCATGTCGGTAGGTCAGACCCGCGAAACTACTTGGCTTCCACCGCAAAACGCGGGAACGCCAGGTCGCCGGCGTACCGCGCGGCGTCGCCCAGGGTCTCCTCGATGCGGAGCAGCTGGTTGTACTTGGCGACGCGCTCGCTGCGGGCCGGGGCACCGGTCTTGATCTGGCCACAGCTGCAGGCGACGGCCAGGTCGGCGATGGTGGTGTCCTCGGTCTCGCCACTGCGGTGGCTCATCATCGACTTGTAGCCGGCGGCGTGCGCCAGGGCGACGGCGTCCAGCGTCTCGGTGAGCGTGCCGATCTGGTTGACCTTCACCAGCAGCGCGTTGGCGGCGCCCTTCTCGATGCCTTCTTCCAGCCGCTCCGGGTTGGTGACGAACAGGTCGTCACCGACGAGCTGGACGCGGTCACCGATGGCGTTGGTCAGCGCGACCCAGCCGTCCCAGTCGTCCTCCGACAGCGGGTCCTCGATGGACACCAGCGGGAACGCATCGAGCAGCGAGGCGTAGAACTCGGCCATCTGCTCGGCGGTACGGGTCTGCTTCTCGAAGGCGTAACCGGTTCCGTCGGTGTAGAACTCGGTGGCCGCGACGTCCAGGGCCAGCGCCACGTCGCTGCCCAGCTTGAGGCCGGTGGCGTCGATGGCGGTGCTGATGAGCTCGAGCGCGGCGTGGGTGCCGGCGACGTCGGGCGCGAAACCGCCCTCGTCACCGAGGCCCGTCGCCAGGCCCTGCTTCTTGAGCACCGACTTGAGCGAGTGGTAGACCTCGGCGCCCCAGCGCAGCGATTCCTTGAACGTGGGGGCACCGATCGGGGCGACCATGAACTCCTGGACATCGACACCGGTGTCGGCGTGCGCGCCACCGTTGAGGATGTTCATCATCGGCACCGGCAGGATGTGGGCGTTCGGGCCGCCGATGTAGCGGAACAGCGGCAGGCCGGCGGAGTCGGCGGCGGCCTTGGCCACGGCCAGCGAGACGCCGAGGATGGCGTTGGCGCCGAGGCGCGACTTGTCCGGGGTGCCGTCCAGGTCCAGCAGGGCCTGGTCGATGATGCGCTGGTCGTCGGCGGCCTGGCCGATGACGGCGGGGGCGATCTCGTCGAGCACGGCCTCGACGGCCTTCTCGACGCCCTTGCCGAGGTAGCGGGCGCCGCCGTCGCGCAGCTCGACAGCCTCGTGCTCACCGGTCGACGCACCCGACGGCACCGCCGCGCGCGCGAAGGTTCCATCGGTCAGAGCGACCTCGACCTCGACCGTCGGATTTCCCCGAGAGTCGAGAATCTCGCGGGCTCCGACCTGTTCGATGATTGGCACTTGGGTCTCCCTCTGGCGTCACGGACTCGTGCGAACGCCCATCAGCCTAAACGGTGCCCGTAGTAGAAGTGCGGCAGCTACCGGTACCTATCGCAACCTATCGCTGGTGCCCGTTGGCGTACGCCGTCGCCCAGTCCCGCACGGCGCGGGCGTAGTCGTCGGACAGGTTGTAGGCGTGCAGCGCGTCCATCCAGCCGTGCGGGCTGGACAGATCCTTGCCGCGGTAGCAGAGATAGCCCGCCGCAGACAGCGCCGCGTCGTCGATGTTGTCGGGGCTGGCGAAGCCCGTGTTGTTTGCGTCGACGCCGTACAAGCGCCAGGTATCCGGGATGAACTGCATGGGCCCCATGGCGCGGTCGACGGCGTCATCGCTGTCCATGCCGCCGGAGTCGGTGTCCGGAATCCGCAGGTTGTTCATGGTGCCGTCGAGTGGCACGCCGCGGATCGGGGGCGTGACGTCGCCGTTCGGGGCGATGGTCGCGCCGCGGTAGGTGCCGTGGTGGCTCTCGACCATGCCGATGCCTGCCAGCGTCGTCCACGCGATGTGGCACTTGGGGTTCTCGACCTCGGCCACGCGCGCGGCGTACCCGTAGGCCTCCAGCGCCATGACCGGAATGCCGAGTGGCGGTGCCAGATGCTCGGCCCAGTCACGCAGCTGATCGGCGCCGCGGCCCTTCACATGGGTGTTGATCGGGGGCACCGCGGGCCCGGGCGGCGGCGGCACTCCGCGCAGGTAGCCGGGCTGAAATGAGCAGCTCGAGGCCATCAGGAGCGCCGTCGCGGAGACAACAGCGCTCGCCCGCAGCCAACGCGCTCGCAACACCGGTACTCCCCTATACCCAGAGATTCTCGACGGATTCGTCGTCCCGCCATCGTCGCATGCCGAGCTGAGTGCACTCCGAAGCGCAAGCTTTCCGGCGCGACGGTACGACGGTCGCCCATCCGCTGATAAGGTTGGCTTGCCTTCCTTTGGCAAGGCAAACCTGTGTTGCCGATTAGTCTATCTAAGGATTGCGAATGACCACCACTTTCGCGGTCTCGACAGCGCTGGTCGCCGCGGGCCCCGGCATTTCCTCACAGCTATTTGGCAGCTTGCTGATCGGGCTCCGTGAAGGCCTCGAAACTGCGATTGTCGTCACCATCCTCATCGCCTTCCTCGTGAAGTCCGACCGCCGTGACGCCCTCAAGTGGGTCTGGCTCGGGGTCGCGGGCGCCATCGCGATGACCATCGGCGTCTTCCTGTCCATCCAGCTCAGCGAGAACACCATCTCCGGCCTGGCAGCTGAGGCCATCGCCGGCGTCGCGTCCCTGGTCGCGGTGATCATCGTCACGACCATGGTGCTGTGGATGCGAAAGGCCGCCGCGACCATCTCCGGCGAGCTGCGCAGCGATATGGCGCGCGCCCTGGAGACCGGCGGGATTGCCGTCGCCACCCTGGCCTTCCTGGCCGTCGGTCGCGAGGGCGTCGAGACGGCGCTGTTCATGGTCGGCTACGCCAACGCGTCGACCGCGTGGCCGTTGGCCGGACTCGTGATCGGCCTGCTGATCGCCATCGCCTTCGCGTACGCGATGTACGTCGGCTCGCTGAAAATCAACCTGGCCAAATTCTTCAAGTACACCGGCGCCTTCCTGGTCGTCGTCGCCGCCGGCATCCTGTCCTACGGCATCGGCGCGCTGCAGACCGTCGGCTGGCTGCCCGGTCTGGGCGCCAAGGCCTTCGACCTGACCGGCACATTCAACTGGTCAGCCTGGTACGGCCAGGTGATCCAGGGCGTCTTCAATGTCAGCCCGACCCCGACCATCCTGCAGTTCGTCTGCTGGCTGGCCTACCTGCTGATCGTCCTGACGCTGTTCCTGCGACCCGTCGCAGCCAAACCCGCCCCTGCTGCCACCCTCGAAAGGTCCGCCAAGTGAATCTCGCCGCCCTCAACGTCAAGACCGGCGTAGCTGCCTCGGTAGCCCTGCTCGCCGGCCTGACCGCGGTCTCCGCGTGCACCTCCAAGTCGGACGAGAACAAGTCCGCCTCGGGCGAGATCACCGTGACCGCCACCGACAACGCCTGCAAGCTGTCGGCGACGTCGGCCAAGACGGGCGCGAGCACGTTCGTCGTCACCAACAACGGCACCAAGGTCACCGAGTTCTACGTCTACGGCCCCGGCGACAAGGTCATGGGCGAGATCGAGAACGTCTCCCCCGGCCTGCAGCGCAAGCTGATCGTGCAGCTGCCCGAAGCCGGCACCTACAAGACCGCGTGCAAGCCGGGCATGGTCGGCGACGGCATCCGTGGTGACTTCACCGTCACCGGCGACACCGTCAAGATCGACGACACGGGCAAGTTCAAGGCCGCCGCGGACTTCTACAAGAAGTACGTCGTCGAGCAGACCACCGCCCTCGTGCCCGCCACCGAGGCGTTCGCCGCCGCCGTGAAGAAGGGCGACGTCCCCGCCGCCAAGGCGCAGTACCCGAAGGCCCGCACGTTCTACGAGCGCATCGAGCCGGTCGCCGAGTCGTTCCCCAACGACCTGGACCCGCGGATCGACCTCCGGGAAGCCGACGTGAAACCGGGCGACAAGTGGACCGGTTTCCACCGTCTCGAGAAGGAGCTGTGGGTCACCGGCCTACAGCCCGACAGCGGCGCCGTGGCCGACCAGCTGGTCGCCGACGTCAAGGAGCTCGACGCGGGCGTCAAGGATCCGAAGTGGACCATCGACTCCACCAAGATCGCCGGTGGCGCGCAGGGTCTGCTGGACGAGATCGCCAAGACCAAGATCAGCGGAGAGGAAGACATCTTCAGCCACACCGACCTCTGGGACTTCCAGGCCAACATCGAGGGCTCGCGCACCGCGGTCGGCTCCGTCGACCCGATCCTCGACGAGCGCAACCCGCAGCTGGGCAAGGACGTCGAGGCGGCCTTCGAGAAGGTCCAGCAGCTGCTCGACAAGTACCGCGAGGGCGACGGCTTCATCTCCTACGACAAGGTGACCGAGCCGCAGCGGCAAGAACTTTCGCAAGCGATCGACGCGTTGAGCAAGGAGGTCAGCGAGGTGCAGGGTGTCGTCGCCAAGCAGTGAGCCGCAGCCGGCAGCCGCTGAGCCCACCGTGACCGCGTCCGGAGGGCTCAGCCGGCGCAAGCTCTTCGGCGCTGCCGGGGTGACGGCCGCCGTCGTCGGCGCCGCCGCCACCGGTGCGCTGGCCGGCCGCTCCTCCGCAGCCGTCGTCGAGGACAGCCTGGGTAAGCCGGTGCCGTTCCGCGGCACTCACCAGGCCGGCATCGTCACCGCGGCGCAGGACCGCATGCACTTCGCCACCTTCGACGTCACGACGGACAAGAAGGCCGACGTCGTGGCGATGCTGAAGAAGTGGACCGAGATGGCCGAGCGCATGACGCTCGGCGAAGAGGCCGTCGCCCACGGGGCCATCGGACTCAATCCTTACGCCCCGCCGGCGGATACCGGTGAGGCCCTTGGCCTTTCGCCCTCGGCGTTGACGCTGACCATCGGCTTCGGCCCGGGCTTCTTCCGCAAGGACGGCAAGGACCGGTTCGGCATCGACGCTCAGCGACCGGCGCATCTGGTGGACCTGCCCAAGTTCCGCAACGAGAAGCTGGACCCGGCCCGCTGTGGCGGCGACATCGTCGTGCAGGCCTGCGCCAATGATCCGCAGGTCGCCGTACACGCCATCCGCAACCTGGCGCGCGTCGGCTTCGGCACCGTCGCGGTGCGGTACTCGCAGCTCGGGTTCGGCCGCACGTCGTCGACCACGCGGAACCAGTCCACACCGCGAAACCTGTTCGGGTTCAAGGACGGAACCAACAATCTCAAGGCCGAGGACACGTCGGCCATCGACAAGCACGTCTGGGTCGCGAATGGCGACGGACCGGCCTGGATGACGGGCGGGTCGTATCTGATCAGCCGGCGCATCCGGATGCTCATCGAATCGTGGGACCGCACGGTACTGGCCGAGCAGGAGCGGGTGATCGGCCGCCAGAAGGGCAGCGGTGCCCCGAACGGGTACACCGACGAGTTCACCCCGCTCGACTTCGAGAGCAAGGGCGCCGACGGCGCCCCACTGATCGACGTCGACTCGCACGTGCGGCTGGCCTCCCCCGAAGCCAACAACGGCGCCCAGATTCTGCGCCGCGGCTACAACTTCACCGACGGCTCAGACGGTTTCGGCCACCTGGATGCGGGTCTGTTCTTCATCGCGTTCGTCCGCAACCCGGCCGAGTCGTTCATCCCGATGCAGACCAAGTTGTCCGACAACGACGCCCTGAACGAATACATCACGCACACCGGCAGCGGCATCTTCGCCTGCCCGCCGGGTGTGCGTGATGGTTCGTCGGACTACTGGGGGTCGACGCTGCTCGGCTGAGCGCCGGGCTGGTCGGCGGTGCGGTAGCGGTTGTAGAACGCGGACGACGCGAGCGCTGCCGCGGCACCGATGACGCCCCACAGTGCGATCTGGAAGACCAGCGAGCCGAACAGGAAGTCGTAGGTCATGGTCAGGTACAGCGACCAGGCGACGCGGTAGCCCGACCAGAAGGCCAACAGGCCGGTGCTGATCGCGATGATCAGGCTCTGCTGACGGTCGAAGCGGTTGACGTGCTGTTCGATGGCGGCGGGGAGCTTCATGGTGATTCCTTCCTCAGGTTGCTCGGACGCTCGTTGTCGGCGTCGTTGGAGCAATCACACCGGGGCCGGCCGGCTACCGATCCCAAGTTCACGAGTCAGTCCGCGCGGCCGACGGTGTTGCGCCAGCGCAGCGGCGGGGCCCCGAACCGTCGGCTGAACGCCCGGCTGAAGCCCGCCTCGGAGGTGTAACCCACTGCCGCCGCGATGGCGGCGACCGACGCGGTATCGGTCCGCAACAACTGCGCCGCCCGGTCGAGCCTGCGGTCGATGAGGTAGCCGGCGGGCGGACACCCCAGCAGGCGGGTGAACCGCTCGGCGAACGCGGTCCGTGACAGGTTGGCCATCTGGGCGAGTTCGGCGACCGACCACGGCCGCGCCAGGTCCTGGTGAACAGCCGAAAGCACTTGGCCCAGTACCGGATCCAGCGCCGCAGTCAGCCAGCCCGACGGCGCGGCGGCGTCGCGCGACCAGGCCCGCAGGGTGTGGATGAACAGCAGGTCCAGGATGCGCGAGATCATCACCGCCGAGCCGGGCCGCGGCGCCGCGACCTCTGCCACCAGCAGCCGCAGGCTGACCTCCAGCCACTCCCGATCGACGCCGCCACCGGACACCACGATGGCCGGGGGCAGCACCGACAACAGCGGATCAGCGACGGCGTCGTCGACCGCGAACGTCCCGGTCACCCAGCGCGGCGAATCCTGTTGCGGGAGTTCGCCTTCGTCGGTGTAGCGGTCGGCATCGACGGTTTCACGGACCGGCACACTCGGGCCCGCCTGCAGCTGGTGCCGGTCACCCCGGGCCAGCAGCACGAGGTCACCGTCGTGCAGGGTGATCGCCGGACCGCCATCGCTCACCCGGAGCCGGACGTCGCCGTGCTCGACGATATGCAGCAGTCGTTGCCCGGGCATCGCGATGGTGAACGGCACGGAACGGGGTGCATAACGAACGACGTCCTGACCGCGCAGCCGTACGGTGTCGAGGATCTCGGAGAACGCATCCGCTCCAGATGCCGGTGAATCGGCAAAGTTTGACGCCGTATCGGTCATTGAACTTGCCTCATCGTCCAAATACTGTCACCGCATGACCGAAAAACCAACAGTCGTCCTCGTCCACGGATTCTGGGGCGGCGCGGCCCACTGGGCCAACGTGATCGTCGAACTGAACCGGCGCGGCTACTCGTCGCTGCGCGCGGTGGAGAACCCGCTGACGTCGCTGGCCGACGACGCTGAACGCACCCGCAAGATGGTCAGTCAGGTCGACGGACCCGTCGTTCTGGTCGGGCACTCGTACGGTGGCGCCGTCATCACCGAAGCCGGCGACCTGCCCAATGTGACGGCCCTGGTCTATATCGCGGCCTTCGCACCGGACGCCGGCGAGAGCCCGGGCGGAATCACGCAAGAGATGCCGCCCGCGGCGGCAGCCAACCTCGCACCCGATTCAGACGGCTACCTGTGGGTCCTCCAGGACAAGTTCCACGAGAGCTTCTGTCAGGACCTGTCCGACGATGACGCCCTCGTCATGGCCGTGACCCAAAAGGCCCCGCTGGCATCGACTTTCGGCGACACGGTGACCGCACCGGCCTGGCGGGTCAAGCCGTCGTGGTACCAAGTCTCGACGCAGGACCGTATGATCCACCCCGACAACGAACGCCGCATGGCGGAGCGGATCAACCCGCGCAAGATCATCGAACTGAACGCCAGCCACGCGTCGCTGGCTTCGCAGGCAGTGGCCGTGGCCGACCTGATCGACGAGGCCGCGACTCAGTCGGCCTGAGCCGGCCAGTGCTCCCGCCACTCATCCTCTGACACGGCACCCAGCGGTGCCGCGTCCAACTCCACCGCCACTTCGTCGCCGCGGCGGGCGGCGACGATGCGGCGCTCGGTCTCGCGCACGGTATCGATGAATTCCAGAGCCACTGTGCGCAAGGCACTTTCGGCGTCGAAGTCGGGCGCCAGGGTCACCGAGGTGAGTCCGGCCGGAAGCAGATCGGACGGCAAACCGGCAGTGCCGGCCCGTTCGATCAGCTTCTGCGCCAGGGCCAGCGCCGGCAGCGCCGTCGGCACCTCGTCCATGCACGAAATGCGGGGCGACGCCTTCGCCCGCATTTCCAAAGCCTTGCGCTCTTCCCACTGGGCGATCTGGTCTTCCAGCGAAATCTCTTGCCCGGCAAGCACTGCCGGCACACGATTGCCCAGCTTGCGAATCAGGGTGTCAGCCACGTCGTCGATGCCGAACGGGTGCAGCGGCGCGTCTTCGGCGATGCGCGCGTGAAACAGCACCTGCAGCAAGACATCTCCGAGTTCCTCGCGGACGTCGTCGGCGTTGCCGCCCCGCACCGCGTCGAACAGCTCGTAGGTCTCCTCCAGCAGGTACCGGCGCAGCGAGTCGTGCGTCTGCTCGCTCTCCCACGGACCGTTGGTGCGCAGCTTGTCCATCATCGTGACGGCGTCGATGAGCCGCTCGCCCGGTTGCGCACCGTCCGCGGCGATCAGCTTCTCGCCGGCCGCGAGCCGGGCCCGCACCTGCGGATGTTCCGGGTCGGAGGACAGCAGCACCGGTGCCGGATTGTCGGCGTCACCGTAGGCCGGCCGGCCCGACGGCAACGACCATGGCACCTTGATCGGCAGTTCCTCGGTGTACTGCACGTCGCCGGTGAGCAGCCCCAGCGCGTCGATCGGCATCAGCGAGGGGCGGCGCGGATCGACCAGGACGACCGTCATGCGCGATCCGCCTCTCCCACCGCACTACCTCCCAGGTCGGTTATATCAACTTCACCTGCCGCTTTCCCGTCGAGCACCAGCAGCAGACCGGCTACCGCGCGGGCCAACTCCAGGTCACGGATGCGGGGTGCGCCGACCCCGGCGCCGGCCCGCGGGATCGGGATCTGCACCGTCGACGTGGTGGCCCGGTACGTCGCGCCGGGATACATCCGCTTGAGCCGCAGCTGCCCGGAGTCCATGAGCGTCAGGGGCGTCAAGCGGATGGTCGAGTCCGAGATCGCGCTCACCTCGGTGACGCCGTACTCGCGGCACAGCAGCCGCAGACGCGCCACCGCGACGAGCCGCTGCGCGGGTTCGGGCAGCGGTCCGTAGCGGTCCACCAACTCCTCGACGACGGACGCCACCGCCGCGTGGTCGGACGCCGCGGCCAACCGGCGGTAGGCCTCGAGCCGTAGCCGGTCGCTGCCGATGTAGTCCGGCGGCAGGTGCGCATCGATCGGCAGGTCGACCCGCACCTCCTTCGGCTCCTCCACCGCCGCAATGGTTTTCCCATCGACCGCGGCGCGGTAGGCCTCCACGGCCTCGCCGACCAGCCGGACATACAAGTCGAAGCCGACGCCCGCGACGTGTCCGGACTGCTCGACACCCAGGACGTTGCCCGCCCCGCGAATCTCGAGGTCCTTCATCGCCACGGCCATGCCGGCGCCCAGATCGTTGTTCTGCGCGATGGTGGCCAGCCGGTCGTGCGCGGTCTCGGTGAGCGGAACCTCAGGCGGGTACAGGAAATACGCGTAGCCGCGCTCGCGGCTGCGGCCCACCCGGCCACGCAGCTGGTGCAGCTGCGACAGACCGAAGGTGTCGGCGCGCTCCACGATCAGCGTGTTGGCGTTCGAGATATCAAGGCCCGTCTCGACGATCGTGGTGCAGACCAGGATGTCGTAGTCGCGGTTCCAGAAGCCCTCGACGGTCTTCTCCAGCAACTCCTCGGGCATCTGCCCGTGTGCCACCACGACGCGCGCCTCCGGCACCAGCTGGCGCACCCGGGCGGCGGCGCTGTCGATCGACTTCACCCGGTTGTGGATGTAGAACGCCTGCCCATCACGCAACAGCTCGCGCCGCAGGGCCGCGGCGACCTGCTTATCGTCATGCGGCCCAACGTAAGTCAGCACCGGGAAGCGTTCCTCGGGCGGCGTCAGAATCGTCGACATCTCCCGGATGCCGGCCAGGCTCATCTCCAGGGTGCGCGGGATCGGGGTCGCGCTCATGGTCAACACGTCGACGTGGGTGCGCATCGACTTGATGTGCTCCTTGTGCTCGACGCCGAACCGCTGCTCCTCGTCGACGATCACCAGACCCAGGTCTTTCCACGTGACGCCCGTCGCCAGCAACCGGTGCGTGCCGATCACCACGTCGACCGAGCCGTCCTTCAAACCCTCGATCACCAAACGGGATTCAGCCGGATCGGTGAAGCGGGACAGGCCCTTGACCGTCACCGGGAAGCCGGCCATGCGCGCGGTGAAGGTCTGCAGGTGCTGGTCTGCCAGCAGCGTCGTCGGCACCAGGACCGCGACCTGCTTGCCGTCCTGCACGGCCTTGAACGCCGCGCGCACCGCGATCTCGGTCTTGCCGTAGCCGACGTCACCGCAGATGACCCGGTCCATCGGAACCGGTTTCTCCATGTCGGCCTTGACCTCGGTGATGGCGGTCAACTGGTCCATGGTCTCGGTGAAGCCGAACGCGTCTTCCATCTCGGCCTGCCACGGGGTGTCCGGGGCGAAGGCATGCCCCGGCGCGGACTGCCGCTTGGCATACAGCGAGACCAGCTCACCAGCGATCTCACGAACGGCCTTGCGCGCCTTGGTCTTCGTGTTGGTCCAGTCGCTGCCGCCGAGCCGGCTCAGCGTGGGCTCGGTGCCGCCGACGTATCGGGACAGCTGGTCCAGCGAATCCATCGGCACGTACAGCCGGTCGGACCCGCCGCCACGTTTGGCCGATGCGTACTCCAGGACCAGATACTCACGCCGCGCGCCACCGACCACGCGCTCGGTCATCTCGACGAACTTGCCGATGCCGTGCTGGTCGTGCACCACCAGGTCGCCGGCCGTCAACGCCAGCGGATCGACGACGTTACGCCGTTTGGCGGCAAGCCTTTTGCCCTCGGTGGCCCCGGCCCGGTTACCCGTCAGGTCGGTCTCGGTGATGATCACGAGGTTGACGCCGGACAGCACCAGACCGTCGTGCAGCGGGCCCTTGAGCACGCCGACGACACCGGGCTTCGGCACCTCGCCGGGCTCCAACATCGTTGCGGCGACATCGGATTCACCGAGCTGCTCGACGACGCGGTGCGCGGTACCGGTGCCCGGGGTCACCACCGCGGCGAGCCCGCCGGTGGCGATGTGTGCCCGCAGCATCGCGAAGATCTCTTCGAGGCTCTGCTGACTGCGCGCCGACGGCGCCGGCCGGATGTCGAGCTCCTGCGCCGACTCGTTGGCCAACTGGCTCAGCGTCCACCACGGATGGCCGCCGGCGGCCGCCGCCTCGCGGATCTCCGCGAAGTCCCGGAAACCCGAACCACCAAGTTGCTCAATGTCGATCGGTGCGTCACCGCCCACGGCGGCCACCGACCACGAGGCCTCCAGGAACTCGCGGCCGGTCTTGATCAGATCGGCGGCGCGGGTGCGCACCTTCTCCGGATCGCAGATCAGCAGCGGCGCACCGGCCGGGAGCCGATCGGTGAGCAGCGCCAGCTCGCCGGGGCGCAACACCGGCAGCAGCGCCTCCATGCCGTCGACCGGAATGCCTTCGGCGAGCTTGGCCATCATGTCCGCGATGCTGCCGGTGACCTGGTTGTCGCTACTGGGCAGATCCGCGCCGATCTCGGCGGCGCGGTCGCGGACGTCCGCGGTCAGCAGCAGTTCACGGCAGGGCATCGCGATCACGGTGTCGACGGCGATCTCGGGGATGGACCGCTGGTCGGCCACCGAGAACATCCGCATCTCGGTGACCTCGTCGCCCCAGAACTCGACACGCACGGGGTGCTCGGCGGTCGGCGTGAAGACGTCGAGAATGCCTCCGCGGACGGCGAATTCGCCGCGCTTGCCCACCATGTCGACGCGCGTGTAGGCCAGTTCGACCAGCCGCGCCACGGTGTCGTCGAAGTCCGCTTCACCGCCGATGGTCAGCGTCACGGGTTCGGCGTCGGTCACGCCGCCGGCCAGCGGCTGCAGCAGTGACCGGGCCGTCGTGACCACCACGCGCAGCGGCGGGCCGAGGCGGGCGTCGTCGGGCCGCGCCAGCCGGCGCAGCACCGTCAGCCGGGCACCCACGGTGTCCACGCCGGGCGAGAGCCGCTCGTGCGGCAGCGTCTCCCACGACGGGAACAGCGCCACGGCGTCGCCGTGGACGGCCCGCAGTTCGGCGGCGAGGTCGTCGGCCTCGCGACCGGTGGCCGTGACGACGAGCACCGGGCCGGCGGCGGCCAGCGCGGCCGCGACCGGGAGCCGCGCGCTGACCGGGCCCACCAGAGCCTGCTCAGCGACACCCTCGGCGGCCTGCCGCGTCAATTCCTGCAGGCCAGGATCGGTGAGTGCGAGTTGGACGAGCCCCGCCAACGGGGTTTGGATCGATTGCTGCCCCGGGGAGGTCATGATGCCTCCGATTGTAGTTCGCAGGACTTCGTCAATATTGGGCACCGTCCCGTCAAGGGATCGTCAACGGGGCGCTCAGCGGGCGATTCCGGGCGCAGGGTGGATCCATGACACTGCTCGACATCCTGCCGTCCCTGCGGGGCGCCATGCGTCCGCGCATCGACACCACCATCTGGCCGTCGACCACCCAGGTCGACGCGCTGGGACGACTCTGCGTCGGGTCGGTCGCGCTCACCGACGTCGCCGACGAGTTCGGCACGCCCGCATACGTTCTGGATGAGGCCGACTTCCGCAAGCGGGCCCAGCACTACCGCACCACGCTGCGCGGCGTCGAGGTCGTCTACGCCGCCCAGTCCCTGCTGACCAGGACCGTTGCCGGCTGGGTGCACGAGGCCGGCCTCGGCATGGCGGTGTGTTCGACGGCCGAGCTGGCCACGGCCCTCGCCGGCGGCATGGACCCGGCGCGCATCGTCGTCCACGGCAGCGGCAAGTCGGTCGACGAGCTGGCGACCGCAGCGGGCGCCGGCGTCGGCCGCATCGTGCTGGACTGCCCCATCGAGATGGCCTATCTGGCCGGCGTCGCGCGCCGGCGGCAGGCGGTGCTGCTGCAGGTCCGCCCTGGTGTCGACGTGCTGCCGACCGTCCGTCGCGCACTGGCCACGCCGCAACTGCCGCTGGCCGGGCTGTACTGCAATCTCGGCACGCAGATCGCCGAACCGGAGGTCTACGTCGAAGCCGTGCGCGGCCTCGTCGACACCATGACCGATGTGCGCGCCGCCCACGGCGTGGTGCTCACCGAACTGAACATCGGCGGCGGCCACGCCATCGCCTACCGGACCGGGGAACCCGAACTCGACGTGCCGGCACTGGCCGATTTCCTCGAAGACGCCCTCGACGCCGCCTGCGCCGCCAACCGGTTCCCGCGGCCGCGGCTCGTCGTCGAACCCGGCCGGGCGATCAGCGGCCGCGCCGGCGTGACACTGCACCGCGTGCAATCGGTGTCGGCCCGCACCGACGGCCGCGCCGTCGTCACCGTCGACGGCAGCCATCCGCATTCCGCGCCCGTCGCGAATTACACTGTCGCCCTTGCCAACCGGCATCCGCTCGGACCCACGCGCGGGTCCACCGTCGTCGGCCGCGACGGCTCCCTCATCGCCGACGATCTCGACCTGCCCGACGACGTCCACCCCGGCGATCTGCTCGCCACCGCGTGCACCGGCGCCTACCACCACAGCATGGCGTCGAACTTCACCATGACGACCCGGCCGCCGGTCATCGCCGTGTGCGATAGGCGGGTGCGGCCGCTGATCCGCCGGGAGACCACCGCGGACCTGCTGCTGCGCGACTGCGGGTAACAGCTTCAGCCGAACATGAGCTTGTGTGCCAACTCTGCGCCGAATCTCGCACACAAGCTCATGTTGGGCGAGCTACGACTCAGTTCTCGTGCAGCTCCGGGTCGGACTCGAGATGCGTCAGGCCGTTCCACATCAGATTGACCAGGTGCGCCGCGACGACTTCCTTCTTCGGTTCGCGGGTGTCCAGCCACCACTGCGCGGACATCGACACCGAGCCGACGAGCGCCTGCGCATAGAGCGGGGCCAGCTCCGGGTCGAGCCCGCGACGGGAGAAGTCGCCGGCCAGGATCGAGCTGACCTGGTTGACCGCGTCGTTGAGCAGCGTCGAGTAGGTGCCCGATGTAATAGCCGCCGGCGAATCCCTGATCAGGATGCGGAAACCGTCGGTGTGCTCCTCGACGTACGTCAGCAGCGCCAGCGCCACCCGCTCAACCCGCACTCGCGACCGGTTGTTGGTCAGGGACGACGTGATGCCGTCGAGCAGCGCGGACATCTCCCGGTCGACGACGACGGCGTAGAGGCCTTCCTTACCGCCGAAATGCTCGTAGACCACGGGCTTGGAGACGTTGGCGCGCTGCGCGATCTCCTCGATGGAGGTGCCGTCGTAACCCCGCTCGGCGAACAGCGACTTCGCGATCTCGATGAGCTGCTGACGGCGTTCACTGCCGGTCATGCGCGCACGAGGGCTGCGCGCTCCGTTCTCCGCCGCTGCCATGGTCGCCAGCCTATCCGCTTGCATTAGAGTCTCTGGCGAGTAATCCGTCGTGGTGTAATCGGCAGCACCTCTGATTTTGGTTCAGATAGTTCAGGTTCGAGTCCTGGCGACGGAGCAAGACGTGCCGAGCGACCATTGGTGGAGCGCTGAGCGGTCAAAGCGCGACATCGCGTAGAGAGAGGCGTACGTGACTCGAGGCGAAGCCGCTGTCATCGTCCTGGCAGCCGGGTCGGGCACCCGGATGCGCTCCGACATCCCGAAGGTCCTGCATACGCTGGCCGGCCGCAGCATGCTGGCGCACGCGCTGCATGCCGTGGCCAAGGTCAATCCGACGCACCTCGTGGTGGTCGTCGGCAAGGAACGCGAGCGCGTCACCGCCCATGTGCATGAAATCTCGGGCCGGCTCGGCCGGACCGTCACCGTGGCCATCCAGGACGAACAGCTCGGCACCGGGCACGCCGTCAGCTGCGGCCTGTCGGCACTGCCCGACGACTTCGCCGGCACGGTCGTCGTCACCGCGGGTGACGTGCCGCTGCTCGACGCCGACACCATCGAGGGCCTCGTCGACACCCACGCCGCCGCCACCGCGGCCGCCACGGTGCTGACCACGACCGTCACCAACCCGACGGGGTACGGCCGCATCCTGCGCGACCACGAGGGCCTCGAGCTCCTAGGCATCGTCGAGCAGGCCGACGCCACCGAATCCCAGCGCGCCATCCGCGAGGTGAACTCCGGGGTCTACGCGTTCGACGCGGCGGCCCTGCGCTCGGCGCTGAGCCGGCTGCGCTCGGACAACGCCCAGCAGGAGCTCTACCTCACCGACGCCATCGCGATCGTCCGCGGCGACGGCCAGATCGTCCGGGCCCACCACGTCGACGACAGCGCGCAGGTCTCCGGTGTCAACGACCGCGTGCAGCTGTCCGAGGTGGCCGCCGAGCTGAACCGCCGCATCATCGCCGGGCACCAGCGTGCCGGCGTCACGATCATCGACCCGGCCACCACCTGGATCGACGTCGACGTCAGCATCGGCCGCGACACCGTCGTCAAACAGTGCACCCAGCTGCTGGGCGCCACCGACATCGGCGCGAACTGCGTCATCGGCCCCGACACCACACTGACCGACATGGAGGTCGGCGACGGCGCCGAGGTGATCCGCACCCACGGGCAGCTGGCCGTCATCGGCGCCGGCGCCACCGTCGGACCCTTCACCTACCTGCGGCCGGGCACCGAACTGGGCGCCGACGGCAAACTGGGCGCGTTCGTCGAGGTCAAGAACTCGAAGATCGGCACCGGCACCAAGGTGCCGCACCTGACCTACGTCGGCGACGCCGACATCGGCGAGTACAGCAACATCGGCGCGTCCAGCGTCTTCGTCAACTACGACGGCGAGACCAAGAACCGCACCACCATCGGATCCCACGTGCGTACCGGCTCGGACACCATGTTCGTCGCACCCGTGAGCGTCGGCGACGGCGCCTACACCGGCGCCGGCACCGTGGTCCGCGAGGACGTACCTCCTGGTGCGCTGGCCGTTTCGAAGGGTGAGCAGC
The DNA here is from genome assembly GCF_000383495.1 of Mycobacterium sp. 360MFTsu5.1. Classification (NCBI taxonomy): domain Bacteria; kingdom Bacillati; phylum Actinomycetota; class Actinomycetes; order Mycobacteriales; family Mycobacteriaceae; genus Mycobacterium; species Mycobacterium sp. 360MFTsu5.1. The sequence continues at coordinate 405,862 of NZ_KB911462.1, read as the reverse complement.
GCAACATCGAGGGCTGGGTCGAGCGGAAACGCCCCGACTCGAAGGCCGCCGCCGCCGCCAGGAAAGCGCGCGGCGAGAGCTGAGCTCGACGTTTGTTGTTGGTGTTCTGGTAACCCGGCAACAGTTCCGGGTTACCGGCAAGTACCATTACCGCGTATCGATCCCCCACCGCGAAAGCAGCACACAGTGGCCACGGACTGGACCGACAACCGCAAAAATCTGATGCTCTTCTCGGGGCGCGCGCACCCCGAACTGGCCGAACAGGTCGCCAAAGAGCTCGGCATCGAGGTCACCCCGCAGACGTCCCGGGACTTCGCGAACGGCGAGATCTTCGTCCGCTTCGACGAGTCGGTGCGTGGCAGTGACGCCTTCGTGCTGCAGAGCCACCCCGCGCCGCTGAACCACTGGCTGATGGAACAGCTCATCATGATCGACGCGCTCAAGCGCGGGTCGGCCAAGCGGATCACCGCGATCCTGCCGTTCTACCCGTACGCGCGCCAGGACAAGAAGCACCGCGGCCGCGAGCCCATCTCGGCCCGCCTGGTCGCCGACCTGCTCAAGACCGCCGGTGCCGACCGCATCGTCTCGGTCGACCTGCACACCGACCAGATTCAGGGCTTCTTCGACGGCCCCGTCGACCACATGCGCGGCCAGTCGCTGCTGTGCGGCTACATCGGTGACAAGTACTCCGATTCCGACCTCGTCGTCGTCTCCCCCGACTCCGGCCGCGTGCGCGTCGCCGAGAAGTGGGCCGACTCTCTGGGCGGCGTACCCCTGGCCTTCATCCACAAGACCCGCGATCCGCTGGTCCCCAACCAGGTCAAGGCCAACCGCGTCGTCGGTGAGGTCAAGGGCAAGACCTGCATCCTGACCGACGACATGATCGACACCGGTGGCACCATCGCCGGCGCGGTCAAGCTGCTGCGCGAGGACGGCGCCAAGGACGTCATCATCGCCGCGACCCACGGCGTGCTGTCCGACCCGGCGGCCCAGCGCCTCGCCGACTGCGGTGCCCGCGAGGTCATCGTCACCAACACGCTGCCCATCACGCCGGACAAACAGTTCGACGCCCTGACCGTGCTGTCGATCGCGCCGCTGCTGGCGTCGACCATCCGCGCGGTGTTCGAAAACGGCTCGGTTACCGGCCTTTTCGACGGATCCGCCTAAATGGCCCGGATTTTCCACAACCCGAAGTGCTCGACCTCCCGCAAGACGCTGGATCTGTTGCGGGAGAACGGCATTGAGCCCGAGGTCGTGCAGTATCTGAAGACGCCGCCGACCCGGGCCGAGATCGCAGCGATGATCACGGATGCGGGCATCGACGTCCGCACCGCGGTACGCAAGCGCGAAGCCCTCTACACCGAACTCAATCTCGCCGACGCCACCGACGAGCAGCTGCTCGACGCCATGGCCGAACACCCGATCCTGATCGAGCGGCCGTTCGTCGTCACCGACAAGGGCACGCGGCTGGCCCGCCCGATCGACGCGGTCCGCGAGATTCTGTGACCCTGCTGCGGGTGGCCGTGGCGTCGGCGTCCATCGCTCTGGCACTCACCGCGTGCGAGGCGAAAACGCCTGACTACAAGTCGATCTGGTCGACGACGCCGACCACCAGCACGACTCCGGTGGACAAGGCCAGCCTGATCCCGTTCCCCGACTACCTGAACAAGCTCGGGGTGCAGAGCAAGCAGGTGGTCCCCGACCAGCTCACCGATCTCAAGGTGACGCTGCCGCGGCCACCGGGCTGGACGGGCTACAAGAACCTCAACTACTCGCCCGGCACCGTGACGATCGCCAAGAACGACACCTATCCCCTGGCGATGCTGATGGTGTTCCAGTTGTCGGGCGACTTCGACGTCAAGGACGCTCTCAAGCACTCCGACGCCGACGCGCTGCTGTCGGAGAACTTCAAGAAGCTCTACAGCTCCAGCGAGGACTTCCAGGGCTATCCGTCGGCGATGATCGAGGGCAGCTACGACCTGCACAACCGCCGGATGCAGTCGTACAACCGGATCGTGATCGCCCAGCCGTCGCCGCCGCGGCCGGGCATCCACTACCTGATCCAGCTGACCGTCACGACGTACGCCGAGCAGGCCAAGGAACAGGCCGGCGACATCGAGGCGATCATCAAGGGATTCTCGGTCGGACCGAAGTAGCGGCGCCGCACTAAGCTCGCCGTCATGAGCGAATGGACCGCCGCCGACCTTCCTTCTTTCGCCGGCCGCACCGTCATCGTCACCGGCGCCAACAGTGGCCTCGGCGAGATCACCGCCCGTGAACTGGCCCGCGTGGGCGCCAAGGTCATCCTGGCCTGCCGCAACACCGCCAAGGGCGACGCCGCGGCCGCGGGCATGACCGGCGACGTCGAGGTTCGTCCGCTGGATCTGCAGAGTCTGGCCTCGGTGCGCGAGTTCGCGGCCGGCGTCGACAAGGTCGACGTCCTGATCAACAACGCCGGCATCATGGCGGTGCCCTTCTCGCTGACCGAGGACGGCTTCGAGAGCCAGATCGGCACCAACCACTTGGGCCATTTCGCCCTGACCAACCTGCTGCTGCCCAAGATCACCGACCGCGTCGTGACGGTGTCGTCGGAGCTGCACCTGCTGGGCTACATCAGCCTCAAGGACCTCAACTGGAAGTCGCGGCCGTACTCGGCCTGGCTGGCATACGGGCAGTCGAAGCTGGCGAACCTGCTGTTCACCAAGGACCTGCAGCGCCGGCTGTCGGTGGCCGGCTCTCCGGTACGGGCGCTGACCGCACACCCGGGCTACTCGGCCACCAACCTGCAGGGCCACACCGGCAACGAGTTCGGCGACAAGTTCTGGCTCGCCGCCAACAAGATCGCCACCGATGCGTCGTTCGGTGCCCGCCAGACGCTGTTCGCGGCGTCGCAGGACCTGCCCGGGAACACGTTCGTGGGCCCGAAATTCGGCTTCCGCGGACCGACCGGCCCCACCCAGCTGATCAAGCCGGCCGCCCGCTCGGCGCGCACCGCGACGGCGCTCTGGGACCTGTCTGCCCAGCTCACTGCCACTGAATTTCCGCTGTAAGGGGCGTTTCCGCTAGTCTGACTGACGATCACGGCGAGGGTAGGTCCACCAGGACCACCGTTATCGACGGGAACTTCACAGCACTGATGTGCGCTGATATCCCAGCCCTGGCCGTGCCACCCAGTAGATACGGCATCAGGAGCGATTCACATGGCCAAGAACGCGGCCCCCACCTCGAACAATCTGACCGCTGAGGTCCGCACCCGGACCGGCAAGGGCGCCTCGCGTCTGGCCCGTCGCGAAGGCCGTGTGCCGGTCGTCCTGTACGGCCACGGCACCGAGCCGCAGCACCTCGAGATCAACGCCCGCGAGTACGCTGCCGTGCTGCGTAACTCGGGCACCAACGCGGTGCTGACCCTCGACATCGCCGGCAAGGAGCAGCTCGCGCTGACCAAGCAGGTCGTCGTTCACCCGATCAAGCGCAACATCCAGCACGCCGACCTGATCGTCGTGAAGCGTGGCGAGAAGGTCACCGTCGACGTGAGCATCGTCGTCGAGGGTGACGCCCAGTCCGGCACCCTGGTGGCCCAGGACACCAACACCATCCAGATCGAGGCCGACGTCCAGTCGATCCCCGAGTCGCTGACCGTGTCGGTCGAGGGCATCGAGGCCGGTACTCAGATCCTCGCCGGCCAGGTCGAACTGCCCGCGGGCGTCACGCTGGTGACCGACCCCGAGGTGCTGGTCATCAACGTCGTCGCGGCGCCGACCGCCGAGGACCTCGAGGCCGAGGGCTCCGGCGAAGAGGCCGCTTCGGGCGAGGCTGCTGCCGAGGGCGAGGCGGCCGCAGAGGCCGCTGCCGAGTCGGAGTAATTCGCTTTGGCCGAGCCACTGCTGGTGGTCGGCCTGGGCAATCCTGGGCCGCGCTACGAAACAACGCGGCACAACGTTGGATTTCTGGTTGCCGACATCCTGGCCGAGCGCATCGGCGCAGGGTTCAAGGTGCACAAGAAATCCGGAGCTGAAGTCACCACGGGCCGGCTTGGAGGCCGGTCCGTGGTGCTCGCCAAGCCGCGCACCTACATGAACGAATCCGGTAGGCACGTGGGGCCTTTGGCGAAGTTCTATTCGATCGCACCGGCTGATGTCGTGGTGCTCCACGACGAGCTGGACATCGACTTCGGCCGCATCCGGCTGAAGTTCGGTGGCGGCGAGGGCGGCCACAACGGCCTCAAGTCCGTCGCTTCAGCCTTGGGCACCAAGGACTTTCAACGCGTCCGTATCGGCGTCGGCCGCCCGCCGGGGCGTCAGGACCCCGCGGCGTTCGTGCTGGAGAACTTCAACTCGAGGGAACGGCCCGAGTTGGGCACCATCCTCGAACAAGCTGCCGACGCAACGGAATTGCTGCTGCAGCACGGCGTCGAGGCGGCGCAGAACACCGTCCACGCCTGGTAGCCATTCTTGGCCCGAAGCCACGAAAACCCCCAAATTCCACCGAATTTGGGGGTTTTCGCGATTGGTCGCGGAAACCTATCCGCAGATGTGTTGCCGGTCAACGGCATCGGTGTAGCAGTTACGGCGGCCCTGCGCGCCCACGCGCGAGCTCTGGGTGTTGTCCTGACTACGGATGCCCGGGGTCGCCTTGATCGCCACGCTGCCGTTGGTCTCACACGTCGACGTGCTGCCGGAGTCCTGACAGGTCGGGCGAGCACCAGCGACGGGCGCCATGATGCCGCTGACCGAGGCCAGGCCCACCAGCAGAGCTGCCATCGTGCGCTTGCCTTGATGAGTCATGTCACCTTCTCACTTTCGGGGAAGGCCGTCTGTCTCTCAGCTGCCTTTTGGCCCCGCATGTTAGTTCGACTATATGTTTCGGCCATGTGACCGTGCCATGAACTCATGGCAAACTCACATGTCCGTGAGCAGCCGAAATGCGGTGACCTGCCGATCTTGAAAACTACGGTGAGCGACGTCACCGAATGGCCGAGGAACTTTCCCAGGCAACGGAATTCGTCACGACCGCTGCATGAGCGCCTCAGTTCACGGGCAGGACGAGGCCAATGTGGGTGAGTCCGCAGCAAGAGGGGTGTTGTTGGCCGCCGCCCGGTTGAACGCGTCGCGGCGGGCGTCCTCGAGGGTCGGCCCGGCGCCACCGGCAACGACGCCGCTCGCGGGGGCGTGCACATTGACGATGCACAACCGGTCGTTGGTGACCTCGTCGCTCGTGCACTGGTCGGCGCCGGCCCGGTGACACGCCGCGATGACCGCCGTAGCGGCAGCGCCGACGTCAGGCCCGCTTGCGGTGAAGCCGACGATGACGCCGCCGCGCACGCCCGAACCGACCGCCGCGGCAATGTTGTTCGGCTTCCCGAGCACGCCCGCCGAGCCGTCGGCGCACGCGGGTATTGCGGCGACGGCACCCGCGCTGAGCACTGCCGCCAGAGCCGCAACTACACGCCCCATGAATACGCCGGTCCTCTCGTCAATAATTCAGCGAGATTACCCGGGGTTCACAGCTTTCGCTCAGCGTAGCGAGCGATCAGACCCGCGCGAAAAACGTAAAAACCCCTGATTTCCGGGGAAATCAGGGGGCTTTCACGTCTGCACGGAACCTAGCCGGTGACGAGTTCCACCGAGTTGGCGCGGCGCAGCTTGCCGGACGGGGTCTTCGGAATGGTGCCGGGGCCCAGCACGACCACGTTGCGCGGCCGCACGTCGACCTCGGTCACGACCTCGTGTGCCACCTGGTGCTCGATGCGGCGCACTTCCACCGGGTCCTGCCAGGCGTTGGATTCGACTGCCACAGCGAAGGTTTCACGCGAATGACCGGCGTCCAGGCGCACCGCGACGGCACAGCCCGGGCGTACGCCTTCCACCCGGCCCGCCGCGCGTTCAATGTCCGTCGGGTAGATGTTGCGGCCCGCCATGATGATGACGTCCTTCACGCGGCCACACACGACGACGTTCTGCTCCTCGGTGATGTACCCGAGGTCACCGGTGTCGTACCAACCGTTCTCGTCCTGCGTCGGCAGGAAGCCGGCCATGGTGATGTAGCCGGGGGTCACCGATTCACCGCGCAGCTGGATGACGCCGACGCCGCGCTCGGGCAGGACGTTGCCGTCCTCGTCGACGACGCGGGCCTCGAGGTCACGCAGGAGCGGGCCCAGCGAGGCCAAGCGGCGCGTGTTGCCCTTCGACGCGGGTACCGCGCGCCGCAGGGCGGCCAGCAGGTCGGCGTCGACCTCGTCGACGACCAGGCCCGCGTTGCACGGCGAGAACGACACGGCGAGGCAGGTCTCGGCCATGCCGTAGGCCGGCAGGATGGCCGAGGCCTTCAGACCGAACGGCTTGCCGGCGTCGATGAGGTCCTCGACGTCGGCGGGGTCGACGGGCTCGGCGCCGGACAGCGCGAACCGCAGCGTGGAGAGGTCATATTCGCCCGGTTTGGCCTGGCGGCGCAGCCGCTTGGCGAACAGCGCGTAGGCGAAGTTCGGGGCCGCCGTCATGGTGCCCTTGTACTTGTCGATGAGCTTGGCCCACAGCAGGGTGTCGCGCAGGAAGTCCATCGGCGTGACCTTGACCAGCTCGGCACCGAAGTACATCGGGATGGTGAGGAAGCCGACCATGCCCATGTCGTGGAAGCACGGCAGCCAGCTGACCATGACGTCCTTGTCGACGTCGTACTCGGCGCCGATGAACATGGCCTCGGCGTTGGAGTAGATGTTGCGGTGCGTGATCTGCACGGCCTTCGGCGAGCCGGTCGAACCCGAGGTCAGCTGCATCAGCGCGAGGTCGTCTTCGCCGGTCTCGACGGGGTCGATGGGCTCGGCGGCGAGCAGGTCGCCGACCTTGAGGACCTGCAGGCCCTTCTCCTCCAGCACGGGGATGGCGACCAGGAACGGCTCGGAGACGATGACGGCCTTGGCCTCGATCATGCTGATGACGTTCATGGTGTCTTCAGCCCAGACGGCCAGATCGGTACGGGGTGTCGGCTGGTGCAGCATGGTGAGGCTGCCGCCGCGCATCCAGATGCCCTGCACGGTCGGGGCGATCTCGACCGGGAAGCCGGCCAGCACGCCGATCTTGTCGCCATGGCCGATGCCGGCAGCCGCCAAGCCGCCCGCGATGCGGCGCGCCCGCTCGTGGACCTCACCCCAGGTGTGGCGCACTGGCTCGTGCGGCTCACCGGTGACCATGCCCCGCTGCGATGTACGAGCGTTGTAGTACATCTTGTCGGTAAATCGGCTCACGACAACCTCCTGAGGTCAGGCGCCACTGCCCGTCGTTCCATAGTCCGTCCGGTGCCAGGCGCACTCGTAGAGGCGCGCACGCACAATTCGGCCGCGGTTATATCTCGAAACGATGGCTCCGAGTGCCCGGGCGACGCTGCCCTGGCGTGCGTCGAACCCTCACCGACACCGCCGGTGAGAGAAACCATTGCGTTCCACGCCTGGCCGCTGGCATACACCATCGATCATCTTAAGAGACTCTTAAGTAGCTAACAAACTGTTGGCCGAATTGAGTGCTGAGTCACACCGGGATCAGGCCTGCTTGCTGGGCGCCGGCACCACTCTGGCGCCGTGCACCGGGCCGCTGGCCACGCGTACCGTCCGGCACACCCCGGCGCCGGAAAGCTGGGTGCCGACCTCGATGGCGTCCTCGGCGGAGGCGCACAGGAACGCACAGGTGGGCCCGGAACCGGACACGATGCCCGCCAGGGCGCCGGCTTCGACGCCCGCGCGCAGTGTGCGCCGCAGCCCGGTGTCCAGGCTGACCGCCGCGGGCTGTAGATCGTTGCCCAGCAGCGGCGCCAGCTCTCGCGGGTCCCCGGAGGCCAGCGCGGTCAGCAACGGCTCGGGATCGTCCAGCGCCGGCGGGCCGCCCTTGCGTCCGTCTGCCCGCAGATTGTCCAGCTCGGCGAAGACCTTCGGCGTGGACAGCCCACCCTCGGCAAACGCCAGCACCCAGTGGAAGGTGCTCCGCGCCAACACAGTGGCCAACTGCTCGCCGCGTCCGGTGCCCAACGCGGTGCCGCCGTGCAGTGCGAACGGGACGTCGCTGCCGAGCCGGGCGGCCAGCGCATGCAGGTCCCGGCGGGGTACACCGAGCTCCCAGAGGTTGTTCATCGCGACCAGCACGGCGGCCGCGTCGGCGCTGCCGCCGGCCATACCACCGGCCACCGGGATGGACTTGTCGATCGAGATGGCGACGTCGGGCGCGCGGCCGACGTGCTCGGCCATGAGTTCGGCGGCCCGCCAGGCGAGGTTGCGGTGGTCGGTCGGCAGACCTTCGGCGCCGTCGCCGAACATCTCCAGCGACAGCAGGTCGGCGTTGCGGACCGTCACCTCGTCGAACAGGGAGACGGCGTGGAACACCGTGGTGAGCTCGTGATAGCCGTCATCGCGGCAGTCCCCGACACCGAGGTACAGGTTCACCTTGCCCGGCACGCGGACGGTCACCGACCCTGTGGGTACCCACTCAGAAGCAGTGTTTCCATCCGACGTAGACACGTCACGACACTAACGCCCGCGGCGATGGCCACAACACCAAGTACGGAAAAGCCTGCCCGACAGCGTCAGTGGGTGGCGTCGACCTGCTGCTCAGGCTCCGGTGTGGCGGCGCGCTGCTCGCGATCCAGCTCACCCGAACGCTGCAGCAGCCGCACGAAGTCGGCGATCGCCAGCGTCTCGCCACGGCGGGCCGGATCGATGCTCGCGGCCAGCAGACGCTCGGCCGAGGCATTGCCCGAACCTGCCCACTCGGCGAACGCGTTGCGCGACGTCTTGCGCCGCTGCGCGAACGCGATGTCGATCAGGTCGAACACCTGCGAGCGGAAGCTGTCATCGGTCGGCCACGGCGACGTCTCGTGCCGGTCGATCCGGACCAGGCCCGAGTAGACGCGCGGGATCGGCCAGAACACCGTCGGCGACACCATGCCGTAGCGCCGGACGTTGCCGAAGAACCGCACCTTGGCGCTGGGCACCCCGTAGTCCTTGGTGCCCGGGTCGGCGGCGAGCCGCTCGGCGACCTCGGCCTGGACCATCACCATGACGGTGCGGATGGTCGGGAATTCCGAGAGCAGGTGCAGGATGGCCGGCACCGCGACGTTGTACGGCAGGTTGGCGACCAGCGCGGTCGGCTGCTCGTCCAGGTCCGACGGCATGAGGTCGAGCACGTCGCGGTTCAGGACGGTCAACCGTCCGATCTCGCTGTGGGAATGCTCGGCGACCGTGGTCGGCAGCTGGCGGGCCAGCACCGGGTCGATCTCGACGGCCGTCACCTTCGCGCCGCGGTCCAGCAGTGCCAGCGTCAGCGAGCCAAGGCCCGGGCCGACCTCCAAGACGTGGGACTGCCGGTTCACCCCGGAGGCCGACACGATGCGGCGCACCGTGTTGGCGTCATGCACGAAGTTCTGTCCGAAGGCCTTACGCGGCCGGAAATCAAGCTCTTTTGCCAGATGCCGGATTTCGGTTCGACCGAGTAGCCGGATCGTCATCGTGCCCCAATTCTCCCGCTACAAACTGGCCAGGCACCCCAACCTTGGCGGGCTCGCGTCACTTCAGCAATCGCGATCTGCTCTTCACGTGTCGCAAGATCAGCTCTCGCAGCATAACGCAGACCGCCCTGCCGCTCCCAGGTGTTCTGATCAAATTGGACTCCGCCGTAAAAACCGTTACCCGTATTGATGGCCCAGTTGCCGGTGGACTCACAACGCGCCAGCGCATCCCAGGCGGCCCCCTGCGTCACCGGCGGCACTTCGGTGCCGGGCTTGGCGCCGATGCGGATGACGCCGTCGCGCGCCGGGGTCAGCACCTGATTGGAGACCGGCAACCGCCCGGTCTCGACACCGTTGACCGTGGCAACGGCGAACGTCACGTTCTGGGTCCCGGGCTGGCCCGGATCGTCGACCACCTTGCGGCTCATGTTCAGCGCCGGGTCCGGAACCTGGTTCATGGCCGGAGCCAGCGGCGACTCCATGGTCACCTGCTGCAGCCGGATCCGGGTCACGTCGATCTGCATGCCCTCGGTCACCGGCGTGGACGCCGCGGGGACGACGGTGTCGCGCTGCTCCAGCGGCACGCCGGCGGCGGCCAGCAGGCCGGCCACATTGGCCGCGGCCAGGTGCACCTGACGCGGCACACCGCCGTCGACGATGGTCACGTTGCGGGCGCTGACCACGGGCAACGACATGCCGGCGAGCGGCACGCGGGTGGCGCGGTCGGCCGCGACGGGCGCGGTGTCGGTCATGGACAGCTGCTTGAGGGCGTCCTGAACGGTGGCCGCGGTGGTCCACACCTGACGCGTGTTCTGGCCGTCCATCGAGATCTCGAGCGGGCGGCTGCGGCGCAGCACGATGTTCTCGGCGTCGTGCACGTCCTGGTCGGCCGCGGGGAACAGGTCGTCGCGCTCGCCGACGGAGAAGCCGTTCTCGGAGAGGACGTCGCCGATGCGGGTCTTCATGGTCTGCACCGTCATCGGTGCGCCGTCGATGGTGAGGGTGACGGTCTTGTGGTTCGCGACGGCGAACCCTCCGGCGACGGTCAGCGTGGCGAGGAAGGCCCCGGTCACGCCACGCAGCATCGGCGAGCGCGCATCATGCAACTTGTTCAGAACGTTCAAGGCGTCAATCCCGTGTCTATCGAGCCCGGGGCGGCCCCGAGCAGCGGCCGCGGTGACCACATAAAAGCCACCTCGACCGGGTTGATCACAGAACGGTAACGAACGTCCCCGGGAGGCGGCAACTTGAACTAATGATACAGTCCATAGCTTTTCGAAGCGTTTTCCGAGGTCACCGCGGCAATTTCGGCCGCTGAAGAATTTCTGATCTCGGCCAGTGCGCGGACCGTGTACGGCAGGCAGTACGACTCGTTGGGCGCGCCGCGGAACGGGTGCGGCGTCAGGAACGGCGCGTCCGTCTCGACGAGCAGGAGCTCCGCCGGGATGATCGCCGCCGCCGCACGCAGCGCATGCGCGTTCCGGAAGCTGACGGTGCCGGACAGGCTCATGAGCCAGCCGTGGTCGGCGCACGTCCGGGCCATCGCGGCATCCGACGAGAAGCAGTGGAAGATCACCGTCTCCGGCGCACCCTCGGACCTGAGCATGTCGAGGACCTCGGCGTCACCGTCCCGGTTGTGGATCATCAGCGGCTTGCCGACACGTTTGGCCAGGTCGATGTGCCAGGCGAAGGCCTCGCGCTGCGTCGCTTCGTCGGCGCAACCGTCGAGCTTGCCGGGCCAGTACATGTCGATGCCGGTCTCCCCCACCGCGACCACGCGCGGATCGCTGGCCAGGCGTTCGAGGGTGCGTTTGGCCTCGTCATCGAGGGCGTTGGCACGCGTCGGATGCAGCGCGACGGCGGCGTACACGCGCGGATCGGCATGCGCGGCCCCCACCGCCCACTCGGCGGCCTCGAGATCGTCGGCGATCGTCACGACCTTCTCGACGCCGACGGCCGCGGCGCGGTCCAGGATCACGCGGATGCTCTCGGCGTCGGTCGCGCCACACGCATCCAGGTGGGTGTGGGCGTCGATCAGCCCGGGCAGTGGTTCCGGGGCGGGCGGCTTCTCTCGTTTGGCGCTCACAGCGACACCCTAAAGTGAGACCAAATGAGTGAGCCTTTTTACATCACCACCGCCATCGCGTACCCGAACGGCGCACCGCACATCGGGCACGCGTACGAGTACATCGCCACCGACGCGATCGCCCGGTTCAAGCGGCTCGACGGTTTCGACGTCCGCTACCTGACCGGTACCGACGTGCACGGGCAGAAGATGGCCGAGGCCGCGGCGGCCGAAGGCATCACCGCCGCGGAGCTGGCCACGCGCAACTCCGACGTGTTCCAGGCGCTGCAGGAGAAGCTCAACATCTCCTTCGACCGGTTCATCCGGACGTCGGACGCCGACCACTACGAGGCGTCCAAGGAAATCTGGCGCCGGATGAACGAGGCCGGGGACATCTACCTCGGCACGTACGCCGGCTGGTACTCGATCCGCGACGAGCGCTTCTTCGCCGAGGACGAGACCGAGGTCCGTGACGGCGGCCGGTTCGCCATCGAGACCGGCACGCCCGTCACGTGGACCGAGGAGCAGACCTACTTCTTCAAGCTGTCGGCCTACACCGACCGCCTGCTGGCGCACTACGAAGCGCACCCCGAGTTCATCGGACCGGACGTGCGGCGCAACGAGATCGTCAGCTTCGTCTCGGGCGGGCTCAAGGACCTGTCGATCTCGCGGACCACGTTCGACTGGGGCGTCCCGGTCCCCGACCACCCCGAGCACGTCATGTACGTGTGGGTCGACGCGTTGACGAATTACCTGACGGGCGTGGGTTTTCCGGACGAAGCGTCGCAGGCCTTTCAGAAGTACTGGCCCGCGAATCTGCACATGATCGGCAAGGACATCATCCGCTTCCACACCGTCTACTGGCCGGCGTTCCTGCTGTCGGCCGGAATCGCCCTTCCGGAGCGGGTTTTCGCGCACGGCTTCATCAACGTCAAGGGCGAGAAGATGAGCAAGTCGGTGGGCAACGTGGTGGATCCCATCGCGCTGATCGACGCCTTCGGCCTGGATCAGGTGCGCTACTTCTTCCTGCGCGAGGTGTCCTTCGGCCAGGACGGCAGCTACAGCGAGGAAGCCATCATCGGCCGCATCAACGCCGACCTGGCCAACGAACTGGGCAACCTGGCACAGCGCTCGCTGTCGATGGTGAACAAGAACCTCGGCGGAATCGTCCCGGAGCCAGGCGAATTCACCGCCGCCGACCTGGAGTTGCTCAAGCAGGCCGACGCGCTGCTCGAACAGGTACGGGCGCACTACGACGTGCCGGCAATGCATCTGGCCCTCGAGGCCATCTGGCAGATGCTGGGTGCCGCCAACCGCTACTTCTCGGCCGAAGAACCGTGGGTGCTGCGCAAGTCTCCCGCTGAGTCGGACCAGACCCGCTTCGGCACAGTGCTATACACGACGCTGGAGGCGGTCCGGATCGCCGCGCTGCTGGTGCAGCCGGTGATGCCGGAGTCCGGCGGGAAGCTGCTCGACCTTCTCGGGCAGGACGCCTCGGCACGGGATTTCCGTGCCCTGGGTACCCGGCTGGCACCGGGCACGGTGCTACCGACACCCGAAGGCGTATTTCCCCGCTATCAGGCGGAGACCAAGGAGTAACGAAAAGATATGGCGCAGGACGGCTTACACGAGCGGCTGCACGACGTCTACGAGGAAGTCACCCGCCGCAACGCCGGCGAGATCGAATTCCACCAAGCCGTCTACGAGGTTCTGACGAGCCTGGGCCCGGTCGTCGACAAGCACCCCGAGTACTCCGACACCGCCATCATCCGACGGCTGTTCGAGCCCGAGCGGCAGATCATCTTCCGCGTGCCGTGGATCGACGACACCGGCGCCGAACAGATCAACCGTGGCTTCCGCGTCGAGTTCAACTCTGCGCTGGGCCCGTTCAAGGGCGGCCTGCGGTTTCACCCGTCGGTGTACCTGGGCATCGTGAAATTCCTTGGTTTCGAGCAGATTTTCAAGAACTCGCTGACCGGCCTGCCCATCGGCGGCGGCAAGGGCGGGTCGGACTTCGACCCGAAGGGCCGCTCCAAGAACGAAGTGATGCGCTTCTGTCAGTCGTTCATGACCGAGCTGTACCGGCACATCGGCGAGTACACCGACGTCCCCGCCGGCGACATCGGCGTCGGCGGCCGTGAGATCGGCTACCTGTTCGGCCAGTACAAGCGCATCACCAACCGCTACGAGTCCGGCGTCCTGACCGGCAAGGGCCTCACGTGGGGTGGCTCGCAGGTCCGCACCGAGGCCACCGGCTACGGCACGGTGTTCTTCGTCGACGAAATCCTGCGCAGCACTGGGCAATCCTTCGACGGCAAGCAGGTCGTGGTGTCCGGGTCCGGCAACGTCGCGATCTACGCCATCGAGAAGGTGCAGGCGCTGGGCGGCACCGTCGTCGGCTGTTCGGACTCCAGCGGGTACATCGTGGACGAGAAGGGCGTCGACCTCGAGCTGCTCAAGGAGCTCAAGGAAGTGCGCCGCGGCCGAATCTCCGAGTACGCCGAAATGCGCGGCGGCGCTGCGCGGTTCGTCGAGAACGAATCGATCTGGCAGTTGCCGTGCGACATCGCGCTGCCGTGCGCCACGCAGAACGAGTTGGACGGCGACGACGCGAAGGCACTGATCGCGTCCGGCTGCCAGGTCGTCGCCGAGGGCGCCAACATGCCGTGCACCCCGGAAGCGGTCAAGTTGTTCGCCGAGGCCAAGGTCGCCTTCGCGCCCGGCAAGGCCGCCAACGCCGGCGGCGTCGCCACCAGCGCGCTGGAGATGCAGCAGAACGCGTCGCGCGACTCCTGGACGTTCGAGGAGACCGAGCAGCGGCTGGCCGAGATCATGGGCCGCATCCACGACCGCTGCCTGAGCACCGCCGACGAGTACGGCCAGCCGGGCAACTACATGGCCGGGGCCAACATCGCCGGGTTCATCCGGGTCGCCGACGCGATGTCGGCCCTCGGAGTCGTCTGACCTGGGCATTGATCCCTGCCGGTCGCAGGGTCCGCACTAGAGTCGAGTGATCTGGGCCACATCTGTGGGTACGTTTGTCACACTTTCGGCGCCGCCGGTGTCTTGAGGGCATAACCAACCCGAAGGAGATGCAGTGATGACCGGAAACCAGAACCCCAACCGCGTCGTCGTCATCGGCGGCGGCTACGCCGGCGCGCTGGCGGCCAATCACGTTCTTATGCGCGACGATGTGGCCGTCACCCTGGTGAACCCGCGGCCCAAGTTCGTCGAGCGCATCCGCCTGCACCAGCACGCGGCCGGGAACTACAACGCCACCGTCGGCTACGACACGCTCCTCGCCGACGACGTGCGCCTGGTGGTCGACACCGCCACCCGTATCGACGCCGCGGCCCGCGCCGTCGAGCTGGCGTCCGGCGACAGGCTCGACTACGACTACCTGATCTACGCCGTCGGCAGCACCGGCACCGTCCCGGCGTCGGTGCCCGGGGCCGCTGAATTCGCTTACCCCCTCGCTGAATTCGAACAGGCCGAGCGACTGGTGGCCCGGTTGCAGGACGTGCCGCTGTCGGCGCAGATGGTGGTCGTCGGCGCCGGACTGACCGGCATCGAGGCCGCTTCCGAGTTCGCCGAGGCGGGCCGCAACGTCGTGCTGGTCGGCAGCAAGCTGGCGCCGTCGATGAGCGCCCCCGCCCGCCGCTCGGTGGCCAAGGCCCTGGCCAAGCTGGGCGTGACGGTCATCGAAGGCGACGTCAGCTCCGTCACCGCCAACCGGGTGACCCTCGCCGACGGGCGCTTCATCAGCAGCGCCGTGACGGTGTGGACTGCCGGCTTCGGCACCCCGCAACTGGCGGCCGCCAGCGGACTGCGCACCGACGAAATGGGCCGGCTGCTCACCGACGAAAGCCTCACCAGCATCGATGATCCGCGGATCGTGGCCACCGGTGACGCCGCCGCGCCGTCGGGACAGCCGCTGCGGATGAGCTGCCAGGCCTCGAGCCCGCTCACCGCGACGGCCGTGGCTACAGTGCTGAGCCGCATCGCCGGCACCGAGCCCAAGCCACTCGACCCCGTCTTCGTCGGATCGTGCGTCAGCCTGGGCCGCCACACGGCGACCATCCAGATCGCCCACAAGGACGATTCGCCGACCCGCTACTACATCGGCGGACGCGTTGCGGCGAAGCTGAAGGAAGCCATCTGCAAGGGCACGCTGTGGGGCATCCGCCGGACCGCCCGCAAGCCCAGCTCGGTCTTCCTGATGACGGGCGGCAAGCGTGCCGAACAGCTGGCGGAGGCAGTCAACGCATGACCGGCACCACCGGGGCAGCAGGGGGTGAACACGCCGAGCGGTTCACCCACCTGCGGCCGTTGCTCTTCACCATCGCCTACGAAATCCTGGGTTCGGCAACGGAATCCGACGACGTGCTGCAGGACAGCTACCTACGCTGGGCCGACGTCGATCTCGACACCGTGCGCGACACCAAGTCGTACCTGGCGCAGCTGGTCACCCGGCAGGCGTTGAATGCCTTGCGGGCCGGCGCGCGGCGCCGGGAGGAGTATGTCGGCCCGTGGCTACCCGAGCCCCTGCTGCTCGACGAGCGCGACGCGTCATCGGATGTCGTTCTCGCCGAGTCGGTTTCGATGGCGATGCTGGTGGTCCTGGAATCGCTGGGCCCCGATGAACGGGCCGTGTTCGTGCTGCGCGAGGTGTTCGGGTTCGACTACGACGAAATCGCCGGCGCCGTAGGCAAATCCACCGCGGCGGTGCGCCAGGTCGCCCACCGGGCCCGCGAGCATGTCCAGGCCCGGCGCAAGCGGTACACGCCCGACACCGCCAAGTCCGCCGAGGTGACCACCCAGTTCCTGACGGCGGCCGCGACCGGCGATCTGGACGGCCTGATGACGCTGCTGGCCCCGAACGTCACGTGGACCGCGGACAGCGACGGCAAGGTCAGTGCCGCCCGGCGGCCGGTGTACGGCCCGGACCGGGTCGGGCGACTGCTGCTCGGCCTCATGCGCGGAATCGGCGACTTCCCCGAGGCCCGCTTCGACCTCGCGACGTACAACAACGCCCCGGCGATGGTGCTCTACCTCGGCGAGAAGCTCGACAGCGTCATCCTGATCGAGATCGAGGACGGCAAGATCAGCCACTTCTACGCCATCCGCAACCCCGACAAGCTCGGTGGGGTGCTGGTGGAGCGGGAGATCCAGCGCTGATCCGTGTCCCACGAGTAGTCCCGCGAGCTGTCGCAAAACTGTCCTTTTCCGCAGCAGATCGACAGTTTTGCTGGGGGCACCCCCGCTGGGGGACTGCTCGCGGTCATAGGCGAAGCTGTGGGGCGTGCGAGTCGAGCGGTTGGCCGACCTGGGCGACGCCCCGGGGGTGTTGAAGGCTGTCGCCGACGCCGCCGCCCAGCGCGGCCTGCCACCGCCCGCCGCGCTGCTGGGCGACTGGTTCGGCGCGACGGCCGTCATCGCACCGAGCGTCGCCATCGAACCGGTGACCGCCACCGAAGTCTTCGACGCGCCAACGGGTTCCGGTGAGGCGATCGGCGGCGGCTGGTTCGGCTACTTGTCGTACCCGGACGGGGGTCACCGGATCCCGGCGGCCGCCGGGGGCTGGTCGGACTCGGTGCTGCGGCAGGACGCCGACGGGCACTGGTGGTACGAAAGCCTCTCCGGGGCAACGCTTCCCGACTGGCTGGCGAACCTGAAACCGGCGGCGCCCGCGCCGTATGCCATCGACTGGCGTGCGCCGGACCGCGCCAGCCACCGCGCCGGCGTGCTGTCCTGCCTGGACGCGATCACGGCCGGCGAGGTGTACCAGGCCTGCGTCTGTACCCGCTTCACCGGACGGCTGTCCGGCGCGCCCGTCGACTTCTTCGTCGACGCGGTGGCGCGGACCGCGCCCGCCCGGGCCGCGTTCATCGCGGGCGAGTGGGGCGCTGTCGCATCGCTGTCCCCCGAGCTGTTTCTGAGCCGGCGCGGCGAGATCGTCACCTCCAGCCCCATCAAAGGCACGCTCCCCCTTGATCATCCGCCGTCGGAGCTGGCGTCGTCGGCCAAGGACGTCGCCGAGAACATCATGATCGTCGACCTCGTGCGCAATGATCTGAGCCGCGTCGCGACGACCGGGTCGGTCCGGGTACCGCAACTGCTGGCAGTCGAACCCGCGCCGGGCGTCTGGCATCTCGTGTCGACGGTGGCCGCGCAGGTGCCCGTCGATACCCCGATGGCGGCGGTGCTGGACGCCACCTTCCCACCCGCCTCGGTGACCGGCACCCCGAAGTGCCGCGCCCGCGAACTGCTCGCCGAATGGGAACCCTACGACCGCGGAATCTATTGCGGGACGGTCGGTTTGGCGTCGCCACTGGCCGGAACCGAACTGAACGTCGCGATCCGCACCGTGGAATTCGACACCGACGGTGCCGCGGTCCTGGGCGTGGGCGGCGGCATCACCGCCGACTCGGACCCGGACCGCGAATGGGAAGAGTGCCTCCACAAAGCCGCCGCCACCGTCAGTCTCTCTCTATCTCGCGAGAAGTCCGCTGCAAGCGGGCGGTACCCTACGCAAAATTGGGTCGATCGACACTGATCTAGCGACCCGACTCTCTTAGGTCTCGGATCCCAGTCACCTGGTGACTGGGATCCGAGACTTTAGCGCGACCTAAGCGAGTCGGGTCGGTTCACGCGGAGATTAGCGGCGAATTTCGTAATCGCCTGCGAAGCATCGCAGGCAATCGCCCGCGTGGCGCATCCCAGGCCCGCACCGGCTGGACAGTCGACCCACAGAAAACGTCAGCAGAGCCTTTTTCAATAGTTTTATGTCTCACGAGATTTCAGGACCGCGTCGTAGAGCTCGCGGCGAGACGGCGATCCGGGGTTCTCGGCGATCACTTGCGCGCAGGCGTCTTTGACGCGCGCGCCGTCGTCGACCAATTCCTGTACCAGCGCGACCAAACTGTCGATGTCCGCCACCGGCGTCGCCCCCGCGAGCACCACGGTGATCTCACCGAGCACGCCGTCGGCGGCCCATTCGGCCAGTTCCGCGAGGGTGCCCCGGCGAATCTCCTCGTGGGTCTTGGTCAGCTCACGGCACACGACCGCGCGCCGGTCCGGGCCCAACACCGTCACGGCCTCGGCCAGGGTCTCGGCCAGCCGGCGCGGTGACTCGAAGAAGACAGACGTCCGCCGCTCGGTCGCGAAGCCGGCCAGCCACGCCGCCCGGCCCTTGCGCGGTGCGAAGCCTTCGAAGCAGAACCGGTCCGACGCCAGCCCGGAGACCGCCAGCGCGGTCGTCACCGCCGACGGGCCCGGCAGACACGACACCGGCAGCCCGGCCTCGGCGCACGCCGCCACCAACCGGTAGCCGGGATCGCTGATCAACGGCATACCGGCGTCACTGACGACCAGCACGGTCTCCCCCGCGGCAATCGATTCGACGAGCCCCGCCACCCGCGACGCCTCGTTCTGGTCGAAGAAACTGACGACGCGCCCGACGGGCCGGACATCCAGCGACGCGGCCAGGGCACGCACCCGTCGGGTGTCCTCGGCGGCGATCACGTCCGCGGTGCCGAGCGCCTCGATGAGGCGGGCCGAAGCGTCGCCGGGCTGGCCCAATGGAGTGGCCGCGAGCAGCAGCCGACCAGCGTCAACGAGCGGACCAAGTGCTGATGTCACACCGGACAGCCTAAGCTCGCTGACGTGACCGCCCCCGCCCTCGACGCCGCCGACGCCGAGCGCGAGGTCCCCGTGATCAGTCCGGCGCCGCTGACGCCTGCCGCCGATTTCGGCCCTACCGACCGGCTGCGCGGCTGGACCATGACCGCGGTGATCACCGCGCTGGCCGTCATCACCCGGTTCCTGAACCTCGGCTCGCCGACCGACGCGGGCACCCCGATCTTCGACGAGAAGCACTACGCGCCGCAGGCCTGGCAGGTGCTGCACAACAACGGCGTCGAGGACAACCCCGGCTATGGCCTGGTCGTGCACCCGCCCGTCGCCAAACAGCTGATGGCCATCGGCGAATGGATCTTCGGGTACAACGGCGTCGGCTGGCGGTTCTCCGGCGCGGTGTGCGGCGTCATCCTGGTGCTGCTGGTGGCGCGGATCGTGCGGCGCATGACGCGCTCGACGCTGCTGGGCGGTATCGCCGGGCTGCTGATCATCGCCGACGGCGTCAGCTTCGTCTCGGCCCGCACGGCGCTGCTCGACGTCTATCAGGCCGTGTTCATCGTGGCGGCGTTCGGCGCGCTCATCGTCGACCGCGACCAGGTGCGCGCCCGGATGCACGTCGCGATGACCGAAGGCCGGATCAACGAGACGCCGTGGGGCCCGCGGCTCGGCGTGCGGTGGTGGCGGTTCGGCGCCGGCGTGCTGCTGGGGCTCGCCCTGGCGGTGAAGTGGTCGGGCCTCTATTACATGGTGTTCTTCGGCCTGCTGACGGTCGCGTTCGACGTCGCGGCGCGGCGCGCGTACCGCGTGCAGCGGCCCTGGCTGGGGACGCTGCGCCGCGATGTCGCGCCGGGGATGTGGGCGTTGACGCTGATCCCGGTCGGCGTGTACCTGGCGTCGTACGCGCCGTGGTTCGCGTCGGAAACCGCGATCGACCGGCACATGGAAGGCCGGAACATCGGCGACGGACCGTTCGCGACGCTGCGCTCGCTCTGGTACTACACGCACGACGTCTACCGCTTCCATTCCGGGCTGACCAACGCCGCGGGCAATCACCACCCGTGGGAATCCAAGCCGTGGACGTGGCCGATGTCGCTGCGGCCGGTGCTGTACGCCATCGACAACAACAACGTGCCGGGCTGCGGCGCGCAGTCGTGCGTCAAGGCCGTCATGCTGGCCGGCACGCCGGCGATGTGGTTCATCGCCGTGCCGGTGCTGGGCTGGGCGGTGTGGCGGACGTTCGTCAAACGCGACTGGCGGTACGCCGCCGCGCTCACCGGCTACGCCGCGGGATACCTGCCGTGGTTCGCCGATATCGACCGGCAGATGTACTTCTTCTACGCGACGCCCATGGCGCCGTTCCTGATCATCCTGATCACGCTGATCCTCGGCGACATCCTGTATCCGAGATCGACGGAACCGGAACGACGAACACTCGGGCTGCTGGTCGTGTGCTTCTACGTGGCGTTGGTGATCACCAACTTCGCCTGGATGTACCCGATCCTGACGGGTCTCCCGATCTCCCCGTCCACCTGGAACATGGAGATCGTGCTGCCCTCGTGGCGCTAGGACACATCGAACGCCTGTGCGATAGGATCGCGGGGTGTCCTTGGCGGTTCAGGGTTCGCTGTTCGACCATGCCGAACGGCGCTGGCTCGGCGACGGCGCCTGGGTCGACGTCCGCGCCGGCTGGCTGACGGGCGCCGACACACTTTTCGACGAGCTGCTGACCGCCATCCCCTGGCGCGCCGAGCAACGCCAGATGTACGACAAGGTTCTCGACGTACCGCGTCTGGTCAGCTTCCACGACCTCGCGCAGGAACGGGCGCCGCATCCCGGGCTGGCGCGGCTGCGGGTGCGGCTCAACGACGCCTACGCCCACGAACTCGGCGAGCCGTTCACCAGCGTGGGCCTGTGCCTGTACCGCGACGGCAACGACAGCGTGGCCTGGCACGGCGACACCATCGGCCGCAGCCGCACCGAGGACACCATGGTCGCGGTACTGAGTCTCGGCGCGACAAGGGTTTTCGCGCTGCGCCCGCGCAACGCGGGCGCCGACGGCAAGCGCACCAGTGTCCGGCTGCCACAGGTCCACGGCGACCTGCTGGTGATGGGCGGGTCCTGCCAGCGCACCTGGGAGCACGCGGTGCCCAAGACCGCCCGTCCCACCGGGCCGCGCATCAGCATCCAGTTCCGGCCGCGGAACGTGCGGTAGTTACTGCCCGCGGACCGTGGCGACCGACTTGGTCAACAGCTCCGTCGCCTTCTGCGTATTCACCGGCACGACAGGCTTGTCCGGGATGACGAGCGAGTTGGCGGTGACGATCACCAGGAACCTGCCGAAACCGGCGACGTAGTTGTACAGCTGACCGGCAGCGGGTTTGCCGCCCGCCACCGTCTCGAGAATGCGGTGGGTGCCCAGCGTCTTCACCTGATCGATGGGCGGCGCCGGCACCTCTTCGACCAGGCCCCGCACCCCGGCGCCGGAGAACGCGACCTTCTTGCAGCCGTCGCCCGGATCGGCCGCCGCGATCGGCTCGGAGGTCTCCACCGCCAGGATGACGAACCGGTTGCCCTGCCCTTCGGCGGTGACGGCGGTCATGTTGCCCTTCGCACCAGGGGAGACGGCCATGCCGGAGGCGAATTTCGCGCAGTCGGGCGGCTCGAATTTCAGGCCTGGCGGCAGCGTCTGCGGGGCGAACGCGCGCGGGTCGATGCCTGTCGGCGCGACCGTCTTGACCTGGTAGTCCGGCCCGAAAGTGCCCTTCAGATCAAGGATTTTGGTGATGTCGGGGTCAGCGACCACCACCTGGGAGTGGGACGTGCATGCCGCCACCAGACCGGCGGAGAGCACCGCGAGCACCGTTCTGCGCATTGTGGCGAATCTACCGGGCCAACCCGTCGTCGGCCGGGATGCCCCGCACCGACCGCACCGCCGCGTCCAACAACGTCGCCGGGAGCTCGCCGGGCAACGGCGGCGCGACGGCCCCCGGGTCGGTCACCATGGTGACCGAAACCGCCAGCGTGTCGACGTACGCGATCAGAGTCGTTGCCTGCGAATGGGTTTGCGCCCCGTTCTCGACACTGGTGGTGATATGCGCCGTGAGGCCCAGCGTGCGGGCGCCGTCGACCTTGGGCGCGTCGACGACGTCGACGGCCGCGCGGGCACGGCCGGTGCTCAATGTCCAGGCGTGGCAGTTGCCGACGAGCTCGGGCGCCGGGGCGACGGCCGGCGCCGCGGTCACGTACACGATGCCGCCGGGTCCCGATGCCGACCAGCCGCGAACGCCGTCGGCCGGTGCGGCCACCAGCGCCGCGCAGTCCGCCGGGTTGGCAGCCGACCCGGCGGACATGCCCCAGAAGGTCGTCGGCGCGGCGGGTGCCGGCAACGCACCGAACTCGTAGCCCTGCAGGTCCCCGGGCAGGTGTTGGCGCATCCGGCCGATCGCCGCCGGGTCGGCGGGTTTCGCGGCCGCCGGGGTGGTCGGCCGCGTGGGCGGGGTCGTCGACCCGCACGCGGCACACAGCAGAACCGCCGCCGACCACGCGAGTGCGCGCATTTGCTGTTGATAGCACGGCGAACGCACCGACCCCGGCCGATGTCCGGCGCCACGCCGATGCGACTTTTGCGGACACGGCGTTGCACCGGAAGCTTGTGCCACCGGCTTCGTCCGCCCCGTAGTCTGCAACCGACGACAGGAGACGGAAATGTTGCCGATGAGGGTTGCCGGCGTCGCGCTGGCCGTGACTGTGACTGCGCTGGGCGCGAGTGCCTGCAACTCGGACTCGAAGCCGGCGCCGTCGTCGACGTCCAGCAGTGCCTCGAGCAGCAGCGCGGCGGCAGCTCCGACTTCTGCGGCACCGAGCGCACCGGCGGTTCCGAAGAAGACCATCCGGGACTACCTGCACGAGAAGAACATCACCGAGCAGCAGCTGCATCCCGGCGATCCCGGTGCCCCGACACTGACCATGCCGCTCCCCCAGGGCTGGGTGGATGCCGGTCCGCTGACGCCGAAATGGGCTTGGAGCGCAAGCAAATTCGACGACCCGGCGATGAAGGCCGACCCGCCGACCATCATCGTGCTGATCTCGAAGTTGCCCGGCGCCAATGCCGACGAGGTGTTGCAGTACGCACCCGGCGAGCTGCAGAACCTGCACAACTGGCAGGACGCCGGCACCAACTGCGAGGCCATGCTCGCCGGTTTCAAGGCGTGTCAGGTCGGCGGCATGTACAACCAGGACGGCAAGGACCGGCTGATGGCCCAGAAGACCGCGGCCATCCCGACCAAGGACGGCGTGATCGTGCTGCAGATCAATGCCAGCGGCACCAAGGAGACGATCGGGCCGCTGATGGACGCGACGTCGTCGATCGACAAGACGATGAAGATCACCGTGCCCTGAACCGCCCGACGTCAGGCGCGGGAGAACGCCGATGCCGCAGCCACCTGCTCGGCGGTCGGCCGCACCCCGGTGTACCGCTCGAACTGTTCGGCGGCCTGCAGCGCGATGACCTCGGCACCGGTGATCACCGGGATCCCGGCCGCGCGCGCCGCACGCACCAGCGGAGTCTCCGACGGCAGGGCCACCACGTCGAACACGGTGTGCGCCTTGGTGACAACATCGGGCGTGAAGGACAGGTCGTCGGCTTCGGCGCCACCCGCCATCCCGATCGGGGTGACGTTGACGACGATGTCCGCGCCGCCTGACGCATCCGCCGCGTAGCGGTAGCCCAACCGGTCGGCCAGCCGGCCGCCGGTCTCCGCGTTGCGGGCGACGATGGTGCCCGCCTCGAATCCCTTGTCCCGGAACGCCGCCGCCACCGCGCTGGCCATGCCGCCGCTGCCGCGGATGAGCAGCGACGCGGCGGAATCCAGGCCGTGCTCGTCGATGAGCCGGGCGATGGCCAGGTAGTCGGTGTTGCAGGCCGTGAGCCGGCCCGCGTCGTTGACGATCGTGTTGACCGAATTGATCACGCGCGCCGACTCTTCCAGCTCGTCGACGAGCGCGATGACGTCCTCTTTGAACGGCATGGACACCGAGCAGCCGCGGATGCCCAGGGCCCGGACGCCACCGATCGCCGCAGTGATGTCGGTCGTGGTGAAGGCCTTGTAGACGAAATCCAGGCCCAGTTCGTTGTAGAGGTAGTTGTGGAAGCGCGTGCCGATGTTGCTGGGCCGGGCAGCCAGCGAGATGCACACCGCGGTGTCCTTGTTCAGCAGCGGGCGCCGGGTGTACAGCGAATCCGCCATCAGCCGACCGCCTTGATCACGTGCTGCGCCAGCGTGTAGATGTCGCGATACTGCTTGTGCGACAACGCCAATTGCTTCGGCGCCGGCACATCGAACTCAGTGACGATCATGTTGCGGTCGTCGCGCTCCCAGGTGGCGCCGTAGTGCTCGAGAATCTTGCGCATCGGAAAGTTGTCGGAGAGCACTCGCGCCGCGAACCGCTCGATGCCCGAGCCTCGGGCGGCCGGCACCAGTGCATCCATCAGGAAGGTGCCGATGCCCTTGCCCTGGTAATCGTCGCCCACCATGAAAGCCACCTCGGCGACCGTCGGATTCTCGTGCAGCCGAACGAATCTGGCGTCAGCGACCATGGGCCCGTCGGGTCCGTCCGCGCCGTCGGTGAGCACCCACACGAAATGGTCCACGTAGTCGACCTCGAACAGATAGGCCATCAGCGCCGGGCTGGGTTCGTACGCGGTCTGGAATCTGCGGTAGATGGTCTCGGTCGAGAAATGGACCGGCCCCTTGCGCACGCGCGGGTTGTCGCCCGGCAACACGGGCCGCAGGTACATGCGGCTGCCGTCGCGCAGCGTCACCGGCAGCGGCGTGATGAACTCGGCGAGCCGCTGCCGGGCGGTCCGCACGAGGCGCTCTGCCATACAGGGCACGTCGAGCATGGCGAGCAGGGCGTCGTGTCCGCCGACCCATCCGGTGAGCCGTTCGGTGACGAGCACGGTCGCGTTGCGGGTACCACCCCGCAGGAGCGCGATCTCACCGACGATCAGGCCGGCACCGATGTGGTGGACGATGAGCTCGCCGTCCGCCGCGGTGTGCGTCACCTGGACACTGCCGGAGCTGATCAGCATGAACGACGACGCCGGCTCGCCCTGCGTCAGCAGCACCTCGCCGGCTTCGGCGGTCAGCGGACGCAGGAGGGGTGCGAGCCGGTCAAGGTCCTCTCGACGGCACTTGGCGAAGAACCCCAACGAGGCGAGCTCATCTGTGGTCGATTCCGGCACGGGGAAAACGTTACCGGCGGACGGCATGCCGCGTGGGGCCGTTGACACCCCGCATCAGTGAAAACGATTTTCGACAAGGCTGCGGGCGTCGGGTATCGTCGGCGACGTCTTAATGAAAACAATTTTCATCTAGTTGACGGAGGGTTTCCATGAAGGCCGGCATTCACCCCGACTACCACCCCGTCGTCTTCCGGGACGCCACCACCGGTCGCACGTTCCTGACCCGATCCACCGCCACCAGTTCGCGCACCATCGAATGGCAGACTGCCGACGGCGTCCGCACGTACCCGCTGATCGTCGTCGACGTCACCTCGGACTCACACCCGGTATGGACCGGCAAGCGGCAGATCCTGGACACCGCGGGCCGTGTCGAGAAGTTCAACCGAAAGTACGGTCGATGACCTTGGCGCGGGTATCCCCTTGCCACACAGAATCATTCGTATCACCGTCTCGCACCACCCGGCACCGGCCGCGTCCCGGGTCCCACAGCCGGGGTGCCGCCACCACCGCGGCCTGGGACTGGCAGTTGCACGCCCGCTGCCGCGGACTGCCGGCCGAGGTCTTCTACACCGGCGACGACGATCGCGGCGCCCGGCGGGTCGCCCACGAAGAGCACGCCAAACAGATCTGCCACCACTGCCCGGTACTGCGCGACTGCCTCGGCCATGCCATGGAAGCCAACGAGCCCTACGGCATCTGGGGTGCCACGACACCGAAGGAGCGCTCCGCCATACGAAGTTCACAGATTTTTATTAGCTGATCTATTAAATCTCTCGGTACCTTGGTGTCAATACCACGACACCGACGGGAGCACCGATGGGATTCGGACCGCCACAGGGCCGGCCGACCGTCACCGACGACGAGATCACTGCCATCATGGACCCGCCGCAACGCGTCCGCACATTGCGAAATGTGTTGGACGCCACAGGCGATGCCCTCGAGCCACTGATCGACCTGTATCGGCCATACGTCACCGGCCTTGACCGGCTGCCGCGCGACGGCCGTTTCCTGCTGGTGGGCAACCACACCGCGTTCGGCTTCGCCGAGATTCTGCTGATGCCGTACTACACCCGCCGCGAGCTCGGCGTGCAGGTGCGCCCGCTCGCGGAGCGGGGCCTGGCACAGGCCAAGGGCTTCGGCGGTGATCTGGTCGCCGCGTACGGCGGCGTGGTCGGCCATCCCGACACCGCGCGAGAACTGATGCGGCACAACGAGACCGTGCTGGTCTTCCCGGGCGGCGGACGCGAGATGCCGAAGTTCAAGGGCGAGGAGTACCAGCTGAAATGGGACGGGCGAAGCGGTTTCGCCCGAGTGGCCATCGAGAGCGGCTATCCGATCGTGCCGGTCGGACTGGTCGGCAGTGACGACGTCTACGAGCCCCTCTTCGAGCGCGACAGCACCCTCGGCCGGCTGAGCCAGTCCATCGGCGAGCGGCTGGGCGGACGGTCCGACATGGCGATGCCGCTGGTTCGCGGCATCGGCCCGACGCTGATCCCCCGCCCGCAGCGCATGTACCTGGAATTCGGCGAGCCGATCAAGACCGCCGCGCCGACCGGCACGACCGACCACGCCCGGTGGGTCGAGACGGTCAAGGCGACGACTCAGGAAGCGCTGGAACAGATCTTGGCCGACCTGCAGGAAGTCCGGGCCGGCGATCCGTACCGCAACCTGAACCCACTGGCCTGGTCCCGCGCCGCCCAGCCGCCCGAGGCCGACGTCCGCGTGGGCTGACCCCGGCGGCGGTCGAGAGACCGTAACGTGGGTTGCCGTCGGGCGCAGCAGTTCATGCACCCGCACGCGGCAGAAAGGCTTCGCGCGATGGCATTCACCGACTACCAGCAGCTGTCCCTGGCGCGCCGCGACAACGGCGTCCTGCTGATCACCCTCAACCGGCCGGAGAAGTACAACGCCGCCGACGAGGGCATGCACGCCGAGCTGGCCAGCATCTGGAAGGACGTCGCCGCCGATCCGGAAACCCGGGTGGCCGTGATCACCGGCGCCGGAAAGGCATTCAGCGCCGGTGGTGATCTGGCCATGGTCGAACGCATGGCCGGCGACTACGACCGCGTCTCGCACATGCTCGGCGAGATGAGCGACCTGGTCTACAACATGATCAATTGCGATAAACCGATCGTGTCGGCCATCAACGGCGTCGCGGTCGGCGCGGGCGCCGTGGCCGCGCTGCTGGCCGATGTGGCGATCATCGCCGAGGACGCCCGGATCGGCGACGGCCACGTCAAGCTCGGGGTGGCCGCGGGCGATCACGCTGCGATCATCTGGCCGTTGCTCGCCGGAACCGCGAAGGCGAAGTACTACCTGATGACGGGCGAGATGATCGACGGCGTCGAGGCCGAGCGCATCGGCATGGTCGCCAAAGCCCTTCCCCGCGAACAGGTTCTGGACGAGGCGCTCCGGGTGGCCGACGTACTGGCCACCGGCGCCCAGCAGGCGATCCGGTTGACCAAGCGCGCGCTCAACAACTGGCTCCGCAACGCCGGCCCGATCTTCGATCAGTCCGCGGCCTACGAGATGCTGACGTTCCTCGGGCCGGATGTGGTCGAGGGCTACACCGCATTGCGCGAGAAGCGCACGCCACAGTTCCCGTCGGCGCGTTAACCCGAGGAGCCGACGTGAGCTGGCAGCAGATCGAACCCTTCCTCGTAGCGCTCGCCATCGGGCTGCTGCTCGGCCTGGAGCGCGAACGTAGCCACGCGCGCAAACTGCCTGCCGGCTCGCGCTCGTTCGCGCTGCTGTCTTTGGCCGGTGCGGTCGCGGCGGGTTTCGGCCAATGGGTCATCGTCGTCGGATTTCTCGGCGTCGGCGCGCTGATCGCGCTGGCCTACTTCCGAACCAGTGCGGAAGACCCCGGGACCACCACCGCGACGGCGGCGCTCGTCGCGTATCTCCTTGGCGCCCTTGCCTACTCCCGGCCGGCACTCGCGGTGGCCCTCGCGGTCGTCGTCGCAGGGCTGCTCGTCTCGAAGAACCGCATCCACCGATTCGCCCGCGACATCATGACCGAGGTCGAGTTGGAAGACGCGATCAAGTTTCTGGTCGTCGCATTCGTGATCCTGCCGCTGCTGCCGGATCGTGGCCTCGGACCGTACGGCGTCCTCAATCCGGAGAAGGTCTGGCTCCTCGTCGTACTGCTCACCGGCATCGGATGGGTGGGCTACATCGGCGTTCGAGCGCTCGGCCCGGAACGTGGACTGCTGATCACCGGCATCGCCGGTGGGTTCGTCTCGGCGACCGCGACAACGGCGTCCATGGCGCGGCTCAGCCGCACGACACCGAGCGTGCGCGCGCCCCTGGCCAGCGCCCTGCTGGCCAGCCTGGCCACCTTCGTCCAACTGCTCATCGTGATCGCAGTGGTGGATGCCCAAGTGCTCCAGCGCCTGTGGCCGCCCGTGGCGGCCGGCGCGGCGGTGCTGGTGGTGATCGCCGCCGTCGTGTACCGCGGAGCCGCTCTCGCTGAGGACAACCCGTCATCAGAGCCGGACGCCGGCGCGAAAGCCGCAAGCCGTCCCTTCGCGCTGCGCCCGGCGTTGGTCCTCGCCGCGGTACTCACCCTGGCACTGCTTGTCGGGCGTTGGGGCGCTGATGTGCTCGGCTCCGGCGGCACCGTGCTTGCCGCGTTCGCCGCGGGCCTGGCCGACGCGCACGCCGGGGCGGTGGCCGCCGCCAGCCTGGCCGCCAAGGGCGATATCTCCGTCGATACCGCGCTGCTCGCGGTGGCGGCCGCACTGGGCTCGAACCTGATCGTGAAGACCGTGCTGGCGTTCACCGCCGGCGGTCGCCGGTTCGGACTTCGCTTTGTGGCCGGGATGACGCCGCCCGCCGTGGTTTTCGGAGTCGTCTTGGCCCTGACGATGGCCTGATGGCGCGTCCGGGCCGGCCGCCGGTGCCGAAAGTCCCACCATCGCTGTCCTTTTGACACCAGCGGCAGGCTGGTCCGCGGCGGGACGATGGTTCACAGCAGCGGAAGGAGCAGCACATCATGATGTTCTGGTACGGCAACGACATGGGCGGATGGGGTTACGCCGGCATGGCAATCGGGATGTTCCTGTTCTGGGCACTGGTGCTCGGCGGCATCGTCGCGCTGGTCCGTGTCGCTGGTGGAGACCGGCGGTTCGGCTACTCCGGCCCTGCCGAACCCGACGCTCGACAGATACTCGCCGCGCGATACGCGCACGGTGAGATCACCGAGACGGAGTACCGCGAACGGTTGGCGGTACTGCGCGAGCACGCACCGACCTGACGCCTGCCGACCGACCAGCCGTTACGCCGACACCGCTTCAGTGAGTGCGTCCGCGGCGAGCAGACCGAGGTTGTTCGAAGCCAGCGGACTATCGCCGGTGAGCAGGCGCCGGTCCTGATGGACCTGACCGGTCATCTGGTCATTGACAACCTTGAGACCCTGACCCTCCAGCGCCTCCCCGATGAAGAGCCGCAGCCCGCCGGGTATGTAGCCCATCTCCTTGTTGGGCCCCTTGTCGAGCGCATCGGGAAAAACGCAGATGCTGTAGCCCTTGAACGGCGACTCCGTCGTGCCGATCGCGGCCGCCAGCAGGCTGGCAGGCCCGTGACACAGCGTGATGACGAACTTGTCGTTCTCGAGTGCCCAGTTGAGCACCTGACCGACCTCGGGGCTGAACGGGATACCGACCTCGGCGCCGTGGCCACCCGGGATGAATACCGCCAGATAGTCGGAATCGGGCCCGAGCCTGTCGGCGATCACCTCACGAAGGCTCAGCGGCTCCTTGAGTTTGGGCTTGAGGTCGGCGTAGGTCTGCTGCACGGCGTCGTCCTTGCCCGGCATCGCCCACAGCTCCAGCTTCGCCGGGTTTCCGGTGATGGTGGCGACGTCGACGTCGAAGCCCGCGGCCATCAGGTGATGCAGCGGCAGCAGCATCTCCACGGGGTGGTTGCCGGTGGAGAACATGGTGCCGTTGTCCATCAGCAGATACCGCTCGTCGGTGGCGATCATCAGGATTTTCCACCGCCCGCCGGCATAGGCGCCGGCATGTTTGACGCCACCGAAATCTGTTCTGTCCGAGGTGTATTGACTCAACGAATACGCCGAGGGAAAGAAGGCGTTGTCCTCAGCCGGATCGGGTGTCGGGGACTTGCTGAGTTCGTTCTCACTCATGACGGGAAAGCTCCTTCGTCCGGGTAGTGACACGACAGTGACCATCGTATGGAGTTCCCTCAGCGCTCACTGGAGAAGCGCGACGAGACGTCGGATTCGTCGGAAGTTGCGAGAACTGATCACCTTTGTATCCGCCGTGATGGAGACTCGCCCATATGTCACGACAGGACTGGGTACTCGGAGCTGACCGCAACACCGAGGCACTGGACCGCATCCTGTCGGCCGCGTCGGAACTCGTCTCGCGCAACGGATTCGAAGCGTTCACGATCGATGCACTGGCCGCAAAGCTGCATTGTTCGCCCGCGACCATCTACCGCCGGGCCGGCGGAAAGGCGGCCATCCTCGAGCGCCTCATAGCGCTTTTCGCCGACCGTATCGTCAGCTCCATCCGGCAGGCCATCGCGGGCATGGAAGGCACCGAACGCACCGTCACGGCCATTGCCGTCGCGTTGGAATGTATGCGTGCCGAGCCGTTGGGAAAGCTGATCATGGGAGACATCCGGCCCGATCACGACGCAGGGGCCGTCACCGCATCACCGCTCGTCGCCAAACTGGCCGAAGAGATGATCGGACGCCATGATCCGCTGGCCGCACAATGGCTGATCCGCATCACGTTCGCACTGTGGTATTGGCCGCTCAAGGACAAGCAAACCGAATACGAATTGGTGAAGCGGTTTGCGGGCCCCTCGCTGACACTGGGTCTCGGCGAATCGCCGACGCCCGGAGCGACCCAAATATCCTGAGGCTAAGTCGAATCGAACTTCTGCCGGTACAGCAGGCTGGTGTTGAAATAGGTCAGATAGCCGGCTGTGGCGACCACGGCGGCCCGACGGGTTCGGGCCGTCAGCAACAACAATCCCAGGCCGGCCTCGATGGTGCCGTTGATCAGCACGTGCCGTTGGATGTGGTCGGCGAAGGCCATCCGGTTGACCGATTCGAATGCCTGCGGCCACACGAGGTGCGCGATACCGGACACGATGAGCGCCGAGCCCGCGGCCAGTGCGCACCGTCCGGATCGCGTGCGTCCACCGGTCATGACGCACGCTTCGGGTGGAGAACGACCGGTAGGCGGGTGGGACCGCGCAGCGAGCTGTTGGTCGACCATGTCGTCGTCCCGGCCATCGAGATTCCGGACACGCGGTCGACCAGTTCACGAAGGACGGCCTGCGCCTCCATGCGTGCGAGCGGCGCTCCGAGGCACAAGTGCGGGCCGTAGCCAAAACCGACGTGAGAACGGGGGTTTCGGTCCACTCGGAAGTTGTTGGGCTCGTCGAAGGCGAGTGGGTCGCGGTTGGCCGCACCGAATGACAGCAGCACACGAGAGCCCGAAGGGATGGTGACATCGCCGACCTGATAGTCAGCGCGGGTGTAGCGGTAGAGATTCTGAATGGGACTGGTGTACCGGACGTGTTCTTCGATGGCCTGCGGGATGAGGCCGGGGTCGGCGCAGATCCGCTGGTATTGCTCGGGGTCGTGGGCGTAGGTGTGCAGCATGCCGCCGAGAAGGTTGGTCGTGGTCTCGTTCCCGGCGATCAGCAGCAGGATCGCGATGTAGAACAACTGGCTGTCGGTCAACGCGCCGTCGGTGCTGTGTGCCACCAGGCGCCCCAGGACGGTATCCGAGTCCTTGAGATGACCGTCCGCGAGATGGCGCATGAAATAGCGACGTAGCGCGAATGCGGCTCGCAGCGACCGCGCTGCGTTCGCGACGCCTTTGGCCGTGGGAGTGAAGTTGATGATCTGGGTGGCGTCGTCAGACCACCGGCGAAAGTCGGCGATATCGCTTTCGGGCACACCAAGAATGGCGGCGATCACCCGAAGCGGCATCGGGATCGTCAGCCGCTGTACGGCATCGCACTCGCCCGCAGTGATCATGTCGTCGACGAGTTCGGCCGCCATCTGGCCGATGATGCTGCGCCAGCTGTCCAGAGCGCCTTTGGTGAACGCCGGCTGGACTTGTTTTCTGAGGCGGCTGTGCTGCTCGCCATCGGTGACCACAACGAGATCGGCGACCATCCGCACGCGGGTCACGCCATGACTGCTCGTCACCTGATCGGTGTCGCGCAGGGCTGCGCGGACATCGTCGAGCCTGTGCAGAATCCAGGTCGCGCGCCGAGGGTTGTAGTGGACGCGACCGCTGCGGTGTAAGGCGTCGTAGGCCGCATAGGGTTGTGCGGCAACGACAGGGTCCAACGGGTCGTAGTCGGTGTTGACCGCACCGGTCCACCCGTCATACCCGCGCCTTCGGGCGTCGATTGCCGCGGACACGTTCAGCCGTCCCGCCGCGATGAGCGGCGAGAACATGGTCGTGGCGCCGCCGACGGCCCGATGCCGAAAGTTCACGATTCGGCGCACCTTTCCCGAGGTCATGGTTCTCAGGGTCGGCACTGCCGGAAGAGGGGTCAACGTCCGGCAGCGAAACTGCAAGGCCCGAAACGGAACTGGCGTGCACGCCCAGCCCCGCGCCCCTCTGGGAGCTGGACAATTCGGTGAAACATGCGCACGAATGTGTCTCGTCGTGAGAGAACGGATTCGCGGAGCCGTCAGCGTCTCGCGCGATTGTTCGGCGCGCTTTTGGCGTCGGGAGTGCCCCGCCGGCTGGCTTAGCATCGATTGAGGCGTGGACTTCGTCCCGCCTGCACTGGGGGAAGTGGGATCAGCGATGGTGAATTTTGCGCAATTGCGCCATGCGCAACCTGCGCTGTGGACAACAGCCGCCCATGACATGCGCAGCGCCGCTTCTCAATGCGAGCGCGTCAATCAGGACATACACCGCAACGGAGTTCAACCACTCGACGAACATTGGCCGGATCATGTCGGCGCACTCGCAAAGGACGCGCTGACCGCACTGGCGGTCCGTGCTGAAACAGCTTCCATCCTCGCAAGGGCCACCGTCGATCCGCTGGACACGCTCAGCCACGCCGTCACCATCGCCCAGAATGAACTCGAAAACGGCGTGCGGATGGCAGAAGGCGCCGGGTTCGTCGTCAATCCGGAAACGGGTGACATCACCGCACCGCCGTCGATGTCAGAAGACGAATTCGCAACGAAAACGGCGGTATTGGCCGAAGCACACCGATTGATTGCCGATGCCGTCGAAGCAGCCACCCAAGCTGACGGGCTCTGCGCGGGTGCGCTATCCGATGTCAGTAATGACAACGACCCGAGCGATGTCGGCAAGGCGCAAGGAATCCAGGCCGGCAATACATTGAAGGCCTTGGAAGAAATCCGAGACACGCTACCGGATGGGTTGTCGCCGGACGAAGTCAAACAATGGTGGAATCAGCTCACTCCGCAGGAGCAGTATGACCTCCAGCGCGCGTGTCCTGTCGAACTGTATGACTTGAACTGCATTCCGGACGATGTCAAGAAGCAAATGGACCGACCGGACCGTGGCTACAGTTCCGTCGGTACGGTGCGATACGCGATCGCGAATTACAACAACGCCGACCTCGACTCGTTCTCGGACAACTGCACGAATTTCGTCTCGGATTCGCTCAGTTACGGCGGCGGCATGAAGCAGAAGGAATCATGGTTCCTGCCTCGCCATTTCGATCGCGACGGTTGGAGCGACGGCACCATGGGGCACAAGGACATTCTGCCTCCCGGCATGACACACACCCCGACGTGGGCAGCAGCACAGAACAATCGCGACTTCTTCCTCGGTCATGGCGGTCAAGTCGTCTCGCCCGACCAAGCCAGACCCGGCGACGTCGTCTACTACACGATGACGCAGGACGGCCAAGGTCACCACGCCGGTGAAACACACCACGCCGCCGTGGTGACCGGAGTCCTGCCGGACGGCGAAGTTCTGTATACGCAACACTCGGATTCAGCCAAAAACTACCCACTCAATGGCCGCCTTCCCGAATTCGAGCAGGGGTACGGCCAGCAGAAGATCGAGATCGTGCAGCCCAAGAGGACCTGGTAGCCCCACCACTCGGCAGCATAAGGAATGCGATGAGCGACGACATCAACATCGAACCCGGCGAAGTGAAGGCAAGCGGTCAGCGCCTCGGTGAATTGGCCGGCACGGCAAAGGCACAAACGAACAATTACTTCACTTCACAAGAAGCAGCGGCAAGTGGTAACCCCGGATTTGCGGCTGGACCTCGACTCGTTGAATATGCGAACAAGCTGCACAATCAGATGAACAGCTTCATCGACGACTTGACCGCCAATGGAAACAAGATCGTTTCGGCGGCCAACAACGTCACCCAGACGGACTCTGACACCGCAACAGGATTCAGTCGGGAACTGTCCTCGCTCAACGGTTTGTCACAGCCGGCTGTGGCGAGTCGCTGAAGCACCGCAGGTCAGATGGCCTGGCCGGCCGACGACACACCGGCCGCGCCGCGGGAGTCGGCAGCCGTGTACTCATTGGCGCCGGCGCGCAAGACGTCGGCCTCATCACGAAGACCCATGAGAACGAGGCGGAATCCGTCACTCCATTCGTCCCACGCGGACCGGCACGCATCAGCGGCCGCGCCTTTCCACCTGCCGTCGAGCAGACCGACAACTTCGGCAGCCATCGCGTGATACCGCTCGAACATCTCATCGGCAGTGGTATCGGCGGCCTGCGCCGTCAGTGTCAAATCCGCCGGGTTGACGCGCAGCTCCCCACTCATGAGAACAACGCCTTGTTGGCTTGCACTGTCGTGGTGAATGCACTGTGTGCGCCGGCTGAAGCCTCTCGGAGGCGACGTATACCGTCGGACATCAATTGGGCGCCTTGCGTCCATTCGGCGTGAGCCTTTGCATGCGCCTCGGCTGCAGTGCCATGCCATTGCGCGTGCAGGTTGCCGATGTGGCTCTCCAGGCTGTCGACCTTCGCGTCGATCTCGGCCGAGAACGCCGCAAGTTGGCCGATGAACCGGTCCAATTCGCCGAGATCGACCGCTACCGCGTTCCCCGCCATACGAACAACCTTCCCCAAGGGCATTCTTGTCGATAACCGACACTACCCGGGTTTTCGACCGGTCCCGACGCCAATCGCGTGCCCGCGGTCGACTCTGTCAGCTGCGCTTCCCGAGCTGACCGGGGAGGTCCGCGCTCCCGTAGTTGACAGCGGCAGCGACCGGTCGGTCATCGTAAAATGCTGCGCGACAAGTGAACTCCATCGTGGCCGGCTGGCCCGACCGTCCCGGCGAGGTCACCGAACCCGATACCCCCCACATGGCAACGACTTTTGCGGCGTCGAATCCGAGACGAATGTGGTCATCTTCGGTGACGCTGTCCACCCGCGCCTTGACGCCGTCGAAGTGGGCCTGCTCAGGAACCGCCAAATCGTGCCGTACGGCGCCCTCACAGCGGTCTATGGCGACAGTCTCGCGGGGATCTGGACTGAGCCCGAACCAGCGTGTCTGCGTGCCGGCAACGGCGACGCCGGCAGCCACCGCCGCGACGATGAGCGCGCCAACCAGCCGGCGACGGGACGTCCGTGGATTCAGCGCAGCCTCGTCGGCGCCGGCTTGATCGTCGACCACGCAGATTCCCCCTCGAAATCCCCGACCGCCGCATACGCTCCCCCGACGGAGCGCTCGCACTGACCTGACAGATCAGCTCAATCCCTGTGGAGCTAAGGGGAATCGAACCCCTGACCTTCTCGATGCGAACGAGACGCGCTACCAACTGCGCTATAGCCCCTTGTACCGGAAGCAAAGGCTACCAGTACCAGTCCGTCACATGAAAACCGGTTACTGTCCCGCCGCTCGGGGCAGGTCATAGTCGCGTGCCATCCGGGCATATTCCAGGTGCTCGAAGATCGGATCCTCGTCGTCGATGTCCAGCACTACGGCGCCTGGCCGCCGCAGCCTAGAAGGGACGACATCGAACTCCTCGTCCTGCGTGTTCTCCACGCCATGCCGGGACCGCATCATCCGCTGGGCACGACGGCGCCGCAGCTGCTCCTCGATACGGGTCTGCCGGCGCAGGTACGCGAGGTACAGCACCGAGATGACGCTGACGGTGCCGCAGACCCACCACAGGCTCGACGACAGCGAGAAGGCGGCGATGCCGGTGAACAGGATCGCCAGCGCCATGCCGGACAGCATGCGGCTGCGGAAGCGGTACTTGCGTTCGGCGGCCGCGACGGCGGCCTTCGATTCGTAGCGGACGCGGCGCGCCTTGGACATCGAATCGGCCAGCTTCGGCTCGGCCTCGGATGCCGCCTCGACGCCCGAGGTGTCGTCGACGTACTCGTAGTCGTGGTCGGTGCCGTCCTCGGCTTCGGCCGCGGGCTCGGTCGTTTCCTCGGCCGGCTCCTCGTCAGCCGCGATCGCCTCGTGCACGTCGGTGGTCGGCTCTGCCTCCGGCTCTGCCTCGGCCTCGGGCTCGGCCGCCGCGATCTCGTCGGTGAGCGCTTCCTCCGGCGCGAAGTCGGCCTCGGAGACGGTCCGGATCGCCATGGTGGGCGTCGCAACATCGTCGAAAAGCGTTGGCTGCTCGTGGGTTTCGGGCTCGGGAACGGCTTTCATGCGCCCGGAGGCGCCGATCGGCAACGCACCGGAGTCCATCTCGACGACCTCGACGTCGAGGTACTCCGATTCCTCGACGACGACCTGGTCCGCGAGCACCACCGAACGCGGCGCATCAGCCTCAGGGTCGGCGACCGGGATCGAATCGGTGGTCGCATCACTGCGCGCGAAGTCCTCTTCGAACGCGCTGAGGTCGTCGTCCTGCTTCCAGTGCGGGTCGCTGTAGTGCCCCGCAGCAGGTCCACTGCGGCGTCGCAGCCGGCTGTTGCCGTTCGTGTTGAGCACGCGGGTCGCCAATGCGACATCGCTCGTCCGGCGGACGTTCTCGCGCTTGCTGATCAACATCGGCACCAACACGAACAACCACAACACGACGAGGGATATCCACAGTAGGGATTGGGGGATGCTTGGCATGTCGCCGGCTCCTTTCCCCATCAGATTAGGTCCGTGACCAGCGCATCCGAAGCCGACGCGCCAAGGTCAATTACACACCTGTAATTCGCTACTTACAAGCACATCAGTCACAGATGTCACATCTGCAACACAGTCCTATTTGCGATTTGTGCACGATTTCCCGCGCCTGCCGCGGAAAACCGTGCACAAATCACTCAGACCCAGGTGGCGCGACCATCTCTGACCAGCGCCGATGACGCCGACTGCGTCATCTCCTCCACGGTCACCGCAACCAGCAGGTGGTCCCGCCAGGCCCCGTCGACTTCCAGATACCGCTGCAGCAGGCCCTCCTCGCGGAACCCCACCCGCGCCAGCACCGACCGGCTCGGACCATTCTCCGGGCGGACGGTCGCCTCGATCCGGTGCAGTCCGACCGGACCGAAGGCATGGTCGACGCCCAGCGCCAGCGCGGCCGTCGCGATGCCGCCGCTGGTGAACTGACGGGCCACCCAGTAGCCGATCCACGCCGACCGCAGCGCTCCGTGCGTCACGTTGCCGATGGTCAGCTGACCACAGAACTCACCGTCCAACTCGATGACGTACGGCAGCATGCGCCCGCGCCGGGCCTCCGACCGCAATCCCGAGCACAGCGCCGGCCATGACGAAACAGCATGGCGCGCAGTCCAATCCACCTCACCGACCGGCTCCCAAGGCTCCAGGTGGGCGCGGTCCGTCAGCCGCATCCGGCTCCACACCGGACCGTCGCGCAACCGCACCGGACGCAACCGCACCACCCCGGCCTGCACGCGGATCGGGCCGACCGACAGCGGCCAGCCCGGATGCATCGCACTCGAACGCAACAGGTTCACGAATCAGCCGCGCTGTGCAAGAAAGGCCACATCGACCGATTCGCCCGTGCGAATCTGCTCTGCCTCGGTGGGCACGATCACCAGGCAGTTCGCCTCGGCAAGGGTGGCCAGCAGATGCGACGCGCCGGGCGCTCCGCCCAGCGCCTGCACCAGATATTCGCCGGTGTCCTGATCACGCATCAACTGGCCGCGCAGAAATCCCTTGCGCCCCACCACCGATGAGATGGGCGACAACGTCCGGGCGGGCACCACACGCCGCATCGGCTGCCGCTTGCCCAGCGACATCCGGATCAACGGACGGACCATCACCTCGAAGACCACCAGCGCACTCACCGGGTTCGCCGGCAGCAGGAAGACCGGGACGCCGTCGCGCCCGAGCGTGCCGAAACCCTGCACCGATCCGGGATGCATCGCGATTCGCGCGACCTCCATCTCCCCCAGCTCGGCGAGCACCGCGCGCACGCCCTCGGCCGCCGCGCCGCCGACAGCGCCCGCGATCACCACGGCTTCCGACCGGCTCAGCTGGCCCTCGACCACATCGCGCAGGGTCTTGGGATCGGCATCCACGATGCCGACGCGGTTCACCTCGGCGCCGGCGTCACGGCCGGCAGCCGCCAGCGCGTAGGAGTTGACGTCATAGACCTGGCCGTTGCCGGGTGTCCGGGAGATGTCGACGAGCTCACCGCCGACGGAAATGATCGTCAGCCGGGGCCGCGGGTGGACCAGCACGCGTTCGCGGCCCACCGCCGCAAGCAGTCCGACCTGGGCCGGCCCGATGATCGTGCCGGCACGCACCGCGACGTCGCCGGGCTGCACGTCGTCCCCGGTACGACGGACGTAGGCGCCGGACCGCACACCGCGCAGGACTCGGACCCGCGCATCGCCGCCGTCGGTCCAGCGCAGCGGCAGCACGGCATCGGCCAGTGTGGGCATCGGCGCACCGGTCTGCACCCGTGCGGCCTGACGCGGCTGCAGTCGGGTGGGAGTGCGTTCACCGGCGGCGATGGTCGAGACCACGGGCAGGGTGACGTCGGCGTCGCCGCCGGAATCCGCGCCCATCACGTCGACGCTGCGCACGGCGTAGCCGTCGATGGCGGCTTGATCGAAACCGGGCAGCGGGCGTTCGGTGACCACCTCTTCGGCGCACATCAGGCCCTGCGCTTCGGCTATCGCCACCCGCACCGGGCGCGGCGCCACCGCCGCAGCCGCAACCCGGGCCTGCTGGTCCTCAACCGAACGCACAGCTCGCCTTTCTGCCTACGTCGTACACCGTGGCTGACCACATGCTCGCGCACGTGCGGGCCAACCGTACCGCCGGTGTCAGGCGCTCAGCGCTCGGCAAGACCCAATCGCTCGACCAACCAACGCCGCAATTCCGGGCCGTAGTCGTCGCGTTCCAACGCAAAGTCAACCGCAGCTTTAAGGTAGCCGCCCGGATTTCCCAGGTCGTGTCGGGACCCGCGGTGCACCACCACATGCACGGGGTGGCCGTCCTCGATGAGGAGCGCGATGGCATCCGTCAACTGGATCTCGCCGCCGACACCCTTCTGCACACGCCGCAGCGCGTCGAAAATGGCGCGGTCCAAGATGTACCGGCCGGCCGCGGCAAACGGCGACGGGGCGTCCTCGGCCTTCGGCTTCTCCACCATGCCCTTGACGCGCAGCACATTCGGGTTGGCGGCGTCGGGCACCGTCTCGACGTCGAAGACGCCGTAGGCGCTGATCTCGTCCTCGGGCACCTCGATGGCACACAACACCGAGCCACCGCGCTTGGCGCGCACCTTCGCCATGGTCTCCAGCACACCGGTCGGCAGCACCAGGTCGTCGGGCAGCAGGACCGCGATGGCGTCCTCGTCGGGCAGCAGCACCGGCTCGACGCAGCTGACGGCGTGACCGAGACCCAGCGGCTCGGCCTGCACGACCGACTCCACCTTGATCAAGGCGGGCGCGCGCCGCACCTTCTCGAGCATCACGTGCTTGCCGCGGGCCTCGAGGGTTCCTTCGAGGATGAGGTCCTCGACGAAATGCGCAACGACGCCGTCCTTACCCTCCGACGTCACGATGACCAGTCGCTCGCCGCCGGCGTCGGCAGCTTCCGCAGCAACGAGCTCGATACCGGGGGTGTCGACGACCGGCAGCAACTCCTTGGGCACGGTCTTGGTGGCAGGCAGGAAACGCGTGCCCAGACCAGCCGCCGGGACCACCGCGGTGCGCGGCATCGGCACTGAAGTCTGTGTCGTCATTGTTCACACGATAACGGCAATGCCTTGATCTGCCCTACCAAGGTTGGACTTTGCGCGGTCGGCGGCAACGTCGAAGTGGCCATTACCTGGACAGGTGTACAACACCACGCGAGCAAATGTGTCACGGTGGTAACCGTGAGCCCCGAGGTCGGAAAGCGCGAGCTGCGCAGCACAATCCTTCGACGACGTCGCGCGCTGACCCCAGAGCAGCGGCTGGCGGACGCCGAAGCCCTCGCGCGATGGGCGTCCGAATTGGTGTCCCCCGGCGTCGTGGTGTGCGCGTATGTGCCGATCGGCACCGAACCGGGCTCGCCCGCGATGCTGGACGCCCTGGTCGATGCCGGCGCCCGGGTGCTGTTGCCGGTGACCCGCCCCGACGCCCCACTGAGCTGGGGCTGGTACCGCTCCGGGCACCTCACGGAAGCGTCCTACGGGCTGCTCGAACCGGCAACGCCGCATCTGCCGCCCGACGCGATCCGGCAGGCCGGTGTGATCCTGGTGCCCGCGCTCGGGGTCGACCGCGCGGGCGTGCGGCTCGGCCGCGGCGCCGGCTTCTACGACCGTTCGCTGTCGTTGGCCGCGCCGGACGCACGGCTCGTGGCGGTGGTGTACGACGACGACCTGCTGCCGGCGCTACCCGCCGAACCGCACGACATCGCGATGACGCATGCCCTGACCCCACGGGCCGGGCTCGTCACGCTGGGAATTTAAAACTGCGGGAGAAAATCAGTCCTTGCCGCAGGTACAGCCCGATCCACAGTTGCAGTTCTCGCAGGTGCAGTCCGGGTTGTCGCAGCCGCTGCCCTTGGTGATGTTGCCAGTCATGCGCACAATGCTATGTGTCCCGCCGCCGCCCCGGACGCGATTGCCCCTGTCACCAGGCCAGCGGGCGTGCCGCCAGGGAATGCCCGGGACCGAATAGCTGTTTTGGCACTTAAGCCGGTAGAGTGCTAACAAGTTTGACGACCTCGGAGGTTTACGTGCCGACCTATTCCTACGCGTGTACCGAGTGCGACAACCGG
Source organism: Mycobacterium sp. 360MFTsu5.1 (assembly GCF_000383495.1). Classification (NCBI taxonomy): domain Bacteria; kingdom Bacillati; phylum Actinomycetota; class Actinomycetes; order Mycobacteriales; family Mycobacteriaceae; genus Mycobacterium; species Mycobacterium sp. 360MFTsu5.1. The sequence goes on along the minus strand of NZ_KB911462.1, from coordinate 364,277 downwards.
TTCGACGCGGTGCAGGCATTCAGCGATGACGCGCTGACCGAATGCCCCAAGTGCCACGGCCGGCTGCGCAAGCTGTTCGGCTCCGTCGGCGTGGTGTTCAAGGGCAGCGGCTTCTACCGCACCGACAACCGCGATTCGAAGAGCTCGAGCACCGCAGCCGCACCGGCCAAGAGCGAGTCGAGCTCGAGCTCGTCTGACTCGTCCTCCTCGTCCTCGTCGAGCAGCACAACGTCGGCCGCACCGGCCGCCGCCGCGTCCAGCTGAGTTATCCACAGGCCGGAAGCCTTCCGGCCTGTGTTTCCCGCGCGGAATCCCTACCGTTACGGCATGGGGGATTCGCTCGACGCGCCGTTGCTCGGCCGACTGACACAGAAGCTGCGGCCCGATTGGGCCAGGACCACCGCCGCGCGCCGCGTCGCCGCAGGAATGCTGGTGGTCCTCGCGGCCGTCATCGAATTTCGCCCCGACCCTGAGGACGGACAGGTCGCCGTCGTCGTGGCCAAGCACGACCTGTCCCCCGGCTCGGCCTTGACAGCCGACGACGTCGTCATCGAATCCCGTTCCGCGCCAGGCATTCCCGATGGCGCGCTGCGCGAATCGAGCGCCGCCGTCGGCTCGACTCTGGCCGCCCCCGCGCGACGCGGCGAGGTCATCACCGATGTCCGGCTACTCGGTTCCCGACTCACGGTGGCGACCGCCGGACCCGACGCGCGCATGGTGCCACTGCATCTGGCCGACGCCGCGCTCCCGGACCTGCTGCGCGCGGGCGACGTCGTCGACGTGTTGGCCGGACCGGAGAACACCGGCGCGGCAGAGGATCAATCGTCGGCCGAGGTGGTCGCCACCGATGCCCGGGTGGTGCTGGTGTCCGAACGCCGCAAATCACCGACGAGTGCCGACGAACGCGTCGTACTCGTCGCCCTGCCGCGGCACAGCGCCAACGCCGTCGCCGGGGCGGCTCTGCACCGGGCCATCACCGTCACCCTGCACTGACGGGAAATTTGCCCGTCGGCCGATTTCGATTTCGTCACCGGATCGCATCTGTTGCGATCGTGAGGCCGCCGACCACTGCGCGAAGCCCAGGTCAGTCTTACCGTTCGTGGGTACAAGCCGCATCACAGGGAGGGCAGTCATGCTGAAGGGCTTCAAAGATTTCCTCGCGCAGGGGAACATCGTCGATCTGGCGGTCGCGGTGGTCATCGGTGCCGCGTTCACCACGCTGGTGAAGGCGTTCACCGACCAGGTGATCCAGCCGCTGATCTCCAGCATCGGCGCCGGCGGCGATCACTCGTACGGGATCCTGCGCGTCCACCTACTCGGCGACAACTACATGGACTGGAATGCCGTCCTGAGCGCGACGATCAACTTCGTCCTGGTCGCTGCCGTCATCTACTTCGTGGTCGTGCTGCCGTACAGCAAGTTCCGGGCCGCCAAGGAGGAGGCGATCAAGGAGGAAGTGGAACTGCTGAAGCAGATCCGCGACCTGCTCGACAAGAAGTAGCGGATACGGCAAGGCTCCCCGGCCGGTGGCCGGGGGCTAACCCGTACGTCGGCGCGAACTCGCTTGGGTCAGTTCATGTTCCAGGGTTCGCCGTATGTCGTCACCGAGTCACCGGTCTCGGAGACCAGCCGCGCGAAGGGCCGCAGCAGCACGCCGCCGGCCGCACCGGTGACGGTGCCGTGCGCGTTCGACACCGCGACGGCACCCGAGGGACCCGCCACATTCACCGAGAAGGTCGCGACTTCCTGAATCCCCGGACCGTTGCCCAGATCCGCGGAGATCGTCACGCCCGGGAACAGGTTCGGCGTGATGATCCCGCCCCAGCCAACACCGGCCAGGGTCGCCGGAGATACGTTGTCCAGCAAGATGTTCGGCGTCTGGTAGCTGAAGTTGATACCCACACCCAGAGACCACGGGAACCCGATCTGGTAGCCCAGCTCCAACGCCCCGGCGAACTCATCGCAACCCTGGCCGGCGCAGTTGTACCTGGCCTTGCCCGAGTGGAACCACTCGCGCGTCAGCCGGTTACGGTCGAGTGGAAACACCCCGTTGAGAAAGGTGTCGCACTGCTGCACCGTCAACGTGCGGTCCTGGCCGTCGACCAGGCTCAGCTCATTATCCACACCGGCCCTCGCTGTGCCCGTTGCCAGGAACAACGACGAGACCACGACCAGCACTGCCATCGACACACGACCGAACGCCGTCAATTTCCCCACTCCCGGGCTTGCTCTTCACTGTCAATGCCCGGCAATACGACGGGGCGGCGTTGACTGACCGATTCGGTCTGTCAACGCCGCCCCAAAGTACGTCGTTGGCGCTCAGCAGACGGGCTGCGCGCTCCTACTCATACCCTTTTCAGGCCTAATTCATGTTCCAGGGTTCGCCGTAGGTGGTCACCGAGTCACCCGTCTTGGCGATCAGGCGTGCGAAGGGCCGCAGCAGCACGCCGCCGGCCGCGCCGGTGACGGTGCCATGGGCGTTCGAGACCGCCACACCGCCGGCGGGGCCGGACACGTCCACCGAGAAGGTCGCGACTTCCTGGATGCCCGGACCGTTGCCCAGGTCAGCCGAGATCGACACACCCGGGAACAGGTTCGGCGTGATGATGCCGCCACCGACGTTCGGGAACGTGAACGGGTTCACGTCATCGAGCAGGATGTTCGGCGTGGTGTAGCTGAAGTTGATGCCCACACCCAGCGACCAGGGGAAACCGATCTGGTAACCCA
>NZ_KB911462.1:0-360280 GCF_000383495.1 Mycobacterium sp. 360MFTsu5.1 | reverse complement strand
AACCACTCACGGGTCAGCCGGTTGCGGTCAAGAGGAAACACACCGTTGAGGAACGTGTCCCACTGCTGCACCGTCAACGTCCGATCCTGGCCATCAACCAGGCTCAGCTCATTGTCCAGACCCGCATGGGACGTACCCGCCCCGAAAAACAGCGACGCCAGCGCCGCCACCAGTGCTACCAGCACCCGACTGAATGCCTTCATATTCTCCCTAGCTCAGTAGGCGGTGCCAGCAAGCTGACCGCGCGACCGTTGCAAGAACTCCATCTACGCCCGCAGGCGAAGTTCAAATGTCGTTCTTACCTTTTGCTCATCGTTGACACGAGGAAGATATCGGCGTACTCACCGTCCGGCAATGCGAACGGCGTAAAGACCGCGAAGATATTCCCGGTCCGGAAAAGTTTGCTGGGAACTAGCTGCAGGCTGACGTCGACCCCACCGACCGGTTGGGCCGAAACAAGACGGAAACATACCCTCAACGAGGCCGCTGACCGGCGCAATCAGGAGTTAACCTGATTCGCGGCCAGCCGTTGTGAGAACAGCGTGCTCAGCGGTGGTGCGGCGGAACGTTGTCGCGTAGCCAGCGATCCCGGTCACCATCCCCCGAATCTCGCTGATCGTTACATTCGTCGCGGGTAACGTCGGGCAAAACGTCGCCGAACACCTTGTTAACTAGGTCGCGCGAGGGCTGTGTATCACTCATCACAAGCCATCCCGAGTGTGATCAAGATCACACCTTTGCCAAATTGAAGGGTTCACGTGGGACGAGCCCATGACCACTCCGTTCGACCATCGAGCCCCATCGGAGCTCAGCTATCAGATATCGAGGCTCGACAGCTGCGCGATGATGTACGCCGCCAACGGGCCCAGCGTCGCCATACCGTCGCGCACCGACGCACGCGAGCCGGCGATGTTGACCACCAGCGTGCTTCCCGAGACCCCGGCCAGGCCACGCGAGAGCCCCGCGTCCGAAATACCCGCGGCGAGGCCCGAGGAACGCAGCGCCTCGGCGATGCCCAGCAACTCCCGATCCAGCATGGTGCGGGTGGCTTCCGGCGTGACATCGCGCGGGCTGACGCCGGTGCCGCCGACGGAGATGACCAGGTCGACACCACCGATCACCGCGGTGTTCAGGGCATTGCGAATCTCGATCTCATCGGCCGGGACCACGACGACGCCGTCGACGAGGAAGCCGGCCTCACCGAGCAGTTCGGTGACCAACGGGCCGCTGTGATCCTCTTCGCCGTGCGCGGTCCGGTCATCCACGACCACGACGAGTGCACGCCCGGCCAATTCCCCTGCCTGTTCCATGCCTGTCACCGTATATCCCGCCTCTGACATCGAACTCCGCCCCGTTCCCATCACTGCTGCGCCTTACCCAGGGTCACCTGAACGGTCTGCGGTTTGCCCGCGGTGTCCAGGTAGGTCAACGTGACCTTGTCTCCGGGCGCCTTCGAGCGCACCGCGGCCACCAGCGCATCGGCGCTGCTGATGACGCGGTCGTCCACCTTGGTCACCACCACACCGCTGGGCAGGCCGGCCGACTGGGCCGCGCCGCCGTTGGTGACGTCGACGATCTTGGCGCCGTCGATGGTCTTGTCGTTGCCAACCTGCACGCCGAGCGACGCATGGCTCGCGATGCCGTTCTTGATCAGCTCGTCGGCGATGCGCTTGGCCTGGTCCACCGGAATGGCGAAGCCCAGGCCGATCGAGCCGCTCTGCGACTGGCCGGAATCCCCGCCGAGCGTCGCGATCGCCGAGTTGATGCCGACCAGCTCGCCGCTCATGTTGACGAGCGCGCCACCGGAGTTGCCGGGGTTGATCGCGGCATCGGTCTGGATGGCGTCCAGCACGGTGTTCTGGTTCTTGGCGTCACCACCGGCGGCGACGGGACGATTCAGCGAGCTGATGATGCCCTCGGTCACGGTGCCCTGCAGACCGAGCGGCGAACCGACGGCCACCACCTGCTGGCCCACCACCAGGTTGGACGACGAGCCCAGCGAGATGGGCGTCAGGCCCGAGACGCCCTTGGCCCGCACGACCGCGATGTCACTGCTCGGATCCGTCCCGACGATCTGGAACGTCGTGGTGTTACCGGTGTTGAACGTGACCTTGGTCTGCACCGGCGGAGCACCGGGGGGCGGGGCGTCTTTGGCGCCGGCCACCACGTGGTTGTTGGTGAGGATGAGCCCGTCCGCGGACAGGATGATGCCCGAGCCTTCCTCGGAGGCCCGCCCCATGTCGGTCTCGAGCTTCACGACGCTGGGCACCACCTTGGCCGCGACCTGCTCGACCGAACCGATCGGCGCGTTCCCGGCGTGCTGTCCGCGGGCCGAACCGCCCAACGAGGTCGAACTGCTCGAGTAATCGGGCTGGGCCAGCATCACGATGCCGCCGCCGATGCCCGCCGACACCAGGGCAACCGCTGCCATTCCGGCGATCAAAGGCCCTGTGCGGGAACGATTTTGCGGCCGCGGTGCGATGGTCGGCCGGCCATTGTGCGACCCGTTGCGGTAGGGGTCGTGCGGCTGCGAACCGTACTGCTGGGTCGAGTACTGGCCGTACGAGCCGGTCGCGTGTTGCCCGGTCTGATGCTGCCCCGTCTGGTACTGACCGGTGGCGTAGTTGCCCGTCGGGTACTGCCCCGTGGTCTGCGGCTGCTGGTGCGTGGCGTAGCGCCAGTCGTATGACGACCCCTGCTGCGGCGACGCGCCATAGCCGGGCGCGGATTGATAGGAATCAGGACGCCGACCGGACTCGGGCTGCTGCGAGTACCTCGGGTGATTCGTCATTACTGGTCGACACTCTTCCTGTATTTCCGATCCGTTGCCGGGACAACGAACGACATGACCTGACGGTGCCCATTCGGGCTGAGAATCCACTGAGACACCACAGGCCGCACCCTAGACTTCCTCCCCCGTCCGGGCAGGTTCATTTTCCGTGGTCAGGCCCGTTACGTCCAGCGCAGAAGGGCGGTGTGTTGCGGTCACGCCGGAGGGGCGTCCCGGCAACACGAGATGGATCGACGTGCCCGGCGGCGTCCCGCCCGGCACGGTGTCCTCAATCCGCAGTGCGCCACCGTGTTTGAGCACCACCTGCTTGACGATGGCCAGTCCCAGACCGGAGCCGGGCATCGCCCGCGCCGTGGTCGACCGGTAGAAACGCTCGAACACCAGGCCCCGCTCCTGCGGCGGAATACCCGGCCCCCAGTCGGAGACCACCAGCTCCGCGTGCGTCGGATTGATGCGTCCGAGCCGGACCCGCACCACCGAGCCGGCCGGACTCCACTTGGCGGCGTTGTCGAGCAGGTTCAGCACGGCCCGGGACAGCCCGGCCCCGTCGCCGTACACCTGCCAGCCGGCGATGTCGACGTCGAAGTCAATGTCGTTGCGGCGGCGGCGAACTCGTTCCAGGCTGCGCTCGACGACCTCGGCCATCTCGACGGGCTCGTGGACCGTCACCGCGGCATCATCGCGGGTCAGGTCGACCAGGTCGCCGACGAGGGTCGACAGTTCCTCGATCTGGGCGATGACGTCGGATTGCAGACCCGCCATCTCCTCCTCGGGGAACGGCGGCGCGCCGGGTGCCATGGCCGCCATCAACAGCTCGACATTGGTCCGCAGCGAGGTCAGCGGTGTGCGCAATTCATGACCGGCGTCCGACACCAAGCGGGCCTGCCGATCTCTCGACTCGGCGAGCGCGCGCAACATCATGTTGAAAGCCTCTGTCAGCCTGGCCAATTCGTCATTGCCGTACACCGGGATGGGACGCAGATCATCGGTGCGGGCCACGCGTTCGGTGGCCTCGGTCAACCGGGCCACGGGTCTCAGCCCGGTCCGCGCTACCGTGCCACCGGCGATGGCGGCGACGGCCATGCCTATTCCACCCACGATGAGCAAAATGGTGCCGAGACGTTTGAGCACCTGGCTGGTGGGCCAGAGGTTCTTGGAGATCAGCAGCGAGTTGCCCGACTGCAGGTGGACCGCCAGCACGCGCTGATAGTTGGTGGTACGCAACGACATCAGCAGCTTGCCGGCGATGACGTCCTTCTCCGGCGTCCCGAGCGGCAGCGTCTGCCCCTGCTGGTTCGCGGTGTAGATGGACTGCCCCGGGATCACGTACATCGCGTTGACGTCCGAGTACGCGGTGCCCTCGATGGCCTTGCCGGGGTCGACGGCCAGGGAACCGCTCTCGATGAGCAGTTGCGCGCGGCTGTGCAGCTGGTTGTCGATGTCGCCGTACAGCGCCTTGGACACCACGACGTACACCGCGACCGACATGAGGACGACGACCATCGCCACCATCGACATCGCGAGCAGCATGACGCGCCATTTCAGCGACACCGAGCTGGCATCGTGTTGCACTGTGCCGTCCGGCGTCACCGGCATCTGCGGTACTTCCCGCATCTTCCGGTCCACCGCGACGCGAAGCCGGTCGAGCATCAGGGCGGGGTCTCACGCAGCACGTAACCCACACCGCGGACGGTGTGGATCAGGCGCGGTTCTCCCTCGGCCTCGGTCTTGCGGCGCAGGTAACCGACGTAGACCTCAAGGGCATTGCCCGACGTCGGAAAATCGAAGCCCCACACCTCTTCGAGGATCCGGCTGCGGCTGAGCACCCGGCGCGGGTTGTGGATGAGCATCTCGAGCAGCGAGAACTCGGTGCGGGTCAGGCTGATAGACCGGGAGCCCCGGGTGACCTCACGCGTCACCGGATCGAGGCTGAGGTCCGAGAACGTCAGCGCGGCCGACTCGGCGCCGTCGGCGGGGCCGGTCCGGCGGAGCAGGGCCCGCATCCGTGCGAGGAGTTCCTCGAGTGCGAATGGCTTCGGCAGGTAGTCGTCAGCACCGGCGTCGAGGCCGGCGACCCGCTCATCGATCGAGTCACGGGCCGTCAGCATCAGCACGGGAAGGTCGTCGCCGCTGCTGCGCAGCTGACGGCAGACTCCGCGCCCGTCCAGCCGGGGCATCATGTCGTCGAGCACGACGGCGTCGGGCCGGTCGCTGGAGATGCGCTCCAGCGCCTCGACACCGTCTTGAGCCAGTTCGACCGAGTACCCGTTGAAAGTCAGTGACCGACGCAGTGATTCGCGTACAGCGCGGTCATCGTCGACTACAAGGATTCGCACAGGCACAGTCTCACCCCACCATCTGAGAGTGGACTGAGAAGACGCGCCACGCGGGCGCGAGAAAAACCGTCAGTCGGTTCAGGCGCGGCGGTCGAGGTCGATCAGACCCAGACGCGCGGCCTTGAGCAGACGACGCGGCACCTTGTGCGCCTGACCTGCGACGTTCACGCTGACCAGACCAGTGGCCTCGGCCTTCCACTGCGCGCGACGGCTACGGGTGTTCGAGCGCGACATCCTGCGCTTGGGCACAGCCATGATGTGCACCTCTCTAACTAAACGGAATTGCTTGCGGTCGGCCGCGTCGCGAACAAGTAGGGCCAATGGCCTCTCTATTGCTCCCGCGTGCGCAGCGATTGCACCTCAGGATAGCCGTCGACCTGCGTAGGCTCCAAAACGTCGCCCCAACCGGGCAACACGCAACCCCCAGCCCCCTTGACTCGGTACCGCTAGTACCGACTAACCTCCCTACCGGTTGGTTGAATGACGGGAGTGTGTGTGACATCACCAGCAGTCCGGATCGGAAACTGCTCAGGGTTCTACGGCGACCGGCTGGCGGCGATGCACGAGATGCTCGCCGGGGGTGAGCTGGACTACCTGACCGGCGACTACCTCGCCGAGCTGACCATGCTGATCCTCGCGCGGGACCGGGCCAAGAACGCCGACCTCGGATACGCCAAGACCTTCCTGCGCCAACTGGAGCAGTCCCTGGGCCTGGCCCTGGACCAGGGCGTGAAGATCGTCGCCAACGCCGGCGGCCTCAATCCGGCCGGCCTGGCAGCCGCGGTACGCGCCCTGGCCGACAAGCTCGGGCTGTCGGTGAACGTCGCACACGTCGAGGGTGACGACCTGGTGGCGCGCGCCGACGAGCTCGGCTTCGGCACCCCGCTGTCGGCCAATGCCTACCTCGGTGCCTGGGGCATCGTGGACTGCCTGAAGTCCGGCGCCGACGTCGTCGTCACCGGCCGGGTCACCGACGCCTCGGTGATCGTCGGACCGGCCGCCGCGCACTTCGGCTGGACCCGCACCGACTACGACGCACTTGCGGGCGCGATCGCCGCCGGCCACGTCATCGAATGCGGCACGCAGGCCACCGGTGGCAATTTCAGCTTCTTCACCGAGATCCCCGACCTGATCCGTCCCGGGTTCCCGCTGGCGGAGATCGCGGCGGACGGCTCGTCGGTGATCACCAAGCACCCGGGCACCGGGGGCCGCGTCAGCGTCGACACCGTCACCGCGCAGCTGCTGTACGAGATCACCGGGGCGCGCTATGCCAATCCCGACGCCACTCTGCGGGTCGACTCGCTCGAGCTGTCCGCCGACGGTGAAGACCGGGTCCGCATCTCGGGCGTGCGCGGCGAGGCGCCGCCGCCCACGTTGAAGGTGTCGCTCAACAGCATCGGCGGCTTCCGCAACGCTGCGTCGTTCATCCTCACCGGCCTGGACATCGAGGCGAAGGCGGACCTGCTGCAGCGCCAGCTGGAAGCCAGCATCGCGGCGCGCCCGGCCGAGTTGCAGTGGACCCTGGCCCGCACCGATCATCCCGACGCCGACACCGAGGAACGCGCCAGCGCGCTGCTGCACTGCGTGGTGCGCGACCCCGATCCGGCCAAGGTCGGCCGCCAGTTCTCCGCGGCGGCAGTCGAACTCGCACTCGCCAGCTACCCGGGCTTCACCACCACCGCACCCCCGGGCGACGGCCAGGTGTACGGCCTGTTCAAGCCCGGCTACGTCGACGCGGCCCTGGTGCCGCACGTGGCGGTACATGCCGACGGCACCCGGGTCGACATCGCGCCGTCCGCGCAGACGCTGGAGTTGGGGCCCGTCGCCGACCCGGCGCTGCCGGATCCGCTGCCTGCCGGACCGACGCGTCGAGCACCACTGGGCACCATCGCCGGGGCCCGCAGCGGCGACAAGGGCGGGTCGGCCAATGTCGGCGTCTGGGTCCGCACGGATGCCCAATGGCGTTGGCTGGCACACACATTGACGGTCGAGAAACTGCGTGAGCTGCTGCCCGAGGCGGCCGAGCTGCCCGTCACCCGGCATCTGCTGCCCAATCTGCGCGCCATCAACTTCGTCATCGAGGGCATCCTCGGCGAAGGCGTCGCGTACCAGGCCCGATTCGATCCCCAGGCCAAGGGCCTCGGGGAATGGCTACGAACCCGTCATCTCGACATCCCGGAGGAACTGATTTCGTGAGCATCTGGACCACGCCCGAACGTGACGCACTGCGAAAGACCGTGCGCGCGTTCGCCGAACGCGAGATCCTGCCCCACGTCGATGAGTGGGAACGCAGCGGCGAGCTGCCCCGTTCGCTGCACGAGGCAGCCGGTGCGGCCGGCCTGCTGGGCGCCCAGGCGCCCGAATCCGTCGGTGGCGGGGGCGGCGACGGTGCCGACGCCGTGATCGTCTGCGAGGAACTGCATTACGCCGGCGTGCCCGGCGGCGTCTTCGCGTCGCTGTTCACCTGCGGCATCTCCACGCCGCACATGATCGCCTCCGGCGATCAGCGGCTGATCGACATCTATGTGCGACCGACGTTGCAGGGCAAGATGATCGGCTCACTGGCCATCACCGAACCCGGCGGCGGCTCCGACGTCGGGCACCTGACGACCCGCGCCGACCGCGACGGCGACGACTTCATCATCAACGGCGCCAAGACCTACATCACCTCCGGTGTGCGCGCCGACTATGTCGTGACCGCGGTCCGCACCGGAGGCCCTGGCGCAGCCGGTGTTTCGCTGATCGTGGTGGATAAGGACACGCCGGGCTTCACCGTCAGCCGCAAGCTGGAGAAGATGGGCTGGCGTTCGTCGGACACCGCCGAGCTGTCCTACGTCGACGTCCGCGTCCCGGCCGCCAACCTGGTCGGGCCCGAGAACTCCGGCTTCCTGCAGATCGCCGGCGCGTTCGTCTCCGAGCGCGTCGGGCTCGCCGCGCAGGCCTACGCGAGCGCGCAGCGCTGCCTGGACCTGACCGTGCAGTGGTGCCGCGACCGGGAGACCTTCGGCCGGCCGCTGATCTCGCGCCAGTCGGTGCAGAACACCCTGGCCGAGATGGCCCGGCGCATCGACGTTGCCCGGGTCTACACGCACCATCTGGTCGAGCGCGAGCTGGCCGGCGAGACGAACCTGATCGCCGAAGTGTGCTTCGCCAAGAACACGGCCGTCGAAGCCGGCGAGTGGGTGGCCAACGCCGGGGTCCAGTTGTTCGGCGGCATGGGCTACATGGCCGAGTCGGAAATCGAACGGCAGTACCGCGACATGCGCATCATCGGTATCGGCGGCGGCACCACCGAGATTCTCACCTCGCTGGCCGCCAAGACGTTGGGATTCCAGTCGTGACACAAGCAAGTAGCGGAGCGGATTGCGCATCATGACCCAGCTCAAATCCACACTCAATTCTGCGTCGGCCGGCTACACCGAGGCCGCCGCGGCGATGACGGCCAAGCTCACCGAGCTGGACGCCGAGCACGCCAAGGCCCTGGCCGGTGGCGGCGCGAAATATGTTGACCGCCACCATGCCCGCGGCAAGCTGACCGCGCGCGAGCGCATCGAGCAGCTCGTGGATCCGGACTCGCCGTTCCTGGAGCTGAGCCCGTTGGCAGCGTGGGGCAGCGACTTCGTCGTCGGTGCCAGCCTCGTCACCGGCATCGGTGTGGTCGAGGGCGTCGAGTGCCTGATCGTGGCCAACGATCCGACCGTCAAGGGCGGCACGAGCAACCCGTGGACGCTCAAGAAGATCCTGCGCGCCAACCAGATTGCCCGCGAGAACCGGCTGCCGGTGATCTCCATGGTCGAGTCGGGCGGCGCGGATCTGCCCACGCAGAAGGAGATCTTCATCCCCGGCGGTGCGATGTTCCGGGATCTGACCCGGCTGTCGGCCGAGGGCATCCCGACCATCGCGCTGGTGTTCGGCAACTCGACCGCCGGCGGCGCCTACATCCCCGGCATGTCCGACCACGTGGTGATGATCAAGGAGCGCTCGAAGGTTTTCCTGGCCGGCCCGCCGCTGGTCAAGATGGCCACCGGCGAGGAGTCCGATGACGAATCCCTCGGCGGCGCCGAAATGCACTCCCGCACATCGGGTCTCGGCGACTACTTCGCCCACGACGAGCTCGACGCCATCCGCATCGGCCGGCGCATCGTGGCCCGGCTGAACTGGCGCAAGCAGGGCCCGACGCCGGCACCGGTCGTGCCGCCGCTGTACCCCGAAGACGAACTGCTCGGCATCGTCGGCGCCGATCTGCGCATCCCGTTCGATCCACGGGACGTCATCGCCCGCATCGTCGACGGCTCGGACTTCGACGAGTTCAAGCCGCTGTACGGCTCCTCGCTGGTGACCGGCTGGGCCACGCTGTGGGGCTACCCCGTCGGCATCCTGGCCAACGCGCGCGGCGTGTTGTTCAGCGAGGAATCCCAGAAGGCCACACAGTTCATCCAGCTGGCCAACCGCTCCGACACGCCATTGTTGTTCCTGCACAACACGACCGGCTACATGGTCGGCAAGGCGTACGAGGAAGGCGGGATGATCAAGCACGGCTCGATGATGATCAACGCCGTCTCCAATTCGAAGGTGCCGCACATCTCGCTGCTGATCGGCGCCTCCTACGGCGCCGGCCATTACGGCATGTGCGGCCGTGCCTACGACCCCCGGTTCCTGTTCGCCTGGCCCAGCGCGAAGTCCGCGGTGATGGGTGGCGCGCAGCTGGCCGGTGTGCTCTCGATCGTCAGCCGCGCCGCCACCGAAGCCCGGGGCGGCCAGGTCGACGAAGCTGCCGACGCGGCCCTGCGGGCCGCCGTCGAAGCGCAGATCGACGCCGAATCACTGCCGGCGTTCCTGTCCGGCAGGCTCTACGACGACGGCATAATCGACCCCCGCGACACCCGCACCGTGCTGGGAATGTGCTTGTCCGCCATTGCCAATGCCCCGATCGAGGGGACGTCGAACTTCGGCGTCTTCCGCATGTGAGTTGAGAACCCAGATGATCACGAAAGTTCTTGTCGCCAACCGCGGGGAAATCGCCCGCCGGGTGTTCGCCACCTGCCGCCGGCTCGGCATCGGCACCGTCGCGGTCTACACCGACCCCGACGCCGCGTCCCCGCACGTCGCCGAAGCCGACGACCGGGTGCGGCTCGAGGGCCGCACCGGGTATCTCGACGCCGCCCAGCTGATCGCCGCCGCCAAAGCGTCCGGCGCCGACGCGATACATCCCGGGTACGGATTCCTCTCGGAGAACCCGGATTTCGCGGCCGCGGTGCAGGATGCCGGGCTGACGTGGATCGGTCCGCCGGTGGCGGCCGTGCAGGCCATGGGCTCCAAGATCGAGGCCAAGAAGCTGATGTCGGCGGCCGGCGTTCCGGTGCTCACCGAGCTGGACCCCGACACCGTCACCGCCGACCAACTGCCGGTGCTGATCAAGGCCTCCGCCGGCGGCGGCGGCCGCGGCATGCGGGTCGTTCGCGAATTGTCCGCGCTGCCGGCCGAAGTCGCGGCCGCACAACGCGAGGCCCAGTCCGCGTTCGGTGATCCGACGGTGTTCTGCGAGCGTTACCTGGCCAGCGGCCACCACATCGAGGTCCAGGTGATGGCCGACGCGCACGGCACGGTGTGGGCCGTCGGCGAACGCGAATGCTCCATTCAGCGGCGGCACCAGAAGGTCATCGAGGAAGCGCCGTCCCCGCTCGTGGAGCGGACGCCGGGCATGCGCGCCAAGCTGTTCGAGGCCGCCCGGCTGGCAGCGACCGCCATCGGATACACCGGCGCCGGCACCGTCGAGTTCATGTCCGACGGAGGTGGCGACTTCTTCTTCCTGGAGATGAACACCCGCCTGCAGGTCGAGCACCCGGTCACCGAGGAGACCACCGGACTCGACCTGGTCGAGCTGCAGCTCGATGTGGCCGACGGGGGTGCGCTCGCCGCGGAACCGCCCACAACGCAGGGACATTCGATCGAGGCCCGGCTCTACGCCGAAGACCCGGCCAAGGACTGGCAGCCGCAGGCCGGCACAGTGCACCGATTCGACGTGCCGGGCGTCCGCACCGAGTTCAGCCTGCTGGGCCGCGCCGGAACACGCGTCGACTCCGGCATCGTCGACGGTTCGGTGGTGTCGGTGTTCTACGACCCGATGCTGGCCAAGGTCATCTCGTTCGCGCCGACCCGGGACCGGGCCGCGGCGATCCTCGCCGACGCGCTGTCCCGCGCGCGCATCCACGGCCTGCGCACCAACCGCGACCTGTTGGTGAATGTGTTGCGGCACCCCGCTTTCCTGGCCGGCGACACCGACACCGCGTTCTTCGACACCCACGGCCTGGCCGAACTCGCGGCACCGGCGGACACCGACGTCACGCTGGCCGCCGTCGCCGCGGCCCTGGCCGATGCGGCGCACAACCGCGCCACGGCAACAGTTTTCGCCGCCGCACCGAGCGGTTGGCGCAACCTCGCGTCGGGCTACCAGAGCCGTTCGTACAGTGACGCGGCCGGCGCCGAGCACCAGGTGCGGTACCGGTACACCCGCGACGGCGTCGAACTGCCCGACCTCGACGACGTCACCGTCGTGACCGCCGAACCCGCCCGAGTAGTGTTGTCGGTCAACGGAGTTGAGCGGTCGTTCGACGTCGCGCGTTACGACGCCGATGTGTTCGTCGACTCCCCCGCCGGGGCCGTGCACCTCGTGGCCCGGCCGCGCTTCCCCGACCCGGACGCGGCCGTCGCCCAAGGTTCGCTGCTGGCGCCGATGCCCGGACTGGTGGTCCGAGTCGGCGCTGCCGTCGGCGATGCCGTCACCGCCGGCCAGCCCCTCATCTGGCTGGAAGCCATGAAGATGGAACACACCATCGCCGCACCGGATTCCGGTGTGCTCGCCGAACTCAACGTGCAACCCGGCCAGCAGGTCGATGTCGGTGCCGTGCTCGCCCGTGTAGAAACCCCCGAAGGAGAATGACAATGAGCTTCATCGAATCCGACGAGCGCAAGGCGCTCCGCGAGGCCGTAGTCGCGATGGCCTCGAAGTTCGGCCAGGACTACTTCCTGGAGAAGGCCCGCGCCGGCCAGCACACCGACGAATTATGGTCCGAGGCAGGCAAACACGGGTTCCTGGGCGTGAACATGCCCGAGGAGTACGGCGGCGGTGGCGCCGGCATGTACGAGCTGAGCCTGGTCATGGAAGAGATGGCCGCCAATGGCTGTCCGCTGCTGATGATGGTGGTCTCGTCGGCCATCAACGGCACCATCATCTCGAAGTACGGCACCGAAGAGCAGAAGAAGCGCTGGGTCCCGGGGCTGGCGGACGGCTCGCTCACCATGGCCTTCGCGATCACCGAACCCGACGCCGGCTCCAACAGCCACCGCATCACCACGACGGCGCGCCGCGATGGCGGCGACTGGATCCTGTCCGGCCAGAAGGTGTTCATCTCGGGCATCGACCAGGCTGACGCCGTGCTCGTCGTCGGCCGGACCGAGGACCACAAGACCGGCAACCTCAAGCCGGCACTGTTCGTGGTCCCGACCGATGCGCCGGGCCTGAGCTGGACCAAGATCGAGATGGAGATCATCAGTCCCGAGAGCCAGTTCCAGGTGTTCCTGGACGAGGTGCGGCTGCCCGCCGATGCACTCGTCGGCTCCGAGGACGCCGCGATCGCGCAGCTGTTCGCGGGCCTGAACCCGGAACGGATCATCGGTGCGGCCATGGCCGTCGGCACCGGCCGGCTGGCGATCCGCACCGCGACCGAGTACGTCAAGACCCGTCAGGTCTGGAAGGTGCCGATCGGTTCGCACCAGGGCATCTCGCACCCGCTGGCGCAGATCCACATCGAACTCGAGCTGGCCAAGCTGATGATGCAGAAGGCCGCCACGCTGTACGACGCGGGTGACGACTTCGGTGCCGCCGAAGCCGCCAACATGGCCAAGTACGCCGCCGGTGAGGCCTCGGTGCGCGCCGTCGATCAGGCCGTGCAGTCGCTCGGTGGCAACGGCCTGACCAAGGAGTACGGCATCGCCGCCGCGGTCACGGCGTCGCGACTGGCACGCATCGCTCCGGTCAGCCGTGAGATGGTGCTTAACTTCGTGGCGCAGACCTCGCTCGGTCTGCCTCGCTCGTACTGACAGGGAAGTCTCATGACCGCACTGGTCCACTACTCCGTCGAAAACGGTGTCGCCCGGTTGACGCTGGACTCACCGCACAACCGCAATGCGATGTCGACCGCGCTGGTGGACCAGTTGCGGCAGGGCCTCACCGATGCCGCCGCCGAGCCCGGCGTCCGGGTCGTGGTGCTCGGCCACACCGGCGGGACCTTCTGTGCCGGGGCCGACCTGAGTGAAGCGGCCGGACGCAGCCCCGGCGACCTCGCGACCGCCCGTGCGCTGGAGGCGGCGCACCTATTGCGATCGATCCTGGAGTTGCCCATTCCGGTGATCGCCGCGATCGACGGCCATGTCCGGGCCGGCGGCATGGGGCTGATCGGTGCCTGCGACCTGGTGGTCGCCGGCACCGCCAGTACTTTCGCGCTCACCGAGGCCCGGATCGGGGTGGCGCCGTCGATCATCTCGCTGACGCTGCTGCCGAAGATGACGGCCCGCGCGGCCGGTCGCTACTTCGTGACGGGCGAGAAGTTCGGCGCCGAGGAGGCCGAGCGGATCGGCCTGGTGACCGTCGCGACCGACGACGTGCCGGCGACCGTGGCGAAGCTGGCGGACGAGATCACCAAGGGTTCACCGCAGGGTCTGGCCACGTCGAAGGCCCTGACCACGGCGTCGATCCTGGCCGATTTCGACCGTGACGCCGAGAAGCTGGCCAAGCAGTCGGCGGAGCTGTTCGTCTCCGACGAGGCCAGGGAAGGCATGCTGGCCTTCCTACAGAAGCGACAGCCGAACTGGAATAAGTGATCCACATCCCGTAACGGATCCGACATCGATGCGGCCACAGTTTGCAACATCAGCCTTGCAAGTCCCTGTGATCGTCGTAGGCTCGAGTTGATGAGCACCCCAGGTTCGCGCGCACAGATGCGCGTCGTCGATACCGACCGGATACAGGTCGCTCACCTCCTCAGCGACGCGGCCGCGCAGGGACGCCTGCCCATGTCCGAATACGAGGACCGGCTCAACCGCGCCTACTCGGCGCAGACGTACGCCGAGCTGTCGAAGTTGAGCGACGACCTGCCGTACATCACCACTGCGCCGTGGGAAGCGGGCGGCGAATGCCATCCCGCGCCGTCGACGCTGCTGCTGGCGATCATGAGCGGATTCGAGCGCCGAGGCCGCTGGAACGTGCCGCAGCGGCTGACGTCGTTCTCTTTGTTCGGTGGCGGCGTCATCGATCTGCGCTACGCCGATTTCACGTCACCGGACGTCGAGATCCACTCCTACTCGATCTTCGGCGGGCAGACCATCCTGCTGCCGCCGGAGGTCAACGTCGACGTGCATGGCGTCGGTGTCATGGGCGCGTTCGACCACCTCGGTCAGCAGGGCACCCCCGGCGCCCCGCGCGTCACCATCCGCGGTTTCTCGCTGTGGGGCCGCGTCGGCATCAAGTCCAAGAAGCGCAAGCCGCCGCCCACTTAGGTCCCTTGCGGGCCGCTCGCCGACGACGAACGGCCGCATCCTGCACAGGTTCGGTGGCGTGTCGCGGTACAAACACGGCCGCTCGCCATGAAGTGGTTACCGCCGGCGGCGCCGCGAGCGCAGGTAGTCACCGACCACCGCGGCGCCCAGTCCGTCGAGTTCGGGCACCACGACGCGGCCTTCGACGCGCCGGGCCACCTGGTCGATGAACCGCGCCAGGCCGGGATCGCTGCCCAGCCGGAAGATGGTGATCTGCGCGCCCAGCCGGGCCACCTCGTCGAAGCTGCGCACCGTAAACGCGATGGTGCGCGGGTGCGGCGGGTAGTCGAAGAACGTCTCGGTGCCGTTGCGGTACTGCTCGAGGTGGGCCGTCGGCTCGCCGTCGGTGACGACGAGGACGACCGGCTGCGCGTTGGGATGACGCCGCAGATGCCGGCCGGCGAGCAGCAGCGCGTGGTGCAGGTTGGTGCCCTGTTCGTAGACGCCTTCCAGCCCCGTCAGCTCGGCCGCCGAGACGGTGCGGGCATGTCGGCCAAAGGCGATGATCTGCAACGCATCCGATCGGAACCGGGTGCTCACCAGATGATTGAGCGCCAGCGCGGTGCGCTTCATCGGCAGCCACCGGTTCTCCATGACCATCGAGAACGAGGTGTCGACCAACAGCGCCACCACGGCCTGGGTGCGCGTCTCGGTCTCCGAGATCTCGACGTCGTCGACGGTGATGCGCAACGGCCCGTCCTGACCCGTACCTGCCTGTCGCAGTACCGCGTTGGTCAAGGTGCGGGTGACGTTCCAGGGTTCGGTGTCGCCGAACTGCCACGGCCGGGTGGCGCCGGTGAGTTCGCCGGCGGCACCGGCGCGGCGGGTGTCCCGCTCGCCGTGGCGGCCGGAAAGTTGTTGCGCCACATCGCGGAGCGCTGCCTGACCCAACTGCCGCATGGCCTTTGGCGACAGCCGCCACTGCCCGTCGGAACCGCGGTCCAGGAAGCCCTGGTTCATCAGGGTGCGTTCCAGTTCCGCCAGGGCACGGGCGTCGACGGCGGCCTCGTCGCCCAATTGCCGGGCGAGCATGTCCAGGTCGACGTCGTCCATCTGGGCACCGGCGTAGCTCTGCGAAAGTTGTTCTGCCAGTTGCTCCAACTCGGCGATGTCTTCCATCGCCTGCGCGGCCTCCCCCATGCCCAGCGGGTTGTTTCCGGTGAAATTTCGCTCGCCGGTCCAATCCTCGCCCGGGCGGGCAGCCTGCAGGTTGGCGTCGAGGCGGTCGAGCGCGTTCATCAACGACGGCGACCCGAATGCCTGCTGCGCCAACGCATCCAATTCGGCGCGTTGATCTGGCGACAGGCTGTTGCGGAACCGCTGCGCGGCGGCGGCCCGCTTGGCCAGGGAGTCCAGCAGCTCGTCGACATTCTGCGGATTCTCGGGAAAGAACTGGCCGTGCTTGGCCATGAAGTCCTGGAAATCCTGTTGGGTGTCTTCGCCGTTGGCGTGCTTCTCCAGCAGGTTGTTCAGGTCGTCGAGCATGTCGTTGACGGCCTGACGATCCCCGTCGGTGGCGTTCTGCAGGGCGTCCTTCATGCCGGCGAATCGCTGGTCCAGCATCTCCCGGCCCAGCAGATCCTTGATCTGCTCATACTTCTGCCGGGCTTCCGCCGATCGCCAGTCGTATTCGGAGAGCTCCTGCACCGCCTTGGCCGGTGACGGCGACAACGACTCCAACTGCAGTTCACCGAACCGCGCGTCGTCGTCGAGCGCCCGGGCCAGTTCCTTGCGCTCGGCGAGCACCGCCTCGTCGAGCAGCTTCTTGATCTCCTGCAGGGTGCCGTCAAGGTTGTTGCGCGACAGCAACTCCCGACGACGCCGGTTGGCCTCGGCGGCCAGCCGGTCGGCGCCACGCATGTTCTGGGTACCGCGACGCAGCAGCTCGGACAGCGCCCGCCGGGGCGACGCACCCTCCATGACGTCCTGCCCGATCTGCTCCAGCGCCTCCCTCAGGTCGACGGGAGGCGCCAGCGGGTCGGGCCCGCCGGTGTAGCGCGAATACCGCGAGAGGTGGTTAGCCATATACCGTTTCGCCGTCGTCGGAGGTCTTGTCGATGCGCTTGGCCAGGTACAGCGCTTCCAGCGCCAGCTCGACGGCCGCCGCCCGCTCGCCGTCGGACTGCGCGCCCAGCCGGTCGGCGATGGCGTCGATCACCGGCAGGTCCGGCAGCGCCGCCAGGACGTCCTTGGCCGACACCCGCTCGCCCGTCGTGACCGGTGAATCCCCTTCCACCGCGGCGACCAACGAACCAACGTCGATGCCGCCGAGCAGCCGCTGTGCGGTGTCCGCGGTCGCCCGCCGCAGCAGGTGCTCCAGGACGGCCTGTTCGCGGCCTTCCTCACCGGACTCGAATTCCAGCTTGCCGCGCAGCACGCCGATGATGGTCTGCAGATCGACCACACGCGCGACCGGATCCTGTTCGCCCAGAATCGCGGAGCGGTGCTGGGCCGCGGCGCCGACCGTCTCCGCCGCCGCGATGGCGAAGCGGGCCGAGACGCCCGACCGCTGATCGATCGACTGCGACTCGCGCAGGTACCGGGCGAACCGGGCCAGGATCTGCAGCAGGTACTCCGGGACCTCGGCGGCCAGGTGCGCTTCCTGCCTGATGACGCCGACCTCCGCGTCGAGCTCCAGCGGGTAGTGGGTGCGGATCTCGGCGCCGAAGCGGTCCTTCAGCGGCGTGATGATGCGGCCACGGTTGGTGTAGTCCTCGGGGTTGGCGCTGGCCACCACGAGCACGTCCAGCGGCAGGCGCAACGTGTAGCCGCGCACCTGGATGTCGCGCTCCTCCATCACGTTGAGCATGGCGACCTGGATGCGCTCGGCGAGGTCGGGCAGCTCGTTGATGGCCACGATGCCGCGGTGTGCCCGCGGGATGAGTCCGTAGGCGATGGTTTCCGGATCACCCAGACTCCGGCCCTCGGCCACCTTGATGGGGTCGATGTCGCCGACGAGGTCGGCGACGCTGGTGTCGGGCGTCGCCAGCTTCTCGAAGTAGCGCTCGCTGCGGTGTTGCCAGGTGATCGGCAGGTCGTCGCCGGAATCCGCGGCCCGGCGGATCGACTCGGGCGTGATCGGCGAATACGGGTGCTCGCCCAGCTCCGAGCCCGCGATGACAGGCGTCCATTCGTCCAGCAGACCAACCAGGCCGCGCAGCAGACGGGTCTTGCCCTGGCCGCGCTCGCCGAGGAGCACGACGTCGTGCCCGGCGATCAGCGCGCGCTCCAGCTGCGGCAGAACGGTGTCCTCGAAGCCGAAGATGCCGGGCCAGACGTCCTTGCCGTCAGCCAGCGCTGCCAGCAGGTTCTCGCGAATCTCGGTCTTGATGCCCCGCTCACGGTGGCCCGCGGCCTTGAGCTCGCCGACGGTCCGCGGCAGGTCGGCTGGAAGGTCGTTAGGTGATGTCACGACCTCCACGCTACGACGGTGCACGGTGAGCGGCAGCCCCTTGGGCTCCGGAGCTTTACCCAGTACCCTCGGTATCGTGAACTCGCTCGACTGGACTCACCGCCCCGCCGACCTCCAGTTCGGCCCCGCCGCGTGGCAGAGCCGACTGCTCGGCGGGCTGACCGCGGTGTTCGTCCGACCGGTAATTGCCCTGCTCACGCTCATCGGCCTCGTCGTCAACCGGTTCCATCCGGAACTGGTCCAGCGCGGCCGCTACGACATCATCGACGGGCCCTTCCGTGCGTTCCGCGCGCTGCCCGGCACCGCGGTGACACCGATCAAGCTCGACGACTGCGACGCCGAATGGATCGTCGCGCCGCGCGCACAGGGTTCCGATCGCGTGATCATCTACTTCCACGGTTCGGCGCTGATCACGCTCGGGCTGAACTCGCACCGGCGCTGGGCCAGCAAGCTCTCCGCCGCGACCGGCGCCCGGGTCCTGAACGTGGGCTATCGACTGGCGCCGCAGGCCCTGATCGAGGACGCCATCGCTGACGGCGCGTGCGCCTACCGCATGGTGCTCGCCGCCGGCGTCGACGCGAAGAAGATCGTGTTCGCGGGCGACTCCGCCGGCGGCCTGATCGCGACCGGCACCGCGCTCGCCGTGCGTGACGCCGGCCTGCCGGTGCCCGCCGGCCAGATCCTGCTGTCGCCACTGACGTCGTCCGACATGAATCTGAAGTACAACGCGATGCTCGAACACCGCGACGTGCTGTTCCCGTTCATGGCGGTGAAGTACCTCTACGACGTCTTCGCGACGAAGAACGGCACCCATCCGGTGCCCGAGATGCCGACCGAATCCGACCTGCACGGCCTGGGACCGACGCTCCTGCAGGTCGGCAACAACGAGATGCTGCGCAACGACTCGTTCGCGCTCGCCGACGCGTTGCGCGCGGCGGGTGCACAGGCGTGGGTTCAGGTGTGGGACAAGGCGATGCACATGTTCCAGCTGAGCTTCGACGTCAACCCGGACGCCCGCAAGGCCGTCGACGAGATCGTGGACTTCTTCGAATTCGCCACCACGCAGCAGCCCGGCGAGGTCGCGTCCTAGTCTCCTCCGTTGTCCCTGCGTCAGCGGGTGTGGGCGGCCTTGACCGACCACTCCGTGCGCAGGAAGGTCAGCAGTCTGCGGGCCGCGGGGGTGCCCGCGGTCGGCGCCCACGCCAGCGCGATCTGCCGCTGATAGACGTTGGGCGTCAACGGTATTTCCCGGACCTTACGCGAGGTGTGCTCGTCGTGCGGCAGCAGCGCGATACCCATCCCCCGGCCGACCAGCTCGCGGATGGTGGTGAACTCCGTGATCTCCACGGGCACGTGCGGAACGAATCCCGAATCGCGGCACCAGTTTTCCGTCGCCTGGCGCAAGTGATAGCTGCCCGGGTTGGCGATGAACGTCTCGTCGCGCAGTTCGTCCAGCCGAAGACGACGACGGGCCGCGAGCGGATGAGCCGCCGGTAACACGGCCCGGATGTGTTGTCCGCCGATCACCACATGTTCGACGCCGTCGGGCGGCGGGATCACCACGGCGACGTCGAGCACCCCGGCCTTCAGATCCGCGGCGAGTTCACTGCCGTGCGCCTGTTTGATCTGTAGCCGGATTCCCGGTGCGCGCCGGTGGAATTCGGTGACGAGGTTCGGCACGACGCCAGCCCCCATCGTCAACGGGAAGCCGAACCGGATGGTGCCGTGCTCGGGGTCGGCTTCGCCGGCGATCGTCTCCACCGTGGCTTCGAGTTCGCGCAACGGGCGCCGGGCCTGCTCGGCGAGCTGCACTGCGACCGGCGTCAGGCGCACCGTCCGTCCCTCCTGGGTGAGCAGGCGGACGCCGAGCATCTTCTCCAGCGCGTGAATGCGTCGACTCATCGATGACTGCGGAATGCCCAGGCTGTCGGCCGCACGGGTCATGTGCCCGCCCTGGGAGTCGAGCTCTTCGAGCGCCCGGAGCTGCGGCGCGAGCAGACTCATCCATTGATCCATATTCGGATGATAATCGCCAGAACATTCATTGGACGGATTGAATTAGCGGGGTGATGCTGGAGTAACGAGACAAGGAGCAACCATGAACACCGTTGAACCGGAAGTCGCCGACGTCGTCCTCATCGGTGGCGGCATCATGTCTGCCACCCTGGGCGCCATGCTCAGCACATTGGAACCGCAGTGGCGCATTGTGTTGGTGGAGCGCGCATCCGACATCGCCACGGAGAGCAGCGGACCGTGGAACAACGCCGGCACGGGCCACTCCGGCTATTGCGAACTCAATTACATGCCCGACCCTGAAGACGGCACCGCGCCCGCGCAGATCGCCGAACAGTTCCAGTTGTCCCGCCGCTGGTGGGCACATCTCGTCGAGCGGGGCCTGCTGGACCCGGCGACTTTCGTCCACGGCACTCCGCACATGGACGTGGTGTTCGGTGACCACGACGTGGCCTACCTCCGACGGCGGTTCGAAACCCTCAGCGCCGATCCACTTTTCGCCGGCCTCGAGTTCAGCGACGACCCCAAGACCATCGCGGCATGGGCACCGCTGGTGATGGCGGGCCGCGCTCCGGCGCAACCGATTGCGGCGACCCGGCATCCGGGAGGTACCGACGTCGACTTCGGTGCGCTCACCCGCGGACTTACCCGCATCATCACCTCGAACGGCGGCGAGGTCCGGCTCGGCCACGACGTGCGCCGACTGCACCAGGACCCGGACGGCACCTGGTTGATCAGCGGCCGGTGTACGGACTCGCACAACAGGTTTCAACTGCGGGCACGTCATGTGTTCGTCGGAGCCGGCGGATTCGCCCTGCGCCTGCTGCAGCGCGCGCACATCCCCGAAGTCCGGGGCTACGGCGTGCTGCCCGTCGGCGCAGCGTTCCTGCGGTGCGCGCAACCCGATGTCGTCGCACGGCACGACGCCAAGGTGTACGGCCAGGCCGCGATAGGAGCCCCGCCGATGTCGGTGCCGCACTTGGACAAACGCGTCGTCGACGGCGAGGAGTACCTCATGTTCGGTCCGTATGCGACATTCAGCACCAAGCTGCTCAAAGGCGGCAAGCTCACCGACTTCTTCACCACGCTGCGGTGGCACAACCTGCACGTGCTGGCTGCCGCGGCCCTACAGAGCCTGACACTGGTGCGTTATCTGATCGGCGAGTTGCTCACGCCGTTCAGCGGCAAGATCAAACAGCTGCAACGGTTTTACCCGGAGGCCGACCCCGGCGACTGGGAGTTGGTACCGGCGGGACAGCGGGCTCAGCTCGTCACTCCGGACCCGGAGCGCATCGGCGCGTTGCGCTCGGGCACCGAACTGGTCGCGTCGGCCGACGGCACCATCGCAGGGCTTCTGGGCGCGTCGCCGGGCGCCTCGACCGCCGTGCCGATCATGCTCGAGCTCCTGCAGCGGTGCTTTCCTGAACGATGGGCCGCCTCCTGGCAGGCGCGCATGGACGACGCCCTGACCGCTCGCGACACTGCTGCGCTCCTGAGCCTCTGAACGGCAAATGGCCAGGTTTGCACGGATCATCTCCGTGCAAACCTGGCCATTCAGCCGGTAGGACCTAGTGGGCGAAGTGCCGCGCCCCGGTCAGGTACAGCGTGATGCCCGCAGCGGCGGCGGCCGCGGTCACTTCGTCGTCGCGGACCGAACCACCCGGGTGCACAATGGCTTTCACGCCGGCGTTGGTCAAGGTCTCCAGACCGTCCGGGAACGGGAAGAAGGCATCGGAGGCAGCGACGGCGCCCTTGACTCGGTCACCACCCCGCTCGACCGCCAGCCGGGCCGCGTCGACGCGGTTCACCTGGCCCATGCCGACACCGACGGTGGCGCCGTTGGCGGCGACCACGATGGCGTTCGACTTCACCGCGCGGCACGCGCGCCACGCAAACACCAAGTCGGCCAACGTCTCCGGATCGGCCGGGCTGCCGGTCGCCAGTGTCCAGTTCAGCGGGTCGTCGCCCGCGGCGTCGAGCGCGTCGCGCTGCTGCACCAGCAGGCCACCGCTGACCTGACGGTATTCGACTGCGGCGCCCTCAGGTTCGCTGGCCACCAGGATACGAATGTTCTTCTTGCGGCTCAGGATTTCAACGGCGCCCGGTTCGAAGGCAGGAGCGACGATCACCTCGGTGAAGATGTCGGCGACAGTCTCGGCCATCTCCTCGGTCACCGCGGTGTTGGCCGCGATGACGCCACCGAACGCGCTCAGCGGGTCGCACTCGTGCGCCTTACGGTGCGCATCGGCAACCGAGATCGACGACACGGCAATGCCACATGGGTTGGCGTGCTTGATGATCGCCACGCAGATGTCCTCGTGGTCGAACGCCGCCCGCCATGCCGCATCGGCGTCGGTGTAGTTGTTGTAGGACATCTCTTTTCCGTGCAGCTGCTCAGCCTGGGCCAGTCCCGGCCAGCCGGCGTCGTCGCTGTAGAGCGCGGCCTTCTGGTGCGGGTTCTCGCCGTAGCGCAGCACGTCGGTGCGGCGCCAGGTCGAACCGAGCCACGCGGGCATACCGGCAGCGGATGCCTCGTCGTCGCCGGGCACCAGCACCGAACCCATCCAGGACGCGACGGCCACGTCGTACTCGGCGGTGTGGCGGAAAGCCAACGACGCCAGCTTCTTCCGCTCTTCGAGCGTGAAGCCACCGTCCCGAACGGCCGCCAGCACACCGTCGTACCCCAGCGGGTCGACGACGACGGCGACGCTCGGGTGGTTCTTCGCCGCAGCGCGGACCATCGACGGGCCGCCGATGTCGATCTGCTCGACGCACTCGTCCTCGGAAGCGCCCGACGCCACGGTCTGGGTGAACGGATACAGGTTCACCACAACGAGTTCGAACGCCTCGACCCCGAGCTCATCGAGCGCGGCGAGGTGCTCGGCCTTGCGGGTGTCGGCCAGCAGGCCGGCGTGCACGCGCGGGTGCAGCGTCTTGACGCGGCCGTCGAGCACCTCCGGGAAGCCGGTGACCTCTTCGACGGGAGTCACCGGGATACCCTCGGCAGCAATGGTTTTCGCCGTCGAACCGGTCGAGACCAGGGTCACGCCGGCCTCGTGCAGCCCGCGGGCCAGCTCAGCCAGGCCGGTCTTGTCGTACACGCTGATCAGCGCGCGCCGAATCGGTCGTCGCGTCATCCTAGGGCCGCCTTTCGTCCACTCCACGTCACGCCGCGGAGGGCCACCGCGGCGATCACATCTACCAACAGTCGTCGTTCGACGACCTTGATCCGTTCATGCAGCGACGATTCGTCATCGCTGTCGAGTACCGCCACCGGCTCCTGCGCCAGGATGGGCCCGGTATCGGTGCCGGCATCCACCAGGTGCACCGTGCTGCCGGTGACCCGTACGCCGTACGCCAGGGCTTCGGCCACCGCATGTGCCCCTGGAAACGACGGCAGCAATGCGGGGTGGGTGTTCAGCACCCGCCCCTGGAAGCGCGCGAGAAACGTCGGGCCGAGGATCTTCATGAACCCCGCCGACACCACCAGATCCGGCTGATGGACTGCGACGGCTTCGGTCAGTGCGGCGTCCCAGGCGGCGCGGTCGAGGTGGTCCCGCAGCCGAGTGGTGAACGTCGCCGCACCGGCGGCCGCCCCGATCTGCAGCGCCGGGCAGTCACGATCCGTACCGACGGCCACGACGCGGGCCGGGTAGTCGCCGACTGCTGCAGCCAGCACCGATTCCAGCAGCGAGCCGGTCCCGGACGCCAGAACGACGAGCCGCGCCGGCGCAGTCGGGGGCACGTGAACCGGTTGCTGCACGGGAGCAGCCTAGTGGCCGTCGTCGTCGACGACGAAATGCGCCTCAGGGTCCTCGTCGGGGTCGAAGGCGACGTGCTCACCGATGCGATCGGTGGTGCCGGATTGATAGGCCTCCGCCGGCGCCGGGGTCATGTCCGGTTCCGGACGTGCCGGCCGGCGCGGTTCGGCGGGTTTGGCCGCGGGCTCCGGGTCGGGTTCGCGTTCCGACTCGGTGGCCTGCTCGAATGCCGGGCCACCCGCGAAATGCGAATCGTCGTCCACATCCGCGGCGGCAGCCGACACGTCACCGATCAGCTTCTCTGTGATGGGTTCGTCATCCTCGACGACGTCGGCCACGTCATCGCCATACGGTTCCTCGTCGACGGGCGCAGCCGGCGCGACGGGTGCCGGCCGGACCGGACGCCGGGTGAGGCCGCCGGCCATGGCGACCGTGAGACCGCCGATCGAGACGAACCACAGGAAAACCGCAGGCCCGAACGTCGTCTGATCGACCCCGAGCTCACCGAAATTGCCCAGGCGACCGCTGCCGGCGATCGCGAGCAGGACCATCATCACCGCAGCCAGGAGCGATGCGACCGCCAACTTGGCGAAAGCAATCGGCCACGGGGCCGGGCGCCGGGAACACTGCTGGCCCACCGCCACCGCCGATGCCGCCGCGATGATCAGCAGCGCCACCCACACCGGCCCCAGCGGGGGCGACGGCACGGCTGCCAGCACCGGCACGGCAGGCACATCGCCGCCGAGCACCGTGAAAGAACTGAACGTGGCCAACCCGACGTGCACACTCGAGCCGACGGCCACCGCGGCGGCGCCGACCATCACGTTCGGGATGTACAGCGCCGACAGCACGGTGAGGCTGAGCTGGCCGAACACCGAATCGGTGATGCCGAACAGGTCGTGCATCGTCGACCAGTGCACGACCATCGAGCCGACCGCAACCAACCCCGACAGGCCGAGCAGCGCCAACACGCCGGCGACGGCCCCGCGCAACGCCTCAGGCAGCCAATACGGCAGGTGCGCATCGGTCAGCAGCCGCCCCTGCAGGCGTGAGCCGACACCGATGGCCGCGCCGACCGCGTGCACCGCCAAGACGCAGCCGAAGGCCTGGAGGGCACTCGGGGTCTGCAGCTCGGTGAGCACCGACGACGCATCGTGGATCACCGCGAGCGCGATCGCCGCGATCAGCAGCGGCCCACCGAGCGCCGACGCGACGATCCACCGGACCACGAACCACGACGCACCCGGCCGCGTCGCCGCGGCCGTGGTGCGGGCCGTGCCCCAGACCATCGCCAGCAACGGGGCCAGCGGCATCACGCCGAGCTCGGCGCCGCCGATCGAGACCGGCACGCCGTGCACGCCCAGCCACATGCTGGCCATCGCGCCGAACGCACCGGTCAGATCGCTGTTGGCGATGACCAACTGGATCAGCACCAGCGCGGCGATGATCGCCAGGGCGATGCCCGACGGGCCGAACGCAACCCGAAGCAGGTCACGCGCTTGGCGCGTACCGACTGGTCGGTTATCCACTAGCTGGGTCACTCCTCGCGAGGTCGTCACTCGCGTGCCGCGAGCGCCCTAGCGATTATGACGAAGCCGGACCCGATTACTGCGGAGCCGGGGGTTGCTGGAAGGTCGTCGTCGGCTCCGAGCCGGATCCCGTCGCGCCCGGAACGCTGGGTGCCGGGGTGAACGACGACGATCCGGCCACGGCCTCGGACGCCGACGGACCCTGGCCCGACGACTGCTGCGGGGCCGACGACTGGCCGGCCGACTGCTGCGGCTGACCGAACGCCGGGAACCCGGTCGGCGGGGTCGGCGGACCCGAGTCGGCGCCGTGCTGCGACGCGCTCTGCGCACCGGTGTAGCCGCCGATGGGACCGTTCTGGGACTGCGGCTGGTAGCCACCCTGCTGACCGAAGTGCTGGCCGGTCTGCTGGCCGTACTGCTGCTGCGGCTGCTGGCCGTAGTACTGCGCCTGCGGGTTGTAGCCCTGCGCCGGTCCGCCGTAGTTGTACGGATCGGCCTGCGGACGCGGTGCGGGCGGCTGGATGACGCCGGCGTCCAGCAGCAGTGCCCCGACAGCGCTACCGGCCTGCAGCACCGACAGCGCGAGCACGACATAGAGGCCCCACTCGACCTCGATGCCCTTGGGCGCCTGCACGATCTCGTTGATCACCAGCAGCAGAGCCAGCACCGCGAGGATGGCGACCCACGACTTGAAGCTCTTCTGCTTGGGCAGCAGGCTGACGCCGGCGAGCAGCGCAGCCAACACGGCGACGACGATCGGCGCCTGGGTCAGGATGCTGCCGGTGCCCGCATCCAGGCCTCCCGCACCCAACTGGGGCGCGAAGTTGAAGCCGAAGATGAGCAGGCCGAGCGCCGCGACCGCAATGGTCAGGTACTCCGGCAGTTTGCTCGGGCCGGCCGGCGCCGCAGGCGCAGCCGGGATCTGCTCGGGCAGACGGTTGAACTGCTGGGTCGGCCCGCCGTACTGGTTGCCGTACTGGCCGGGCTGTTGGGCGGGCGGGTAGCCGGGGTTACCGGGCTGGTACGTCATGACCTCTCCTGTACCTGTCGACTCGACCAACCACGCTAGCGCACTTCACTGAGGGTGCCTCGCACCAGTTGAAGACGCCGAGCACCGGCCTGAGCTGCCGCGACAGCCCTGAGCAAACTTGCCGACGCGTCAGGCCGGGACGCGAATCGGCGCCTCCGCGGCGTCCTGTTCCGCCTCCTCGATTTCCCGCACCAACGGCAGCACCTTGGCTCCGAAGTACTCGATTTCCTCCTGGAAATGCAGGAAGCCACCGAGGATCAGATCGACGCCCCGTTTGCGGTAGGCAGCAATCCGTTCGGCGATCTGTTCCGGGGTTCCGATCAACTTGGTACGAAAACCGTCGTTGTACTGCACCAGGTCTTCGAAGCTGGAATCCGCCCACATGCCCTTCTTGTCGCCGGTGGAGTTGCCGGCCTGCTGCACGGCCTGGCGGAACCCTTCGACTGCCGGCCGGTTGGCCTTCGCGACGATCTCCTTGAGGACTTCTTTCGCCTCTTTCTCGGTGTCGCGCGCGATGATGAAGCCGTTCAGCCCGAACCGGACCTCCCGGGCAACCTGGCGGGCGTGGTCGCGGACGTCGACGATTTGCTCGGTCACGCCGTCGAAGTCCTTGCCATTGGAGAAGTACCAGTCGGCGTAATAGCCGCCGTTGCGGCGCGCCGCGCTCGAGTTGCCGCCCTGGAACAGTTCCGGGTTGGGGCGCTCGGCCGTGTTGAGCGGCTTGGGCTTCAGCGTGAAGTCGTGGATCCGGTAGAAATCGCCGCGGAAGTCAACGTCGTCCTCGGTCCAGATCTTGCGCAGGACCTGGAGGAACTCGGCGCTGCGGCGGTAGCGCTCGTCGTGTTCCAGCCACGGCTCGCCCAGATGCGTGAACTCGTCCTTGAACCAACCGGAGACGACGTTGACCGCGAAGCGGCCGTTCGAGAGGTGGTCGGCCGTCGCTCCCAGTTTCGCGAGCACCGCCGGCTGCCAGAGGCCCGGGTGAACGGCTGCAATCACCTTCAGGCGTTCGGTCGCCAGGAGCAGCGCGAGGCTGAAACTCGTTGATTCGTGCTGATATTCGGCGCCGTAGCTGGCCTCATACCGGACCTGACTCAGGGCGTACTCGAAGCCGTTGTTCTCCGCGGTCTGCGCGAGCTTCTTGTTGTATTCGTAGTTCCAGTCGGTCCGCTGCTCGATGTCACTGGTCACCAGGCCGCCGCTGACGTTGGGCACCCAGTAGGCGAACTTGACGTGGTCGGCGATGCGTTCGGTCGTCATGGGCCCATGTGAACAAGCGAGGTACGTCACCGTCGTGGGTAACGTTCGCGATGAAGTTATCTCCGGATCGGTTCACAGGCGTCTAGCGGCTGCATCGCGTCGAAAATTCCCAGGTAATGGGCCTACTTTGGCATTCTTGCCACCCACCCTTGCGCCCCATACTGAAACACGTTCTAATTCACCGTATGGACTACGGGCTCGTACTTTTCACCAGCGACCGCGGCATCAAGCCCGCCGCCGCCGCCAAACTGGCCGACGATCACGGCTTCACCACCTTCTACGTGCCCGAACACACGCACATCCCGATCAAGCGTCAGGCGGCCCACCCCACCACCGGTGACGAGACGCTGCCCGACGACCGCTACATGCGGACGCTGGATCCGTGGGTCGCGCTCGGCTCGGCCGCGTCGGTGACGTCGCGGGTGCGGCTGTCGACTGCGGTGGCGCTGCCCGTTGAGCACGACCCCATCACCCTCGCGAAGTCGATTGCGACGCTGGATCACCTGTCTGGCGGCCGGGTATCGGTGGGCGTCGGATTCGGTTGGAACACAGACGAACTCCAGGACCACAACGTCCCGCCGGCCCGGCGGCGCACCATGCTCCGCGAGTACCTCGAGGCGATGCGCGCGCTGTGGACCCAGGAAGAAGCCGAGTACGACGGTGAATTCGTGAAGTTCGGTCCGTCGTGGGCCTGGCCGAAGCCCGTGCAGCCGCACGTGCCGATCCTGGTCGGAGCGGCCGGCACCGAGAAGAACTTCAAGTGGATCGCCAAGTCGGCCGACGGCTGGATCACGACGCCGCGCGACTTCGACATCGACGAACCAGTCAAGCTGCTCCAGGACACCTGGGCCGCGGCCGGACGTTCGGGTGCGCCGACCATCGTCGCGCTGGACTTCAAGCCCGACGCCGACAAGCTGGCGCGCTGGAAGAAGCTCGGTGTGACCGAGGTGCTGTTCGGGTTGCCGGACAGCGACGACGCGACCGTGTCGGCCTATGTCGAGAAGCTGGCGAAGAAGTTGAGCGACTTCGGGATCTGAGGTTTCGCCGGCGCTTTGGCGTCGGGGCTCCTAGTCGCACTCGATCTGCGGCGGTCAAGGTTCCTTGACCGCCGCAGTTTCTTGTGCCGGATTTCCGTCAGGGCGTGCGCGTTGACCGCCATAGACTGACTGTCATGGGGTGGCTCTTTGACGGGTGGGGCCGTTGTCGATCCTGAAGATTCGCGGCACCAATCCACTGACTCTCGTCGATGGCGGTCGCGACCTCAAGCGCAAGGCCGAAGCACTCGACGAGTTGATCGGCAAGCAGGTGCATGCCGTCCAGGAACTTGAGCAGGATTGGAAAGGCAAGGCGGCCAACGCCGCCCGCGGGCAGGCCTACCGGAACATCGAACACCAGCACCGCTTTCACGAGATCACGGATGCCATGGCGACGGCCATGATCGCGGGCGGCCAGATTCTCGCGACGCTGCGCGACGTTCTACTCAACTGGGTCAGCACGGTGTCGCAGATGTTCAACGTCGCCGATGATGGCGTGGTCACCACTCGTCCGCCGCGGACCGGCGGGGCCTGGGAGAACATCGCAGCTGTCTTCACCAAATGCACCCAGAACATGATCAAGGCGTTCATGGATCAGGATCAGAACCTGGCCAACAGCCTGAAAACCATTGCGGACGGCAACACTCCGGGCAATAACCCTAAGCCGGTGCCGGGCTTCACTCCTGGCATCGATCCAGACAGTTTCAACAACGGCCAGATCGGGTTCGAGCAGACGATGGCCGGATTCGGTGACCCGAACACCGGCGACGGGGGCGTAGGTGTTCCGAATACCGACCTGTCGATCATGGGCATCACACCAGATGGGCGACTGTTCACGATCCAAGGCGATACCGGCAAAGGGATGAAGAAACCGGACGAGGGCGGGGCGCCAAGCGGCGGCGGACCGGGTGAGCGTTCCGAGGGTGACAGTGACCGCAACAGCATCATCTATTGGAAGATGGATGAGCACGGGAAATGGGTCGTGGACGAGGTGGTGAAAGGCCCGTTCAAGAAGCCTGACGGCGCGAACGATATCTCGACGATTCCAACGTCAACCTTCAACGTCGGCGACACGATGTACGCCTCCGTCATGAATGTCGACCATTGGAATCCTGAGCCCCCCGGGCAACGCAAGCATAACGAAAGTGGCTGGGTGACCCGGAGTTCCGATCTATGGAAGTCGACAGACGGCGGAAAGACCTGGACGAAAACGGACGCCTCTTGGGACAATAATCCCAAGTCCAGCAATCCATTTCAGGTGCAGAGCTTCTCCCCATCTCAAGACGGCCAGTACGTTTACATGTACGGCACTCAGGATGGCCGCACCAATGATGGTCTCCACGTCGCCCGAGTGCCGGCACACCTCGTCGGTGAGCCAAAGGCATACGAATATTGGAACGGAACCACTTACAGCGCTAGCCAAGATCCAAATACCAGCCCGCCCATTATCAAGACCCCACCCGGAGTGAGCGGCATCGGGGAACCGAACGTGCACATATACGAGAACAAGGTCTTGCTCACGTTCAATGATGAATCCGGCGGCATCTATACCAGTTCCACTTCGGCAGCGGACGGAAGTACACCCTGGACGCCGACAACGAAGGTCGTTCACCAAGACGGAGCGTACGGCGCATTCCAATCACCCTTCTCGGGCGGTGACTCCATCGATTCCACCATTTCCCTATGGAATCGCTATGGCACCGCGCTGTACCAAATCGAGAACTCAGACACCAAGAATTTGGGGGCGTACTGACATGCGCGTACCGCGAGCGGCCACAGTGCTAGTAGCGCTATCAGTTCCGCTGATGGGGTGCTCACTGTTCAAGGACAGTCCGCACACTCCAGCGGTACCCCGCGACGTCGAATTCCCCGACCTGAGCACCTTCACCGCAGCTGATTCCAGTAGGTATTCGAAAAGAAGCGACACTGGCTCAGGATTCGGCTTCTTGACGCCCCTGGGTCTACGTTGCGGCCTCGCCGCGGGCCGTGAGTCACAACCTGACGGCATCAGTTGTGTCGGGCCAATTCCAGGCCGCGAGCACCAATGGTCGCTTCGTGTCGAACGTGGCAGTGGTGCAAAGATATACATTGACCTGAATAAGAGCGGACCTGGAATTTTCACGCCTCCGGAGCCACCATCACCGACATTGGCTCGCCGCGAAGCACTACAGATCAACCAGGGCGACATCGCTTGCGGGATCCTTGATGCCGGCACCCCGGCCTGTCACGTCGGCGATCACGGGTTCGTTGTGAACCCCGACAATGTTGTCCTTTTCTAGGGGTCTGTGGAAGTGCGATCAGTCACCAGCCATCGTTGTCAAAGAATGCTGATTGCCACAGCAATTCTCGTAGTCGCTATCGGCTGCACTCCAAATACACCCAAACGACCAAGCGGGACGGCACCCGGCACGCCTCCGAGTGTCGGTTTTCCCGACTTCAGCAGCTACACCCCTGCAGATCCGCACAGTTATTACTCAGAGGGCCCGGATTCTGACACGAAGTACCGATTTACGACGCCGAGTGGGCAGCGGTGCCGTATCCGCGTCACCAAATCGTCCAGTTCATCGATCGGCTGTGCGGGTCCGATTCCTGGCCGGGAGGGCGAGTGGAACATGGGTTTCGATACTGGTTATGCCGTTGGAGGCCAGTCCACTTCGCGGACCTATCCCGACGAGCCTGCACAACCGAATGCACCAACCTTGCCTTTGCATCACGTCCTGCGATTCGACAGCGGCAAGGCACAATGCGGCATTATCGACAACGGTACCGCCGCCTGC
This sequence comes from Mycobacterium sp. 360MFTsu5.1, assembly GCF_000383495.1. Lineage (NCBI taxonomy): Bacteria > Bacillati > Actinomycetota > Actinomycetes > Mycobacteriales > Mycobacteriaceae > Mycobacterium > Mycobacterium sp. 360MFTsu5.1. The sequence continues at coordinate 328,743 of NZ_KB911462.1, read as the reverse complement.
CTCGCCGACCATGGCGGCTTCCTGGTGGGCATGGGCAAGCTGACGTTTTTCTAAAAGGATGCTTCTGCGCCCTTGTCGTTCTGACGCGTCGAGATTGACTAATTGGTCGCTAATCTCTTGCAAGAACGACCATTTCGTCGATCTCGGAAAAAAGATCAGGCCAGCACAGCCCGATTACCCTCGTCAGTCGAGGTGACGGCGATCTTCGCACCGAGCGGCTCACCATCACACAGCAGCGCCATCAGGTCGGCGTCTGTCGTCGTCGCCAAGAGCCGGCTGCCGTCCGCGTCGAGGCGCCCGATGATGATGCCGACATTGGGAGTCCAGTCGTACCGGACCGTGTAGGTCTCGATGGTTGCGGGCCCGTTTGCATGCTCAGTGACGACGACCGTCGGCCACGTCGCGACCTCTGCACACAATTCGGCGCTGTTGTCGGCCACCCAGTCCGCCGGCTCGGTCGAATAGATGCCGACCGAGAACTTGCTGGCGATGCCGCCATTAGCTCCGATCAATGCGAATTTGCCTGGGGTTTCCCGCATTCGGGTGACGGCTTCAGCGATGCCGTGCAATGAATAGTTGTTTCCGGGGCCGCCGAAGTACGGCAGGCCGCCGGTCAGTGTCAGACCCCGCGGATCGTCGGCCGCCAGGCCGACGCCATCACAGATGTTGAACACCGGGAACGGGAAGCAGCTGTACAGGTCGAATGCCGAGACGTCTTCAATCCCAATTCCAGCCACCCGCAACGCTTCCCGCACGGCCAGCACCGATGCCGGGCTGGCACCGACATCGGGACGGTCAAGCAGCTTCTGCTCCTTCATGTCCGCATGACCGCGCAGATATACCCACTTGGATTCCGGCACACCGAGTTTGCGCGCCGACTCCACGGACATCAGCAATGCGGCCGCACCCATGTTCACCTGATCGCGGGCCACCATCAGCCGCGGATACGGGTCACAGATCATGCGGTTCTTGTCGGTGACGGTCACCAGCTCGTCGACGGTGCGCTCCACCGGCGCCGACGAATATGGGTTCTTGGCAGCGACTTTCGACATCGGGGCGAACAGCTCCCCCATGGCCTGCCGGTAGTCCTGCACGGACAGGCCGAGCCGCGCCCGCCGGGCGTTGTCCAGCAGGCCGTACTGCACCGGCGCACCGATCAGCCCGTGCCGAACGGTGTACTCGTCGAAGATGCCGTCATAGCCGTAGCCGCGGTCCTCGAGCTGGCCGTCGACGGTCTCCGAGTGATCGGGTTTGTCATCCCGACCCTTGAAGTACCGGATGCTGGACGTGTTTTCCGACCCCATGACCATCACGACGTCGGCGCGGCCGGCCACGATCTCGCCGGCGAATTCGGTGATCAGGTGCTGAGGGCTCTGCCCGCCGATGACTTCGAGCACGGCGCGGGCCGGGTCAGCGCCGATACGTTGCGCCACGGAGCGGGGGTAGTTGTTCGACTTGCCGAGCGGGGCCGGCACGTGGCCGGAGATCTCGAACTGCCGCGTGCCCGCGACGGTGTCGATCGCGGCGGCAACTGCCGTGACGTCGGCTCCGGTGTCCTGTAGCGCCGCCTGCGCCGCTGCCGCCGCGAGGTCGACGGACGACATCCCGCGGTAGTCGGGGTCCTCAAGGCGTTCGGTGAACTGACCGACACCCACGATCACCGGCGTACGCGGATCGACACCCATTACAAACCTCCAGGCAACTGTTAATTCGATAGGCTAACCGATTGGGATGCGAACACGCATTACGGGTAGCTGCACATTTGCGTCAGGAGGTACCCGCAGAGCGCAGTACGGTTGAGTGATGGCAGTGGTCGAAGTCGCACGTCGACGGCGTTGATCCATGACTACCGCGACGAGCGCAAGCCCACGATTGGGTGGTCTATGCCAACTGGCGGCGGCAGGCCTCATTGTCTCGATGGCGAGCGCATGCCACATATCGTCGCCCCGCCGGTCCGCTTCTGAATCGCCCCATGAAATCCCTGACTTCTCGAAGTACACCTCCGTCGATTGGCAACAGTTCGACGCCGACGGCAGCCCCGGCAAGGGATATCTCGTCCGCTTCAGCACGCCCGACGGGTCAACACGCTGCAGCATCCTGAACGGCCTTTCAGCATCATGTGTGGGCAACATCGTCGGGATGCCGAACTCCGCCCCTGATTACTCCCGAGATCGAGACACCTTCGCCGGCAACGACAGCGGCAGTTGCCCCGGCGTCTTGTTCGATGCCTCTGACGTCCAGAATCCCCAATACGCGTTCCGCAAGAACGGCGGTGGATGTCCGCCCTTTGCTGAGACCAAGACGCTCGGCGCCGGCCAGAAACTTGTCAGGTACCAGATCACATGCGCCGTCGGCGACGGCGGCCTGACTGCCTGCGTCAACACCGCAACCAATCACGGCTTCGTTCTCCGCCAGACCGGCAGCTGGACCTTCTAATCCACGACAATTCCAACGTACAACTATCTAGACGTACATCTAATTCGACGTACAATTGCCAGATGAACTGGCCCATCAGACCCATGTCCCTCGTGGTCGGCGGCGTCGTCCCGCCCGAGAACGTGGTGGGCCGCGTCCGCGAACAGCAGGAAATCCTGGCCAGTCTGCCCGACGGTGGTGCTGCCCTGGTCGGCGATCGCCGGCACGGCAAGACGTCCCTGGCCCGACTCGTCGCGCACACCGCGCGGCTGCAGGGCTTGAACGTCGTCTCGGTCAGCGCCGAGCGGCAGACCTACGCCGAGTTCGTCACGGCTCTCGCCGCCGAGCTCGGCCGCGTCGACAACGCCCTGCGCCAGGAGGTCGACCGCTGGAAGGTCGCGGTGGGCACCGGGCCGTTCAAGTTCGAGCGGGTCCGAGCCGACGCCGCTCTCGACGACCTGCTGCAGCGCGCCGTCGCCCGCACCAAAGACGGCCCGCTGGTGCTGTTCATCGACGAGGTCACCGTGCTGGCCAGGAACCTCGAACGCGAAAAACCCGGCGGCGGAGACGCGTTCCTGCACCTGCTGCGCCGCTTCCGGCAAGAACACTCCGGACGCCTGGCCACCGTCCTCTCCGGTTCCATTGGCTTCCACCATGTCTCGGAAGACGCACTCAGCTCGGTCAACGACATCCGCAAGGTCACGGTCGGCCCGATCCGCCACGACCACGCCACTTACCTCGCCGAGTGCCTGCTGCTCGGCGTGAACGTCCCGACCACTGACCGACATCAGGTCGCGGAATCCATTGCGGCGGCGGCAGAGAACGTGCCGTACTACATCCAGCACCTGGTCGCGGGCGCGGCACGAGAAGGGTCCGTCAAGCCGGACCGCATCGCGGAGCTACTCTCCGCCGCCATCACCGATCCGCACGACCCCTGGGACCTGCGGCACTACCGCGACCGCCTGCGCAACTACTACGGCGACGACGCCCCCGCCATCGCCGGACTGCTCGACATCTACGCCCACGCCCCAACCCCGTTGAGTGTCAACGCAACACTGCAGTTCCTTAAGACCGAGGGCTCACCCATCACCGACCGCGACCAGCTGGTGTCCTTCATCGAGCGCCTCGAGCAGGACCACTACCTGCGCCGCGTCGGCGACGACGACTGCTTCGCCTCCGGCCTGGTGCAGTCGGCATGGCGAGCCATGAGGCGGTAGGTGATGACTCATCCCGCTTTCTCCCCCGGCACCGTCGACCCCGACGAACTCGACGCCCGTACCGTCGGGCACGGGCCTCTGCTGAAGCGACTGACGGATCGCATCGTCAGCTCCGCGCAGGACGGCTCCCGGCCGCACACCTTGCTCATCGCACCTCGCGGCGCCGGTAAGACCCACACGCTTCGGGTCGCGATCCATCGCGCGCTGAAACACCGCAAGGCCGCCAAAGCCACACTGCTGCTGGCACTTCCAGAGGACGCCCTGTCCATCGGCAGCTACCCGGACCTGCTCGTCGAACTGCTGCGCACGCAGGGACCGGACACATACGAACGAGCGCAGAAGCTTCGCGGCGACGCACTGGAGCTGGAACGGGAAATCCTCGACCTGGCCGCGGGCCGCATGGTGCTGGTCGCGATCGAAAATGCCGACCGCATCTTCGATGCCATCGGCGAGGCAGGTCAAGGCAGCTTTCGCGCCTGGGTCGAAACATCCACCGCCGTCCTGGTTTTCGCGACTGCGCCGGCGTTGTTCCCGGCAGTCTCGTCCCGCACCCACCCGTGGTATGGCTCGTTCATCATCGAGGAACTACCCGACCTCGCTGACACTGACGTCGCCGAACTCCTCAGGCAGCGCGCCCGCGCTCGCGAATTGGCTTCATATGTCGAGACTTCCGAGGGCCGGGCCAAGATCGACGAGGTGGCCCAGATCGTCGGCTGGTCACCGCGTAGCTGGCAGATCATCGCCGAGACCGTCGACCGCACCGCACTGGAAAGCGTCACTCCCGCTGCCGACGCGGTATTGGAACAGCTGACGCCGCACTACCAACAACTCCTCTGGCAGCTTCCGGCCGGCGAACAACGCCTGATCGTCGAACTGGCCCGCGCCGACGGCGCCCGGACTGTCACCGATCTCGCTGCCGCCGTGGGTATTTCGAATCAGTCGGCCTCCGCGGCGCTGGGCCGCCTCACCACCGGCGGCTGGGTCCACGCCGCAAAAGCAGACTCCGGCGATCGCCGCGCCACCTGGTACGACCTCAGTGATCCGCTGCTCCGGAACTACTTGCACTACCGCGAGCGCCGCCAACACTGACGCCGTGAGCGCGCCGCCAGAGCACACACATGCCGGAGGTGCGATCAGCGGCGGCGACCCGACTCCTTGACGAACCTGTCACTTAGTGACACAGTTGGACTGTCACTAAGTGACAGAAGGGAGGGCTATGAGCGACAAGCAGGACCAGGCGCGGCTTGCGGTGTCGCGCATTGCCTGTGCCTTGTTCTGGGAACGGGGCGTCGCCGGAACCAGCGGTGACGACATCGCCGCGGCCGCCGGACTCTCCACCCGCACCATCTGGCGCTATTTCCGCAGCAAGGAGAGTTGCGTCGAACCCCTGCTCGCCAAGTCAGCCGACCGGTTCGTGGCGAGCGCCCGGCGCTGGCCGCATGAGCTGTCTTTGTCGGAACACCTTGCGGCAGATGCCATTACGCATCCGCTGTCACCGCAGGACATTGAGGACGAGCTCAGCGCGATCCGGCTGGCGACCATGACAGCATCCGACCCCGCGCTGCGTACTGCGTACCTGATGGTCCATGACCGCATGGAGCAGGGACTCATCCCGGTCATCGCCGACCGATTGGGCTTACCCGACGACGATCTCACCGTCCGCCTGTGCGCGGCGGCCGTCACGGGCGCCTTCCGAGTCGTCGACGAAGACGTGAGCAGGGCAATCGTGGTCGACGGCAAGAAAGTCAGCCAGGAGGAGGCGCTGACGCTCATGGACCGGGCGATCCGCGAAGCCACCAACGGCAGGCTGGGCGGCCCAGTCAAGCGCTGAATATCCCGCATTTCTCACGAGCCGGCGATGCCGGCCCGTCGAACAAGCTTGTCCAAGAGAGGAATTCCCATGGCACTACCCGAACTCATCCCGGTCGAAGACCTTTTCGGCGCACCCGAGCGCACAGCGGCGACGATCTCGCCCGACGGAACCAGGATCGCATACCTGGCACCGTGGAAGAACCGTCTGAACGTCTGGGTGCAAGACGTCGAAGACGACGCGACCGCACGGTGCGTCACGGCCGACGAGACGCGCAGTGTGTACATCTACCGGTGGACCGACAACCCACGATGGATGCTCTACATGCAGGACACCGGAGGTGACGAGAACTGGCATGTGTACCGCATCGACCTGGAGAACCCGGACACGCCCGCGGTGGACCTGACCCCGTTTCCCGGCACGCGAGCGAGTTTCGAACTGCCGAAGAGGTTGCCGGGGAAGGCCATCGTGCAGATCAACAAGCGCAATCCCGAGCTGTTCGATGTCTACGAACTCGACATTGCCACAGGCGAACTCACGCTGCGCGCGGAGAATCCCGGCAACGTCGTCAACTGGCTGAGCGGGCCGAGCGGCGATCTGTTCACCAATACGCTGACCGCCGAAGGCGACGTCGAGATCTCGCATTGGGACCCGGCAACGAGCACGCTACGTCCGGTCAAGGTCTACGACGGCAGCGACTACCCGGTGGGCATCTTCCCGGTCACCGTCACGCCGGACGGCACGGGCATCTGGCTCCCCTCCTATGAGAACAGTGACCGGTCTCGACTGGTCGTGGTCGACGTCGCTGACGGTACTGAGACCGAGATCGACAGCCACCCGACATTCGATCTGGGTAACCAGATGGTCCTGCCCTCACCGTTCATCCTCAGCCAGCGGACCGGTGATCTGATCGGCGTCCGTTACTACGGCGAGCGCCAGGTCATCCACCCGCTGGATCCGAATTTCGCTGCGGTGCTGGAGAATTTGGTCAAACTCTCGGACGGCGACCTCGCCAGCATGTCTTCCGACGACAGCGGTCAGCGGTGGGTGGTCAGCTTCACCCATGACCGTGATCCGTGGGCCACCTATCTCTACGACCACTCGACTGGCGAAAGCCGGCTGCTGTTCCGGCCTTACGCGCGTCTGGATCCCGATGCGCTCGCCCCGATGACACCCGTGACCATCACGTCGCGCGACGGGCTGGACCTGCATGGGTATCTGACGCTGCCGGTCGGGATCAAACCCCTTGGGCTGCCGTTGGTCCTGCTGGTCCACGGCGGTCCGTGGGCGCGCGACTGCTGGGGCTTCCAACCCGATGTCCAACTGCTGGCCAATCGCGGATATGCGGTGCTGCAGGTGAACTTTCGCGGCTCGACGGGCTACGGCAAGGCCTTCACCAAGGCCGCGATCGGGGAATTCGCGGGCAAGATGCACGACGACCTGATCGACGCCGTGGACTGGGCCGTCAAGCAGGGCTACGCCGATCGGGACAAGGTCGCGATCTACGGCGGCTCGTACGGTGGCTACGCCGCGCTGGTGGGCGTGACGTTCACCCCGGACGTGTTCGCGGCGGCCATCGACTACGTCGGGATCTCCAGTCTCTCGAACTTCATGCGCACCCTGCCCAACGTGGCCCGGCCCTTCCTTGCCACCAACTGGCACACGTACGTGGGCGACCCCAGTGACCCCGCGCAGGAAGCCGACATGCTGGCCCGCTCCCCCATCACCAAGGTGGATCAGATCCGCACACCACTGCTGGTTGTCCAGGGCGCCAACGACTCTCGCGTCGTGCAAGCAGAATCCGACAACCTCGTCGAGGCATTGCGCGCCCGCGGAGTCGAGGTCGAGTACATGGTCAAGGCCGACGAGGGACACGGCTTCCTCAACCCCGACAACCAGATCGACATGAACCACGCCGTCGAGCGCTTCCTCGCCAAGCACTTGGGCGGTCGCATCTGACCGCACATTCGCCGCGAAACACAACAGGCCCCCACCAGAAGGTGGGGGCCTGTTGTGCAGAAAGAAATTACAGCGACTGCAGGATCTCGCGAGCCAGTGCAGCGGTGGCCGACGGGGTCTTGCCGACCTTCACGCCGGCAGCCTCGAGGGCTTCCTGCTTGGCGGCGGCGGTGCCCGACGAGCCCGAGACGATGGCGCCGGCGTGGCCCATGGTCTTGCCCTCCGGCGCGGTGAAGCCCGCCACGTAGCCGACGACCGGCTTGGTGACGTTGGCCTTGATGTAGTCGGCGGCACGCTCTTCGGCGTCGCCACCGATCTCGCCGATCATCACGATGACCTTGGTCTCGGGGTCCTTCTCGAACGCCTCGATGGCGTCGATGTGGGTGGTGCCGATGACCGGGTCGCCGCCGATGCCGATGGCGGTCGAGAAGCCGAAGTCACGCAGCTCGTACATCATCTGGTAGGTCAGGGTGCCCGACTTGGAGACCAGACCGATCGGGCCCTTGCCGGTGATGTTGTTCGGCGTGATGCCGACCAGCGCCTCACCGGGGGTGATGATGCCCGGGCAGTTGGGGCCGATGATGCGGGTCTTCTGACCCTTCTCGACGTTGTAGGCCCACGCGTACGCGCTGTCCTGCACCGGGATGCCCTCGGTGATGACAACCAGCAGCGGGATCTCGGCGTCGATGGCCTCGATGATGGCGTCCTTCGAGAACGCCGGCGGGACGAAGGCGATCGACACGTCGGCGCCGGTCTCCTTCATGGCCTCGGCCACCGTGGCGAACACGGGCAGCTCGATGTCGTTGCCGTCCTTGTCGACGTGCGAGACCTTGGTGCCGGCCTTGCGGGCGTTCACGCCACCGACGACCTGGGTGCCGGCCTTCAGCATCAGCTTGGTGTGCTTGGTGCCCTCACCGCCGGTGATGCCCTGGACGATGACCTTCGAATCCTTGTTCAGGAAGATAGACATAAGTTGTTGGCTCCCTTACTTGTTCGCCAGCTCGGCGGCTTTGTCGGCACCGGAATCCATGGTCTCGGCCTGGATCACCAGCGGGTGGTTGGCCTCGGCCAGGATGCGCCGGCCCTCTTCGACGTTGTTGCCGTCGAGACGGACGACCAGCGGCTTGTTGGCCTCGTCGCCCAGCATTTCCAGAGCCTTGACGATGCCGTTGGCCACCGCGTCACACGCGGTGATGCCACCGAAGACGTTCACGAAGACGCTCTTGACCTGGCTGTCGTTCAGGATGACGTCCAGACCGGCGGCCATGACCTCGGCCGAGGCGCCACCACCGATGTCGAGGAAGTTGGCGGGCTTCACGCCGCCGTGGTTCTCGCCGGCGTACGCCACGACGTCCAGCGTCGACATGACCAGACCGGCACCGTTACCGATGATGCCGACGGCGCCGTCGAGCTTGACGTAGTTGAGGTCGTGCTCCTTGGCCTTGAGCTCGAGCGGGTCGGTGGCTTCCTTGTCCTCGAACTCGGCGTGGCCGGGCTGACGGAAGTCGGCGTTGGCGTCCAGGGTGACCTTGCCGTCGAGGGCGAGGATCTGGTCGTCGGGGGTGCGAACCAGCGGGTTGACCTCGACCAGGGTGGCGTCCTCGGCGACGAAGACCTCCCACAGCTTCTGGATGGTCACGGCCGCGGCGTCGAGCACCTCGGCGGGCAGGTGGCCCTTCTCGGCGATCTCACGGGCGAAGGCCAGGTCAACGCCCTTGACGGCGTTGACGGGAACCTTGGCGAGACGCTCCGGCTTGGTGGCGGCGACCTCTTCGATCTCCATGCCACCCTCGACCGAGCACATGGCCAGGTAGGTGCGGTTGGCGCGATCGAGCAGGAAGGAGATGTAGTACTCCTCCGCGATGTCGCTGGCCTCGGCGACGAGCAGCTTCTTGACGATATGGCCCTTGATGTCCAGACCGAGGATGTTCTGCGCGTGCGTGAGGGCGTCCTCCGGGGTGGCGGCGTACTTCACGCCACCGGCCTTACCACGGCCACCGACCTTGACCTGAGCCTTGATCATGACGGGCTTGCCGATCTCCTCGGCGATCGCCTTGGCGTCATCGGCGGACTCGGTGACCCGGCCCGGTGTAGTAGGGACGTTGTGCTTGGCGAACAGCTCTTTCGCCTGGTACTCGAAGAGATCCATGAGCTCTGAGAAATCCCGTTCTGTCTGCGTTGACGGTTGAATTCACTTCAGCATTGGGCCGCACTGGCTCGCTCGGCACTTTAGCCACGTACTAATGAGTAGCCAGCACCGCCTACTACCCATGTGGTACATCTCACCTGAGAGCAACCAGTGAGGCAAATCACAGTTCCCGGCCAATGACACCTATAGGTTGCCAATCGGTTCTGATTTTCAGTACCGTCATGGGCGGTCTCGGTAACGGTACGGTCACGGAGCAAAGGAATTTTCGGTTGGCTGAGCACGATTCGTCTGGAACTCCCCTCGGAGAGGCGACGAACGCCGGCAACACTGAGAACGCTGCCCGCACCACCATCAAGCTATCCCGCGCCGTGAGCCCTGCCGAAGTGACCGACATCATCCCGTTCAACGAGTTCGGCGACCTGCACGATCTGGACCTCTCCGAGAGCGCCTTCGACCGCGATTCCCGCGTCAACGCCGCCCCCGAGCTCGACGATCTGAACGACACCGACGACGAGACTCCCCTGACCCTGACTGTTCCGGCCGAATTCCGGCAGCCCGAGGGCGCTCAGCGCCTCTCCGCGAGCGCCTACCGCGACAGTCACACCGACACCAGCAACGGTCTCGACGACACCGACGTCATCGATCTGCGCGCGAGCCGTGGCACTCACCGCAAGCCTGAGCCCGCCAATGGTGTGAAGGGCCGCCTGGTCGCCGCCGCGATGGCCGTCGGCGCCACCGCCGCCGCCGGGTACTCGATGATGACCAGCGCCGACCAGCCGACCAGCACGAAGCTGGCCGCCGACCAGGTCGTCCGCGCGGACGGATCGACCGCATCCTCAGATGGCCTCCAGATCGTCAACGTCGAACCCGCCGCTTCCTCCGGCGCGGTGCACGCCCAGGAGCTCGCCAATGGCGCAGCGTTCGCACAGGAGCGCGCCGAGCGCGAAGCCCGGCTGGCCCGCCCGCTGTTCGTGATGCCGACCAAGGGCGTGTTCACCTCCGGCTTCGGTTACCGCTGGGGCGCACTGCACGGCGGCATCGACATCGCCGGCCCGATCGGCACGCCGATCGTCGCCGTGTCCGACGGCGTCGTCGTCGCCGCGGGCCCGACCGCCGGTTACGGCGCCTGGGTCAAGGTCCGCCACTCCGACGGAACCGTCACGCTGTACGGCCACGTCAACACCTGGGTCGTCTCGGTCGGCCAGCGCGTTTTCGCCGGCGACCAGATCGCCACCATCGGCAACCGCGGCAACTCGACCGGCCCGCACTGCCACTTCGAGGTGCTCCTCGGCGGCAGCCAGCGCATCGACCCCGTGCCGTGGCTGGCACAGCGTGGCCTGAGCCCGGGTAACTACGTCGGCTGATTCGTGACGGACGACAACAACGCCGACGGGCCAGCCCAGACGCATTCGTCCGACCCCACCCAATCTTTCGGACGCCAGTCTGACGACGAACCCAGAACGGGGTTGATCCGGCGTGCGCCGACGGGTGCCATTCCCATCGCCGACGCACCGGCGACCAGCATCATCCGCCGCACACCAACCGGCGCCATTCCCATCGCCGACGCACCTCCGACGAGTGTCATCGAGCCCGCGACCGGCCTGATCCGGGCCGAGGATGCGCCCGCGACCACCTTCATCCCGGCTTCGGCCCCCGCTCCGGCAGCGGCTCCCGCTCCCGAGTCCGCTCCGACGCCGGCACCGAAGCCGCCGCCCGGCCCGTTCGCCGCCTGCGCCACCGCCACGGCGTGCATCTTGAGTGGCTGGGCGACGGCCGTCATCGCCACCTCACTGATCGCTGGGTGGTGGCGCACCGATCCGCTGTTCTGCGTCGCCATCGGCTTCCTCGCCGCCGTCGGCTGCGGCGCCACCATCGGCGGGCAGATCGCGGTCCTGCTGCGGCGCCGTACAGGCCGGGTCGTGGTGGTGGTCGGTGCGTTGGTGACGCTGGTGATCTTCGCCAGTTTGTTCGTCGCCGGGGCCCAACTGCCGCCGATCGTCTACGGCATCCCGGTGCTGCCGATCGCCAGCATGGTGCTCGCGATGCTGCCCGTTACCGGACGCTGGTGCACCAAAACCTGACGCGCCGAAGCGATTCCGGCTAAAAATCAGCGAGATCGCACCGTCCGACTTTCGCGCGCGCCGACGCTAAAGCTTCTGCACCGGAGCGTGGTTGTGCATCAGTTTGACCCGGCCGGAGCTGCCGAAGTCGATGAGCGACATAGCCGACTCGCCGACACCACTGACCTCTTCGACGCGGCCCAGGCCGTACTTGTCGTGCGTGACGCGGTCACCTGGTGAGAGCACCACCAGCGGCTTGTTGCGGTTCGGCGCCGGCCGCATGGGCGACGGACGCCCACCACCGAGACCGCCACCCGATCCGCCGGACCCGTAGCCCCGCGGCGCCGACAACGATGGTGGCGGCTCGACGCGACGCCAGTCGATCAGCTCCTGCGGAATCTCCTGCAGAAAGCGCGATTCCGGATTGAGCATGGGCTGCCCCCACGACGAGCGCACCTTGGCGCGGCTGAGATACAGCCGCTGGCGCGCCCGGGTGATGCCGACGTACGCCAGCCGGCGTTCCTCGGACAGTTCGGTCGGGTCACCGAGGGCGCGCATGTGCGGGAACATGCCGTCTTCCCAGCCGGTCACGAACACCACGGGGAACTCGAGGCCCTTGGCGGTGTGCAGCGTCATCATCGTGACGACACCGTCGCCGTCTTCGGGGATTTCGTCGGCGTCGGCCACCAGCGAGACGCGTTCCAGGAACGCGGCCAGCGCTCCGGTGTCGGGCACGTCCTCGTCCAGTTCCTCTTCCTGCAACGCCTGCGCGTTGGCCAGGTCGGTGCTGAATTCGTGTGCGACGCTGACCAATTCGTTGAGGTTGTCCAACCGCGCCTGATCCTGCGGGTCACTCGACGCCTCCAGCTCGCGGCGGTAGCCCGTGCGGTCCAGCACCGTCTCGACCAGGTCGCCCAGCTCGCCGTCGAGCCCGCCGCGCAGGCTGTCCATGAGCTCCACGAAACTGGCGATCGCCTTCTCCGATCGGGAGTTCAGCATCGGTACCCGGCCCTCGGCCGCGGCTTGCAGCGCGTCACTGAAGCTGGCACCGGTGTTCTCGGCGTACACCGCGACGCAGGCTTCGGCGCGGTCACCGATGCCGCGGCGCGGGGTGTTGAGAATGCGTCGCAGGCTCACCGCGTCGCCCGGATTGTCCAGCACCCGCAGGTACGCGACGATGTCGCGAATCTCCTTGCGCTCGTAAAAGCGCATGCCCCCAACGACTTTGTACGGGATACCGGCCCGGATGAAGATGTCTTCCACCGACCGCGACGAGTTGTTGGTGCGGTAGAACACCGCGACGTCGCCGTAGCTGAACTTGGTGTCGATCCCGCTGCCCTTGGTGGTCAGCGCGTCGATCTCCTCGGCGATGAACCGCGCCTCGTCGTGCTCGTTGTCGGCGACGTAGCCGACGATCAGCTCACCCTCGCCGGCATCGGTCCACAGCTTCTTGTCACGTCGTCCGGCGTTGCGGCTGATGACCCCGTTGGCGGCCGACAGGATGTTCTGCGTGGAACGGTAATTCTGTTCCAGCAGAATGGTTTTCGCGTTCGGGAAGTCGCGCTCGAAATCCTCGATGTTGCGAATCGTCGCGCCGCGGAACGCGTAGATGGACTGGTCGGCGTCACCCACCACGCACAGTTCGGCAGGCGGGACGTCGTCGGCGCCTTCGGGCGCGTGGTGCCCGACGAGCTCGCGCACCAGCACGTACTGGGCGTGGTTGGTGTCCTGGTATTCGTCGACCAGGATGTGCCGGAAACGGCGCCGGTAGTACTGCGCGATCTGCGGGAAGCTCTGCAGCACAGCGACTGTCTCGCCGATCAGGTCGTCGAAGTCCATGGCGTTCGCGGCCCGCAGCCGGCGCTGGTATTCGCCGTACACCTCGGCGACGATGCGCGGCAGGTCCTCGTCGGCCTCGGACGCCTCCGAGGCGGCCTGCAGCGGGTCGATCAGTTCGTTCTTCAGGTTCGAGATCGCGGTGGCCAGCATGCGCGGTGAGTACCGCTTGACGTCGAGGTTGAGGTCCTTGCCGACCATCATCAGCAACCGGCGCGAGTCGTCGGCGTCGTAGATGGAGAAGTTGGAGTTCAGCCCCGGCAGCAGCGAGGCCTGGTTCCGCAGGATGCGGACGCAGGTGGAGTGGAACGTCGACACCCACATGGACTTGGCGCGCGGACCGATCAGCTGGACGACGCGCTCACGCATCTCGGCGGCAGCCTTGTTGGTGAACGTGATGGCCAGGATCTGGCCGACCCCGACGTCGCGATTCGCCAGCAGGTAGGCGATGCGCCGGGTCAGCACCGCGGTCTTGCCCGAGCCGGCACCTGCCACGATCAGCAGCGGCGAACCCTCGTGCAGCACCGCTGCACGCTGCTGCGGATTGAGGCCGTCGAGAAGCTGATCGATGTCGGGGGCTGTGCTCGTCATATCAGCTCAAACTTACCGCCGGGGTGCGACAAGCCACGCATTTCCCCGGTCGCTTCGCTCGCCTCTTTGCGCTGGCACCGGCCGGGATGGCACACTCAAAACGTGCTCAATGCGCAGCAGCGATTTTTCTACGGGTACCGGACGCCGGTACCCGGGGTTTAGCTGCTTCCCTTCAGCCCCGTGGTCCGCATCCGGATCCGGGGCTCGTTTGTTGTGTGAGGCCTGAATTCGGATGACACCAGAATCCACCAACAGCGAGGAAACCATGTCGACCGAAACCGAACTCCCCAACATCGACGAGCTCCGCCTGGAGATCGACGAACTGGACGCCACCATCCTGGCGGCCGTCGCCCGTCGCACCGAGGTCTCCAAGATGATCGGCAAGGCCCGGATGGCCTCCGGCGGCACCCGGCTGGTGCACAGCCGCGAGATGAAGGTCATCGAGCGCTACAGCGAGCTGGGCCCCGAGGGCAAAGACCTCGCCATGCTGCTGCTGCGTCTCGGCCGCGGCCGCCTCGGCCACTGACCCCAAACTCCCCCGCGAGCGGCCGTGTCTGCACGGCGACACGCCGACTTCGGTGTGTGGTTTGCGCACCCTCGCGGCTGGTGAGCGGCCCCATTTGTACAAGCAACCACGGCGTGTTGCGTACAGACACGGCCGCTCGCGCCAAGGGCGGCTAGGCGTCAGGGCGTCAGGGCGATGTACTTGGTGTCGAGGTATTCCTCGATGCCTTCGGTGCCGCCCTCGCGGCCGAATCCTGACGACTTCACTCCACCGAAAGGCGCCGCCGGGTCCGAGATGACTCCGCGGTTGACGCCGACCATGCCGGATTCCAACGCCTCGGACACCCGTAGCGCCCGGTCCAGCGACTGCGTGTAGATGTAGGCCGCCAGGCCGTACTCGGTGTCGTTGGCCGCGGCGATCGCCTCGTCCTCGGTGTCGAAGCCCGTCACCGGGGCGACGGGCCCGAACAC
Organism: Mycobacterium sp. 360MFTsu5.1; assembly: GCF_000383495.1. Classification (NCBI taxonomy): domain Bacteria; kingdom Bacillati; phylum Actinomycetota; class Actinomycetes; order Mycobacteriales; family Mycobacteriaceae; genus Mycobacterium; species Mycobacterium sp. 360MFTsu5.1. Next base: position 313,731 of record NZ_KB911462.1, on the reverse strand, counting down.
CTCTTCCTTGAGGATGCGGGCGTCCGCCGGTACATCGGCCAGGACCGTCGCGGGATAGAAGTAACCCGGCCCGCCCGGTGCCGTGCCGCCGACCGCGACGGTCGCGCCGCGCGACACCGCGTCGGACACCAGGTCGGTGACGGTGCCGACCTGCTTGGCGTTGATCAGCGGGCCGAGCGTCGCGTTCTCGTCCAGGCCGTTGCCGAGCGTGAACTCGCTCATCCGCTGCACCAGCTTCGTCGTGAACTCCTCCCGCACCGCGTTGGCGACGTGGAATCGGTTGGCCGCCGTACAGGCCTCGCCGCCGTTGCGCATCTTCGCGAGGATCGCGCCGTCGACGGCGGCATCGATGTCGGCGTCGTCGAACACCACGAAGGGCGCGTTGCCGCCGAGTTCCATCGACATGCGGAGCAGCTTCTCGCCGCCCTGCTGCACCAGCGCCCGGCCGACGCCCGTCGACCCCGTGAAGGTCAGCTTCCGCAACCGACCGTCGTCCATGAGGGCCTTGGTCAGCTCGCCTGGGCTGGTGGTCGGCAGCACGGACAGCACGCCCTTGGGCAGGCCGGCGTCGGCCATCAGTTTGGCAAACAGCAGCATGGTCAGCGGGGTTTCGGCAGCGGGCTTGACCAGCATGGTGCAACCGGCCGCCAGGGCCGGACCGATCTTGCGGGTGCCCATGGCCAGCGGGAAGTTCCACGGCGTCACCGCGTAGCACGGGCCGACGGGCGACTTGGTGACGACGATGCGCCCGGTGCCGGCCGGGCTCGGGGTGTAGCGGCCGCCGATGCGGACGGCCTCTTCGGCGAACCAGCGGAAGAACTCGGCGCCGTACTTGACCTCGCCGCGGCTCTCGGCGAGCACCTTGCCCATCTCGAGCGTCATCAGCGTGGCCACGTCCTCGGCCCGGGCGGTGATGGTCTCGAACACCGACCGAAGGATTTCGCCGCGCTCACGGGGCGGAGTTGCCGCCCACTCCTTTTCGACGGCCGCCGCGGCGTCGAGTGCGGCGATGCCGTCCTGCGGCGTGGCGTCGGCGACGCGGGCGATGACATCCTCGGTAGCCGGGTTGAGCACTTCGAACGTGGATTGACCGGCGCGCTCCTCACCGCCGATCCAGAGGCCAGTTGGGACAGACGACAACAGCGCGGCGATGTCCATACACCCATCATGTACGGCGGCGTTTCCTGCGTCACACTAGGGTTTGAGGCATGGCTGATCACACTCCCGCTGCCGACATCACCACCACCTCAGCCTGGAAGGCGCTCAGCGCGCACCATGCCGCGGTCGAGGCGACCACGCTGCGCGAGTTGTTCGCCGACGACCCGGACCGCGGCCGGGAGCTGACGCTGACAGTCGGCGACCTGTACATCGACTACAGCAAGCACCGCGTGACAAGGGAAACCCTTGCGCTGCTGCTCGATCTGGCCCGGGCCGCCGGTCTGGAGGAGCGGCGCGACGCCATGTTCGCCGGCGAACACATCAACACCTCCGAAGACCGCGCCGTGCTGCACACCGCGCTGCGGCTGCCCCGTGGCGCCTCGTTGGTGGTCGACGGCCAGGACGTGGTCGCCGACGTACATTCCGTGCTCGATGCAATGGGGACATTCACCGATAAGTTGCGCAGCGGTGAGTGGACCGGGGCCACCGGGCAGCGCATCACGACCGTCGTCAACATCGGTATCGGTGGTTCCGATCTGGGGCCCGTGATGGTCGACCAGGCCCTGCGTCACTACGCCGACGCGGGTATCTCGGCCCGGTTCGTGTCGAACGTCGACCCGGCCGACCTGGTGGCCAAGCTCGACGGACTCGACCCTGCCACAACGCTTTTCATCGTCGCCTCCAAGACGTTCTCGACGTTGGAGACGCTGACGAACGCCACTGCCGCCCGGCGCTGGCTCGTCGCCGCACTGGGTGACGACGCCGTCGCCAAGCACTTCGTCGCGGTGTCGACCAACGCAAAGCTGGTGTCCGAGTTCGGCATCGACACCGCGAACATGTTCGGCTTCTGGGACTGGGTCGGTGGCCGCTACTCGGTGGACAGCGCCATCGGGCTCTCGGTGATGGCCGTCATCGGCAAGGAACGGTTCGGCGAATTCCTGGCCGGCTTCCACCTGGTCGACGAGCACTTCCGCACCGCGCCGCTGGAAGCGAACGCGCCGGCGCTGCTCGGCCTCATCGGCCTGTGGTACTCGGATTTCTTTGGGGCACAGGCGCGTGCGGTGCTCCCCTACTCCAACGACATGGCCCGCTTCGCGGCCTACCTGCAGCAGCTGACCATGGAGTCCAACGGCAAGTCGGTGCGCGCCGACGGCACCCCGGTGACCACCGACACCGGCGAAATCTTCTGGGGCGAACCGGGAACCAACGGCCAGCACGCCTTCTACCAACTACTGCACCAGGGCACCCGGCTGGTGCCGGCGGACTTCATCGGCTTCAGCGAGCCGACCGACGATCTGCCCACCGCCGACGGCACCGGCAGCATGCACGACCTGCTGATGAGCAACTTCTTCGCCCAGACGCAGGTGCTGGCCTTCGGCAAGACCGCCGAGGAGATCGCCGCCGAGGGCACCCCGGCCACCGTCGTCCCGCACAAGGTGATGCCCGGGAACCGGCCCACCACTTCGATTTTGGCGACCAAGCTGACGCCGTCGGTGGTCGGGCAGTTGATCGCGCTGTACGAGCACCAGGTCTTCACCGAGGGCGTCATCTGGGGCATCGACTCGTTCGACCAGTGGGGTGTCGAGCTGGGCAAGACGCAGGCCAAGGCGCTGCTGCCGGTCATCACGTCCGACGCCTCGCCCGCCCCGCAGTCCGACAGCTCGACCGACGCCCTCGTGCGTCGCTACCGCGTCGAGCGCGGCCGCGTTTCCTAGGGATTTGTGCACGATTTTCCGCGGCCGGCGCGGAAAATCGTGCACAAATCCCTAGGCGAAGTACTTGGTGAAACGCGGCGGCACCAACTTCATCACCTCGACCAGCGGCCACCACGGCCAGCCGGGGACGACGGCGCGGCCCTTCTCCTTCTCGATGGCGTCGACCATGGCTTTCACGCCGGTCTCGTTGTCGACCATGAGCATGGTCGAGTTGGACTTGGCCGTCATCTCCGACTCGATGTAGCCGGGCTCGAGGACCGTGATCTTGATGGGTCCGGACGGGTACTCCGCGCGCAGCGACTCACCCAACGACGTGACGCCGGCCTTGCTCGCGGCATACGCGGCCTTGAATCCCGGCACCCCGACGTTGCCGAGCACCGACGACACCAGGACCAGGTGGCCCCGGCCCGCGGCCTTGAACATCTCCAGCGCTGTTTCGATCTGCACCAGTGCCGCAACGAGATTCGTCTCGATGGTCGCCTTGTTCGCCCACAGCTTGCCGCCGCCCAGCGGGTAGCCCTTGCCGATGCCGGCGTTGACGATGACGCAGTCGATACCGCCCAACTGATCGGACAACTCCTCGAACACCTTGGGCACCTGGTCGTGGTCGTTGACGTCCAGCGCCGCGATGGCCACGGTCACCCCGGGGTACTGCGCCGTCAGTTCGGCCTTCAGTTCTTCGAGGTTGTCCAGCCGGCGGGCACACAGCGCGAGGTCGCGGCCCTTGGCGGCGAACTGCCGGGCCATACCGGCGCCCAGGCCCGAGCTCGCGCCGGTGATGAGGATTTTCTGCCGAGTCATGCCTGCAGCGTAACCAACTCGACACCTGTCAAGAAAGGTCGGATGATGCAGGATCGAAGGATGAAGCTCGCCGCCCTGCTGGTCGCCGTCGTGGGCATGACGTCGGTGCCCCTCGCCCACGCCGACGACGATCCACTGTTCCGGTTGGTCGACACCGCCGCCCAGCGGCTGCAGACCGCCGATCCGGTGGCCGCGGTCAAGTGGATCAACGGCGGCTCGATCGAGGACCCGGCACGGGTGGAGCAGGTGCTGAAGGCCGTCGGCGCCCAGGCCACCGCGTCGGGTACCGACCCGGAGTTCGTGCAGAAGGTGTTCACCGACCAGATTCACGCCACCGAGGGCATCGAATACCTACGGTTCAGCCAGTGGAAGTTCGATCCGGCCGCGGCGCCGACCACCGCCCCGGATCTGTCCGAATCACGCACGGCGATAGACGGTTTCAACCACACCATGGTCGCCGAGCTGGCCGCACAGCAGGGCATCCTGCACGGTCCGGGCTGCGCCGCCGCGGTCGATACTGCCCGCACACAAGTCACCATGAACCGGCAACTCGACCCGCTGTACCAGCAGGCGCTGGTGGCAGCGACCAAGAACTACTGCAGCTGAATCACTTGAGCAGCTTGGACATCCGGCGGTCGGCCAGCACCTTGCCGCCGGTCTGGCACGTCGCGCAGTACTGAAAAGACTTGTCCGCGAAGGACACTTCCCGGACCGTGTCACCGCACACCGGGCACGGCAGCCCCGTGCGGGCATGGACCCGCAGCCCAGAGCGCTTCTCCCCCTTGAGGGTTGCCGCCCCCTGCCCGACCGATCGGGTCACGGCATCGGTCAGCACCGAGATCATCGCGTCGTGCAGCGCACTCAGTTGTTCGGCCGTCAGCTTGCCCGCGGTCGCGAACGGCGACAGTTTGGCCACGTGCAGGATTTCGTCGCTGTAAGCGTTGCCGATCCCGGCGATCACCCGCTGATCGGTGATGACGTTCTTGATCCGGCCGGTGTTGCCGGCCAGCACCGCGCCCAATTCCGCCGGCCCGAGTGACAGCGCGTCCGGACCCAACGTGGCGATCTGCGGCACGGCCAGCGGGTCGTTCACCAGCCAGACCGCCAGCCGCTTCTGGGTTCCCGCCTCGGTGAGGTCGAAACCCGGTGCCTCACCCGGTTTTCCGAGATGCACCCGCAGCGCGATCGGCCCTTTGCCTGGTTTCAGAGGCGCGGCCGCCAGCTTCTCCGACCAGCGCAGCCACCCCGCCCGCGACAGGTGGGTGATCAGGTGCAGGTCGCCGACCTGCAGCCCGAGGTACTTGCCCCAGCGGTTGGCACCCGTCACCTCCACGCCGTACAACGCGGTCGGTGGCGGGTCGAAGGTTTTGAGCACCGAGAAGGCGGAGACATCGATGCGGCCCACCGGCAGACCGACCGCATGACGACGCAGGTGATCGGCGAGCGCCTCGACCTCGGGAAGTTCCGGCATGGGTTCAGGCTAGCGACTGGATGTACCGCATGCTGTACACATGGCAGACCGCTCGGCACCCGCCCCGGCCACCAATCCACTGCGACGCATCCTGGTCATGAATACTGTGCCGCGCCGCTGGCCGTTCGCGCTCCGGGCCTCGATCTGCATGGTGGTGCCGATTCTCGCCGGGTGGGCAGCCGGCGATGTGTCGGCCGGGCTGATCGCCACCATCGGTGGATTCACGTCGCTGTACGGCAGCGGGCGCCCGTATCTCAACCGCGCGATGTATCTCGGCGCCATCGCCGTCTCGTTCGCGGTGGTCGTGGCGCTCGGCGACTGGGCGGCGGCAACCCCGTGGTCGGCGGTGCTGGCGGTGACCGTGATCGCGATGGTTGCCGTCCTGATCTGCCAGGCCCTGTCGGTCGGACCGCCCGGTGCCTACATGCCGGTGCTGGCGTGCGCGGCTGCCGTCGGGATCGCGGCCGAGCACCTCAGCCCGTGGCGGCTGGGCGCGCTGGTGCTGGCCGGCGGCGCGTTCGCCTGGGTGGTGCACATGGCCGGGGTACTGGTCCGTCCGCGCGCGCCGGAACGCGCCGCGGTCGCCGCTGCCGCCGAAGCGGTGGCCACCTACATCGAGACCTCATCACCCGACGCGCGGCACCGCGCCGCGCAGCTGCTGCACGAAGCGTGGATCACGCTCGTCACGTTCCAGCCCGTCCACCCCAAGCCCGATGACGCCCTCTATCGGCTGCGGATGACGAACCGCCGGCTGCACGTGTTGTTCGCCGAAGCCATGGCGGCCGCCGACCGCGGCCAACCACTGTCCGTCGACGACGCCGCGCGGGCCCGGCAGCTGGGCACGGTGCCCGACGACATCGGCGGCAGTTTCGAGGGCCTGATCCCGCTGGGACGGCCGTCCGTCGCGACGCTGCTGCGCCGTGCGGTGACGCCGGGGTCTCCCGCCCTGACCGCGGCACTGCGCACCGCGGTCGCCGTCGCGATCGCCGGCACCGTCGCCGTCGGTCTGAACATCGACCACGCGTACTGGGCCATGGCGGCGGCGGTGCTGATGCTGCATCAAGGCTTCGATTGGCGGCGCACCGTACAACGCGGCATCGAACGCACCCTGGGCACCTGGCTCGGCCTGGTGCTGGCGGGCGGTGTCCTGATCGCCGCGCCGGGCGGACCGTGGCTCGCCCTGATCGTCGGCACGCTGCAGTTCGTCATCGAGATGTTCGTGGTGCGTAACTACACCGTCGCGGTCATCTTCATCACGCCCGCGGCCTTGACCATCGCGTCGGGCGGACACCACATCGCCGACGTCCCCGCCATGCTGCTCGCCCGCGGCATCGACACCGTGATCGGTTGCGCGGTGGCACTTCTGGTGTTGTGGGTGACGCGACGCGGCCATCCCGCGGCGCGCCCCGCCGAGTCGATCGCGGCCACGCTGGATGCGGTCGCGGTCGTGGTCGGCCATCTGGCCGCAGGTCAGGTGACCACCGATCAGGCCCGCAACGACCGTCGCGACCTGCAGCTCCGCGCGATGGCCATGCTTCCGGTCTACGACACCGCCATCGGCGGTTCACCCCGGAGCCGCGTTGCGGCAGAACGGCTTTGGCCGACCATCGTCGCGACCGAGCAGCTCGCATACCGGACGCTCGCCGCGGGCTGGGCCACCGAGCGATCCGAAGCGCCGATCACCCCGGACGCCGCCGCACAGCTGACCGCGACGCTCGCCGACCTGGCCGACTCGGTCCGCGCCGGACGCCCGGCAGCCGAGATCACCGAGCCACCGGCGTTCGGCGCCAACGAGTTACGCGCGATCCAGGCGTCGCTGACGTAGGGATTTGTGCACGATTTTCCGCGCCGACCGCGGAAAATCGTGCACAAATCCCTAGCTCTCGACGGCGCGCTGCACCAGACCCAGCGCCCAGCCGACGATCGACAGCAGGATCGCCGCCCAGATCGCGGTGAACCAGAACTGGTCGATGCCCAGGCCCCAGTGCGTGGTGTTCTCGGTGATCCACGAGGTGATCCACAGCATCCAGGCGTTGATGACGATGTGGATCAGGCCGAGGGTGAGGATGTACAGCGGGATCGCGAACAGCTGCACGATCGGCTTGATGATGGCGTTGACCAACCCGAAGACGAACGCCACCACCAAGATGATGCCGAGGCGTTCGAGTTGGCCGGCGCCCACGGGGAAGACGAAATAGATCCCCGACACCATGCGCGTGACCAACCACAACGCCAGGCCGGTCACGCAGGCCCGCAGCAGCAACGATTTCATGCTGTCGATTCTGCCCGCAGCAGATAGGTGTCCATGATCCAGCCATGCCGCGTCCGGGCCTCGGCGCGCTCCCGGGCGATCCGTTCCCCGACCTCGCCGACGGTGCCGGCGATGAGCATCTCGTCGGGCGTGCCGAGGTAGGCGCCCCACCAAATCCGGGTCTGCGGTGGGCATTCCAGGAACGAGCACTCGCCGTCGAGCATCACCACCGCGGCGCCGGCCAGCCCGTGCTCACGCAGCTGACGCCCCGTCGTGATCAGCACCGGCTCGCCAATGTCGTTGAGCGGGATGCGATGTCGAGCCGTGAGAGCCTGGATGGCCGTGATGCCGGGGATGACGTCGAACTCGAACTCGACGTGTTCGGCGACGCGGTCCAGGATGCGCAGCGTGCTGTCGTAGAGCGACGGGTCGCCCCACGCGAGGAAGGCGCCGACGCCGTCGGGCCCCAGTTCGGTCTCGATGGCCTCCGCCCACAGCCGCGCTCGTGCGGCGTGCCATTCGGCCACCGCTTCGTGGTACTCACGATCTTTGGCCCTCACCGGATCCGGCAGCGCCACGAACCGGTAGGCCGGGTCTTCGATGAAACGCTCACAGATCAGCCGGCGCAGCGCGACGAGGTCGTCCTTGGTGTCGCCTTTGTCCATCGCGAAGAACACCTGCGTGTCGTTGAGCGCCGCGACGGCTTGAGCGGTGACGTAGTCCGGGTCGCCGGCACCGATACCGATGACGTGGATTGTGCGCATCCGCGAAGGCTAGCGGCCCGCGACGGCCCAACTTTTATCCAGTACCGCAGGTATTGACTACCTCTGGTATCGGACGTAGCTTCGGATTACAGACACTTTCGAAGGGATGTCAACGATGACAGCTTCGGTCAAAGGCCAGACGACGCGCGCGGAATTCGCCGAACGCCTGCTCAAAGGCTCGGTGCGCAAGTCTTACGCGCCGATCGTCGACATCGACTGGGACGCGCCGATCGACCCGGACAAGTACTTCCTGCCACCGAAAGTGGTGTCGCTGTACGGCACCCCGCTCTGGGAGTCGATGAGCCGGGCCGAGCAGATCGAGCTGTCCCGCCAGGAACTGGTCAACACCCTGTCGGCGGGCATCTGGTTCGAGAACATCCTCAACCAGGCCCTGCTGCGCAAGGCGATGCATCAGGACCCGACCGCGAGCGCCACCCACTACGAGCTGACCGAACTCGGCGACGAAACCCGCCACATGGTGATGTTCGGCAAAGCCATCGAGAAGGTGGGCGCCGACCCCGTACGGCCCAAGTGGTATCAGCGCACCATCATCAACATGCTGCCGTTCGCCTTCCAGGGCTCGGTGCTCTGGGTGGCGGCGCTCATCGGCGAGGAGATCTTCGATTCGCTGCAACGCCAGATGATGGACGATCCCGAGCTGCAGCCCATGGTGCAGCGGCTCATGCGAATCCACGTCACGGAAGAGGCCCGGCACATCCAGTTCGCCCGCGACGGCCTGCGCAAGCGCGCGCCGGAGATGTCGTGGCCCAAGCGCTTCTGGATCGGCAACCTCAACGGTGTCGGCGGCCTGTTCTTCCGGTTCCTGTTCACCAACAAGGTGCAGTACCGCCGCGTCGGACTGGACGCGCGGGCCGCGCGCCGGATGGCGCGGACGTCGCCGCACCGGATCGAGACACAGATCGCCGGGTTCGCGCCGCTCGCGTCGTTCCTGGAGGAAGTTGGACTCCTCGGCCCCATCGCACGGCGGATGTGGCGGCGGAGCGGGTTCCTGCCCGGAGGTCCGGTGGCGCCTGCGGCGCGGGCGGAGATCGCCGAGGCCGAAGACCTGTACGACGGACCCGCCACCATCGACGGCCGCGACGTCCGGGTCCGGCTGGCCGGACACCTCGATCCGATCGACGGCCAGTACCACTGGCGTGGAACGGTTTTCGAGACGCTCGACGAACTGCCCCGCACTGCCGTCACCGTGGCGGTGGGCGAACGCACCGCGACGGCACGCGTCACCGAGCGCAGCCAGCAGGGCGGCTACGCCATCAGCGGCACCGGCTTGCCGCCGTTCCCGCTGAACTGACGACCACTGAATGGGCCGTACCCGGTCCATGAAACTAGAACACGTTCTAGTATCGCTTCATGAGGTTCACCTACGCCGAAGCGATGACCGATCCGAAGTACTACATCCCGCTGGCCAAGGCGGCCGACGAGGCCGGCTACCACGCGATGACCATCCCGGACAGCATCGCGTACCCGTTCGAGTCCGACTCGTCGTACCCGTACACCGCCGACGGCAGCCGCGAGTTCCTCGACGGCAAGTCGTTCATCGAGTCGTTCTCGTTGATCGGGGCCCTGTCGGCCGTCACGACCAAGCTGCACTTCAACATCTTCGTGCTGAAGCTGCCCATCCGGCCGCCGGCCTTGGTGGCCAAGCAGGCCGGGTCCCTGGCCGCACTCTTCGACAACCGCCTGGGCCTGGGCGTCGGCACCAGCCCGTGGCCGGAAGACTACGAGGTCATGGGCGTGCCATTCGCCCGCCGCGGCAAGCGCATGGACGAGTGCATCGACGTCATCCGCGGCCTGACGCAGGGCGACTACTTCGAGTACCACGGCGAGTTCTACGACATCCCCAAGACCAAGATGACGCCCGCGCCGACCAAGCCGGTGCCGATCCTCGTCGGTGGTCACGCCGATGCCGCGCTCAAGCGTGCCGCCCGCAACGACGGCTGGATGCACGGTGGCGGCGACCCGGCCGACCTCGACCCGCTGCTCAAGAAGCTCGCGCAGTACCGGGAATCCGAGGAGCGCATCGGGCTGTGCGACGAGTTCCAGATTCACGTGATCTCGATCGACGGCTTCACTGTCGACGGCGTGAAGCGCCTGGAAGACAAGGGCGTCACCGACGTCATCGTCGGCTTCCGCGTGCCCTACATCATGGGCGAGGACACCCAGCCGCTCGACGAGAAGATCAAGCACCTGGAGATGTTCGCCGAGAACGTCATCGCCAAGGTCTGAGCGGCTATTCGTCGATGACGTGGACCGCGGCCTCCTCGGCGGAGGCCGCGCTCCCGTCGATGCCGACGTCCCCGGCGAGCAGCTCACCGTCCTGCTCGCCGGCCACGAGCCGACCGGACCGCTGGTCACCGACCTCGTCGTCGCCCCACTGCTCGTCGGGATCGTCAACATCGTCAAGCTGCAGTGCCGGGTCCGGCTCTTCCTCGGCGAGCAGTTCATCGAGGGTCTCGTCATCCCGGGGCTCGCGCCACTCGTCCGGCGGCGAGTAGCCCTCGTCCAGCAGGTCGTCGACGCCGCGGTCGATCAGCATGTCCTCCTGCGTCAGCTGATCGTCATCCTCGTCGGTGTAATCGCCTGAGCTCATGGCCCCAGAATGCCACCGAACGGCCCCTTTCGCGAGCAGACACAAATGTCCCCGACACGGCGAGGTGTCGGGGACATTTGTGTCTGCTCGCGGAACGGGATCACAGCGTGCGGCTGATGATCTCCTTCATGATTTCGCTTGTGCCGCCGTAGATCTTGTTGACGCGCGCCGCCGCGTAGGCCCGGCCGATCGGGTACTCCATCATGTACCCGTACCCGCCGAAGAACTGCACACAACGGTCGACGACGGCCACGGCCCGGTCGGCGGCGATCAGCTTGCCCATGGACGCGATCGCCGGATCGTTGTCGCCGTCGATCAGGGCCTGCACGCAGTAGTCCACGGTGGTCTTGATGGACAGCACCTCGGCCTTGAGCTCGGCGAGCTGGAATCGGTTGTGCTGGAAGTTGATCAGCGGTTTGCCGAAGGCCTCGCGCTGCTTGGTGTACTTGATGGCCTCCAGTACCGCGGCCTCGGCCATGCCGGCGCAGATCGAGCCGATGACGAGCCGCTCGCGCGCCAGCTGCGACATCAGCTGGTAGAAGCCCAGGCCTTCCTGCTCACCGAGCAGGTTGGTGACGGGCACGCGCATGTCGGTGAAGAACAGCTCGCGGGTGTCCTGGCCGTGCTGACCGACCTTCTCCAGCACCCGGCCGCGCTCGAAGCCCGGCAGGTCGTTGACCTCGGCGACGATCAGAGACACCCCGGCCGCCCCCTGAGTGGGATCGGTCTTGGCGACGATCACCACCATGTCGCACAGAGATCCGTTGGAGATGAATGTCTTTGAGCCGTTGATGACGTAGTGGTCACCATCACGGATGGCGGTGGTGCGGACGGCCTGCAGGTCCGAACCGGTGCCCGGCTCGGTCATCGCGATGGCCAGCACCGTCTCGCCGCTGATGATCTTCGGCATCCAGCGGGCCTTCTGCTCCGCGTTGCCGTAGGTGTCGATGTAGTGCGCCACGATCGGCGAGTGCACCGACCAGCCCGAGGCCGAATCATGGGCCAGCGCAAACTCTTCGGCCACCACGGCCGAGAACCCGAAGTCGCCGCCCGCACCGCCGTACTCCTCGGGCAGGTCCAGGCCCAGCAGGCCGGCGTCGCCGAGCTTGTTCCAGAACTCGCGGTCGACCTGGTGGTTCTTGGCCCACCGCTCCTGGTTGGGCGTGGCCTCCTTGGCGAGGAACGCCGCCGCGTGCTGCCGCAGCTCGCGGTGCTGATCGGTCTCCCAGCTGGCCCGGTACTTCGGGAAAAGCTCTGACATTGGTCCACCTCGCTAGATTTCGCGCTATACAACTGTATAGGCCCCTGTTCATGTGTACAGTACATTGATCTGGTTGCCGACGGGAGGTCTGATGGTTGATCCGAGGGCAACTGTCGACGACCTGACAGCCAAGGCACGCATCCGCAACACCGCGCTGGACCTGTACGCCAAGCATGGCGAAGACCGAATCTCGTTGCGCGCCATCGCCGCCGAGGCCGGCGTCGCGGTCGGCCTGGTGCAGCACCACTTCAAGACCAAGGCAGGCCTGCGGAACGCAGTGGACCAGCTGGTGGTCGACTACTTCGCGGGCGCCCTGGCCGAGGTGCCCGAAGACGCCTCCACCGCAGTGCGCGACGCCGCCGTCCGCGACATGCTGCGGGCCAATCCGGCGGTGGTCGACTACGTGCGCCGCGCCCTGCTGCAACCGAACGTCGCCGACAGCCACCTGGTCGACGTCATCGTCGACCTGACGCAGCGCGAGGTCCGAGCGGCCCGCAAGACCGGTCGCGCCTCGACCACCCGCCGCGAGAACACCCAGGTCGTCGCCGTGCTGGCCCGGCAGATGGGCGAACTACTGTTGGCGCCCATGGTCGATGCGGTGTGGGCACGGGTGGCGCCGGATACGAAGCCGCCGCGGCTTCGGGTGACGGTCGACGAGGCCGGCCAATGACCGTCACCGTCGATGAGTTCGAGGTCGCGGACACCGCCGACGCGTGGACCGCGGCCGGCTTCACCGTCGACCCCGACGACGCGTGCCGGATCGGCGGCGTCCGGGTTCGCCTGGTCGGACGCGAGCGCGGCACGGGCATCGTCGGATGGGCACTGCGCGGCGTGCCGTCCGACCAGCCGCTCGACGGCATCCCCACCACCTCATCGGACGCGCCGCCGCCGACGCCTGCCGAGCATGCCAACGGCGCCGTATCGGTCGACCACGTCGTGCTGCTGTCCCCCGATCTGAAGCGGACCGTCGCGACGCTGGCGGCCGTCGATGTCCACCCGCGCCGGGAACGGGACGGCCGACTCGGCGGCCGGCCGATGCGGCAGATCTTCTTCCGGCTGGGTGAGGTGATCCTCGAAGTCGTCGGCTCGCCCAACGCCACGGGAGACGGCCCGTCCGCGTTGTGGGGGCTGACGTACGTCGTGCAGGACATCGACGCGACCGCCGCGTTCTTCGGCGACCGCACCGCGCCGGTCAAACCGGCGGTGCAACCCGGACGCCGGATCACCACGCTGCGACATCAGGAATTCGGGATGTCGGTCCGCACGGCGATGATCTCCGGGCACTGAGCGCCGACGCAATGTCCTTCTGAGCGCGCCGATAAACGTATATGCGGTTAGCGACGCGCTCAGCCTGACGTTGTGATCGAGCCGGCCCGGGACGCTAACCTCACTCCATGACCGACCGCGGCCCCGTCTTCGACGGCATCTCGATCGGCCGACCCGCTACCGGCGCACTCATCGACGCCGGTTACCACTCTGTCGCGGACCTGCCGGCTGATCTCAATGAGCTTCTCGCCCTGCATGGTGTCGGACCGAAGGCTGTACGACTGCTCCAGGAGGCACGCCAGTCATGAGCGACGACGTCGTGGTCATCCACACCGACGGCGGCTGCCGTCCCAACCCCGGCCCCGGCGGCTGGGGCGCCGTGCTGCGCATGCGCCATCACGTGCGCGAAATGTTCGGTGGCGAGGCCGGTGAAACCAGCAACAACCGCATGGAGCTGACGGCACCCATCATGGCGCTCGAAGCACTGACGCGGCCCGTCGTCGTGCACCTGCACACCGACAGCACCTACGTCCGCAACGGCATCACCAAATGGGTCCACGGCTGGGAACGCAACGGGTGGATGACGGCGGCGAAGCAGCCGGTGAAGAACGTGGATCTGTGGAAGCGGCTGCAGGCCGCCTGCGCACGGCATGAGGTCGAGTGGTTCTGGGTGAAGGGGCATGCCGGCGTCGCCGACAACGAATTGGCCGACCAGCTGGCGACCCGCGGCCTCGAAGAGGCTGTCGCCGGCGCACTCTGCCGACCGTGATTTGTGCACGAAAATCCGCGGTGGGCGCGGAAAATCGTGCACAAATCACTCCCAGGTGACCTCCCCCGGCGTCTTGTCCGGGCGGAGGCCACGCCAACTGGGCTGGCGCAGGCGGTTGTCGGACGTGCGCTCGCTGTAGCGCACCTCACCCACGAGCTCGGGCCGCGCGTACGTCACGCCTTTGGCATCGAGCGTGGAAAGCGGTGCGGTAAAGGGCGATTCGCGGGTCTCGAGCGGCTTGAGCATCGCCTTCAGATCAGCCAGCATCTTGTCGGTGAACCCGGTACCCACGCGGCCGACGAACTGCAGGCCGTCGCCCTCGGGAACCCCGACCAGCAGCGCACCGATGCCGCTGGTGCGGCCGCCCTCCCCGGCACGCCAGCCGCCGATCACCACTTCCTGTGTGCGCCAGAACTTGTCCTTCACCCAGGCCTCCGACCGCCCGGGCCGGTATCCGGAATCCCACTTCTTCGCGACCACCCCTTCGAAGCCGCGCTCGTCCGCGAACTTCAGAGGGCTCTCCGCGGGCAACAGCGGCGGCACCGTCAGCGCACCGTCAGAGGCCAGGGTTTCCAACAGTTTTCGCCGATCCCGGTACTTTGCGCGAGTCAGGTCGCGTCCGTCGAGGGACAGGATGTCGAAGCACCAGAATTCGATGTGACTGCCGGAGCCGCGGTTCTGCATGGCCTGAAAACTGGGTACGCCGTCCTGCAAGGCCACCACCTCGCCGTCCAGGATCACGTGGTGATCGGCGAGATCGGCTGCCACCGACTGCAATTGCGGAAACTCCCCCGTGACGTCGCGGCCGCTGCGGGCGGTGAGCCGGATTCGGCCGTGGTCGGCGTCGACCAGCAGCCGATAGCCGTCCCACTTTCCCTCGAATGCCCAGTGCTCCGGAGACAGTCGATCCACCGAGCCGTGCGTGGCCAGCATGGGTTGCAGCCGTTGCTCTTTCATCCGGCGCACCAGCCAGTTCTTACCTTCGGTCTGGATCAGCACGTACCGCCCGGAAACCCGGTTGCCGTGGAGGTTGACGATCACCTCGCCGTTTTCGCCTGAATCCCGGAACTTTTCGGTGTCGTAGGTGCCCGAGTCCCAGATCGTGACGTGCCCGCCGCCGTATTCGCCCTTGGGGATGTCGCCTTCGAAGGTGGCGTATTCCAGCGGGTGGTCTTCGGTGTGCACCGCCAGGTGGTTGACGGTCGAGGTGTCCGGAAGGTTTTTCGGGACAGCCCAACTGACCAGTACGCCGTCGCGTTCCAGCCGGAAGTCGTAGTGCAACCGGCGGGCGTGATGCTCTTGGATGACGAAGCGGTTGTTGAGCCCCGACGCGGGCCGGGCCGCCGGCACCGGCTCCGGCGTCCGGCCTGGGTCCCGCATGCTGCGGTAGGTGGTGAGCCGATCGGCCACCGGCGCGTCGCCATCCATGTCCGCGAGCAGGTCGCCGTCGCGAGCCAACCGGGCCAGCACCTCGTCGAACCGCAGCTGGCGCAACTCCGGATCGTCGAGTTCTTCCCAGGTGCGCGGCGCAGCCACCGTCGGCTCGTCGCGGCCGCGCAAGGAATACGGTGCCACCGTCGTCTTGGCGGAGGAGTTCTGGCTCCAGTCCAGGAACACCTTGCCGGCCCGCAGACTGCGGGTCATGGTCGCGGTGACCAGCCCGCCCATCGATGATTCGAGTTGCTGGGCAACACGTTTGGCCACAGCCGACGCGCCGCGGGAGCTGACGGGCGAGGCCAGCGGCACATAGAGATGCAAACCCTTGCTGCCGCTGGTCACCGGATGGGCCTCCAGGTCCATCCCGGCGACGAGTTCGCGGACGGCACGCGCCACCTCGCACAGCTGCGCCATGGTGACGCCCTCGCCGGGATCCAGGTCGAACACGATGCGTGTCGCGGGTCCCTGAGCGGGTACATCGCCCGGCCCGCCGCCCGCACCGACGAAGCGCCATTGCGGCACATGCACTTCCAACGACGCCTGCTGGGCGATCCAGGCGAGCCCCTCGGGGGTGTCGATGATCGGGTAGACGGTGGTCCCGCTGCGATGCGTGATGGCGCCGCGTTCCAGCCACTCCGGTGCCGACGAGGCCAGCTGCTTCTCGAAGAACGGCTGCTGCGCAACACCATTGGGCCACCGTTTGCGGGTCACGGGACGACCCGCGATGTGCGGCAACATCGCGCCGGCGACGGCGAGGTAATAGTCGAAAACGTCGGCTTTGGTGGTGCCGGTCGCCGGATAGAGCACCTTGTCGGGGTTGGTCAGCCGCACCCGCCCGAATTGCTCCACACCCCAAGTATCCAAGCCGCGGCGCGATCATGGGCCATACTGGGGTATGCGGTCCATCTGGAAGGGGTCAGTCGCCTTCGGTCTGGTCAATGTGCCAGTGAAGGTGTACAGCGCCACCGAGGATCACGACATCAAGTTTCATCAGGTGCACGCCAAGGACAACGGCCGCATCCGATACAAGCGGGTGTGCGAGGTCTGCGGCGAGGTCGTCGAGTTTCGGGACATCGCCAAGTCTTTCGAATCAGAGGACGGCCAGACGGTCATCATCACCGACGAAGACATCGCCACGCTGCCGGAAGAGCGCAGCCGTGAGATCGAGGTCGTTGAGTTCGTCCCGGCCGAGCAGATCGATCCGCTGATGTACGACCGCAGCTATTTCCTCGAGCCCGACTCGAAGTCGTCGAAGTCGTACGTGCTGCTGGCCCAGACGCTGGCGCAGACCGAACGCGTGGCCATCGTGCACTTCTCGCTGCGCAACAAGACGCGGCTTGCGGCGTTGCGCGTCAAGGATTTCGGCAAGCGCAACGTGATGATCGTGCACACGCTGCTGTGGCCCGACGAAATCCGCGACCCCGATTTCCCGGTGCTGGACAAGGAAGTCGAGATCAAGAAGGCCGAGCTGACGATGGCCGGCCAGGTGGTGGACTCCATGACCGAGGACTTCCAGCCCGAACAGTTCCACGACACCTACCGCGAGCAGATGGAAGAGCTCATCGAAGCCAAGATCGCGGGCGGCGAGGCATTCACCACCGAGGAAGCGGCGACCGAACTGGACGCGACCGAGGACGTCTCCGATCTGCTGGCCAAGCTGGAAGCCAGCGTGAAGTCGCGGAAGTCCAGCGCCAAGTCCGGTGCGAAGTCCAGCGCGAAGTCCCGGTAGCCCCGAGGGGCGGCGGTCTCTCGCCACAGTCGCCCGCGCGTCCTACGACGAGTGTGTCGCTTTGGTGCACTCCTCGGCGGATCCGCGCCCGAAACCTGCACGCTCGCCGTAGCACCGTGGGCGGCACCCGATGGCTGGTCCGGTCATCGCGTCGGCGGCCAATTGAAACGTGTTCTAGAAATTCGTTCCCGCAGCGCCTCTAACTTGCTAGCGTGCCTAACAACGACCACGACGAGGCGAGTGAGGCACACGTGATTCTGGACAGATTCCGGCTCGACAACCAGGTAGCGGTGGTGACCGGCGCAGGCCGCGGCCTCGGCGCGGCCATTGCCGTCGCATTCGCCGAAGCCGGTGCTGACGTGGTGATTGCCTCACGGACCGAGTCCCAGTTGCAGGAGGTCGCCGCGCAGGTCGAGGCGGCCGGCCGCAAGGCGCACATCATCGCCGCCGACCTGGCCCACCCGGACGAGACCGCCAAGCTCGCCGCCGCGGCGGTCGAGGCGTTCGGCCGACTAGACGTCGTCGTCAACAACGTCGGCGGGACCATGCCCGGGCCGCTGATGTACACCTCGCCGCAGGACCTCAAAGACGCCTTCACGTTCAACGTCGCCACCGCGCACGCGCTGACGCAGGCCGCGGTCCCGCTGATGCTGGAGCACGCCGGCGGCGGCAGCGTCATCAACATCACCTCGGCCGTCGGCCGGCTCGCGGGCCGCGGATTCGCCGCGTACGGCACCGCCAAGGCGGCGCTGGCGCACTACACCAAGCTCGCCGCGATGGACCTGTGCCCGAAGATCCGGGTCAACGGCATCGCACCGGGTTCGATCCTGACCTCGGCGCTGGACATCGTCGCCTCCAACGATGCGTTGCGCGACCCCATGGAGAAGGCCACCCCGATGCGCCGTCTCGGCGACCCCGAGGACATCGCCGCCGCCGCGCTGTACCTGGCCTCACCGGCCGGTGCCTACGTCACCGGCAAGGTGCTGGAGGTCGATGGCGGCCTCACGTTTCCCAACCTCGATCTCCCCATCCCGGACCTGTGAGGAACGCCCACATGCCCATCAAAGTCGCCGCAGTCGGCACTGGCAACGTCGGCCGCCATGCCCTGACGCAGCTCATCAATGACCCCGCGTATGAACTGACGGGCGTCTGGGTGTCCTCGGCCACCAAGGCCGGCAAGGATGCCGGAGAGCTTGCCGGACTTGACGTTTCGACCGGCGTCACGGCCACCGATGACCTCGACGCCATCTTGTCCGGCAAGCCGGACTGTGTCGTCTACACGGCCATGGCCGACAACCGGCTGCCCGAGGCACTGGAGGACTACCGGCGCATCCTGGCCGCCGGCGTCAACGTCGTCGCCAGTGCGGCGGTGTTCCTGCAGTACCCGTGGCAGGTGCTGCCCGCCGAACTGATTGCACCGCTCGAAGATGCCGCAAAAGAAGGCGGTTCGTCCCTCTTCGTCAACGGCATCGACCCCGGCTTCGCCAATGACCTTCTCCCCCTTGCCCTCATGGGCACCTGCCAGAGGGTCGAGCAGGTCCGGTGCATGGAGATCGTCGACTACGCCACCTACGACAGCGCGACGGTGATGTTCGACGTCATGGGCTTCGGCAAGCCCATCGATGAATTGCCGATGCTGCTGCAGCCCGGCGTGCTGAGCCTGGCCTGGGGTTCGGTCGTGCGCCAGTTGGCCGCGGGCCTCGGCATCGAACTCGACGAGCTGACCGAGACGCACACCCGGGTGCCCGCGCCCGAGGACTTCGACATCGCGTCGGGCCACATCCCGGCGGGCACGACGGCAGCCATGCGGTTCGAGGTGCGCGGCATGAAGGACGGCCACCCGGCCGTCGTGCTTGAGCACATCACCCGACTGCGCGACGACATCTGCCCCGACTGGCCGCAGCCCGCACAGGAGGGCGGCTCGTACCGCGTCGAGGTGACGGGCGAGCCGTCGTACGCCCTGGACCTGTGCCTGAGCAGCCGCAAGGGCGACCACAATCACGCGGGCCTCGTCGCCACCGCGGCCCGCGTCGTGAACGCGATCCCGGCGGTGGTCGCCGCCGAACCGGGCATCCGCACCACGCTCGACCTTCCGTTGATCACCGGCAAAGGGCTGTACAGCGGTCCACGTTGATCCGAAGCGCAGATTTCGGCTAACCTAACTTTTCTATTCGCAAACCCGGATAGAAAGTGAGTGCATGCTGACCGACACCCGCGCACCGTCACGCTCGTCGCGCTCGACCTGGTCCCTGTTGGGCCCGGCGTTCGTCGCTGCCATCGCCTATGTGGATCCGGGCAACGTCGCGGCCAACATCAGCGCGGGTGCGAAGTTCGGTTTCCTGCTGGTGTGGGTCATCCTGCTGGCCAACATCATGGCCGGCCTGGTGCAGTACCTGTCGGCCAAGCTGGGCCTGACGACCGGCCGGTCCCTGCCGGAGCTGGTCGCCGAGAACTGCCGCACGCCAACCCGGCTCGCGTTCTGGGTCCAGGCCGAAATGGTGGCCGTGGCAACCGATCTCGCCGAAGTGGTCGGCGGCGCCATCGCGCTGCAACTGCTGTTCGGCCTGCCCATGCTGGTGGGCGGCGTGATCACCGGCGTGGTCTCCATGTGCCTGCTGTCGGTACAGAACCGGGGCAGCCAGCGCGCGTTCGAACGGATCATCGCCGGACTGCTGATGGTCATCACCATCGGCTTCCTCGCCAGCCTGGTCGTCGACCCGCCCGCGCCCGGCGCCGTGCTCGGCGGCGTGGTGCCCCACTTCGCCGGACCCGAGAGCCTCCTGCTGGCCACCGCGATCCTGGGTGCGACGGTCATGCCGCACGTCGTCTACCTGCACTCCGGCCTGGCCCGCGACCGGCACGGGAAGCCCGAGGCCGGCGCACCGCTGCGCCGCATGCTGCGCGTCACGCGCTTCGACGTCGGCCTGGCGATGGTGGTCGCGGGCGCGGTGAACCTGTCGATGCTGCTGGTCGCGGCGACGCACCTGCAGGGCGTCGCGGGCACCGACACCATCGCGGGCGCGCACGCCGCCGTCGGCAACGCCTTGGGCCCCGCGGTCGCCCTGTGCTTCGCCATCGGCCTGTTGGCTTCGGGCCTGGCATCCTCGTCGGTCGGCGCGTACGCCGGCGCGATGATCATGCAGGGCCTGCTGAACCGGTCGTACCCGCTGTTGCTCCGCCGGGCCGTCACAGTCATTCCGGCGTTGGTGGTGCTGGCCGTCGGATTCGACCCGACGGGCGCGCTGGTCATCTCGCAGGTGGTGCTGTCGTTCGGTATCCCGTTCGCGCTCATCCCGTTGGTCCGCCTGACCAGCAACCGCGCCGTGATGGGCGAGAACATCAACCACCGGCTCGTCACGACACTGGGATGGGCTGTGGCCGTGCTGATTTCGGTGCTGAACGTGGTGCTGATCTACTTGACCGTCACGGGCTGATCGCCGCCGCGATCTCGCCGCTGCGGACGGCCACGTTCGACAGCAGCGTCGCGCCGAGCCCGTGGCTGTGTTCGACGGTCGCGCCGTTGAGGTAGATGTCGCCGGGAGCGCCCGGCCTGGCCACCAGCTGGTAATCGCGCGTGGCCAATGGGCGGCCGTGTTCGTCGAACTCATAGCAGGACGCCAGCTCGCCCAGGAACGCCGGCACATCCATCGGCGCGTAGCCGGTCGCGTACACCACGGCATCGCAGCGCACGGTCTCGGTCGTGTTGTCGATGCGGTTGCGCAGGCCCAGCCGGACCTCCGCGTCGTCTTCGTCGGCACCGATGACGCTGCAGGCCCGATGCAGGAACAGCCGGCGGGCCCCGCTCACGCGTTCGTCGTATTCGCGTTCATACAGGTCCGCGATGAGGTCGACGTCGACGGCCGAGTAGTTGGCCGACCGGTGGTAGTCGAGCAGACGTTGACGTTCCGCGCCGTCCGCGCCGTAGAACTCGTCGACCGCTGCGGGATCGAAGATGCGGTTCACGAAGGCACTGTCGTCGGCGAGGCTGTATCCGTACCGGCCGAACACCGCGTGCACCTCGGCGCGCGGGTAGGTGCGGTGCAGGTAGGAAACGACCTCGGCGGCGCTCTGCCCCGCACCGACCACGGCGAACCGGCCGCCGTCCACCGGGCCGAGCGCAGCCATGCCACTGAGCAATTGGTGGCTGTGCCACTGGCGCAGGGTCGAGCGCGTGCCCGTCGGCAGGACCGGGTGCAGGCCGGTGCCCAGCACCAGGGTCCGTGTCGAGATGACCTCGCCGGGGTCGAGCTGCACCGCGAATCCGGCATCACCTGCCGTCACTGCGACCACGCGGCGGCCGTAGCGCACGTCGTCCGCGAACTGGTCCGCGGCCCACTGCAGGTAGTCGTGGAATTCGTGCCGGCTCGGGAACACGTCATGGCGACCGATGAATTCGACCAGCCTGCCCCGATCACTCAGGTAGTTCACGAACGTGAATGCACTCTGCGGATTGCGCAGCGTCGCCAGGTCTTTGAGGAACGGGATCTGCATCCGGGTGCCGGGCAGCAACATGTCGCGGTGCCAGCCGAACCGCGGCTGGGCGTCGACGAAGCGGCCGCGCACGCCACGCTCGGCGAGGGCCACGGCCAGCGCCAGATTCGACGGCCCGAACCCGACTCCCAGCATGTCGGGAGCGTCAGGTCTGGACATGGTTACGGGTGAGCCGGGCAAGGTAGAGCTGATGCACCATGTCCCGGTTGATCAGCACCACGAAATCGGCCATGTCGAATTCCGGGTCGTACGACGGTTCCCCGCAGATCACGCCGCCGATCCGCAGGCTGCCTGCCACCATCGGCGGCACCCGCACGCGGCCGGGATCGGGCAGGTCGGCGAGAGGTATTCCGTTGACCTGCACCGGGTTTCGTGGTGTCACGCGGAACTCCGGCGGTGCCGGGTGCCGCCGGTACGCCCGGTCGAGAACGCCGCGCACCAGCGCACCGCGCGCACCGCCGTCCTCCATGCGCACCGAGAGACTGCCGATCGCCCACCGGTATCCGGTCAGTTCCTGATAGCGCAGAATCCCGGCCCACAGCATCGCCATCACCGCACCGTTGCGATGGTCGGGATGCACGCTGGCACGGCCCAACTCGACCAGTGAGGGCCGCAGCGCGTCGATGCCGGCGCCGAGCTCGAAGTTGGTGTCGGTGAAGATACCGCCGGCCGCGCGCGCACCATCCGGGGGCAGCAAGCGGTAGCAGCCGACGATCGCCCCGGTCTGTTCGTCCCGGGCCAGCAGGTGATCGCTGTAGGCGTCGAAGCGATCGACGTCGATCATCTCGCCGGTGCGCGGTCCGCGAATCGCTTGTGGGAGTGCGGCACCCAGCTCTTCGGCGAACGTCTGGTACCGCAGACGCTGCGCCGCTTCGATCTCATCGGGATCGTCGGAGATGACGATGCTGTAGCGGCCGGAATCGGTCGCTGGGATGAGAACAGCAGCGCCGAACATAAGCTTCGAAAATATCCGCATTGCGGCTCGGCCGTAGCAACTTCGGCTAATCCACAGACTCTGCATGGATTGTTTGCCGGGCGCCCATCCGGACGAGCAGCGCCACGAACAACGTTGCCGTGGTGGCGGCCAGCGCGGCGGCGGTCAACGCGGACTGCATGCCGGCCGCACTGGCTTCCCGCGCGACCACGGCGAGCGCGGGACGCAGCCGGTCGGGTACCACCTCCAGCGCCCGCAACCCGGCGCCGGCCGCCAGCCCGTCACTGAGCTGCCGGCCCGCTTCGGCGCCGAGGCCCGGCACTGCGGAAAGCCGCGACGTGGCAAGGTCGCCCGCGTGCCGGCTGAACAAGGCGCCCAGCCCGGCGACACCGGCCAGGATGCCGATCTGCCGCGCCGTGCTGACCGTGCCCGTCGCCATCCCGGCGTCGGCGACCGGCACGAAACGCAGCGCCGCATCAGACGTCAGCGCCGACAGCCCACCGAGTCCCAGCCCGGCCACGACCGACCCCGAGATGAAGTGCGTCCATGTCGTGTTCGCGTTTACTGCCGTCATCATCCACATACCCGCGGCAATCAATGCGACGCCGGCCGGGATGGTTGCGACCACCGGTATCCTCCGCGCCGCGATCATCGCCAGCGGGGCACCCAGCACGATGGCCAGCGTCAGCGGCAGCGACCGTAACCCGGCGCCAAAGGGGCTGAACCCCAACGTGTTCATGAAATACAACGCGAGGTAGTTCGTCGACGCGATCAGCGTCCCGGTCGCAGCGAACGCGGCCAGGGAGACACCCGCGAATCCGGGACCGGCGAGCAGCCGCACGTCGAGCATCGGCTCGGCCAGACGGGACTCGCGTAGCCCGAAGGTGGCCAGGGCGACCACACAGAAAACACTCAGTCCCAACATGATCGGGCTGCCCCAACCGAAGTGGTTGCCCTCGATCAGCACGTACACGCCCGCGAACAGCGCCGCCGTCAGCACCACCGTGCCCCAGATGTCGACCGGACGTGACCGCGGGACGACGCTTTCGGGGACGGCGAAGATGACGATGTACAGCGCGACCACGCCGACCGGCAGGTTGATCAGGAAGATCGACGGCCACCCGTACGCCGTGACCAGCGCACCGCCCAGCAGCGGCCCGACGGCACCGCCTGCGCCCATCGCCGCGCCGTACGCCGCAATGGCGCCCGCCCGCTGGCGCGCGTCGGGGAACGCGGCCGCGAGCATCGGCAACGACACCCCGAGCAGCACCGCGCCGGCCGCGCCCTGCACCGCCCGCAGCCCGTTGAGTGCGTCGATGTTGCGGGCCAGCGCGCATCCGGCCGACGCGAACATGAACACCACCAGGCCGCCGAGATACAACCGCCGCCGTCCCAGCCGGTCCCCCACCGTCGCCGCCGTGAGCAGTAATCCGGCCATCGGCAGCGCGTAGGCGTCGACCACCCACTGCAATCCCGACAGCGGCGCGTGCAGTGAAGCCTGGATGTCGGCCAGTGCCGCGGCCACGATCGTCATGTCGAGCAGCAGCATGAACACCACCACGCAGACCGCGGTCAGTGTCAGTCTGGGGCGCACACCTGCAGTTTGCACCGGCGGGCACGCTCCGCGCGTCCGTAAGGTCGAACACATGACGAGAGATTTCCGGTTCGGCGTCGGCCTGCGGCACACCGACAGCCGGTCAGCGGTCCAGGACGCGGCGCGCCGCGCCGAGGACGTAGGCTACGACGTCCTCCTGGTGCCCGACCATCTGGGCGCGCCGGCCCCGTTCCCGGTGCTGGCGACCGCTGCCACCGCGACCAGCACGCTGCACCTGGGCACCTTCGTGTTCAATGCCTGCTTCTACAAGCCCGCGCTGTTGGCCCGCGACATCGCGGCCATGCGCGACCTCACCGAGGGGCGGTTCGAGACGGGTCTCGGTGCCGGGTACGTCAAGGAGGAATTCGATGCCGCCGAACTGCCATTCCCCAGCGCCGGGAAACGGGTGGCGTACACCGCGCACGTCACCTCGTATCTGCGCACCCACCTGCCCGACGTGCCGGTGATGATCGCCGGCGCCGGCGACAAGCTGCTGACGGTCGCCGCCCAGCAGGCGCAGATCATCGGGCTGACCGGAGGCGGGCCGCCGTCCGCCGACCACGACCCGCTCGCGGAGCGAATTTCGTTCGTGCGCAACGCCGCCGGCGACCGGTTCGATGAACTGGAGCTGAACCTGGCCATCACCGCGGTGCCGACCGACGGGTCCGGGATACCGGACCTTTCCATGACCCGGCGCTTCCAACCCGACCTCAGCGACGCCGAGCTGTTGACGACTCCGGGCGCCCTCAGCGGCAGCACCACCGACATGGCCGACCGGATCCGAGACCTACGGGATCGCTATGGAGTGACCTACTTCATTGTCCAGCAACAGCATTCGGAGGCCTTCGCGAAAGTCATCGCGGAACTGCCCTGACGGCGTGGCCGACGACGTTTGGGCGACGTCTCCGCGGGTATGAACAGCCACGTGCTCAAGGAACTACAAGGCCGCCGGATCGCCATCCTCGCCGCCGACGGTGTCGAGAGGGTCGAGCTCGACGAACCGCGCGCCGCGGTTCAGGAGGCCGGCGCATCCGTCGAGGTGTTGTCGATCACGGCCGGCGAAATCCAGGCCCGCAATCACGACCTCGAACCGGCAGGCACCATCGCGGTGGACCGCACCGTCGGCGAGGTACGGGTCGACGCGTTCGACGCGCTGATCCTGCCGGGCGGCACCGTGAACCCCGACAAACTGCGGGTCGACGACACCGCGGTGGCGTTCGTCGGCGACTTCGTCCGCTCCGGCAAGCCCGTCGCCGCGATCTGTCACGGGCCGTGGACCCTCGTCGAGGCCGACGTCGTCCGCGACCGCAAGGTGACCAGCTATCCGAGTGTCCGCACCGATCTGCGTAACGCCGGAGCCACCGTCGTCGATCAAGCAGTGTGTATCGACGGCAATCTCATCACCAGCCGTTCGCCCTCCGATCTGCCGGCGTTCTGCGAGGCCATCACCGAGGCATTGGCGAGCAGTCCGGCCCAGACCTGAGGTCAGCCGGGTTATGACAGCCACCACCACACATAGCCCCACCGACGTGCCGGACGCGGCTCCCAGCGTGCGGCAGCGCAACTTCGTCTTCCTGGCCGTCGTCCTCGGGATGCTGCTCGCCGCCCTCGACCAGACCATCGTGGCGACGGCGCTCCCGACAGTCGTCGCCGACCTCGGTGGCGCCGGCCACCAGTCCTGGGTCGTCACGAGCTACCTGCTCGCCTCGACGATCGTCACCGCGGTGGTCGGCAAGCTCGGCGACATCTTCGGCCGCAAAAAGATCTTCCAGGTCGCGATCCTGCTGTTCCTGGCCGGCTCGGTCCTGTGTGGGCTCGCGGAATCGATGGGGATGCTCGTCGCGTCGCGGGCGCTGCAGGGCCTGGGTGGTGGCGCGATCACCGTGACGGCCGTCGCGGTGATCGGCGAGGTCATCCCGCTGCGCGAAAGAGGCAAGTATCAAGGCGCTTTGGGCGCGGTGTTCGGTGTCACGACCGTCGTCGGCCCGTTGCTCGGCGGGCTGTTCACCGACCATCTGGGGTGGCGGTGGGCGTTCTGGATCAACGTGCCGGTGGCGGTGGTGGTCATCGGGATCGCGGCCGTGGCCATTCCCGAACTGGCGCGCGCCGGGCGACCCGTCGTCGACTACGCGGGCATCGTGCTGGTCGGGCTCGGCGCTGCCGGCCTGACACTGGCAACCAGTTGGGGCGGCACCACGTATGCCTGGGGTTCGGCGACGATCATCGGGTTGTTCGTCGCCTCGGCCGTGGCCATCGCAGGCTTCGTCATGGTGGAACGCCGTGCGCCCGAACCGATTCTGCCGATCCGCCTGT
Source organism: Mycobacterium sp. 360MFTsu5.1 (assembly GCF_000383495.1). Taxonomy (NCBI): domain Bacteria; kingdom Bacillati; phylum Actinomycetota; class Actinomycetes; order Mycobacteriales; family Mycobacteriaceae; genus Mycobacterium; species Mycobacterium sp. 360MFTsu5.1. Next base: position 287,166 of record NZ_KB911462.1, on the reverse strand, counting down.
TCGCGAACCCGGTCTTCACGGTGTGCTGTGTGCTGTCGTTCGTCGTCGGCTTCGCGATGCTGGGTGCGCTGACGTTCCTGCCGACCTACATGCAGTTCGTCGACGGTGTCTCGGCAACCGCGTCAGGGCTGCGCACCTTGCCGATGGTGGCCGGTCTGCTCGTCACTTCGCTGGGCAGCGGCGCGATCGTCGGCCGCACGGGGCAGTACCGCATCTTCCCGATCGCCGGTACAGCCATCATGGCGTTGGGGTTCGTGCTGCTGTCACGGATGGACGCCGACACCTCGACGCTGACCCAGTCACTGTTCCTGCTGATTCTCGGCACCGGGATCGGGCTCAGCATGCAGGTGCTGATTCTCGTGGTGCAGAACACCGTCGACTTCGCCGACCTCGGCGTCGCCACCTCCGGCGTGACGTTCTTCCGCACCATCGGAAGTTCTTTCGGCGCAGCGATTTTCGGGTCGATGTTCGCGAACTTCCTGGGTGACCGCATACCCGCGGCCATGAGGGCCGGCGGCGCGCCACCCGACGCGGCGACGTCGCCGAAAGTGCTGCACAGCCTTCCGCACGACACCGCCGCCCCGATCATCAACGCCTATGCCGATTCGCTGAGCCAGGTGTTCCTGCTGGCGGCGCCCGTCGCGGTCGTCGGCTTCGTCCTGGCGTTGTTCCTCAAACAGGTGCCGCTTCGTGACGCTGCCGCCAGTGGCAGCACCGACATGGGCGAGGGTTTCGGCATGCCGACCACCGAGTCGCCGGAGAAACTCATCGAAGTCGCCGTCGGCCGGTTGTTGCAGCGCAGCAACGGCATTGACCTCGAAGCGGTGGCTCGCACCTCGAACAGCCGCCTGGGGACCGCACAATTGTGGGCACTGATGCTGATCTACCGGTACGCCGCGGTGACCGGCGCCGCCGACCTTCTCGACATCGCGGACGATCGACGGGTTCCACCTCAGGTTCTCGAACCGATCTTCGATCGCCTGGTGGCCACCGGGTTCGCGACGCGCTCCGGAACCGAATACTCGCTGACCCCGGCCGGTTCGGCCGAGGTGGGTGCGGCCCGCAACGTGATCTCGAGCTGGATCACCGAAACCCTCACGCAGTCGGACGAATTCCAGGGCGCACCTGAGCGCATTCACGTCCAGAGCGCACTCGACCGTATTGCCCGTGGTCTGCTGACCGAACGGGAGTCGGCCCGGCGTGAGCGGCGGCCGACGAAACTCGGGCCACCCCATCAGTTTGTCGCCGAGCAACCCACCACGCGCATGCGCGCGGCGCGGCCCGACGAACCCCCGACCCGACCGTTCCGCCCCCACGCGACGCTGCCGCGCCGCTGACGCGATCAGCGCCGGACTCAGATACCGGATTGCCGGGACGGTCCTGTTTGCGGCTGGACCGTCCCGGCGGTGCCGGTGTCGACCGACCGGACGCCCGGATCTGTGGAACCGGAGAGAAGCGACGGCAGTGTCGGAGCCACTCCAGCGGACGTCGAGTTCGGAATCCACCTGACGCCGGTTGAATACCCGCTCCGGTGCTTTGAAACACGCAGTGTGGATGCGAGACAGCAAAATCCGGTGGGTTCAGATTCACGACCGCGGGTATATGACGACCGGTGCCTGGCGGATGCCGTCCAACCGATCTGCATCCAGTCGGCAACGAAACACAGAGGAGGACATGCCATGACGCTTCGATTCACCAGCCTGACCCCGGTACTGGCCGCCGTACCGCTGTGTCTGAGTCTGATCACACCCGCGACGGCGATTGCGGAAGCCGACTGCAGCCCGGAATCCGTTGCTAATACCGTCAGTTCGGCCACCGGAGCGGCCAGCAATTACCTGACAGCGCATCCCGATGCCAATCAGGTTGTGGTGGCGTCATATTCGCAGCCGCGGCCGATGGCGTCGGCCGATATCCGGGCGTACTTCACGGCCCACCCCCAGCAGTATCAGGACCTGCGTGGAATCCTGGCGCCGATCGGTGACACGCAGCAGCGGTGCAACGTGACGGTGCTGCCGCCCGAATTGGCTTCCGCCTACGCCGAATTCATGGCCGGTTAGGCATGGCGGTGACCGGACCTCCGAATGGTTGCCACCGGACCTCGTTGTGGTTGGCCGACCGCGAGATGTCGCCGACTTCGCCGCCGTCGCCGGAGTCGACGGACCTCGCGTCGCCCGCCGACGTGGTCGTGATCGGCGCCGGCATCACCGGGCTGACCACCGCCGTGCTGCTGGCCCGAGCGGGCAAGAACGTCACGGTTGTCGAGGCGCGGCATGTGGGTGCCGGCACAACCGGCAACACCACCGGCAAGTTGACCGTCTTGCAGGGCAGCAAGCTGGCGCGCATTGCCGCCAAGCACAGCGCGGACGTCTTGCGCGACTACGTCCGCGGCAACGCCGAGGGACGTGATTGGCTGGTGCGCCATTGCGAGAACCATGCGATCCCGTGGCAGGCCGAACCCGACCACGCCTACGCCCAGACGTTCTCGGGTGTCGCCACCGCGCGTGACACGTTCAGCGCCTGCCAGGAAGCGGGATTGACGCAGGCGCAGTGGGTCGACACCGCCGATGTGCCGTTCCCGTTCCATGGCGGCGTGCGGCTACCGGAACAGGCACAGGTCGATCCGATGCCTCTGCTGAACAGTCTGGCGGTCGAATTCGAAGCCCACGGCGGCACCCTGCTGCAGGGCGTCCGCGCGGTGTCGGTGGCCGACGACGGATTGGTGCGCGTGGCGCTGCAGGCAACGCACCCCACGGTTGATGCCGCGGGGTCCAACATGTCGGTCACCGCGCACCGGTGCATCCTGGCGACCGGAACACCGATCCTGGACCGCGGCGGCTTCTTCGCGCGGCTGACGGCGAAACGCTCCTACTGCATGGCTTTCGACGTCGCCCGCGAGGCGACGGGCGGCATGTTCATCTCGGTCGATTCCCCCACCAGGTCGGTGCGGTACGCGCCATCCGCGAGCGGCGAAAAACTCATCGTCGGTGGCGCCGGCCATCCGGTGGGCCGCGCGCACACACCCGCCCACGACGTGGCCGAGCTCACCAAGTGGGCGGAACTGCACTATCCGGGTGCCCGTCCGACACACTTCTGGTCAGCCCAGGACTATTCGCCCATCGATGAGTTGCCGTACGTCGGCCCCCTGCTTCCGGGTTACGAAAAGATTCGGGTGGCAACAGGTTTCGACAAGTGGGGCCTGACCAACGGTGTTGCGGCGGCGCTCGCCCTCTCGGCGCAGATGCTCGGCGGCCACATCGAGTGGGCTCGCGCGTTCGCCAGTTGGAGTCCGCACGAACTGCGCGGCGTGACGGCCGCGCTGCGCGCGAATCTCGAGGTCGGACTGAATCTGGCCAAAGGCTGGATCATGCCGCTTTCCGCGTCGCCGGACGGGATCTCCGAAGGCGCCGGGGTGGTCAGTGGACCCCCGTGGCAGCTACGCGCCGAAAGCCTGGTCGACGGGGAACAACGCACCGTGTCGGCGATCTGCCCGCACCTGGGCGGCGTGGTGCGGTGGAACGACGCCGACCGGGCCTGGGAGTGTCCGCTGCACGGTTCGCGGTTCGCGCCGGACGGTCGGCTCCTGGAGGGGCCCGCCACCCGAGGTCTCGCGGCGAAAACCCAGGCACGATAACCGAGCTGGTCAGCCGCCCGTCACTTCGAGCGGTTGCGCCGATCGGCCGCGCTGCGCAGTGCGCTGTTGTCGTCTTCCAATTCGAGGATCCTGCTGATTCCCGCGATGTTCACGCCCGAGGCGACCAGGGCGACGATCCGCCCGATCCGGGCCACGTCGTCGGCGCTGTAGCGGCGGGTGCCGCCGTCGGTGCGCGCCGGTGTGAGAAGCCCGTGCCGCTCCCACAGCCGCAGTGATTGTGTTGGGGCACCGGAGAGTTCCGCGGCGACCGTGATCCCGTACACCGCATGATCGGATGCCGGGCCCGCGGCAGCGGGTCCTGCGCTCGGCGGCACCAGCCGGCGATCTGCATCGTTCATGAGATTCCCTGTTCCACTACTTGCATTGAATCACGCATTGGTGCTATATAGAAATCTATGTCAGTTGCCATAGATAAACTACCTTGAGTTGAACAGGCGGTAAAGGAAACGACGGTTGAGGTGACCGCCGGAGGGCCTGGCCTTCCGGCTGAGCTGACGAACATGAGCTTGTGTGCCAGATCTGGGCTGGATTTGACACACAAGCTCAGTCTCGGCGCCCGAATCGGTCATCAGCCTCAGGAACGGCTGGAGCACAAGTGATGTCAGCAGAGAAGCAGGAAATGCACCTCGCGTACGTCGAGCGCATCGGCGCAGCTCATCAGGCGCTGCGCGCCGCCCAGCGTGAACTGCGCGAGGCTGTCGAGGCGGCACATGCCGCCGGCCACACCTGGGACGTCATCGCAACGGCGCTGAGCGCCACCGCATCTCCCTCGACCGACATGTCCGACGACATCCCCACCATCGACGACGTCGTTCAAACGGTTCTCGGGATCGACCGCAAGGCCGGACCACCAGACCACCAGGACTCCGTCGCCGGTCTGCAGTAGCAGCCGGTCGCGACGCCACGTTGCGTTTCGTCGGGTTCGGACACGTCGGAGGCCTTCGGTTCGGTTGCTGCCGTCACCATCAATTGTCGGCGCGGCGCGCCGGAATGGGGGCCACCCGCGGAAATTGATGCCCCTTTGTTCGTCAGGGACAACGATTCGGGCCAGATCGCCAAAAGATTGTCTCGGCGGTACCTGGGTCGCCGCGTGCCCGCGCCGTACCGTTCTGGTATCAGCTTCCCCGTTGAGAAAACTCCAAATATCAACGGAACAAATATATTTCATCAATCCAGGAGCACAGCCATGTTCGAGCCCGCCTTCATCTTCGACGCCATCGTCCTCTTCTCCATCGGCCTGTGGCCGCTGCTGCTGGTCGTCGGCGCCGCCGGCGTCCGCTGGTTCAACGCCCGCCGCAGTGCCGCCGCTGCCGCCGTCCACTCGGTGGCGTTGCCGCACGTCGCCGCGCCGGCCCGCGCGCGCACCCTGGCCTACGCCACCGGCCAGTAACAAATTGACGATCCAGTCAGTCGCGGGTCGCGCCCGCATTCCCAGATAGGCACGCCCGCCAAGCCATAGAGTCGGGCGATGTCGCGAAGCCACGACACCGGGACACTCGCCGCCGAGACCGCCGCGATGATCGTGGATCGGTTGGGCGACAAGCTGCCGGCCACGACCCGTTCGATCCAGGAATTGCTGGCTCAGGAGCGGTCCGAGATGGCCGGTGACGGCGAGTTGATGGAGCTGCTCTACGACGCCGTGCAGGGCAACCTCGAAGCCTTCTTCCCCGCCATCCGCCACGGGATCCCCATCGACCGCATCGAACCGCCCACGGCAGCGCTGGAACACGCGCGCCGGATGGCGCAGCGCGGCACCGATGTCGACGAGTTGGTGCGGGCGTACCGCCTCGGTCACCACAGTGTCCTCAAGTTGATCCTCGATGAGGTGCGGGCGGCGCAGCTCGACGCCGAGCTGGGATGGCAGGTCTTCGAAGAGATCGCCGCCAGCTCGTTCACCTACATCGACCAGGTCTCGCATCAGGTCGTCAACGCCTACCAGGTCGAGCGCGACCGATGGCTGGCCAATCGGAACCAGATGCGGGCACTGCGCGTGCGCGAGGTGCTCGACGGCGGCGATCTCGACATCGACGAGACGACCGACCTCATCCGCTACCCGCTGCACCGGGTCCATCTGGCGCTCATCGTGTGGTGTGCGGAGCATGCCGACGGCGACGAACTGGACGTCATGGAGCGGTTCGTGACCGATCTGGCCGCCGCCCTGGGCGCGCGGGAACGCCCGTTGTTCGTCGCATCGGATCAGGTGACCGGATGGGCCTGGATTCCGCTACCGGCCGGCGCCGACGATCCGGTGGGTCAAATCCGCGCGTTTGTCCGGTCCCGCCCGGACGCGCCATGGCTGACCGTGGGAAACCCGCTGGGCGGGCTGCGCGGTTTCCGCGACTCACACCGTCAGGCCGTCGCCGCCAGGACGGTCGCGATGGCGCCGGGCGCCCCGCCACGGCCGGTCACCGCCGCCGATGAACCGGGCCTCGTGGTCGCAGCACAGTTCAGCTCGGACCTCGAACATGCCCGATCGTGGGTCGGCCAGGTGCTCGGCCCGCTTGCCGCGGATACCGACAGCGATGAACGGCTGCGGGAGACCCTCCGCGGGTTCCTGCGCAACAGCTCCAGCTTCAAATCCAGCGCCGACGAGCTGCACCTGCACGTCAACTCGGTGAAGTACCGGGTGCAGCGCGCCATCGAGCGCCGCGGCAGACCGATCGAAGAAGACCGCATCGACGTGGAAGTCGCACTGCTGCTTTGCCATTGGTTCGGCGCCGCGGTTCTCGCTCCTTAACGCAACCTGTGGATTCCGGCAAAGTCCATACGCCATCGGGGTCGACAAGGGACGCTGTGGGGAGAACGAGCAGCGCCACGGGGCGCTGCCGCAACCGAGGAGCGCCTGGTGTACGCACGCTCAACCACGTTTCAGGCCGAGCCGGCGTCGATCGACGCGGGCGTTGCGTACATGCGCGACACCGTGCTGCCCGCACTGGAGGAGCTGGGGGCCGCGGGGATGTCACTGCTGGTGGACCGGCGCCTGGGGCGCTGCATCGCCACCAGCTCCTGGGAGTCCGAAGCGGTGATGCACCTGACGGCGCATGCCGCCCGTCCCCTCGGGGAACGCGCGGCAGAGCTGCTGAACGGAACCCGGAAGGAGATCAGCGAGTGGGAGGTCACGGCGCTGCACCGCCGCCACCGCTCGCCGGAGGGCGCCTGCCTTCGCGTTGCCTGGTTCTCCGTCGAACCCCATCAGGCGGACCTGCTCACCGACTTCTACCGGACGCTGGTCCTGCCGCCGTTGGAGAAACTCGAGGGATTCTGCAGCGCCAGCCTCCTGCTCGACAAGCCGTCCGGACGCGCCGTTTCGTCCGTGACGTTCGACAGCGCCACGGCGCTGGACAACAACCGCGAAGAGGCCAGCGCGCTCCGCACCGAAAAGCTCGCCCAGCTGGGCGGCAGTCTGGTCGACATCTGTGAGTTCGAACTGGCCATCGCTCATCTGCGGGTGCCGGAACTCGTCTGACGCACCGCCGGTCGGCCCACTCAGGGCGCGGTGGTGTGTCCGATCGCGCGATAGACCATCTGCTCGTACTCGTTGAAGACCCGGTTGAAGTCCTTTCGAGTGACCGGCGACCGCCATTGCTGCAATCCGACGAGCAGGGTGATGCCCATGATGGCGAGCGTCTCGGCTTGCCGGCGGGTAGCCACCGCCGGCCGGAGCAGGTTGGTCAGGATCTCGACGCGCCTGGCGTCGACCGCCTTCTGAACTTGGGCCACTTGCGAATTCGCGTGCGCCCAGCCCCGGATCGCCGCCTCGGCATCGTGCGGCAGTTTCGCCGTCAGGGTCTTCATCAGATGAACCCGCGTCGCAAGATCCTCTGGCACGTTGGACAATTCGGCGATCCGCTCGGTCTGGGCGCGCTCCCAGTACGCGAGGAACTCCGTGACGAAGCCGTCCATGCTGCCGAAGTATCCGTAGAACGAGCCCGACGTGACGCCCAGCGATTTGCACAACGGAGCGATCTTCAAGCCGGCCACCCCGGTCGAGGCCAGGATCTCCATCGCGGCGTTGAAGTAGTCATCGCGCGTCACCGACAGCCGCACTCGCCACACCTTTCACTCACGCAGTGCCCATCGTAAGGGAACCTATATTTGGTGCGCCCTCACCATGGTTTCGAACTGCTCGAACAGGCTGTCGCGGTCCGCGGCTCCGGTGTCTGAAAACAACTGCTGGTAGCCGATCAACAGAGCCATGGCGACTTCGGCGAGGCGACCGCAGTGCTCCGCCGGCACGAGCTTGCCGAGGATGGCTGCCAGGGCTGCGCCACGTTCGATGTCCAGTCGATGCTGGAGCTGCGCCGCGACGGCACGGCGCGGGGCCCAGGCGCGCAGTGCCGTCTCGGCATCGTGCGGAACGATGTCGAGAAGCTCGCGTAACCGGGCCATGATCGCCTCCGACGTGTCATCGGAAGCAGCCAACTCGAGTAGGCGCCGGTTCGGCTGCGACAGCCGGGTCGTCAGGAGCCGGGTGACGAACTCGTCGAGACTGGCGAAGTAGCCGTAGAAAGAGCCGGTGGTGACCCCCAGGGCACCGCACAGGGCGCCGACTTTGATGCTGTCCGGGCCCTGCGTCGCCAACAGTTCCACGCCGGCGTCGAAGTAGTCTTCGACACCGACGATGCGTCGCATCCCGTCATCCCCTCGCCGGCGCCACGTACTGCTGAACGAGCTTGCGCTTGACCAGTTTTCCCGTCGGGGTACGCGGCAGGCTCTCGACGAAGTCGACGGTCTTGGGTGTCTTGAACGACGCGACCTTCGCCCGGGAATGTTCGATGAGTTGGGCCGCCAGCTCGTCGCTGGCGTCAACTCCGTCACGCAGCTGGACGACCGCTTTAACCTGCTGTCCCATGGCCGGGTCCGGAACCCCGATGACGGCGACGTCGAACACCGCCGGGTGCAGCGCGAGGGCGTCCTCGACTTCCTGCGGATAGATGTTCACACCGCCGGAGATGATCATGAACGACTTCCGGTCCGTCAGAAAGAGATAACCGTCGGCATCGACGTAGCCGATGTCGCCCACCGTCGTCCAGTTGTCGTGCGCCGGGTGCTCGGCATCCTTGGTCTTGGCCGGGTCGTTGTGGTACTCGAACGGACGCACATCGCGCTCGAAGTACACCAATCCCGGCTCACCGGTGGGCAATTCCGCGCCGTCGTCACCGCAGATGTGCACCGGGCCGAGCATGCTCCGGCCCACCGAACCGCGCTTGGCCAGCCACTCGTGCGAGTTGATGACGGTGAAGCCGCAGGCCTCCGTCGACGAGTAGTACTCGACGAGAATCGGCCCCCACCAATCGATCATGGCCTGCTTCACATCGGGTGGGCACGGCGCCGCGGCATGCACCGCCAACCGCAGACTCGAGACGTCATAGGACGCCCGGGCGTCGTCGGTCAACTGCAGCATCCGGACGAACATGGTCGGCACCACCTGGATGACCGTGGCCCGGTACTGCTGGACGGCGTCGAGCGTCGTCTCGGCCTTGAATCTCTCGAGCACCACGACGGTGCCGCCATGCGCCTGGATCGCGCCACACCAGCGCAGGGGCGCGGCGTGATAGATCGGCGCCGGAGAGAGGTAGACGTCGTCGGCCGTCACACCGAAGGCGGTGCCGAGCAACCCCGTGATGGGATCGCCCGGCTCGTCGACCTGGATCGGCAGCAGTGGCGGCTTGATTCCTTTCGGGCGCCCCGTGGTGCCCGACGAGTACAACATATCGCTGCCGCGGGGTTGGTCAGGCAGGGTCCGGTGACCGGCTGAGGCCAAAAGGTCTGCGTACGAATCAAATCCGGCGAGGTTGTCGCCGAAGCTGAAGGCATGTCCGACGTTCGGGACCAGGGCCCGCACCTGCTCGACCAACTCCCCCAACCGACCCGCGGCGATCAGCACCTTGGCACCGCAGTCGTCCACGATGTAGGCGGCTTCCTCGGCGGTGAGGTGGAAGTTCACTGCGGTCAGGTACAGGCCGGACCGCAGTGCGGCCCAGTAGATCGTGAAGCACTCGGCAGCGTTGTCGCTCAGCATTGCGATGACATCGCCTTTGACGAGGCCGAAATCGGCCAGTGCGACAGCGAGTTGCCGTGAGCTGTCGTCGAGTTCGCGATAGGTGACGGTACGCCCCGACTCGGCCATGATGACGGCCGCCTTGTCCGGCATCGTCAGCGCGTGAGTTCCCGGGAACATGGTCAGCCTTCCCGGGTGCCCGGCGTGAAGCGCACCGGCATCGAGGTCAATTCGTTGGAGAACGTCGAGACCAGCCGGGTCACCGGTCCGGTGATCTCCATGTCCGGGATGCGGCGCAGGAGTTCCTCGAACAGCACCCGCAATTCCAGGCGCGCCAACTGATTACCGAGGCAGAAGTGTGCGCCACCGCCGCCGAACGCCATGTGCGGCATCTTCCCGCGCGACACGTTGAAGGTCTCGGGGTTCTCGTTCTTCTCCGGGTCACGCGAGCCGGCCGGGTACCAGAGGCACACGCGCTCCCCCTCTTTCAGTGGGTGTCCGCCGACGACGGTGTCCTCGGTGACGGTGCGGGTGAAGTAGATGACCGGGGACACCCAGCGCAGCATCTCCTCGACGGCACCCGGGATCAGTTCCGGGTCGTCGAGCAGCTTCTGCCGTTCGGCCGGATTCTCGATGAGCGCCCGCAGGCCGCCCGAGGCGGTGTTGCGGGTGGTGTCGTTGCCCGCGAACATCAGGATCGCGAAGAAGAACGTGATCTCGGCTTCGGACAGCCGCTCACCGTCCACCTCGGCCGCCAGCATCCGCGACAGCAGGTCCTCGCCGGGGTTCTCCTTGCGCGCCGCGGTCAGCGCCGTCAGGTAGCCGCCGATCTGGATCAGGGCGCCCATGCCCATCTGGGAGTCACCGGTGGCCGCCGCGCGGGACAGCATGTTGGTCCACTCGAACAGCTGTCGGCGGTCGTCCTGCACGACACCGAGCATGTCGGCGATCACGATCAAGGGCAGTTCGACGGCGATCTCCTCGACGAAATCACATGTACCCCTTTCGATCACGTCGTCGATGAGCCGGGCGACCGTGGCGCGGACCTCGGCCTCCATCTGCCGGATCATGCGGGGCGTGAACACCGCCTGCACCACCATGCGCTGCTGGGTGTGCCGCGGCGGGTCCATCCCGAGGATGACTTCGCGCAGGGCTTCGATCGGCGCGGCGCCCCGGGAGGCCGTGAAGAAGACCCCGCCCCGCGCCGAGGAGAACAGCTGGGAGTTGCTGCTGATCGCCTGGATGTCGTCATATCTGGTGAACGACCAGAAGCCGGGTTCGTCGGCGTCCGTCAGTGCGTTCCAGTGCGGGCCGGGCTCTTTGCGCATGCGGGCGAACAACTCGTGCGGCGGTCCGTCCTGGAAATACGACAGGTCGGTGAGATCGACTGTGGCGAGGTCGATGTCGGTAAAGGTCTCGGTGCTCATGGTGGACTCCCTTGCTTGTTGGTGCTGATGTCGAGGTCAGAGGTCGAGGATCAATTTCTCGGAGCGCGAATGCGAAACGCAGGGCAGGATGACGTCGGCCGCGGCTCGCTCGGCCTCGGTCAGCAGCGAGTCGCGGTGGTCGGGGATGCCCTCCAGGACGGTGGTCCGGCAGGTACCGCAGACGCCTTCACCACAGGAGGACATGATGGGAATGCCGGCGTCCTCCAATGCCTCCAGCATCGGCACGCCGTCGGACACCTCGACCGTGACTCCCGACTGCCGGCACACCACCTGGTAGCTGTCCAACGCCTCGGCGAGCGTCTCGGCAGACGGCGCCTGCGCCGCGAACCGCTCCACGTGCAGGCTGCCGTCCGGCCAGTGGGCGCAGTGCTTTTCGACCGCCGCGAGCAGCGGCTCCGGTCCGCAGCTGTAGATCACGGTGTCGTCGGCCGGTTCTGCCAGCACGGCCGCCAGGTCCGCGAAGCCGCCGCGCTCGTCGTCGGCCCACACCGTCACGCGGTCGCCGTAGGTGTGCTGCAATTCTTGCTGGAACGCCATGGTCGACCGGGTGCGGCCGAGGTAGAGCATGGTCCAGTCGAGGCCCGCACGCTCTGCGCTTTCCGCCATGGCCTTCACCGGTGTGATGCCGATGCCGCCGGCGATGAACAGGTATTTCGGTGAGTCGACGAGCCGAAAGTTGTTGCGGGGACCGCGAACCCGGATGGCAATGCCTTCGTGCAGATGCTCGTGCACATGCTGTGAGCCGCCCCGGCTGTTCGGGTCGAGCAGGACGCCGACCTGCCAGCTGCGGACCTCGCGCGGATCACCGCACAGCGAGTACTGGCGCACCAGGCCCTCGTCGAGCAGCAGATCGATGTGAGCGCCTGGCTCCCATGCGGGCAGCGCGTGGCCCTGCGGATCGACGAGCTCCAGGGCCACCACCCCGTCGGCCGCGTTTGTTCGCCGCCGCACCACCAGTTCAGCGGTGAATTCGTCGGCAGTTGCTGTCATCACTCCGGAATCCTTTCTGCGTTCGCCAAGGCGGACAGGTCATCCAGTTCGCGGCGGAAGTCCGCGATCAGTTCCCAGGCATCCGGTAAAGCCTTGGCGTCGCCGACGATTCCGATGTCGAGGCCATCCTGATAGCTGACGACGGTGATGTTGAGAGCGAAGCCGTCGAACACGACGCTGCCGGGGTAGGCCGCCAGGAGCGGTGCGCCGGAGCAGGTCATCCGGGTCGGCGACCCCGGCACGTTGGAGATCACCAGGTTGATCGGCGGGCGCGAGAAGCGCGATGAGATCAGGTCCATCAGGGCGCGTGCCGCGAAGCCGAACAACGGCACGGGAATCGGGTCGTTCACATCACTCAGCAGGGTGTCCGGAGCCTCGCTGGTGCGATGCTTGGCCTGCGTCATGGTTTCGTGTGCGTACGAAAGCCGTTCTCCGAGTTGGGAAAGATGAACCGGCACGGGCGCGATGATGGAGCTGATCGCGTTGCCGAAGCGGTCCTGCGCATCGGGTGACCGCTTCGACACCGGAATGTAGGCGACCAGTGGCTGCGCCGGTACTTCGCCGGTCTCGGTGAGCCGGCGCCGCAATGCCCCTGCACACAAGGCGATCACCACGTCGTTGACGGTGATTCCGAAATGCGTCTTCAGTGCCTTGATCTCACCGAACGGAACCGTCCCGAACGCCACTGTGCGCTCGCCCGAAAGTTTCACGTTGAACCGTGTCCGTGGCGAGTGCAACACCTTCGCGTCGCCGTCGCGCCGGATCAGCTGCGCCAGGGTCTGCACGCCCGGCAGGGCGCGGATCGCCGGAACCTGGTCGAGGTTTGCCAACGTCTCCGGTGCGGACAGCAGTGCCCGCACCCCGCGGACCGGGAGTGCGGCGAGCCCACGAGTGGCCAGCTCCAACGGATTCGGCTCGGCTTCCGGGCCTCGCGTCTCCAGCGCCGGTTCGTCGTCGCTGTCCATGATCGCGGCCAGGACCTCACTTGCCGCGATTCCGTCGGCGGCGGCGTGGTGCAGCGTGATGACGACCGCGGTACGGCCGGGAAGTCCATGGATCACGTCCAACCGCCACAGCGGCTTGTCGCGGTCCAATCGCGTCGACAAGATGCGGGCCACCGCATCTCCCAGCATTTCGTCGGTGGCCGGCGCGGGTAAGGAGGATTCGAAGATGTGCTCGTCCAGATCGACGTCGGTCTCGACGAACACCGGATGGTCGAGTCCCAACGGGACCGTCACGACCTTCCAGTGCAACGGAGGCAGCCGGTCTATGCATGCCGCCACCCGGCTCTTCATCGTCGCGGCGGTGATGGTGGTGTCGTCGACGGTCTCGAACAGCGCGAGGCCACTGTAGTGGGCTGCGAAGCGGTCATGTTCGGCCGCCAGGAACTGGGCATCCAGGCTCGAAAGGCGGCGCATCAGAACACCTTTCGCATGAGCTTCATGGCCACCCGGCCGTAGGGCGGGTAGAACAGCGTGGGGTCCGGGCTGCTGCGCTTGGCCAGCACTGCCCGGCGGTGACTCATCGCTTCGAAGCCCCACCGCCCGTGGTAGGCACCGATCCCGCTCGGTCCGACACCGCCGAACGGCAACTGCGGCACCATCACGTGCATCGCGATGTGGTTGACAACCGCGCCACCGGACGGGACCGCGTCGATGATCCGCCGCGCCTGCGATGTCGATTCGGTGAACACGTACAGCGCCAACGGTTTCGGCTTGGCGTTGACGTATCGGATGGCCGCGTCGGCCGAGCCGACCCGGACCACCGGCAGGATGGGACCGAAGATCTCCTCGGTCATGACCGGGTCATCCGCCGCGGGGTCGATGATGACGGTGGGTTCGATACACAGGGTCGATCGGTCTGCCGCGCCACCGGTCACGACGGTGCCCGTGGTCGAGGCGATCAATCCGACGAGCCGGTCGAACTGCCGGTCGTTGATGATGCGCTGCGACTTCGTCTGCTCCGCCGACCGGAACCGTTCGATGTTCTCCGCGATCTTGGCCACGAGTTCGTCGGCGATCGGCCGTTCGGCCAGTACGTAGTCCGGGGCGATGCAGGTCTGCCCCGAGTTGAGGAGCTTCACCCACGCGATCCGCCGGGCCGCGACGTCGATGTCGGCGTCCGCGGTGACGATGACGGGGCTCTTGCCGCCGAGCTCCAGCGTGACCGGGGTCAGCGTCGGGGCCGCCCCGGCCATGATCTTCTTCCCCACCTCGGTGCCGCCGGTGAACAGGGCGTGATCAAACCCCTGCGCCAGCAGCGCCTGCGTGGCGGCTCCGTCGCCTTCGACGACCCAGATCGCCTCGCGGTCAAGGTATTTCGGCAACAGGCGTGCGAGCAACGCAGAGGTCGCCGGAGCGAGTTCGGACGGCTTGACCACGGCGCAGTTGCCGGCCGCGACGGCCGCGACCAGCGGTCCGACGCTGAGATAGAAGGGGTAGTTCCACGCCCCGATCACCAGCACCACGCCGAGCGGGTCGTACTGCACCCAACCTTTGCCCGGCCATTGACTCAGGGGCAGGCCAACCGAAAGCCGGCGCATCCACTTCTTGAGATGCTTACGCGCATATGCCGCTTCGGCCCTGGTGGACGCGATGTCGGCGAGCCACCCGTCGAACGCGGGACGTCCCAGGTCGGCGGCGAGTGCTTCGACGATCTCCTGCTCGCATTCGTCGCACATCCGCTCGATGCCACGCAACTGCTCGAGCCGCCAGCCGATGTCGCGAGTGCGGCCAGTGGCGAACACCTCACGCAGCCCGGTGACTACAGGCGTTTCCTGCTCTGTTGAACCCATCATCCGCTTCACCAATTTTCGTGTGCCGAAGGCCGTTGAGAGTGCGCACGCGAGCGGTCTACTCCATGTGACCAGGCCGGCGTGGTATTCGAAACATAACTTAGGTTACATTCGAGCGTCAAGACCTCTTGCGCGTCAAATGTAGGCTCATTTACATTCGAGGCATCACGACGAACTCGAGGAGCAAGCCATGGGCGCCACTTCCCTACGTGGACGACGCATCGCGATCACCGGCGCCGGCCGCGGCATCGGCCTGGCGACCGCCAAGGCGTTGTACCGACGTGGCGCCACCATCGTGATCGGCGACCTGGACAGCGAGTCGGCCGTCGCGGCCGCGGGCATCGTCGGCCCGGGCACCGAGGGCCACCCCGTCGACGTCTCCGACTACGAGTCGTTCGCCACGTTCCACAAGGAGGCGACCGCCCACGCACCGCTCGACGTCCTGATCAACAACGCCGGGATCATGCCCATCGGCCGCTTCCTCGAGCAGCCGGCCGACCGGCACCGGCGCGCCGTCGAGATCAACGTCATGGGCTGCATCAACGGCATGCACTTGGCCCTGCCTGCCATGGTCGAGCGCGGGTCCGGCCACATCATCAACATCGCCTCGTCCGCCGGGAAGACTCCGGTGCCCGGCGGCCTCACCTACTGCGGCACCAAGGCCGCCGTCATCGCGCTCACCGAGACCGCGCGCGTCGAATACTCCGGCACGGGAGTGGAGTTCACCTGCGTGATGCCGTCGTTCACGAACACCGAACTCATCGCCGGGACCGCCGGGCTGAAGTTCATCCCGAATGCGCAACCCGACGACGTCGCCGAGGCGATCGTCGCCGCGGTCGCGCGGCCGACCGCAGATGTGTTCGTGCCCAAGATCATCGGGCCGATCCTCAATTCCCAGCCACTGATCGGACGCCGGCTGCGCGACTTCGTCAACCAGCGGCTGGGCGCGTACCGCACGTTCCTCGACTTCGATCCGGCAGCGCGCGCCGCCTACCAGCACCGCATCGACGAGTCCTGATTCAGCGGATCGTCAGACCCGTCACCGCCCGCGAGATCACCAGCCGCTGAATCTCACTGGTGCCCTCGAAGATCGTGAAAATCTTGGCATCGCGGTGCATCCGCTCGACCGGGTAGTCGCGGGTGTACCCGTTGCCGCCGAGAATCTGAATCGCCTCGTCGGTCACGTACACGGCGGTCTCGCTGGCCACCAGTTTCGCCATCGAGCCCTCGGCGTTCTCGAACGGCACATTGTTGCGCGCCATCCAGCCGGCCCGCCACACCAACAGGCGGGCGGCGTCGATGCGGGCCTTCATATCCGCGAGCTTGAACGCGATGGCCTGGAATTCGCCGATCTTCTTGCCGAATTGCTCACGCTGGCAGGCATATTCGAGGGCATACTCGTAGGCGGCCCGGGCCACCCCGACCGCCATCGCCCCGACCGTCGGACGGGTCCGCTCGAACGTCTTCATCGCAGCCTGGCCGCCCGCGGACACACCTGACTTCACCCGAGCCACCCGGGCCTCGAACTTCTCCCGGCCGCCGAGGATCGCGTCCTCCGGCAGCCGCACGTTGTCGAGCACCACCTCCGCGGTGTGTGACGCCCGGATGCCGTGCTTCTTGAACTTCTGCCCCTGGGACAGCCCCTTGGTGTCCGGCCCGATGACGAAGCTGGCCTGGCCGCGCGACCCGAGTTCCGGGTACACGGACGCGACCACGATGTGGACGTTGGCGATGCCGCCGTTGGTGGCCCAGGTCTTGGTGCCATTGAGCACCCATTCCCGGGTGGCCTCGTCGTAGCGAGCCCGGGCTCGGATGGACCCGACGTCCGAGCCCGCGTCGGGCTCGGATGAACAGAAGGCCGCGACCTTCGGGTCCGCGGCCGAGCCGAACATCTCGGGCAGCCATCGACCGATCTGTTCAGGAGTTCCGTTGCCCGCCAGGGCCGCCGCGGCCAGGCCGGTACCCATGATGGACAGCGCGATTCCGGCGTCCCCCCAGAACAATTCCTCGAAGACCGTCAGCATGCCGAGCCCGCTCGGTTCGGCGGCCTGAGTGCCGAACAACTCCGGCGAGTACAGCCCGATCTTCGCCGCTTCCTGGATGATCGGCCACGGCGTCTGCTCCCGTTCATCCCATTCCGCGGCGGCAGGGCGTACGACCTCGGCGGCGAACTGGTGCACCCAGTCGCGCACCTCGATGACGTCATCGCTGAGTTGCATTGAGAATGTCATGTCACTCCTGTTTGTGGTCAAAGGGTTTCGGTCCGGCGAGTGATCAACTGCTCCGCCAAGCGGTGGCACCGACGTATAGATAGCGAATCTGGCGCTCGAGCATCGCGGCGGCCGCGTCCAGATCGCGCACCGTCGTCTCTTCGTCGAGTCCGCGCGCGATGACCTCGAGCATCGAGTCGATGCCGGCGAGGATCGTGGCCATCAACATGCTCGACAGCATCTCCACATCGCCGACGCTCCACGACCGGATGGGTTCGAACCGGGCCATGTAGGTGGCCAATTGACTAGCGTACAAACGGATCTCCGACCGAATCTCGCGCCGGAGCACCGAATGCCCGGCCGCACGTTGGCGCGCCAGGAACGCCAAGTGCGCATGGTCCCGCGAGACCACACCACGAAGCGCCTGCACCCCGACGTGGATTGCGCCACCGGACGAGTCGATGTCGAGCGTGGCCATCTCGCCCATGATCTCGCGGAGCGTGCGGAACGTCTCATGGATCACTGCCAGGCCGAGGTCGTCGAGCGACTGGAAATAGCGGTAGAACGCCGACGGCGCGACACCCGCCTTACTGGCAAGCTGCCGCAGGCTCAGCGCATCGAAGCTCGACCCGTTGCCGGTCAGTTCCAGCGCCGCCGTCATCAACGCGCGGCGGGTGTGCTCGCGGCGCTCCTGCTGCGTCCGACGCCCATGCCGATCCCGCCCATTGCTGGAGTCCGCCTCGACAGATAGAGAGCGTTTGTTCTCTGTGTTGCCGGTCACGAATCCAACTATAGCTATTGACCTCGCCATATCGGCAACCATATCTTACGGAACATTCGTTCTCTAACTTGAATGGAGAGATCATGGCACGCATCGCAACCCGCCTACCCGGCGAGCGCAACCTGGCCGAGGAGGACCGCAACCGGATCGCCGCGATCCGGGGCGAGCTCATCCGCATCGGCAACGGCTGGCGGGAACGCCATCCGTTCCTCACCGCCCACCAGGACGGCGTCGGGATGGCGATCTTCCTGGCGTCGATCGCCGGCGTCCTCGTCGACGCCGCTCTCTACGCGGCCGGCATCCTGCCCTGGTACGCGACCATCCTGATCACCGCGTTCTGGCTGTCACTGCTGCACGAACTGGAGCACGACCTCATCCACTCGATGTATTTCCGGCAGAACCGCCTGGTGCACAACGTGATGATGTTCGGGGTCTGGTTCTTCCGGCCCAGCACCATCAACCCCTGGATCCGGCGGACGCTGCACCTGCACCACCACGAGGTCTCGGGCACCGATTCAGACCTCGAGGAACGGGGCATCACCAACGGCGAAGGCTGGGGCAGCCACCGGCTGCTCAGCCTGCTCGACTCGATGCTCGGCATCTACACCAAGCCACTCCGACAGCGCGCCATCGTTACCGCCTACATCAAGCACGAGGCCCGCTCCCCCGAAGAGGCACGCCAGCTCGCCGCCAAGACGCTCGCCCTGTACTTCCCGCTCGGAACCATCCACTACACGCTGTGGCACCTGTTCATCGGTGTGCACGTCTACGAATTCGTCACCGGCAGCAGCATTTCCGGCAGCTGGGTGACGGCGCTCAACTTCGTGGCCGTCACGCTGCTGGCGCCGAACGCGGTGCGCACGTTCTGCCTGCACTTCGTCAGTTCCAACATGCACTACTACGGCGATGTCGAGGAGCACAACGTGATGCAGCAGACCCAGGTCTGGACGGCCAAGTGGCTCAAGCCGTTCCACGCCCTGTGCTTCAACTTCGGCGAGACCCACGCCATCCACCACTTCCTGGTGCGTGACCCGTTCTATCTCCGCGAGGCGATCAAGCACGATTGCCAGAAAGTGCTGCGCGACAACGGTGTCCGCTTCAACGACTTCGGCACCTTCGGGCGGGCCAACCGCTTCAGCCTCGCCCCGGCGCACGTCGAGCCCTGACCACACCACTTCTCCGAACGGACACACCATGACCGAGACCCAAACCGCCCAGCTGTGGATCTGCGTGCGCTGCGGCATGATCTACGACCCCGCCGACGGCGACCCCGACAGCGGAATCGCCCCCGGCACCGCGTTCGAGGACATTCCCGACAACTGGGTGTGCCCCGTGTGCGGGGTCAGCAAGGACGAGTTCGTCCCCTACGAGGACTGAGCCGCGCGCCAGGCACCACGCCGGAGCAGCCGTAGTCCGTTGAGCCCGACGATGACCGTCGAGCCTTCGTGACCCGCCACTCCCAACGGGAGGGGCAAGGTGCCGACGAGGTCCCAGACGACCAGCACCGCAATGAAAGTCGCCGCGATGGCCAGGTTGGCCATCACCACGCGGCGGGCGCGCCGCGACAGTGCCATCACCGCAGGGATGGTGCGCAGGTCATCGCCGATGACGACGGCATCCGCGGTCTGCAGGGTGAGATCCGATCCAGCGCCGCCCATCGCAACGCCCAGGTGCGCCGCCGCCAGCGCGGGCGCGTCGTTGATGCCGTCGCCGACCATGACGAGCCGATGGCCGTCGGCCTGCAAGTCCCGGACGGCCGCCACCTTGTCGTGCGGCAGCAGGCCGGCACGCACCTCGGCGATGCCCACCTGACCGGCCAATTGCCATGCCGCCGCGGCATTGTCACCGGTGAGCAGGACCGGGGCCTGCCCCGTCAGGGCGGCGACGGCGGCGACCGCGCCGTGGGCGTCGGGGCGAAGTTCGTCGGTCATGCCGAACACTGCGACCGCACGACCGTCGACCGCCACGACGACCGCGGTGCAACCGCGCTGCTCCAACTGAGCCACCGCCTCGTCACTTTCCGTCGACGGTGAGGACACGGTGATCGGGTGTCCTTTCACGGTGGCCCGCACGCCGCGGCCCGGTTCGGCGGCGAAATCGGCGACGCGCGGCAGGACCAGTCGGCGCGCCTTCGCCGCACGGACGATCGCCGCGCCCAGCGGGTGCTCGCTGGGATGTTCGGCGGCCGCGGCCAGCGTCAGCACCGCATCTTGTGTGTAATCGGCTGTCAGCAGCCGAATCTCCGCAAGCTCCGGCGTCCCCCGGGTCAACGTTCCGGTCTTGTCGAACGCCACGCGAGTCGCGGCGCCGAGCTGTTCCATGACCACCGCCGACTTGACGAGCACGCCGTGACGCCCGGCATTGGCGATCGCCGCCAACAATGGCGGCATCGTGGCCAGCACCACCGCGCACGGGGACGCGACGA
Source organism: Mycobacterium sp. 360MFTsu5.1 (assembly GCF_000383495.1). Lineage (NCBI taxonomy): Bacteria > Bacillati > Actinomycetota > Actinomycetes > Mycobacteriales > Mycobacteriaceae > Mycobacterium > Mycobacterium sp. 360MFTsu5.1. The sequence goes on along the minus strand of NZ_KB911462.1, from coordinate 266,865 downwards.
TCATGAAGGTCATGGCCCGCAGTAGCGCCTCCCGCACGAAGCCGCCCGCGAGCAGCGGGATCACGAACACCGCGAGGGTGACGACAACCATCCCGATCGAGTAGCGCTGCTCGACTTTCTCGATGAACAGCTGCGTGCGGGCCTTGGTCTGGGACGCCTCTTCCACCAGCGCCGCGATGCGCGCCACGACCGAGTCGGCGGCCCGACGGTCGACCCGAATCTGCAGTGCCCCGGTGCCGTTCAGCGTGCCGGCGAAGACCTCGTCGCCGACGGCCTTGTCGACGGGCAGCGGTTCACCGGTGATGGTCGCCTGATCGATCTCGCTGGCGCCGTCGAGCACCGTGGCGTCCGCGGAGATGCGCTCACCCGGGCGCACGAGCACCACGTCGCCGACCGCCAGCTCACTGGCCGGCACGACGTGCTCGCCGTCGTCGGACAACCGGGTCGCGGTGTCGGGCGCCAGATTCAGGAGACCGCGCACCGAGTCCGCGGTCCGTGCGGTGGCCAGCGCCTCCAGTGCGCCGGAGGTCGCGAAGATGACGATCAACAGGGCGCCGTCGGTGACCTGGCCGATCGACGCCGCACCGATCGCGGCGACGACCATCAGCAGATCCACGTCGAGGGTCTTCTCGCGCAGCGCCTGCAGCCCCGCCAGTGCCGGTTCCCAACCGCCGGTGACGTAGCAGGCCAGGTACAGAGCCCACCACGTCCACGTCGGCCCACCGGCCAACTGCAGCACCAAACCGGCCAGGAACAACACCAAAGCTGCTGCCGCCCAGCGCATCTCGGACAGATCGAACCACCTGCGGCGTGACGGTGCCACCACCGCGGCGACCCTCGCCGGGCGAGCAGCCTGAATCACCGTCGCCATGACGCACCTCGCGAACACATGCAGCCAACGTTATCAGAACAAATGAATACGTCTTCATGTGTGCGGCCTAGTACACTACAACGGTGGGACATGGTGTCGAGGGACGTGATCGCCCAACCGGGCGACTCGACGCTGACGCCGCAGCCCAGGTCGCCACGACGCTGCAGGCGCTTGCGACACCGAGCCGGTTGATGATCCTCACCGAACTACGCCAGGGCGCTCGCTCCGTCACCGACCTCGCCGACGCCATCGGACTCGAACAATCCCTCGTCTCCCACCAACTCCGGCTGCTGCGCAATCTCGGGCTGGTGACCGGCACCCGGAGCGGCCGCAGCATCGTCTACACCCTGTACGACAACCACGTCGCGCAACTGCTCGACGAAGCCGTCTATCACAGCGAGCACCTGAGACTGGGGCTGGCAGACCGCACGGGCAACGCGGGCTGAGGGCCGGGTGGGCTCGCGAACCGTTGCGCCACATCGCAAGGAGGGTCCATGTCCACGACACCCACGAGCACCAATGTCGCGACCTTCGAGCGATTCCACTGCAGTTGCAACAGCGGAGACATCGACGACATCGTGAGCACGATCGACGACGTCTTCCATCCCGACGCCGTCGTCCATTCACCGCTGGCGGCCGGCTCCGGGCCGGACACCATGAAACGCATCTGGACCCTGCTCCTTCGCGCCTTCCCCGACATTCACGTCAAGGTCGACGACATGGTCGTCGACCATGACAAGATCGCCTCGCGGCAGACGGTGACCGGAACACATCTCGGCGAGTACCGCGGCCTGGCGCCGACCGGGAAACCCGTTGGGTACGAAGAAATGTTCATCATCCGGTTTACCGACGGACAGATCGCCGAGGTCTGGGGTGTCGTCGACACCCTCGCCCAGCTGCAACAGCTCGGCGCGATCCGCCTCTAGCGCGCCGGATACGCGTGGATCAGCGCCGTGGTGAGCTTGGGGACGGCGCGGACCAGATGATGCTCGGCGTCATGAGCGATCCGGTGAGCCTGCGCCAGGCTCAAGTCAGGATCGAGGTCGAGCTCCACATCGGCATGCAGGCGGTGCCCCATCCAACGCATGCGCACACTGTGCACCGACCGCACGCCCGGTTCGGCCGCCAGGGACCGCTCGGCCGTGTCGACGAGGGCCGGGTCGACGCCATCGAGCAAGCGGCGGAACACATCTCGCACCGCCGTGCGCAGCACGGCCAGGATTGCCACCGTGATGATCAACCCGACGATCGGATCCGCGAGCGGATATCCGAAGGCCACTCCGCCGGCGCCGAGCACCACGGCAAGTGACGTGAAGCCGTCGGTGCGTGCGTGGATGCCGTCCGCGACCAACGCCGCCGAACCGATCTGCCGCCCCACCCGGATGCGGTAGACCGCCACCGTCTCATTGCCGAGAAATCCGACCAGTCCGGCCAGTGCCACCCACCCCACGTGGTCGATGACCTGTGGATGGATCAACCGCCGTATCGCCTCATAGCCGGCGATGACCGCCGACAGCGTGATCATGCCGACCACGAACAATCCCGCCAGGTCCTCCACCCGGCCGAAGCCATAGGTGTAGCGGCGGGTTGCGGCCTTGGCGCCCAACGCAAATGCGATCCACAACGGCACCGCGGTCAGGGCATCGGAGAAGTTGTGAATCGTGTCGGCAGCCAGGGCCACCGACCCGGACGCCGCCACGATGGCGATCTGCACGACTGTGGTGAGGGCCAGCACCAGCAGACTGATCTTCACCGCCCGGATGCCGGCGGCGCTCGATTCCAGCGCGCTGTCCAGGCTGTCCGCCGCGTCATGCGAATGCGGAGCGAACAGCCCGCGGATCGCCCCCCACCCACCGTGGGAGTGGCCGTGGTCGTGCGCATGGTCGTGGTCGTGGTCGTGCTGGTGGTGCGCGCTCATCGTCGGCCGCCCTTGCGCACAGCGGTGTCGGCGTCGAGCCTCCGCACACCGGGATCCTGACGATGATGTGCCGGCACCCCGGGACCCGCGTGCTCGGCGTTGTGCACGGCGTCGACCACCAACTGACGCACGTGCTCGTTCTCGAGGCTGTAGAAGATCGTCGTACCGGCACGTCGCGTCTGGACCAACCGCGCCATCCGCAGCTTCGCCAAATGCTGTGACACCGACGGCGCGGGCTTGCCGACGCGCTCGGCCAGTTCATTGACCGACAGCTCGCATGCGCTCAACGCCCACAGCAGTTGGACGCGGGTCGGGTCGGCGAGCATCCGGAACACTTCGGCCACCAGACGCACCTGGTCGTCGGCGAGCGGCGCCGGCACCTGGTTATCTGCATTCATACGCAGATAATAGACCGTCGTCCGCCGATCGGCCCACGGAGCGACGCTCAGCTGCCGCGGTCGACCAGGTCGAACACCTTGACCGCATGCGAAAACGGCTGCGGGGTAACGCCTATGGGGCCGAACGGATGGTCGAGGGTGTAGATGACGTACAGCAGCAGTGACAACAGGATGGCGACGGCGCCGACGAGTACCGCGTGCGCACGGGCGTTCTCCAGCCGCATGAAGCACGTCAGCAGGATCAACACTGCCCCGCCGAAGATCAGGGCGCACCACAACAGTGCCGGAATGCGCTGGTGGGAATTGAGGATGCGCTCGCTGCGGTCGGAGGCCAGCACCGTCAGCTCGCTCAGGAACTGCGAATCGATCGGACTCGCGCTCGGCCCCGAACCATGCGTTCCCACAACGCGATACAGCTCGCTGAGCGCAGCGCGGCCGTTGTTGCTGATGTCGGCGAATTCGTCCATGCCCCAGGCGGGGCCCTGCACCGCGGCGGCGTACTTGCGCAGCTGCTCGCGAACCTGCGCCTGCTCGGGTTGCGGCATCGCGACGGTCTGCCGATACAGCGTCGTCAGCGTCGATGCTTCGTTGGCGACATTCGTCTCCGCACTGAGGAACTGCTGCCAACCGACGACCACCGTGAATCCCAGGAGCGCCCCGTAGACGAGGCCCACGACGGTGAGGAACGGGGACAGGAACGAGTTCTGTTCCGGGCGCGCATCCCGGGCGATGATGCGTCGCGTCACGAACACACAGCCGACCGCCACGCAGACCGCCCCGCCGACGACCAAGGCGAGCATGAGCCACGCGCCGAACACTCCGAGATCACCCATAGTGGACCAAGCATGCCAAGCTCGCCGAGGGCTTGCCAAGCAATCTCCGCAAACTGCCTAGAGCACGAAACCGCACAACACGACGCAGTTGTCCGGCGCTTCGGCAACTTGCGGCGGCGCCGGAACCGCGGGCTCGACGGCTAGCGGCGGAACGTGCGGCGCGCGGCCTTCGGGCACCCCGGCGGACGTATCGCTCTGGTTCTGCTTCTGGTTGACCGCGGGCGCATCCGATGCCGGCGCCGGCACTGCGGACGGCTCCGGCTCAGGCGGAATCGGACTCGGACTCGGACTCAGCTTCGGCGGCGCTTGCACAGCAGGCGAGACGGGTACGTGTGCCGGTGCCGGCGTGGGCGATGGGCCGGCAGAGCCGAGAGGCATGGTCGCGACAAGAGCCGAAACCAGCACCATCGCCGCGAGCGCCACCGGTGTCAGCCAAACCGGCCTCCTGGCAAGGCGTTTGGGGCCGGGCTCGTCCACACCCAAGGGAGCAGCGTCGCGCGCCGAGGCCAACGCGGCACCACGCGCGAGCGCCAGGATCGAATCGGCATCCGAATCAACGCGAATGTGGTTCGACAGTTCCGCAGCGACTCGATGCACGTGCTCGTCGGCGCCGACGAGCACCAGCCGCTGAGGCTGGCTGTCGAGTCCGCCGAGGACCTCGGCCAGCCAGTCGGCCGCGTCGTCGTCATACAGTCCCACCGCAACGGCGGCCCGAGGTTCGTCGGTATCCGCGACAACGGCGTGACCCCGTAGCCCGCGCGCCACATCCGGTTCCAAGACGCAGACAACCGTGTCGGCATAGTCGGAATCGGACACCAGCGCCGAGCCTGCCGATGCCAGCGGGACCGGCAGCAGATCGACATCCAGCTCGGCCGGCAGTCCGCTGAATCCGGCGACATGGCCGTCGGCGTCGGCGGTCCAGGTGACGGCGACCGAGCGGGCGCGGCGGCCACGTTTGGCACCCTGCGCGTAGATGCGGCGCACCGCACCGGCCAGTTGAGCGCCCGCCGATCGCCTGTCATCGAAGGACACCGTCACGCCGTCGGCAGCGGCATGGGGCGCCTCATCGCCGGACGCGAGCGTGATGCCCGCCGTAGTTGCGGTGAGCGCAACACCGATCACAGCATCCATGGACCACTCCTCGTCACTCACCGCGTTTGCCGAATGCCTCGGCAAACGGTCAGCGCGTTACGTCCGCTCATCAGAGGACGCACCGGCACCAGACGTACATCTGGTTTGCCAGTACATCGTTCTTGACGGTGAATCGTGTTTCCCATAGTGAAAAACACCACATCGTCGGATTAGCCAGAATCGGTCTTGACGGCGCGCGAAAGGGTCTCCGTCAGTGGGGCCGCTGAGCTGCAACCAGCAGGGAGGTCGCGCTACCGATTTGCCGGCCCAGAAAATGTCGCCGGAGTCAATCCGCCTGCTACAGTCCGGCTGTGTCGGGTGGTCGATCCGCCCGGAAAAGGCACTGTGGAAAGGAATACGGCAATGGCCTTCACCAAATCGGTCGCCCAGCGGGCGGTCGTAGCTGCCGCAGGAGCCGCCATGGCTGTCATGGCCGCCGCCCTGCCGATGTCGGGTCAGGCGATGGCCGCCCCGACGGCCCCCAACTGCACCCCCGCGGACTTGGCCGGGGTGGCTTCGGGCGTCGCCGCTGCCGCGTCCGCCTACCTGTTCACGCACCCGGACGTCAACGACTTCTACGGCAGCCTGCAGGGCAAGCCGCGCGATGAGGTCGCCAACGAAGTCCGCACGTTCTTCAACGCAAACCCGCAGGCGCACAGTGAACTTCAGGCAATCCGTCAGCCCATGACCGATTTCCGTGACCGCTGCGGCCTCGAGCAGCCCGACCGCCCACTGCTGGGCGACTGATGCGTACCGCCTCGCCACGCCCCCGGCTGATTGCCGCCGCGCTGGCCGCAGCCGCCGTACCCGGATTGATCGCGGTCGTCCCCGCGGGCACCGCCAGTGCAGATGTCTGCTTCGGCGCCGGACGACGCATCACGGTCAGTGGATGTACCGACTTCGGCGCCGTCGCCCCGTACGCGCCGCCGCCGGCCTATTACGCACCGCTGCCCGAGGACATGCCGCCGCCACCGCCGCCACCGCCGGTTCAGGGCTGCGTCGGCTGGAACGGCCGCTGGGTCAGCGCCAACACCTGCCGCTGAGCCCGCACCCGCCTCGGACCACGCCCGTCAGTACGCCCTTGCAGTGGCCGGCTGGTCCGCGGCGTCGGTGCGGCCACGCAACGCCCAGTGCAGGCGCTTGGCCGCGGCCAGCGCGCCGCTGGGCGCGTGCGGCTGGCCATAGTGAATGAGCAGTGTCACGCGCCGCTGGCCGGAAGCGATCGGCATGTTGGCATGCAGGCTCCGGTAGCCCCAAAACAGGTACACGTCACCGACATTCATGTCGACGACGGTCGGGCCGTGGCTACGGCCGAGGCTGTCCAGGATCCGCTGCCGGAACGTGGCGCTCTGATGGACGATCTTCTCAAAGATGTTGACCATCACCGAACGGCGGAACGGCCGCTTGTTGAAGTAGCCCACCAACTCTCCCGACCGACCCGGTTCCGCTTCGGGGAGGAACAACGGGACCACCATCGTCACGACGCTGGCGTCATAGTGGAACCACCAGGCATCGCCGTCGGCATGGGGCCCGGCAACGATGCGCACCGCCGTACCGTCCATTTCATGGGCACGGTCCGGGAACCGCTGGCGGACGACATTGTCGAGAAATGCGCGAACCGAGTCGCTGGCCATGAACGCGTGAATCGATTCCAGGTGCCCGTCCTGTGGCGATAGGACGAAATGGTCTTTCTCGCCGTACTCGGCCAACCAGCGATCGATTTCCGCCCGGGATTCAAGCACCCAATCCCATTGCACTGCGTTTGCTACCCGAGCAACGCCCGTCGCGTCCAACTGGTGCGCCACATCGACGGGATCGCACGCGTTCATGTCAAATTCACACATTTGGACGGAAGTGTAGACAACCAGAGAACGTCATTACCACGATTGCTGCGATTTGACATTTACCCGGTCGTGGGCATGCAATTGGCGAATCAAGAGAATGATTCTGCAATCACGTAAATATTGCCGAATTGCTGCACTTCAAGCCCAGTAACCACGCGCCGGGGGCGCGTTGCGTTACCGCTCGATGGGGGTGAGTCCGAGAACCGGAATCTTCCGCGTGGTTTTCCGCTCGTATTCGGCGAAATTCTCGAAACGGCCGGCCTGCGTCGCGTACACACGGTCCCGCTCGGCGCCATGCAACTCACGCACGCGGACCCCAAACTTGGCGGGCCCGATTTCGACCGCGACCTGCTCGGGATGAGCCAGCGCATTGTGATACCAGGCGGAACTCGTGTCCTTGCCGTTGTTGGACGCGAAGACGTAGATCTCGTCGCCGTCAGACTTCTGGTACGCCATCGGATTCTGCCGGGGTTCGCCGGACTTCGCGCCGACGGTGTGCAGGATCAGCATGTCGAACTGGGCGAACCAGCCATCGACCGCGCCGTTTTCGCGAATCTGCCTGATCACGTCGTTGTGGAAATCCGTCTCATCCCCGGGAGTGCTCATGGCTCCATCCTGCTGTCGCCGCGGCCTACATGTCAACCAAATTGATATACCTGCAGGTGCGTCCCTCGCGACAACCTCGCACACCCACTCGGCGGTTTCACGCCGCGGCAAGTCAACCCTGAGGTGAAGACTGACCGACGCCGGCCGGGGAAAGTCCAGGGCCGGGCAGCGGCTCGACGTCGCGCGCTGTCAGCTCCTGCGAACAACGACTGCATCGCAACACCGCATACGCCTCGCCCACAGCAACGGCATTCAACCGCGTCATCGGCGCCCGTGTGCCGTTCGACAGCGCCCCCGACGCCTACAAGCTCATCCGGGACGGCGGCGCGCACCTGGGGAAGGTCGTCATCACCACCTGATCGGACAGACCGCCGTCGCCCGGCGTCCGGCACACTGGGTGGCGACCGTCAGGAGGAGTTTCATGGCTGATCCCGCATACCGCCGGATGCGTCCGGAGGAGCGCCGGGAACAGATCCTCGCTGCGGCCCTGAGCCTCATCGCGGTCTCCGGGTATGACGGCGTGGCGCTCGAGGATTTCGCCACTGCGGCCGGAGTGACCAAAGCCGGTCTACTGCACTATTTTTCGTCGAAGGAACAGCTCCTGATCGCGGTGCTGGAACGCCGTGATGAGCTCGATCAGGCGGCCGGCGAAATCCCGGACATGCCTGCGACCGATGCGGCCGGTGCGCGCAAGGTGATGGACCAGGTGGTGAGCCGCAATATGGATCAGCAAGAGCTCATCCGCCTCTTCACGGTGCTGTCGGCAGAAGCCCTCGATCCCGCCCACCCGGCGCACGAATACTATTGCCGACGGCAAGACCGGGTCCGGACTCTGCTCACGGAGCAGTTGTTCGCCTGGCATACCGACCCTGAGGACGCCGCCGTCGAATTGATGGGCTTCCTCGACGGCCTGCAACTGAACTGGTTGCGGGACCCGACAATCGACTTCCAACGGCATTGGGCCTCGTTCGCCGATCGGTTGTTCGGCGGCCCTTCGGACAACGCCGACGCACCGTAGGCCCACGCCCGCGAAATCCGGCCAGTCAAACCAAACCGTCGACTAGCGGGCAAACCACGTGCTAGCTTGCCTACCAAATGGTATATAGCAGCAACGGCCATGTACCGCAGTTGACGCCAGGGCGAAGAGAAGCGCTGTGCTGCAACGAAATAAATGGGGCGAGGGGCATCAGATATGGCCAAACACATCGAAGCCACCAAAGCATCCGCGTACATCGGACGGGTTGGAGGTTTGGCCGTCGCCCTGGGTATCGGCGCCGCAATCACCTCCGGAGCCGGGACCGCATGGGCCAACGAGGGCAGCCCCGGAGATACCGCCGGAAGTCACAGCTCCACCGACAAGACCGGTGGTTCAGCGTCTCCGTCGAAAGCCGCGGCGGCCGGCCCGGGCAAGGCGAAGGATTCGGGTGCCGCCACACGCGGTAAACCCGGCGGCGGTAGGCGCGTGCCCACCGCCGGCGAAAAGGCGGCCGATGATCACTCCGCCAAACCCGAATCAACGTCTTCGCCGTCCTCGGCGACAACCCCCAACGGCCAACCGCGCGCGATCGGTGGCGGTTCCACGCCGCCAAACAACGATTCGCCGGCATCGCCCCCAGCCAAGTCCGCACCGTCGGCCGTTGCCACGGCGTCAGGCGGCACCGCATCGACAGGAGCGACGAAATCGGTTACCACGAAACTTAATTCGTCGACCGACAACTCGCCGTCCGCCCCGTCGGATCCGCCGGCCGATTTGGCCATGCTGGCCGCCGCCCGGCGCGAATCCATGCATTCGCGGTCCAAGACCAACGCGGCGGCGGCCGTCAACACCACGTCCCTGGTCAGCGCGACGTCTACGACTCAGCCGACTGCCGCCGCGTCGCCGACTGCAACCGTCGCGCCGACGACGACACCAGCGGCCGTCGTGCCCAAGCCGCCGTCCAACCCGGCCGGGTGGTTCCAGGTCCTGGTCTACAACCCGCTACACGCCGGCGTCCAACTCTGGATCACCAGCCCACTCGGCGCCGGGGTCGACGCCGCCATCAACCGATTGGCCGGGACCTATGTGATCGGCAACGGCACCCGCGGGACCGAGGCCGCACCCAACGGCACTGCCGGTGGCTGGCTGCTGGGCGACGGCGGCGCCGGGTGGGATAGCACCACGCCCGGTGTGGGCGGCGGCAACGGCGGTGCGGCCGGACTGCTGGGCGACGGTGGAATCGGCGGCAACGGCGGCGCGGGCGCGGTCGGTGGAATCGGCGGCAGCGGCGGAAAACTGATGGGCATCGGTGGCAACGGCGGCGCGGGCGGCACGTTGCCCGGTGGCACCGGTGGTGCCGGTGGTCAGGGCGGGCGCGGCTCAGGTTTGCTCTTCGGCATCGGCGGCAGGGGCGGCAACGGCGGGGCCGGGCTCGACGGCGGCCGCGGTGGCAATGGCGGCAACGGCGCTTTCATCCTGGGCATCGGAGGCAACGGCGGCGACGCGGGCAACAGCGGCGTCGGTGGCACCACCACCAAGTTGCCGGCCCTCGGCGGGGCCGGGGGCACAGCCGGACTATTGGGCAACCATGGCGCAGTGGGCAAGTACGGCACCGGGTCGTCGCTGGTGCAGACCCCCTCCGGCAGTTCAACACTGAGCATCACTGCCAATGGGATGTACCTGACCAACAGCGACGGTCAGGTCGTCCTGTTGCACGGCGTGAACGAGGTGTACAAGCTGGCCCCATACGAGCCGTCCGCCAGCGGATTCGACGAAGCCGACGCGGAGTTCCTGGCAGCCAACGGATTCAACGTGGTGCGGTTGGGCGTCATCTGGGCCGGCGTCGAACCCACCCCCGGCGAGTACAACGCCGCCTACATCGCATCGATCCAGCAGACCGTGAACATGCTTGCCGCCCATGGCATCTACACCATCATCGACATGCATCAGGACCTGTACAGCGCCTCACTCGGCGGCGAAGGCGCGCCGGAGTGGGCCACCAAGACGGGCGGATTGCCGAACGTGAACGCCGGCTTCCCGGCCAGCTACTACCTGAGTCCCGCCCAGACCGCCGCCTGGGACAACTTCTGGAACAACTCCAAGGCATCCAATGGCCTTGGACTGCAGGACAATTACGCCGCGACCTGGCAATACATCGCGGCAGCATTCGCGGGCAACAACGCGGTGATCGGGTTCGACATCATGAACGAACCGTTCCCCGGTACTTCATGGCTGCCGACGCTGCTGGGCAGCCCGTTCTTCGCGTACCAGGAACTGACCCCGATGTATCGCCAGGTGGCCTCCGCCATTCGGTCGGTCGATCCGAACGCGGCATTGCTCGTGGAGCCGGCCAACCCGGCGGTGTCCGAGGTCGGAGCCATCCTGGGCCTTCCGCTACAACTCGGCACCATTGATAACCCGAACGTCATCCTGGCGTTCCACGACTACTGCGCCGGATCGGCCACCGCCAGCTTCTGCGGATGGCTGGCGTCGCAACAGGCCAACACCGCCCAGGCCTACGCCAAGGCCCACCAGATACCGGTGATCATGAATGAATTCGGCGCCTCCAACGCAAAGTCGGACCTCTATGCCGAGATGAACGCGGCCAACGCGAACCTGATGAGCTGGGCAGTGTGGGCGTACACCGGCTACGGGGACATCACCACCAGCGGCAACACCGACGGCGAGTCGCTGGTCTACAACCCGCAGTTGCCGCCGACAGGCTCCAACGTCAACACGAGCGCATTGCAGGTCCTGACCACGCCGTTCCCGCAAGCGATCTCCGGCACCCCCATCGCGTTCTCAAATGCCAACAGCACGTTCGATTTCAGCTACTCGACCGCCAAGGCCGACGGCTCGGGCAACTTCGCCCCCGGCTCGCAAACCATGATCTCGGTGCCCGCCATCGCATATCCGAATGGCTACTCGGTGACCGTGACCGGCGGCCAGGTGGCGTCGGCCGCCAACGCGCCCGTCCTGGTGGTCACCTCCGACAGCGGCGCTGGCATGGTCAGAGTTGTCGTGACCCCCAACGGCCCGGACCCCAGCGGTTCTGCCGGTTCCTGACCGCCGTAGCCGACAATGTTGACCGCGCCGAGGTCAATCTGATTGTGCAGTAAGGTAATTCAGGGTTCTCGACTGTGGCGCCGGCGAGCGATGATCGGGAAGGCGAAAACCCGGAGCGGGCGGGTTTGCACGCTGGCACGCCGCACGTACCCCGCACGGCACACCGGCACCACCGCCATCACGAACACCGACCCGCCGGGGGCCAGATACCGCCGGCGGCCGCCTTCCTACTACCATGAGGCGTCCCTATGGGTTTTTCGACACCTATCTCGATAGGTCCCTGGCCCCCGTAGCTCAGGGGATAGAGCACGGCTCTCCTAAAGCCGGTGTCGCAGGTTCGAATCCTGCCGGGGGCACTTTGTGATGTCGCAGGACATACGAATAGTCCCGGACCTACTTTGGGTCCGGGATTTTTTCGTTTTGGGGCCTTTGGGTGCGCCGGTGGGTTGGTAGTCCCTGGTGGGGTCGAGGGTGAAGTCGCGTAGGACGTGGCCGGTGGCGGCGTTGATGACGGTGATGTGGTGGTCGTGGGCCAGGATCAGGACGCGGGTTCGGTAGTGGTGGCGGCCGATGCCGATGTGGTGCAGGCGTCCGTTGACGCGCAGGGTGACCGCTCCTGCTTGGTCGACGCGGTCGGTGCGGACGCGGTCGTGGGTGTCGAGGCATTGGCCGGGTTGGGCTTTGGGTCGGCTGGTGTAGACGACGGCGGGGGTGGCGCGGTGGGGCAGGCTGCGGTGGGGTCGGCGGGAGCGTGGCTCGAACGCGGCTTCACCTTCGCGGGCGTAGCGGGCGATCAGCCGTGAGATCCGGCTTTGGGAGACCCCGTAGTCGCGGGCGACCTGGGACTGGGACCGGCCTTCGAGCAGGACCGCGGTGATGACCAGACGAGCCTTCGACACCAGCTGAAACTGGCCGATCGGGCTATGCCGATGTCTTGAGACACGCTATGCGGATGCCATGAAGCATCACACTGCCGGGGGCGCTGATCAGATGTATTACGTCGGCTGATGGCTGACATTTCTTGTCGGGTGATGCCTGACAGTGTTTCGGCTGCTGCTTTACAGCTGCTTCGGTTGATCCTTGACACTCCCTGAATGAGGGAGTTGAGCGTGGTCGGGCAGCGGTTTCAGGCCGTGTTGGCGGTGATCAGCGATGGGTTATCGATAAGTCAGGTGGCCAGCAAGGTCGGGGTGTCCCGGCAGACCCTGCACACCTGGTTGGCGCGCTATGAGGGCCAGGGCTTGGAGGGGTTGGCGGATCGGTCGCGTCGACCGGTGTCGTGTCCGCATCAGATGCCGGTGCAGGTCGAGGCAGCGGGGATGGAGTTGCGGCGCTCCCGGCCGTGCTGGGGTCCGCGACTGCTGGTGTTCGAGCTGGCTAAGCGCAAGGTCTCGCCGATGCCGTCGGAGTCGGCGGTGTACCGGGCGTTGGTGTGATCGGGGTTGATCGATCCGCGGCTGCGGGACCGTCGGGCACGCAAGTGGACGCGCTGGGAGCGTGGCGCGCCTATGGAGTTGTGATCAGATGGACAGCGTCGGCGAGTTTCGGCTAGCGGAGCATGCCAGACGACATCGGCCAGAACCCAGCATCACCGCGTGTGTCCGTCGGCATGTCGTTAGCGGACAAACAATGCGAGCTGAACACTGCTTCACAGACACGCCCGCAACCTTGATTTCCGACACGCCGCGGAGACGCCAAGGTGAGTCGACAAGGTGGGCAAAAGAATTCATGCTCACTCCCATGACAGATGAAGTACCGACCGCCGTCATTCCTGCACCACACGGACTCACTCTCATGTACGAAGACGGAAGAGTGTTCCCAATCGTGGCGTTCAACAGGTACACAGATCGTGATTCAACGATCCTGTATCTCAACGAAAATCGGCGATTGACCGAAACTAATGAGCCGCCGGCCATTGGAATGTCCGAGGCCTGGATACCGACCCACGGCGTACCGATCATGTTCACTTCAGAGTGACCATCCAATCTGGATCACTTTGTTGTAGTGCGTGATTCGCTGCCCCTGCTATCGACTGCCTCATAACAAACCCACCACATCGTGGGCCATGCTGTTTCAAGTGATCGGTCGCGCGCGCCGATCTTTGTCCACGGCTCAGCAAGCACGTGATCGGCACTATCGATCGCCTACTACAGGGCTTGTCTAATGTCGGTGAAGGTCGCCGACCACGATCCGGCGGAAGTCCTTGGAGTTCTGACAATCCCGTGCGATGGTGGGGCAGCGGCGGCTCGTCGACCTCCAGCGCATCGGGGTCGATATCGAGCGTCCACGCTAAGGTGGCCACTTCTGGAGAGCACAGACGGCGATTTGGTCGGCGTGGGCCTCCTGCAGCCTGAGCGACAAGCGACGGGTGGCAGCTTCATCGATCTGCTTTCGGGACCATGCTCGTACGGCCCAGACCATTACCGGCGCAGCAGCTCCTGAGTACTTAGCACGAGCGCCGCGGCGATCGTCTCGAGGACGGTCGGTCAACAGCTGATTTTCGGTTGTCAGGGCCTTCGTCGCATAGCAGCTACGCGTCGGGGCTGGGCGAACCAAATATCGGGGTTCGCATTCGTGGCGACCAGATGAGTTTGCACCCGCCCATGTCAAAGTTCAGTCACACAGCCGGAATGTGTAGCGATGCCCACACACATCCGGGCGCGCCCGGGCGGAGGTAACTCCCCCGCAGACAAACCTGGAAGGGGGCCGATCATGAAGATCGCCGCCGTCATCATCCTCGCCCTGTTCATCTTCGGCTACCTCGCACTGTGCGCCTATGGCATCGCCCGCACCGGAAGCGCAGCTGGCTTGGACGCGATCGGCGCTGGCGCGTTGGCCCTGGCGGTCGGTGCGCTCGTCTGGTTGGTGAAGGCCGCGTAGTGCCCGTTATGGCGCAGCGTCATATCCCCGCCAGGTGGTGACGTACGTTGCATCGCCACCTGGTGAAGCTACTGGCGGGTCCGATCGATGGCGGCGGACCAAAGTCGGTCCAATCTGCAGCTGATCAAGCGATACCCACAAGCGCGCTGCGCGGTATTTCTTCCCCGTCAAATCGGATCATTCGGGGGTCGAAGGTTCATAGGGCCCGTGCGGGGTGGTTGCCACCGCGTTGGCCAGTACAGCCGAAAAGCGTTGCAGCAGCCGGAGAATCATTTCGGCGTGCGTGATGCGGAGCACGTGCGCGTCCCGGCGGAGCACCATGAAGGTGGACTCATCGCGATCACTAGCGTTCATTTCGCGACCCTGCCCGCGTGTGGCCGGAATCGAGACCGCCCACGGCTTTCTGTTCAAGGTCTAAGCCGCTTTACATGACGCGCCCGCTGAGAGTCCGTAAGGAGGTCACGCTTAGACCCATGCCGCAGCTCGCCATCGCGACCGCTATAGGGGCCTCCGTCGAGACAACTCAGATCCTTACTGCCCGGACCATCCAAACGTCGTGGCGGAGATAGTCGTCGACCTGCGCGCAATTCAGCCATTCGTGTTCGGAATCCATAGGCGCCACTGCGTCATATCGACACCGTCCGCCGGGCTGTCGGCCTATTGCACACGACGAGTCGCCACGTCCCCCGAGTCCATCGCGCCTGATCACGATCATCTCGATCGCCGCCTGCGGCGCTCTTCGACCCGTAGCACTCGGCAGCCACAGCATTGACTTGCTGATATACCTTGACAGCAAGGAAAGCAATTGTCACGCAGTGGGGACAGCAGAGGCCAGCAAAGGGGCTGCGATGAGTACTTACGATTTCCATACGTTGTCCCCAATGGACTTCGAGATACTTGTTCGAGACCTACTCAAAGCGCGACTGGGCATTCAACTACAGGCATTTGCGCACGGCCCCGACGGCGGTATTGACCTCAAATCGTCAGACAATGACAAAAAAACAATCGTGCAATGCAAACATTACCGCGGGTCGTCTTTTAGCGCTCTCAAAAGTGCGGCCGTGAATGAAAAAGCAAAAATGAATCAAGAAAATCCTGATGAATACTACTTTGTAACGTCACAAACATTAAGCCTAACCCAGCAGGAAACGCTAGTCGACATCCTGTCGCCACACCTTACCGATACGCGAAATATTTACAGCCAATTAGATTTGAACGAATTGCTCGCAGATTATCCACATGTCGAAGCCAATCACTTTAAACTGTGGATGGCATCCACTGCAGTCATCCGAGAAATCGTCAACAGAGGTATTTGGAATCGAAGCAAGGCTCTGCTCGAAGAGATTCAAGATCGAGTTCGCCTGTACGTCAGTACATCCAGCTATCAACGAGCTATAGAAATGCTCATGGACAAACAGGTCTGTGTCGTTAGCGGCGCTCCAGGCGTTGGGAAAACCATGCTGGCAGACATGCTTGCGCTTGCACAGTGGCAAGACGGCTGGAGGATCGTCGAGCTAGAGTCCAGCGCCATTGATAGAGCTTGGGATGTTCTAGACAACTTTGAAGATGAAAAGCTATTTTTCTACTTTGACGATGTTTTCGGTCAAACCGACGTTCAAGAGCGACTTGGTAGGGATAACGGAAGAACCGTTGCACGCCTCATCGACGCGATCAGCCGAAGGCCCGGAAAGCAGCTCGTGATTACCACACGTACACACGTGCTCCAGGAGGCCGAACTTCGTGACGAAGCAGTATCACACGCTCAACTCCACGCACGTGAATGCATCGTCGAAGTAGATGAATACACTAGAGAAATACGTGCACGAATTCTTTACAACCATCTATATTTCAGCTGCTTATCGCGTGAAACAATTCGAGAGTTTGTAGCACGACGGTTCTATACTTCGATCATCGACCATCAAAATTTCACACCTCGACTGATCGATCTCACGATTAAACACTCCAACCACGGTGGCACAGCGGAGGAACTACATAAAAGGATGATGCATGCTCTTGATCATCCAATGGAATTGTGGGGACCCAGCTTCACCGAGGCGTTGAGTGAGACAGCTCGAACACTGCTAATGCACCTTGTAACTTTTCCCGCTGGGGGCGCTGCCACGAGTACCGTGCGAGCGAGCGTTGCAAGTTCTTCCACTCCCCTAGAGCTTGAGCGAGCACTCAAACAACTCGATGGCAGCTGGATTAGGATAGCTGGACGCGGCAATCGCAATGAGACCTATACTTCGTTCGCCAACCCCAGCTGTCGCGATTTCGTGCTCTCATTCATAAATTCTCATGCCGACTATGTAATGTTGCTCGCTCGGGCCGTCCTAAGACCAGATCAGCTCGCTCAGCTTCTGCGATACGCGCAGTCCATTGACCGGGACAAATCTCCGAAATATCCGCATCTCGAATCAAAATTGCGAGAAAACGCAGCTCAGGTAGCCCACGCGATCTCTGATACTTGGGAGAGAAATCTTGGTATACAAGGAACCGCGCCGCCTGATGCGCCGTCGATACTTGAGTCCTTATTGGGGTCGAGCACCCATCTCGAACTGAATATAGGCGACTGGGTTCTAGACCAAATTCTTTCACTCTCGACCTATTCGACCTACCATTCTCTCGACGGATATAACTGCGAGGAATTGACGCAGGCCATTCGCGAGTCGGGCCGCGTACCCACAACTGATGCCGAGCTCGAAAGTTGCAAGATTCTCTTTCTAATATGGTGCGATGTTGTTGGCTATCAGGACGAATGGCACGCCGTATTCGAATACCGAGCCTGGCTTGACGACGAGGTTGAGGTGAACTGGACAAGCGACGATGAATCCATCCTCGTCGATCGCTTTTCACAATGGTTGCAAACTGAGTTTGACAACGTGCTACCGAATGCAGAGACAGAATCCGATGCCGATGCGTATGTGCGCGAGATACGTGACGTCGCCGCCCAGTACTTTGACTTGGCGTCCTTTTCGTCGCAATTTCAAAGTATTGAGCACGATATCTACGAACACTTCAATAGATCATTCGAACCAGATCTGGACTATCATCGAGAGATGTACGCCGCCCACACGGTATCTAATTCTCAGCAAGTCATTGAGTTGGACCTGACCGATGAGGCCTACGAAGCTGAGGAGGCCCCTGAGCCCGTCGAACCGCAACAAAGGCTGGCGCACACGGAAAGCAACATCGACGCGATGTTCGACCACCTACGGTAGGCCTATCTCGCTATCGCGGGCGATCGTTGACGCGAGCTACATCCTCGAAATAACTAGCCATGATCTCCGGCGTGCTCTCGGCATGGACGATGTTTCGACCATCCAGGCGTCACCGAAGCTGGTTCACCAGCCAGCGGCTCCGCCCGATGCACGCACATGATCGGCCCATCGGTCCAGGCACGTTCGAGACTCACTCGAGGTAGCCGGTGCCGTTACGCCGCCCGTCGAACCGCTTCTAATTCTCAACTTCGATATGCCGCATCCATTTCTACAACGTATTGGCCGCAGTTCGATGCCGCGACTCAGCAGGTGAGTCGATGGGCACATTGTCGTCTCCCACAGATGCGTCCATGTCCAGTCCGGGCCCATTTCACCGCTTCACTTCCTCCGCAACATCCCCACCGACATTTCGTCCAGCGTGTGGCTTTACGCGAATCGTGTCGGCGTGTCGCCTCGTCAGCCCCCACGCTCGACGTAGGACGCTAGCCCGGCAGGTAGATCAGCCGCGCCATCGCCACCGTGATCACCATCGTCAGCGCCAGCAGCGGCACGCCGACTTTCGCGTAGTCCGAGAACCGGTAGCCGCCGGGCTCCATCACCAGCATGTTGGTCGGTGACGACACCGGCGTCACGAACGCGGCGGAGCAGGCAATCGCGACCGTCATCGCGAATCCCTGCGGCGAGACGTGCAATGCCTGCGCCGCTTCGATGGCCACGGGCGCGATGAGCACGGCGGTCGCGGAGTTCGAGATGAACAGCGCGACCACCGCCGTCACCAGGAACACCACCGCGAGCATGCCGGTCGGACCGAGGTCGCCCAGCGTGTCGACCAGGTGCCCGGCGATCAGCGTCGTCGTGCCGGTCTTGGCCAGCGCCGTGGCCAACGGCAACATCCCGGCGATCAGGACCAGCGTGCTCCAGCTGATCAACCGGTAGATGCTGTCGACGCGGACACAGCCCGCCCCGACCATGGCCAGCGCCCCGAGCAGCGCCGCGTCGGCACTCGGCAGCCAGCCGAGCGCCATGCACGTGACCATCGCGATGAGGATGACCACGGCGACGCGCGCCCGGCCCGGCGCCACCAACCGCTGCTGATACTCGGCGGGCAGGTTCAACAGGATGAAATTGCGACGGGTGTCGCTGAGCCGCTCGATGTCATCCCAGTTGCCGCCCACCAACATCGCGTCACCGAAGTCGAGGGTGCGGCTCGACAGGTCCTCGGTGAAGTTCTGCCCGCGGTGCCGGACGGCCAGGACGGTCACGTTGTGGGCGGCGGCCAGATCGAGGTCGCCGAGCGTCATGCCAATCGACTTCGACTCGGGCGCGAGCATCACCTCGGCCACCCCGACGTTCTGCAGCACTTCGCGGCGCTCGTCTTCGGCGCGCGGACCCGTCACCTGACAGCGCAGGTCGGCCGCCACCGCAGCGGTCTGCTGTTCATCGACCAGCGTGAAGACCAGATCGCCGGCCTCGAACACGGTTTCCGGCCGCGCCGACAGGTACTGAGCCGGGCCGTGGGAGTGCTTCTCGAAACCGAGAAGATCGAGGCCGTAGCGGTCGCGCAGCGGTTGGCGTTGCGCCGCAACCGATTGCCCGACCAGTGGCGAATCCGCGGATACGTGCAGCAGGTGCCAGCGGGGCCGCAGCCCGTACGACGCGATGACGTCGAAGGTGGAGGGTTCCTGCGCATCGGCCGCACCGGTCCGGTTGCGGCTCAAGAGGTTACGCCCGATCACGAGCATGAACACGACGCTCACCGCGAGCGTGACGACACCGAACGGGGTGAAGCCGAAGAAGCCGAGCGTCGGCGTGATGCCGCGCTGACCGAGGATGCCCTCGATGATGATGTTCGGCGACGACGCGATCGACGTCATCATGCCGCTGATCATGACGGCCACACACAGCGGCATCAGCATGCGTTTGCGGTTCAAACCTGTTGCGGCCGTGACGGTGAGCACCACGGGGATGAGCATCGAGACGATCGCCGACGAATTCATGACCGACCCGATACCGGCCGAAAGGACCATGATCAGCGCGACGAGCCGAGCCTCGCTGCGGCCACCGACCTTGACGACGAACTCACCGAGCCGCTGCGTGATCCCGGTGTTGACCAGGCCCGCGCTGACGATGAATATGCCGGCCAACAGAATCACCACCGGCGAGCCGAAGCCGGCCAGCGCCTCGGCCGGGGTCAGCACTCCGGTGCTCATCAACGCGACGACGACGAGCACCCCGACGATGTCGGCGCGCGGACGCCCCCACACGAACAGACCGATGGCACCGGCCAGGATGCCGACGACGATCCACATCTGGTGAGTCACTGGCGAACCTGGACGCCGGCCGATACGAACACCCTTGATCAATAACATTCGGCGCCGCGGATCGGTCGGAGATGCCCCGAATCCGAATCGCACGTCGCCCGCGCACCAATTGCCGCAGCACGCGTTCAACCGTCGAAAAACTACGCATTGTTCAGGAATTTCCGCAGTCGTACAGTCAATCTGGCAACCACATTTCTGGAGGTCCAGACATGACTGTGGATGAAGACAAGCTCAACGAATTTCTCGGCATGGCGATCGGCGACATGGGAGCCGCGATCAGTGCCGGCCTGGTCCTGATCGGGGACCGCCTCGGGCTCTACAAGGCCCTGGCAGCCGGGCCGCTCACGGCCACGCAGCTGGCCGAGAAGACCGGCACGGTGGAGCGCTACGTCCGCGAGTGGCTCGCCAACCAGGCCGCCGGCGGCTATGTCCAATTCGATGCGGACAGCGCCACCTGGTCGATGACCCCGGAACAAGCCGCCTGCCTCGCCGACCCGAACGGACCGGTCGACATCCCGGGCGCCTACAACATCGTCGAAGCGGTGTTCCACGTCCTCGACCGCACGACCGAGAACTTCAGAACCGGCGGCGGCCTCGAATGGGGTGAGCACCATCCGTGCCTGTTCACCGGCACCGAGCGGTTCTTCCGCGCCGGCTACAACGCCGAACTCGTCGGCTCCTGGCTCCCGGCGCTCGACGGCGCAATCGAACGCCTCGAGTCCGGAGCCAAGGTGGCCGACGTCGGCTGCGGCCACGGCGTCAGCACCATCCTGATGGCGCAGACCTACCCGAACTCGACCTTCATCGGCTACGACTACCACCCCGAATCGATACACGTCGCCGCCGAACACGCCGAGGAAGCCGGAGTGCCGAACGCGCGCTTCGAAGTCGCCGACGCAACGAGCTACGCGGACAACAGTTTTGACCTGATCGCGTTCTTCGACTGCCTGCACGACATGGGCGATCCGGTCGGCGCCATGCGGCACACCCGGGCCGCGCTCAACGACGACGGCATCGCGATGATCGTCGAGCCGTTCGCCGGGGATCAGGTGCAGGACAACATGAATCCGATCGGCCGCATGATGTACGGCGCCTCATCGCAGATCTGCGTGCCGGTGTCACTCGCCCGCAACGGACCGGCGCTCGGCGCGCAGGCCGGCGAGGCCAGGCTGCGCGACGTCGTCGTCGACAAGAGCGGCTTCACGCGATTCCGGCGCGCCACCGAGACGCCGTTCAACCTCGTCTTCGAAGCGCGGCCGTAGCGGCGCTCAGGGAATGAGGATGTAGCTCATCCCCGGGATGTGCTGGGTGTCGCGCGTCCACCAGGCGAACGGCCCGCCGTGGGACTCGTTGTTCATCTCGGTGATGTTGATCCAGCGGCCGGACACCGAGTTCACCCACGCCACGTGGCCGTACTGGCTCACTCCGGGCAGTTCGGCCGGGTATACCGCGATGGACCGGGCCTGCGGCTCATCCACGACCGTCCAGCCACGGGAGCGCGCGGAGTCGGCCCAGAGCCGGGCGTTGCCGTGAATGTCCGGGTAATAGCCCACATTCTCGAAGGCCTTCTGCAGTGCACCCCAGGTGCACTGACCCGGCCAGCCGGAGTTGGAGGCCTGGATCGCACCCATGGTCCGGGCGGGGCCGGCGTACTGCTGGCCGGCAGGCTGACCGGTCTGCTGACCGTAGGACATGGGGTCGACATACGACGCCGAATCGGCGTTGCTCGGGGGCGCAGCCGCGACCCCCGCGCCGGCGATCAACGCGGCCGCGAGCATGACACCCGCATACGACTTGAAGCTCATTGCGTACATCCGTCCCCCCGATCAAGCGAACGAACCGATGCTTGGATCAAATCACAATTCGGTCACGATTAGACACGAATTCAAAAACATAGCTTGGCAAACTGTCAAGTTTTGCTCAAGAGATGCTGATCACGGGGTCGGGGGAAGTTACCGGTTCAGGCGGAATTGCAGGTTGTTGCGCACTGCGGGCCATTCGACATCGAGGATCGAATACACCACGGTGTCACGGCGGGAGCCGTCACTGAGCAACTGGTGCGAGCGCAACACCCCGTCGAGCTTGGCTCCGAGCCGCTCAATCGCCGCGCGACTCGCCGAGTTGAAGAAGTGAGTTCGCAGCTCCACTGCTATACAGTCGAGCGCTTCAAAAGCGTGCCAGAGCAGCAGGAGCTTGGCTTCGGTGTTCACCCCGGTCCGCCGAACAGACTCGACATACCAGGTGGCGCCGATCTCCAGGCGCCGGTTCGGACCGTCCACATTGAGGTAGCTGGACGACCCGATGAGCCGGCCGTCGAGCGCGCGCACAACGAACGTCAGCCCGGTATCCGGGCGCTGCACCGCCAGCCGGGCCCGCACCCACTCCCCTGCCGTCGCCGGCGAGGGCGCGGAGGTGAACCACAACCGGCCCGGGTCCCCATCGGCGGCCACCTCGGCGATCTCGGGGATGTGATCGGTCGTGAGCGGTTCCAGCGTCACCCACCGCTGCCCCGTCAGCACGACGGGTTCGACGAAACCCATCACGACCGCCAGGCGACGACGGAAGCCAACACCGACAGCACGATCGCCAGCACGGCGGACGCCAGACCGACGTACAGCCCGTACGACGCGACCACCGGGCTGTGCACGTACAGCACGTGATACCAGACCCCCAGCGCCGTCAGTCCGGCCGAAAGCACCAGGGCCACAACGGAAGCAGCGCGCGAGGACAGGTGACGCGCCGCCATCGTGGCCGCCACGAGCAGGCATGAGGACAGCAGCACCATCAGCTGCCCGACACCGAAACCCGGTGGCGGAACAGTGATGTGCCCGACCTTGCCGCCGATGGCGTTCGCATGCCCCGCCGGGCTCTGCAGCCACGGCAACCAGGCACTGACCAACAGCACCAACGCGCACAGCGCGACGATCCAGGCGGGCCGCAACCGTTCCATGACATGAGCGTATCGACCATCCGGCAGGCCGACACAGCTGATCAGCCGTAGCCTCAAGTGCCATGACCGATCTGCCCGATTGGGCGCGGCAGCTCGACCTGTCGCCGCATCCGGAAGGTGGCTGGTACCGCGAGACCTGGCGCAGCGACCTGACCGTCCCCCAATCCGCGCTGCCCGCGCAGTATTCCGGCCCGCGCAGCGCCGGGACCGCGATCCTGTTCCTGCTGATGCCCGGGCAGCAGTCCGCCTGGCACACCGTGCACAGCGCCGAACTGTGGCTGTTCCACCGCGGCAGCCCGCTGCTGCTGGAGGTCGGGCCGGAGCAGGCGACCGCGGAGACCGTGCTGCTGGGGGCGGACGTCGCGGCGGGCGAACGGCCGCAGGCGCTGGTTCCGCCGGGGCACTGGCAGCGGGCCCGTCCCCGTGACGATGAACCCACCCTGGTGAGCTGTGTCGTGGTGCCCGGCTTCAACTTCGCAGACTTCGCGCTGGTTGGTCAGTAGGGCACATGCAAGGGCACGTCATTGTCTGCGGCACCGACGCGCTGGCCAACCGGATCACCGAGGGGTTGCAGACGGCGGGCGCCACCGTCGTGACGATCCACGAACCCGCCGGCCTCAAGGCGGCCATCGTCACCAGCGCCGCCGCGATCGTCTGCGCCGGTGACGACGATGCCGTCAACCTCGAAATAGCGCTGCTGGCAAGGGAACTCAACCCCACCGTCCGGGTGGTGACGCGGCTGGCCAACAGCGTGCTGCGCGCCGCGGTGGCGCAGGACAACGGTCCGGGCGCGGTGCTCGACGTCGCCGACCTGGCCGCACCGTCGGTCGTGGAGGCCTGCCTGGCCCGCACCACCCACACCATCTCGGTGGCCGGCGTCGACTACGTCATCTCCGGCACCGACGCCCCGCGCGACGCCACGCTGCGGGAGATGTTCGGCGACCTGGCGCCCGTCGCCGTCGTCCGCGGTGAGAACTCGGACTCACCCGGCGAGGTGACACCCTGTCCCGGTAGGGATTTCGAGGTGCGCGCCGGCGACTGGACCGCCATGATCGGCACCGCCGACGAACTCGCCGACGCCGGCATCACCGTGCCGCGCCCGTTGAGCAACCGAACCCACCGCCCATGGCCGCGGCGCGGGATCGACACGCTGCGCGTCATGCGCGACGACATCAACCCCATCTTCTGGTGGGCCCTCGGCACGTCCATGTCGCTGCTGCTCGGGTCGACGGTGCTGCTGCGCTTCGCGTATCACAACCCGGCCGGCATGAGCTGGATCGATGCGCTGTACTTCTCCACCGAGACCATCGCGACGGTCGGCTACGGCGACTTCAGCTTCATGCATCAACCAACCTGGTTGCGGCTGTGGGGCATCGGGCTCATGTTCGCCGGCGTCACCACCACCGCGATCCTGGTCGCGTTCGTCGCCGACGCGCTGCTGTCCCGTCGGCTCGGCAACTCGTCCGGGCGCCGGCGGGTGCAGCATCTGCGCAACCACATCGTCGTGGTGGGCCTCGGCTCGTTCGGTATCCGGGTGGTCAGCGACCTGGCTGCGGCCGGCTACGACGTCGCCGTCATCGAACGTGACGAGTCCAACCGGTTCCTGGCGCAGGCCGCCCAACTGGACGTCCCGGTGATCTTCGGCGACGCCACCCTGCGGCAGACGCTGGAGCTGGCCCGGCTGGACCGGGCGCGCGCCGTCGCGGTGCTGACGCAGGACGACATGGTCAACATCGAGACCGGCATCGTGCTGCGCGAGATGCTCAGTCCCCGGGTGCTGCCGGAGATCGACCGGCCCGACGTCCCGCTGGTGTTGCGCATCTACGACCGCACCCTCGGGGCGGCGGTCGCGGGGCGCTTCGGGTTCGCGCACGTCCGGTCGACGGTCGAGCTGGCGGCCCCGTGGTTCGTCGGCGCGGCGATGGGACTACAGGTGCTGGGCACCTTCTCGGTGGGCCAGCAGTCGTTCACGGTAGGCGGCGTCCACGTCGATGCGGGTAGCGCGCTCGACGGCATGCGGATGGGCGAAGTGCCGACGCAGATCCGGGTCATCGCCATCGCACGGGCGGGCACCACGCTGCAGCGACCGCGGCGCGACGCCCAGCTGTGCGCCGGCGACACCGCGTACCTGGTCGGCCCGTACCGCGAGTTGATCGAGACGCTGCTCACCGGCCAGCGGACGCCGTAGCGCCACCGTCAGGCCGCGATCATCAGGTCGATGGACAGCTGGTCGCAGATGGTGTGGGTGGTGGGCCAGTCACCGCGCTGCGTCGCGCGGGCGAGTTCGTCGGTCAACGGGCTCTGCACATCCAGTTCGGCGAGCCAGCCCGCCACCGTCGCCGCGACACGGTCCGCGGTGACGCCGACAGCGTGGCGATCGTGGAGCTGGTCGACGATCTCGTAGGTCGGCCCATCGGTGATAGTCGCGGCGTGCTGGTGCCGCCAGTGAATGTTCATGTAGGTAGGAGCACCCGGCGGGCCGGATCGGGACAGTTTTTCCGAACTTTTTCGGCCCGTTTCGCCCGAGGGTTCAGTCACTCTCTTAGTTGTAGTAACGTGCCCGGAATGGACGTCTGGATCCTGGGCGGCTACCAGAGTGATTTCGCCCGTAACCTGCACCGAGAAGGTGTGGACTTCGCCGGCCTGACCGCGGAGGTGGTCCGCGAAACCTTGACCGTTGCCGAGGTGCGGGCCGCGGATATCGGGGTCATCCACGTCGCGAACGCCTTCGGCGAGATGTTCACCGCACAAGGTCACCTCGGCGCGATGCCCGCGACCATCGACGAGGAGTTCTGGGAGACCCCGGCCACCCGGCACGAGGCCGCGTGCGCATCGGGCGGCGTGGCGACCCTCGCCGCCATGGCCGATCTGCGCTCCGGCACCTATGACAGCGCGCTCGTTCTCGGCGTCGAACTGGAGAAGACGGTGCCCGGGGATACCGCCGCACAGCATCTCGGCGCCGCGGCATGGGCCGGCCACGAGGGCAGGGACGCACAATTCATGTGGCCGTACATGTTCAGCCTCGTCGCCGACGAATACGACCGCCGTTACGGCCTCGACGACCGCCATCTCGACGCCATCTCCGCCCTGAACTACGCCAACGCCAAGCGCAACCCGAACGCCCAGACACGGTCCTGGTCCGTCGATCCGGCGTCCAATCCGCCTGTCGAAGGCCGCATCCGGCGGCTGGACTGCAGCCAGATGACCGACGGCGGCGCCGCCGTCGTCCTCGTGAACGACAACTTCCGGCGCAATCACCCCACGGTCCGGCCCATCGCCCGCATCGCCGGCTGGGGCCACCGCACCGTCGGACTGGGGTTGCGGCAGAAGCTCACCCGCGCCGCCGCCGACCCGTACGTCCTGCCGCACGTGCGCCGCGCCGTCCTCGATGCCTTCGAGCGGGCACGGGTCGGCCTCGACCACCTCGATGGCGTCGAGGTGCACGACTGCTTCACGCCCAGCGAGTATCTGGCGATCGACCACCTGGGCCTGACGGGCCCGGGCGAATCGTGGAAAGCCATCGAGAACGGCGAAATCGAGATCGGTGGTCGGCTGCCGGTCAATCCCAGCGGAGGCCTGATCGGCGGCGGACATCCGGTCGGCGCCTCCGGGGTCCGGATGCTGCTCGACGCCGCCAAACAGGTCAGCGGCACTGCGGGCGACTATCAGGTCGAGGGTGCGAAGACGTTCGGCACCTTGAACTTCGGCGGCAGTACCGCCACCACCGTCAGCTTTGTCATCGGGTCGGCCCGGGAGGCTTCATGAACACCGACGTCGTCGCCAAGTACCTGTCCACCCTGCCGGAAGACGACGACCACCCGTACCGCACCGGAGCCTGGCGCCCGCAGACAACGGAGTGGGACGCCGACGATCTGGAGGCCGTTGCCGGCGAGATTCCCGCCGACCTGGACGGCGTATACCTGCGCAACACCGAGAACCCGTTGCATCCGGCGTTCAAGTTCTACCATCCGTTCGACGGCGACGGGATGCTGCACATCGTGGGCTTCCGGGATGGAAAAGCCTTCTACCGCAACAGATTCGTCCGCACCGATGGGCTGCTCGCCGAGATCGAGGCAGGTGGTCCGTTGTGGCCGGGCATCGCCGAGCCGGTCGAGTTGGCCCAGCGGGACCACGGTTGGGGCGCCCGCACCTTCATGAAGGATGCCTCGAGCACCGACGTGACGGTGCATCGCGGCACGGCCCTCACCAGTTTCTATCAGTGTGGCGACCTGTATCGCATCGACCCGTACACCGGCGACAACCTCGGCAAGGAGGACTGGCGCGGCAGCTTCCCCACCGGCCTCGGGGTATCCGCGCACCCGAAGTCCGACGACCGTACCGGCGAACTGCTCTTCTTCAACTACGGCAAGCAGACGCCGTACCTGCACTACGGAGTTGTCGACGCCACCAACACGCTGGTGCACTACGTCGACGTCGAACTGCCCGGACCGCGACTGCCGCACGACATGGCGTTCACCGATAACTTCGTGATCCTCAACGACTTTCCGTTGTTCTGGGATGCCGAACTGCTCAAACAGAACGCGCACATCCCACGGCTGCACCGCGATGTCCCGTCGCGGTTCGCGGTCCTGCCCCGGCGCGGCACACCCGACGAGGTGCGGTGGTTCGAGGCGGAGAGCACCTATGTCCTGCACTTCACCAATGCCTACGAGGACGGTGACGAAATCGTGCTCGACGGGTTCTTCCAGGGCGAGCCCGCCCCGAGCGCGGGCAGCGACAACGGCATGGATCGCAAGTGGCAGCACATCTTTCGCGGCCTGTCGCTCGACGGGATGCAGACCCGGCTGCATCGCTGGCGGTTCAACC
Source organism: Mycobacterium sp. 360MFTsu5.1 (assembly GCF_000383495.1). Classification (NCBI taxonomy): domain Bacteria; kingdom Bacillati; phylum Actinomycetota; class Actinomycetes; order Mycobacteriales; family Mycobacteriaceae; genus Mycobacterium; species Mycobacterium sp. 360MFTsu5.1. The sequence goes on along the minus strand of NZ_KB911462.1, from coordinate 239,023 downwards.
TCACCACCGGACAGACTCGCGAAGAGCAATTGTCCGACAGCATCACCGAATTCGGCATGATCAACGCCGCCAACGCCGGCCGCGACTACCGCTACGTCTACGCCGCGACGGGAAAACCCGGCTGGTTCCTGTTCGACGGTCTGGTCCGGCACGATCTGCACACGGGATCCGAACAGCGGTTCGCGTTCGAAGACGGGGTGTTCGGCAGCGAGACGGCCATGGCACCGCGTGTCGGCAGTACCGGCGAGGACGACGGCTACCTGGTCACCATCACCACCGACATGAACGCCGACGAGTCCTATTGCCTGGTGTTCGACGCCGCGCGGGTCGCCGACGGCCCGGTGTGCAAACTCCAACTGCCCGAAAGGGTATCGAGCGGCACGCATTCGACCTGGGCCGCCGGCTCGGAGCTGCGGCGCTGGCGCGACTGATGGCGCCCGGCCCGGATGTCAACGCCGTCGGCCGGATGCTCGGCCTGCTCGGCGACGAGTGGACCCTGCTGATCGCACAGCAGGCCGCGCTGGGCGCCACCCGGTACGCCGAGTTCGCTGCGCGCCTGCCGATCTCCCATGCGGTGCTCAGCCGGCGGCTCGCCATGATGACCGACGCCCGGCTGCTGAACCGTGTTGAATACCAGTCGAATCCGCCCCGACACGAGTACCGGCTCACGGGACGCGGCCGGTCGCTGTGGCCGGTGCTGGTATCGATCTGGGCGTGGGAAAGCCGGTGGGTGCCCGAACACAGCCTGCCCGCCATGCGGCACACCCTCTGCGGGCACACCTTCTCCCCCGCACTGACCTGCCGTGCCTGCGGCAGCCTCGCCGACGAGAAGAGCCTTGTCGCGCAATGGGGTCCGAGCGGATCGTGGCCCCGCTCCATGCCGGTGTCCGCGACCCGGCGGCGCTCCCACGGCGACCGCGGCGGCCAGGCCGAGCTGTTCCCGCAGACCATGAGCATCCTCGGCAATCGGTGGTCGTTCGCGATCATGGTGGCCGCGTTCGTGGGAACTACCCGATTCACCGATTTCGCCGATCAACTCGGCGCCCCACCGGGATCACTGACCGACCGGCTGCAGATCCTGGTGGCCAACGACGTGCTGGCGGTCAACGACGGGCGATACCGCCTCACCGAGAAGGGCCGTGCGGTGCTGCCCATCATCGTCACCGCTCTCGACTGGGCGCAGCGCTGGTTCGCCACGCCCGAGGGCCCGGCAGTGCTCGTCACCCACTGGCGGTGCGCCAACGAATTCCACGCCGAGCTGGCCTGCGACCACTGCCAGGAGTCGCTGAGCGGGTCCGAGATCGAGCAGCGACCGACGTGAAGTAGATGGCGAGCATCCTCGCCATCTACTTCACGCTCGGCGTCAGCCCTTTATCGACGACAGGTTGAACGCGGCGCCCGTCGGATCGGTGACCGCCGCCAGCCGGCCGTACGGGGTGTCCTCGGCGGCGCGCACGACGGAGCCGCCGTTGGCGGTGATCAGTTCGATGGTCTTGTCGACGTCGTCGCTGCCGAGGAAGACGTTCCACGTGGAACGGTCGAAGCCGGGAATGACGGAGCCGTCCATCACGCCGATCAGCGGCTCGCCGTCGAAGATGGCGTTGCTGTAGCGGAATTCGGGGCTGTCGGCCTCGACCTGCAGCTGCCAGCCGAACACCGTCGTGTAGAACTCGGTGGCCTTGGCGAAGTCGGTCGTGGTGAGCTGGAACCACACCGGGGCGCCGGGCTCCTCGTAGGCCTCGAAGCCCTGGTGTCCGGTCGGCTGCCACAGCCCGAAGAAGGCGCCCGTCGGGTCGGTCAGCATGGCCATCCAGCCCTTCTCGGGCACCTCCATGGCCGGGATGCAGTTGGTGGCACCGGCGGCGACCGCAGCGTCGATGGTGGCCTGGATGTCAGCGGTGTGCAGGTACACGGTCCAGGCGTCGGGCGCGTTCCACGCCGGGTCGCTCGCCATCATGCCGCCGACGTAGCGGCCGTCGCGCCGGGCGTTGATGTAGCCGCCGTAATCGGGCCCCGGATTTTCGTAGTCCCAACCCAGCACCGTGCGGTAGAACGCCTGGGCGCCGGCCACATCCGAGGTGGCGAGGTCGATCCAGACGGGCGCGCCCAGCGGGGTTGCAGTACGAGTGGCCATGATGTTCTCCCTAGACGAGTGACGGGGTGGTCACCGATACAGACAAGCACTCCGCAGAAAACTCATCGCGGCGGCCTCAACATGAAGAAGGTGGCGAGAATCCGAAAAATTCTCGCCACCTTCTCCGCGCGCTGGACGGGGTCTACACCGATGCGAACAGCGCTTTGAACTTCTCCAGCGAGTGGTGGATGTCGGACCGCAGTGCGGCCGCCACCACCATGCCGATGGGGCCGAACAGAGCCGGACCGCCGAGGTGGATGTCGAACGCCACGTTCGAACCCGCTTCGGCCGGCGTGATCTTGGCCATCAGCTTGACCCGGACCCCACCCTTGCCGACACCGTTGAGGGTCAACGATCCCGGCGGGTTGTAGTGCACGATGGTCCAGTCGACCCGGTTCAGCATGCCCTTGACCTCGACGACGGACGAGATCTGCGTGCCCTTCCCCAAGGTCTCGGGCAACGGGCTGCGCCACATCCGGTGGATGGAGAGCCAGTCGTCATACCGGGAGAGGTCCGACGCTGCCTCCCAGGCCTTATCGGGCGACAGCGGTACTTCGATGGAACTTGCGAGCTTTGCCATGACTACTGCTGTTCTTGCGTCCCCTCGGCAGGAGCCTCAGCGGCAGGCTGGTCCCCTGCGACGGCCTTCTTCGCCGCCTCCTGAGCGCTGTCGACAACGCCCTTGAACTTGCCTTCGGTCTTCTCGTCGACGATGTCGCCGACCTTCTCGATAGCGGCCTCGACCTTGTCGGCGTTCTGCGCCGCCAGGTCCTTCACCTTGTCCAGAAATCCCATGATTCCCACCCTATCTATTGCCGGATTGTCCGGTGAACGTGCTCATTCTTCATTGCTCATCGGTTCGCCACAACCGTCGCGGCTCGCCCAGCCAGCGGCCCTGCAGCCACCACAGCACCTCGATCGCACCGGCGCCCACCAGCCCGATTCCGACGGCCGCCGAGGTCAGCGCCAGGTTCGACGGATCGAGCATGAACTGTTGCTGCGCCCAGGGAATCGAAAAAATCACCACGTACGCCAACGCCGACGCCGCGACCAGCGCGACGCGCCACCACTGGTACGGCCGTGCCACCACCGCCAGCACCCACACCGCCGATACCAGCAGCGTGATCAGCGCGGCGGTGGACGCCTGGTTCTGCTGGACCTCGTCCGCGTACTTCCCGTGGTAGGCCAGCAGGTACGAGACGAACGTCGCGGCACCCACCACCAGGCCCGACGGCAGCGCGGCCGTCATCACCCGGCGCACGAAACCGTGGTGTGCCCGTTCATTGTTCGGCGCCAGCGACAGCACGAACGCCGGAATACCGATGGTGAACCACGCCGCGATGGTGACGTGAATGGGCTGGAACGGATACAGCACCGGCTCGGTGCCGAAGAACCGGGCGGACAGGCCCGCCAGCCCCACGAGCACGGCGAGCAGCACCGAGTACACGGTCTTGGTGAGGAACAGGTTCGAGACCCGCTCGATGTTGCCGATGACGCGGCGACCCTCCCCCACCACATAGGGCAGCGTGGCGAACTTGTTGTCCAGCAAGACGATCTGCGCGACGGCCCGCGTCGCGGAACTGCCCGACCCCATCGCGACGCCGATGTCGGCGTCCTTGAGGGCCAGCACATCGTTGACGCCGTCGCCGGTCATCGCGACGGTGTGACCACGGGACTGCAGGGCATGCACCATGGCGCGCTTCTGGTCCGGCCGCACGCGGCCGAAAGTCGTGTATTCGCTGACGGTTTCGGCCAGCTGCTCCGGATTGTCCGGGAGGTGACGGGCATCCAGGGTCTCGCCGTGCAGTCCGAGCGATCCGGCCACCGCGCCCACCGATACCGCGTTGTCGCCGGAGATCACCTTCACCGAGACATGTTGCTGCGCAAAGTACTCCAGCGTCTCCCCGGCGTCGGGACGGACGCGCTGCTCGAGGGTCACCAGCGCAGCGGGCGTCACCTCACCGGGCGCGTCGGGTGCGTCGACCGGCCGGTCCGAGGAACCGAGCAGCAGCACCCGCAGGCCCTGGGCGCCGATCTGTTCGGCCTGCTCGGCTTCGGGTGAACCGGCGGCGAGCAGGACGTCGGGCGCACCGAGCACCCAGTTGCCGTGCTCGCCGTAGGACACCCCGCTCCATTTCGTCGCCGATTTGAACGGCGCGTTCGCGGTCTGGGTCCAGCCCGGCGGCAGTTTGTACGCCTCGGCGATGGCGGCCATGCTGGCGTTGGGCCGGACGTCGTCGGCCGCCATCTGCGCCAAGACGTCGGAAGCCGCGACGGTGCCGTCCGAGGCCGTGAAGGTGCTCAGATCGCTTACCCGCATACCGTTTTCGGTCAGCGTTCCGGTCTTGTCAGCGCACACCACGTCGACGCGGGCCAGGCCTTCGATGGCCGGCAGCTCCTGCACCAGGCACTGCCGCCGGCCCAGCCGCACCACGCCGACGGCGAACGCCAGCGACGTCATCAGCACCAGGCCTTCGGGCACCATCGGCACCAGGGCACCGACGGTCCGCAGCACGGACTCCTTCCAGCCCACGCCCGTGACGGTGAACAGCTGGGTGTAGATGATCAGCGCACCGGCCGGCCACAGCAGGTAGGTGATGAACCGCAGGATGGTGTTGATGCCGCTGCGCAGCTCGGACTTCACCAGGGTGAATTTGCTTGCCTCGGCGGCCAATTGGGCGGCGTATGCCGCGCGGCCGACTTTGGTCGCACGGTAGGAACCGCTCCCGGCGACCACGAAGCTGCCCGACATGACGGTGTCACCGGTGCCCTTGTCGATGGGGTCGGCCTCGCCGGTGAGCAGCGACTCGTCGACTTCGAGGTTGGCAGCTTCCAGCACGATTCCGTCGACCACGATCTGATCACCCGGACCGAGTTCGATGACGTCGTCGAGCACCACCTCGCCGGCCGGGCGCTCCTCTGTGCCGGACTGCCTGCGCACCAACGGTTTTGCCTGCCCGACGATCGCCAACCGGTCGAGCGTCTGTTTGGCCCGCAGCTCCTGGATGATGCCGATGGCGCTGTTGGCGACGATCAGCAGCCCGAACAGCCCGTTGATCACCGAGCCCGTCGCCAGCACGATCAGGAACAGCGTCCCGAGGATCGCGTTGATCCGGGTGAAGACGTTGGCGCGGATGATCTCCGAGACGCTGCGGGCCGCGCGCGTCGGGACGTCGTTGGTCTGGCCGGCGGCGACGCGCTGGGCGACGTCGGCATCCGACAGACCGCTGAGATCCGTCGTCACGCTGCGTTCCGGATCGTCGACAGTCACGCTTCATTCCCCCACGAAGTCGGGATTTGTGCACGAAAATCCGCGGCAGGCACGGAAAATCGTGCACAAATCGCTATTGAGACGGCCGCCACCACTCATCGAGGCCCGGCAGCCGGGCCGGCTCCACCCGTTGGCCCGGCATCGGCACGGCCACGTCCACCGATTCGTCGCGCGCGGCGATGATCATGCGCTCGACCGGCTCGGACCACGGGTGCGGCGCCAGCCGGAACGTCGCCCAGTGGATCGGCACCAGCAGGCCGCTGTCGGTCACATCGCGATGCGCCCGCACCGCGAACTCGGGGTTCATGTGGATGTCCGGCCAGCCCGGGTGGTACGCACCGATGGGCATGAGGGTCAGATCGAACGGCCCGTAGTCGGCGCCGATGTCTCCGAAGCTCTTGGTGTAGCCGGTGTCGCCGCCGAAGAACGCCCGGTGCTGCGGGCCGATCAACGCCCACGACGCCCACAGCGTGGTGTTGCGGGTCAGGAAGCGTCCCGAGAAGTGCCGGGCCGGGGTGCAGACGAGGGTCAGCTCGCCGAGCTTGGCGCTCTGGTTCCAGTCGAGTTCGACGATGCGCTCGGCCGGGATGCCCCACCACCGCAGGTGCGCGCCGATGCCGAGCGGCACGAAGAACTTGGCCCGCTGCATGCTGGCCAGCTGCGTGACGGTGTCGATGTCGAGGTGGTCGTAATGGTCGTGGCTGATGATCACCGCGTCGACAGCCGGCAGCGCCTCAAGCGGCGCGGGCACCTCATGGAGCCGCTGCGGACCCACCCGGCGCGACGGTGAGCACCGTCGGCTCCAGACCGGGTCGGCCAGCACGCGGTAGCCGTCGATCTCGATCAGCGCCGAGGAATGCCCGTACCACGTGACCGCGAGATCCCCGGCCGGGAGACCGGGATCGGGGACCACCAGCGGGATGGGCATGGGCGGGCGCTGCACGGCGCTGCTGGTCAGCAGTTCCCGCACCAGCCCGGCCTGCTGCTCCCGGCTCAGCTCGGTGCCGGACGGCGGCTCGAGGTTGACGAACACCCCGTCGTGATAGTTGGGCGAGTTGGCCGCCACCGCGTTGATGTCCACGGGGCCGGCGCCGAGCGCGGCGGGCGCCCCATTGAGCGCCCGCACCACCCAGCCTCCGGCTACCAGCGCCGCCGTTCCCCACATCAGCCGCAGTGCCCGTCGCAGCATCAGGCGCCCTGGAACCTCGGCGCCCGCTTCTCGAACCGGGCCACCTGCGCCTCGATCACGTCCGGGCTGGCCCAGGCCTTGTTGAACATGCGGGTGTGTTCGCCGCGGACGGTGTCGTAGGCACCGTCGTCGTTGAGCACGCGCTTGGAGTGTGCCAGCGACAGCGGCGCGTAGCCGGCGATCTCGGCGGCCCAGGCCTGCGCGTCGGCCAGCGAGCCGGTGCGGTTGACCATGCCGGTCTGCAGCGCGGTCTCCAGCTCGAGACGCTCGGCGGCGAGCAGCATGGCGCGGGCGCGGCCGTGGCCGACGAGGGACGTCAGCCGGCGGATGCTCCAGTTGTCGAGGGCCAGGCCGTATTTGGCGATGGGGAACTGGAAGAACACACCCGGCGCGGCGACCCGCAGGTCGCAGATCATGGCCAGGATGACGCCGGCGCCGATCGCGGGGCCGTTGAGTGCCGCGATGATCGGGATCGGGCTGGCGTCGATCGCCAGGTTCAGGGCCAGCGCCTTGTCCGGCAGTTCCTTGGCCACACCCTCGGCGTCGGACAGGTCGGCGCCGGCGCTGAACACGGTGCCCTGCCCGGTCAGCACGATCGCGCGGGTGTCCGACGGCGAGGCCTTCTCGATTTCTTCGCGGACGCCGTCGACGAGCGCGGCGTTCAGCGCGTTGCGCCGCTCGGGGCGCTGCATTTCCAGGGTCAGGACATTGCCGTCCCGGGTCACTCCGATCATTGGGCCAGCCTAGGCGGTGCGACGACCGAGCGTCGCGCCGCGTTGCGCAGTACCGCCGGTGCTCAGGTGCGACGATTGGCGCGTGCCGCCCACTGCGCCTGAACAACCCCGGGCGAATCAGTTCGCCCATGTGTTGACGCTCGTCGCGGCCAACGCGATTCCCGCGGTCGGCTGGTTCACGCAGGAGTGGTCCGCGGCGACGACGTTGATCGTCTACTGGTTCGAGACCGTCGTCGGACTGCTGTTCATGTACGCCCGCGGCGTCCTGCAGCAGCGGTGGAATCCGCGCCGCGGCCATTTCCGGTACGAAGCGCCGCAGTCGAAAGGTCCGGTGCGCACGCGAGGAGCAATCGAGGCCCAGGGCAAGCCCGGCTCTTTCATCAAGGGGTTCTTCTTCATCAACGCGGTGTTCTGCGCGGCGCACGGCGTCTTCATCGCGGTGATCCTGCTGATCCTCACGCACAACGGGAACGCCGAGCTCGTCGGCCTAGACTGGCGTAGCGCGGGCATCGGCTGCCTGCAGATGCTCGTCATCGTCGCGGTCGATTTCCTGGTGGATGTGCCGTACCTGCGCCGCTGGTCGTTCGGGCTGCTCGAGCAGACCGCCAACCGGAGCTTCGGGCGGGTCGGCGTGGTGCATCTCGCGCTGATCTTCGGCATATTCGCCGCCGCGGTGACCAACTCCCCCGCCCGGATGTTCGGGGTGTTCGTGGTGTTGAAGACGCTGTACTCCCTGGCCTCGGCGCTGCCGATGTACGAGCCGGCCACCCCGCCGAAGTGGCTGAGCCGGGCGATGAATCGGCTGCACCGAGAACCGGCGGGACAGCGGTTCGAAGACATGTGGGTCAAGGATCAGGCCGCCGAGGCCCGGCGCCGGACGCGAAACGACGAAGTGTGGACCGGGGCCCGGCGGTAGCCGACTAGCCTGACCCGGGTGAGTCGGACCGGAGCCCGTCAGTTCTTCGACGCCATCCTCGACGACGGATCGTTCCGCAGCTGGGACGGACCGCCCCTGGAGGTGGCCGTCACCGACGATTACCGCGCCGAACTGGCCGACGCGACGCTGCGCACGGGGCTCGATGAGTCCGTCCTGACCGGCGAGGGCACCGTCTCCGGCCGGCGCGTGGCGGTGGTGGCCTGCGAATTCGACTTCCTCGCCGGCTCCATCGGGGTGGCCGCGGCCGAGCGGATCACCGCTTCCGTACAGCGCGCGACGGCGCTCGGATTGCCGCTGATCGCCTCGCCGTCGTCCGGCGGGACGCGCATGCAGGAGGGCACCGTCGCGTTCCTGCAGATGGTGAAGATCGCCGCGGCCGTCGAGCTGCACAAGAAGGCGCACCTGCCGTACCTCGTGTACCTACGGCACCCGACGACCGGCGGGGTGTTCGCGTCGTGGGGATCGCTCGGGCACCTCACGGCCGCCGAACCCGGCGCGCTCATCGGGTTCCTCGGGCCGCGGGTCTACGAGCACCTGTACGGCGAGCCGTTCCCCGAGGGGGTGCAGACCGCCGAGCACCTGTTCGCCCATGGCGTGATCGACAGCGTGGTGCCGCTGGACAAGCTGCGCGGCGTCGTCGATCGCGTGCTGACGGTGGTCTCCGACCCACCCGCCCCAGGGATTTGTGCACGAAAATCCGCGGTGGGCGCGGAAAATCGTGCACAAATCGCTGAGGTGCCGGCGTGGGAGTCGGTGGAGGCGTCGCGGCGCGCGGACCGGCCGGGCGTGGACTACCTGCTGGCGCACGGGTCGACGGACCGGGTGCTGCTGTCCGGGACCGGCCGCGGCGAATCGGGGACGACGCTGCTGGCGCTGGCGCGGTTCGGCGGGCAGCCCGCCGTGGTGGTCGGTCAGCGCCGGGTGATCGGCGGCCTCGTCGGGCCGCGCGCGCTGCGGGAGGCCCGCCGCGGCATGGCGCTGGCGGCGGGTTTGCAGCTGCCGCTGGTGCTGGTGATCGATACCGCCGGGCCCGCGCTGTCGCAGCAGGCCGAGGAGGACGGGCTCGCCGGGGAGATCGCGTTGTGCCTCGCCGAACTCGTCACGCTCGATACGCCGACGGTGTCTGTGCTGCTGGGTCAGGGCAGCGGCGGGCCCGCGCTGGCGATGGTGCCGGCCGACCGGGTACTGGCGGCCCAGAACGGCTGGCTGGCTCCCCTGCCGCCGGAAGGCGCCAGCGCCATCGTCTACCGCGACGTCGACCATGCGCCGGAACTTGCTGCCGCGCAAGGGGTTCGGTCTGCGGATCTACTCAAGGCCGGCATCGTCGACGTCATCGTGCCCGAGGAAGTCGACGCCGCCGACGACCCGGCCGGGTTCACCGAGCGGATGTCTGCCGCCATCGCCGCCGAACTGCACGCGCTGCACACCGTGCCCGCGGCACAGCGGCTCGGGGTGCGGCTGCAGCGCTATCGGCGGATCGGCGTCCCCGACAGCTGATCACGCCTCGTCGAGATAGCGCTGCAGCGTCGGCGCGAGCCAGTGGACGAGGTCGCCGTCGCTCATCGCGACGATGGGCGGCAGCTTCAGCACGAACCGGCACATCGCCATGCCGAGCACCTGCGTGGCGATCAGTCCGGCGCACCGCGCGGGATCGGTGGGCTCGAGCCGCGCGATGGCGGGCCGCAGCTGGTCGGCGAAGATGCTCTGCATGCGCTGCGCCGCATCGGCATTCGTGGTCGACGAGCGCAGCAGCACGATCAGCCCCTCGTCCTGCGTCCAGCGATCGAGGAAATGCGTGACCAGCGCCGCGCCGAGTTCGGTCTTCGGGACGCCTGACAGGTCGGGGAAGCGCAGGTCGAATTCGGCTGCTGCGGCGAACAATTGGTCCTTGTTGCCGAAGTAGCGCATCACCATCGACGGGTCGATGTGCGCGTCGGCGGCGATGGCCCTGATGGTCGCCGCCTGGTAGCCGGTCGTGGCGAACCGCTCCCGGGCGGCGGCCAGGATCACGGCCTTGGTCTCTTCTGACGATCTGCGCATGCCAACAACTGTATGCCAACACCTGTTGACTTCGGCACCGAAACGCGTAACCATGGCTATGCCAACAACTGTTGGCATACGCGGAAGGAGACGCAGATGACTGACACCGATGCGCTGATCGTCGGAGCCGGCCCCACCGGACTGGCCCTCGCCGCGGCGCTACAGGCCCGGGGTGTCGACGCCCTGGTGGTCGACCGCCTGGCCGCGGGCGCCAACACCTCGCGCGCAGCGGTGGTGAACGCCCGCACGCTGGAGGTGCTCGAAGAACTGAGTGTGTCCGAACGCCTGGTTGAGCTGGGCATTCCGGCGCCGCGGTTCACCATCCGCGATGGCCACAAGACCCTGATCCCGGTCGACTTCAGCACGCTGCCGACCCGCTACCCCTACAGCCTGATGGTGCCGCAGTGCACCACCGAGCAGGTGCTGCTCGACCGTCTGGCCGAGCTCGGCGGCAAGGTCATCCGGCCGAAGACCCTGACCGGCGTCAGGCAGGATGCCCTCGGCGTCACGGCGCAATTCGAGGACGGCGACGTCATCCGAGCGCGGTACCTCGTCGGCGCCGACGGCATGCACAGCGTCGTGCGGGAGCAGGCCGGAATCGGGTTCAGCGGCGGGCAGTACGGGCAGTCGTTCGCCCTCGCCGATGTCCACCTCAGCGGCGACGTGACCGACGACGAGGTGATCCTGTTCTGGGCGTCCACCGGGCTGACGGTCGTCGCGCCGCTGCCCGGCGGCACCTACCGGATCGTGGCACCCGTCGACTCGGCGCCCGAGGAACCGTCCGTCGCCTTCGTCCAGAACCTGCTCGACACGCGCGCCTTCGGGCCCGGCCGGGTGACGGTGACCGGCGTCGAGTGGGGCTCCCGGTTCCGGGTTCACCACCGGGTCGCCGACAGCTACCGTGCCGGGCGGGTCCTGCTCGCCGGCGACGCCGCCCACGTCCACAGCCCCGCTGGCGGACAGGGCATGAACCTGGGCATCCAGGACGCCCTCGCGTTGAGTCAGGCGCTGGCAACGGCTTTGGCGACGGGGCGCGACGGTGTTCTCGACGAATACAGCGCGACCCGGCGTCCCCTGGCGCAGCAAGTGGTGACCCTGACCGACCGGCTGACGCGGCTGGCCACCTTGCCGGCGCCGGTGCGTCCGATCCGCAACCTGGCGATCGGATTGGCGGGCCGCGTTCCCGCCGTGCGAAATCAGTTGGCGTGGCGGCTTTCCGGGCTGTCCAACCGCTGAACAGCCCCCGACAACGGAAAGCCGGGCCTGGTCTTCGGGGGTGACCAGGCCCGGCAGCTCATTTCCCGCTCAGCCGTTGCAGCAGTGCGACTTCTTCGGCGAGGGCGGCACATTCAGCGCCGGGTTGCGATCGAAGAAGCTGACCGGCTTGAGCTTGAATCCGGCGTAATCCACCGGCATCACGGGCCAGTCCTCGGGCCGAGGGAAGTGCGTCAGCCCGAAGGTGTGCCAGACCACGATGTCCTCCCCTTCGATGTTGCGGTCCTGCGCGACGTACGACGGCAGGCCGGCATCACCGGGATGCTGGTTGACGAACTGGCCGGCCGGATACCGCTCTGCCGGATCGTATTTCGTCACCCACAGGTGCTTGGTCGCGAAGGCGGCGCGCTTGGCGATGGAGCTCGACGGGTCGGCCAGCAGAGTGGGCTGGCCCTCCGGGTGCAGCGCGTAGCCGACGTTCTGGCCCAGCCGGTTCTGCTTGGTGGGGTTGGTGATGTGCCAGACCCGGGCCTTCAGGTTGTCGGCGGTCCGCATGGCTTCGAGCTCGTGCGTCAGCTTGGTCTTCTGCGGGCGGAATGCGTTGCCCCACGGGTTCTCCGGGCCCATCGGGACACCGACTGCGTCCACTTCTTCGACGGTGTTGGTCAGTCCGTCGACCGCCATGTCCAGACGAGCGGAGAACATGTGCTGGTGGAACGGCGCGCCCAGGCCCGGTGCCATCTCGGTCGAAAAGCCCTCCGGTCCACGGTAAGCCGACGCGAAGACGATGCCGGTGGCCTTGGCCTCCAACTCGATGGTGCCGTCGAGGTACAGGTACCAGTAGAAGCCGTAGTCGTAGTTGCCGATGGTCAAGAAGAACGAGATGACCAGCCGCCGCGACCGCCGGACCTCGGCCATGCCATTGAACATGTCGGTGTGCTTCCACAGCACGCCGTAGTCCTCCTCGTGCAGGCAGATCGCGTTCTTCATCAACTTGGGCTCGCCGTTCTCATCGGCGATGGTGACGTCGAAGTACTTGATCTCACCGAGGCAGTCACAGCCCAGTTCGAGGGCGTTGGTGTAGCGGCCGAACAGGTACTCACCCTGGTCGAAGTAGTTCTGCCAGTAGCGGACCGGCGACGGATCGGCATAGGGCACCACCATCTCGGCGATGGACGCGCGGTACACCACCGGCCGCCCGTCGATCGACAGCTGGTGCAGCGTCAGTCCCTCACGGACGTCGAAGCCGAAGCGGAAAGACCAGTCGGCCCAGGTGATCTGGTTGCCGTCGACCGTGAAGCTCGCGCCCTCGGGCTGGGTGATCTCGATGGGCGTGAGGTCGGTGCGGGCTGGGACGGCATGTGGCGCGGCATCCCACTCGCCGCGTTCGGTGGGCAGCGGCAGCTCGATCTCGTCGATCACCTTGACCACCTTGCGGCCCGTGAGGTCGACGTAGGCGACGACGCCGTCGATCGGGTGCGCCCAGGGCAGGTCGGCCGCGTCGTACTGGTAGAACGCCAGCACGCGGACGATGCGCCGGCCGACCTCGTCCTCGTGGCCGAAGACGCCGGCCGACAGCGGAACCGCCCGCACGTCAGTCGGATTCAGCTTGCGCTTCGTCATGGCCTCGATCCATTCGGGACAGTCGAGCAGGAACGCCTCGATGTCCTCGAACTCCTGGTCCAGGATCGGCACGTGGCCGTCGCGGGTGCTGTCGATCGCCACCTCACTGACGACGCGGCCCTCGGTCACCGACACCACCAGATCGGAGCCCTGGCCGGTGGCCCGGTCGAGCAGCAGCACCCGGGCGCGCCGGTCCATGGCGTCGCCGGGGCGGAAGGCCAGCACCTCGCTCTTGTGCGGCTCCTCCAGTGCGACGAACACGAAGCGGACGCTGTCGCCGAGCAGGCCGTGCGCGTCGACGATGCGGCGTGCCGCGCGGATTTCGTCGGCGCTCAGCGGGGTGAGCGGGTGGTCCGGAACTGTGGTCACCTGAGGTTCAATAGTGGCAGTCATCGTGCGATCTCCTTTGCGATATCAGGGTTTTCGTTGTGTTGAGTTCCGGCGTGCGGCCGCATCAGCGCGACCACGATGCCGCCGGCGAAGGCACCGACCAGCAGGACGCCGATGATCGCGGCCAAGGTTCCGGAGCCGCCGACCAGCAGCGGCAGGTTGATCGCCGTCATCACCGAAAGGACTGCCAGACCGGCGAATCCGAGGCTCGGTGCGACGACGGTGTGCCATGGCCGGGTGTCCAGCCGGGTACGGCGGAAGTAGACGACGACGGCCGCGGACGTCAGCGTCATCAGCACCACGATGCCCACCGAGGCGGCGCCGACGAACCAGGTGAACACCTGCGTCACCGGGTCCAGCCCGGCCAGGACCGACGCCGCGACCAGCACCAGCGCCGAGAGGGTCTGCGCGAACGAGGCGATGTGCGGGGAGTCGTGCCGCGGGTGCGAGCGGCCGCAGCGCTCGGGCAGCGCCCGGCTGTTGCCGAGCGAGAAGATGTAGCGGGCCAGCACATTGTGGAAGGACAGCAGTGCCGCGAAAAGGCTTGTGATCAAGAAGATCTGGACCAGGTCGCCGGCCACCGCACCGACGTAGTGGGTCGCGGTCTCGGTGAGCATGGTCGCGGGGTTCTTCGTCGCCTCGTCGACCGCACCGGCGTCACCCCACGCGCTGACGAGCGCCCAGCTGCTCAGCGCGTAGAAACCACCGATCAGCAGCAGCGCGGCGTACGTCGCCCGCGGGATGGTCCGCACCGGGTCGCGGGCCTCGTCGCGGAACACCGCCGTCGCCTCGAAACCGATGTAGCCGGCCAGCGCGAAGATCAGGGCGATGCCCGGCGCCCCGGAGAAGAAGTTGCCCGAGTGCAGCACCGCCGTCGAAAGCCCTTGCGCGCCGCCATGTCCGATGACGGCGGCGTTGATCACCAGCACGATGCCGACCTCGCACACCAGCAGGACACCGAGCACCTTGCCCGACAGCTCGATGTGCCGGTAACCCAGGAACCCGGTGACCGCCATCATCAACAGCGCGTAGAGGTACCACGGCACGGCGGGTCCGCCATGGGCGGTGACGAGCTCGTTGATGGACGCACCGATGTAGCCGTACACCCCGACCTGGACGGCGGTGTACGACAGCAGCGCCAGGAACGCGGCGCCGAGCCCGGCATGCCGGCCGAAGCCGTGGGCGATGTAGGTGTAGAACGCGCCGGCACCCGTGATGTGCCGGGCCATGGCGGTGAAGCCGACCGCGAACAGCAGCAGCACCGCGGTACAGATCACGTACGACCCCGGGTAGGCCGCCCCGTTGCCGGCGGAGATGCCGATCGGGAAGGTGCCGGCGACGACGGTCAGCGGCGCGGCGGCCGCGACGACCATGAACACGATCGCCACCGGGCCGAGGCGGCCCGTCAGCCGGTTGGGCTGAGCACCGGTGCTTCGACCGGCATCGAGAACTGCGTCAGTTGTCATGACAGCACCTTCGCTGGAATTGAATGTAAATTGGTTGCGGTGCGGTAAGGCTTGAGTGAGTTCAAATGAGAATTGCCGAATGGGCGAATTCTCATTTGACGCCTAAATTCACAGCGCGATGTTGATGGCTTTCGTCTGGGTGTATTCGGCGATGGCGCCCTCGCCGAGTTCGCGGCCCCAGCCCGATTGTTTGTATCCGCCGAACGGCAGCGCGGTGTCGAACGCGTTGTGGCAGTTGACCCACACCGTGCCGGCCTTGATCTGCTGCGCCACCCGGTGCGCGGTCGAGACGTCGCGCGTCCACACGCTGGCGGCCAGCCCGTAGGGCGTGTCGTTGGCGGCTTCGCGAACGCCACGATCCCGGTTGAAGGGCACGGCCACGGCGACCGGCCCGAAGATCTCCTCCTGGTAGACGTTGAAGTCGCGGTGCACGTCGACCAGCAGCGTGGGCTGCACGTAGAAGCCGCTGTCACCGTGCCGACCGCCACCGGCCAGGGCCCGCGCGCCCTGCGCGATGCCGTCGTCGAGATAGCCGGTGACCTTGGTGAGCTGCTCACGCGAGACCAGCGGGCCGATGTCGTTGGTGGGGTCCAGCCCGGGCCCGATCCGCAGGCCGGCGGCGTGCTCGGCGACGCCCTGGGTGAACTCGTCGAAGATGGCGTCCTCGACCAGCAGCCGGGTGCCGGCCGTGCACGTCTGGCCGTGGTTGAAGAGGAATCCGCTGGCCACGCCCGGAATCGCGGCCTCGAGATCGGCGTCGGCGAAGACCACCTGCGGGCTCTTGCCACCCAGTTCCAGCGAGACCTTCTTGAGGTTGCCGGACGCGGCGTTGACGATCTTCTTGCCCACCTCGGTGGACCCGGTGAAGGCGACCTTGTCGACGCCGTCGTGCGCCGAGAGTGCCGCGCCGACGTCACCGAAGCCGGTCAGCAGGTTGAACACCCCGGCCGGGACGCCGGCCTCGGCGATGACCTCGGCGAGCAGCACCGCGGTCAGTGGGGTCTGCTCGGCGGGCTTGAGGATGACGGTGTTCCCGCAGGCCAGGGCCGGTGCGACTTTGAACGCGGCCATGACCAGCGGGAAGTTCCATGGGGTGATCTGGGCGCAGACACCGACGGGCTCACGCAGCGTGAAGGCGTGGAACTTGGCGCCCGGCGCCCACGGCACCGACACCGGGACGGTGCGGCCCTCGATCTTGGTGGCCCAGCCCGCGTAGTAGTAGAAGATCTCCGCGGCCCAGGTGACGTCGACGGCCTTCGCGACCGCGACGGACTTGCCGTTGTCGATGCTCTCGACTTCGGCGAACTGATCGGCCCGGGCCGTGATGCCCTCGGCGATGCGCCAGATCATCCGCTGCCGCTCGGCGGGCGTCAGCGCCGGCCACGGGCCGTCCTCGAACGCCCGGCGCGCTGCCCGCACCGCCCGCTCGACGTCTTCGGGGCCGCTGTGCGGGACCGTCGTGATGACCTGCTCGGTGGCCGGGTCGACGGTGTCGAACCGCCGGCCGGACACCGATTCGACCCACTGTCCGTCGACGTACATCTGCTGCGGACGGGAAATGAAATCGGCGGTCCGCGGGTCCAGATTCGTACTGAGCGTGACTGTCATGGGAATCATGTTTACGCCCCGATGTGGTGCGCGTCACCGCTAATTCCGAATGGGTATTTCGCGAATTCTGATTCTCATTTGAAATGGCTCCGGAATTCTCATTCGAGCCGGCCGATAATCGCAGTTCGCGTCGGCCATGAGATGCGGTCACGGGGTCTTTCGGGACGGTGCGCCGCCCCGATTCTCATTTGAAGTTTTTCGATGTTTACCCGACAACGCCGCCGAGGTCGGCGGCGATCGGCTACCTTCCGACAAATGGGCCCCACCCGAACCATCCGGAGCCGCTCGCCGGTCGCCGGGCTTCAGCGTGCGCAGCTGACGTTCACCCAGGTTCTCGGGCAGTCGGTGTCGGCGGTGGCGCCGTCGGCGGTGATGGTCACCCTGCCCGCGCTGGTCCTGCCGGCGGCCGGCCACACCACGATCGCGGTGTTCATCCTGACCGCGCTCATGATGACCGCGGTCGGCTACTGCATCACGCAGTTCTCCACCCGCATGGTCGCGGTGAGCGGGCTGTACAGCTATACCGTCAAAGGCCTCGGCCCGGTTCCCGGTATCGCGGCGGGCTGGTCGCTCGTCGTCGGCTACGCCGCAGCCGCGATGGCGAGCGCGCTCGGCGCGGCCAGCTACCTGGCGACGCTACTGGGCCGCGTCGGGGTACCGGCAGGCAAACCCGTCATCGCCGGCCTGACCGTATTGGTCGGCGCCGCCGCGCTGATCCTCATGGTGCGCGGCATCAGGCTGTCGGCACGCATTTCACTGGCCGTCGAGCTGTTCGCGATCGTCGTGGCCGGGGTGGTGTTGATGATCGCCTTCGGCGGAGCCGTGACCGGTAGCGCCGCGTCATCGAAAACCATTGCGGACGCGCCACATTCAGCGCTGGGATTCGCCCTGCTGCTCGCCATCACCTCATACGTGGGCTTCGAGAGCGCCAGTACCGTGGCCCGCGAGGCGCAGCGCCCGTTCGTCACCGTCACCCGCGCCATCCGCTGGACGCCGCTGGCGCTGGGAGCGCTGTACACCTTCGCCGCCGTCCTGCAGACCACCGGCACGATCCAGACCCGAACCGGGTCAACGCCCATCGTGCTGTCCCTCCCCGACTCGGCCGACACCTTGGCCGGCGCGCTGTCCGTCGCCATGGAAGTCGGCATCACCGCATCCTGGATCGCGTGCGTCATAGGCTCCACCACCGCGCTGTCCCGGACGCTGTTCGCGATGGGACGCGAGGGCCTGCTGCCCGACGCCCTGGGGCACGCCCACCCGCGCTATCGCACGCCGCACGTCGCCCTCAGCGTCGCGATGCCGGTGATCGTCGCGGTTCCGGTCGCCTACCTGTTCGCCGCGGAGTCCAGCCGCGACGTCCTCGTCGGGCTGCTGGCGGTGTCGGCCCACGGCTACATCGTGGCGTATCTACTGGTGTGCCTGGCCACTCCGGCATTTCTGCGCCGGATCGGCGAGCTCACCGCCGTGCCGCTGATCGTGGGGCTGGCGACCGCCGCCACCATGATCGCCATCATCATCTGGGCCGCGCTGACCGTCGCGTCACCGGTGTGGATCGCCACCGCGGTCTACTCCGCGCTGCTGGCACTGGGTCTGGCGGCGTTCCTGGTCCGCCGCCGGCATATCCCCGACCTGGCCGAGCGGGTCGGGGTGTTCGACGAAACCGTCGCCGGTGACGTGTTCGCCGACTACAACCCGTGGGAGGTGCGCCGATGAGCCCCGCCGACGGCGCACTGTCCGGTCGCCAGCCCAAAGCCGTGCAGAGCGCCCTTCAGGTGCTCGAGGCCGTGGCGCTGGCCGGCACGGGGGTCACCGCGAAAGACATCGCCGAGCACCTGTCCATGCCGTCGGCCACCACCTATCGGCTGCTGAATCTCCTTGTCGCCGACGGCTACATCGTGCGCCTGCCGGACCTGTCAGGGTTCGCACTGGGCCCGCGGATGGGCCTGCTGATCGACGCCGCGGTCTCCCCCACCGTATGTACCAAGGCCCGCGAGACGCTGGCCGAACTGCGGCTGTCGGTGCGCTTCGGGGTGCACCTGTTCTACTTCACCAACACCTCGGTGCGTCTCGCCGACGCCGACGGTGAATACCCGCCGCCCGCAGACGAATCGGTGCTCAACCGGCACCTGCACGCCAGCGCCGTCGGCAAGCTGCTGCTCGCCGAGAAGCGCGATGCCGAGACGCTGCTCGCCCTCACCCCGGCGGCGCTCACCGACCGCACCATCACCTCGAAATCCGCTCTGGCCGAACAGCTCGCCGAGGTCCGGGAGCGCGGGTATGCCGTCCAGACCGGGGAGCTGCGGGCCGATTCGGCGTGTGTCGCGGTGCCGGTCCGGTCCGCCGCCGCGACGTTGGTGGCCGCGGTGGCCATGTCGGGACGGGGCGAGCAGGAGCAGCTCCTGCGGAAGCAGATTCCGGTGTTGCAGGACTGCGCAACCCAATTGGCGCCGCTGCTGGCGTGAGGCCGGTCAGAAGGGGATCGAGGCGATCATCGCCCCGTCGCCGGTGACCAGGCTGTCCTTCTTCAGCGTCGTGCCGAAGTATTTCGCCCGCGGATCGACCACCACCCGCTGATCGTCGTGATGGATGGCCAGTACCTCGCGAGCCAGCCGGGAGAACGGGATCTTCTCGGGCCCACCGATGTTGACCACGTGGTTACGCGGTGGCTCGATCGCGACCTCAGCGAGGAAGGCCGCCACTTCGTCGGCCGCGATCGGCTGGATCAGCGCGTCTGGCACCCGCACATCATGCTCGTCGCCCTCATCCGTGGCGGCCTCGACAACCATCGACTCGACGATCGCTTGCGCGAACTCGCGGAACTGCGTGGCCCGCACGATCGTGTAGGGCACCCCCGACGCCTCGATGATCCGCTCTTGCGCAACCTTGGCCCGCATGTAGCCACTGTCCGGTAGTTCGTCGACGCCCACGATCGACAGTGCGACATAGTGGCCGACCCCGGCCGCCCGTGCCGCGGCCACCAGATTGGTGGTCGACCGGACGAAGAAATCCATCACCTCGTCGTCCGCGAACGACGGCGAGTTGGTGACGTCGACGAGGGCCTCGGCGCCCGTCAAGGCTTTCGCGAGGCCCGCCCCGCTGAGCACATCGACACCCGAGCGCCGGGACGCGGCGACCACGTCCTCACCCTCGCGCGTCAGGAGATCGACAAGGAGCGTCCCGATGAGGCCACTGGCCCCGATCACTGTCACCTTCACTGTGCCAACACCTTTCGCCGTCGCCACACCGACTCGGGAGCCGGATTACTCAGCCTACGTCGCACGTCGTGCCGCAGGTTGCGAAACCGGCATCCGAGGACACCCTGGCGGCCCATGCTTTCGACGCCGCGCGAAGCACCCACCACGGCGGCCGACTCCCGTATTGAGGAACCACGCAACACAATTGGTGCCGCCGCCCGCGTGATATCGCCTGCCCACGGACGCGCGCCCCTGAGCGTTTGCGGTATTGACGCACGCGTCGGTACTGTGCGACAGTCGGCGAGGACGAATCGGGATACGCACAGCAATGCAATGCATCGGACGGTCAGCGTGGTAAATCGGCTGCTTACAGTGCATCAATTGGTCGTTCTGCTGCAGTCCGCAAATCAAGTCGAGTTGCTGCTGACCGCTGCGGCAGGGACGGCCTCGATCGTCACGGCGGCACGCGGCGCGGCAGACGATGTTGCTGGCAGCGGTTCGGAGCGCCGGCACACGGACCTGTGTACCTGCCAGGACGGCGACACCTCGCACTGTCCCGCACGCGATTCACTGTGAGCCGCAGGTGGGCGCGGCACCACCGGTACCACGCCCACCACCGTCAGCCGCTGATCGCCTCGGCGACCTTCACCCCGACCAGCACCACCGCCACCAACAGGTAGCCGCGCAGTGCGACCATGCCCGCCACGCGCAGCGGCGACCAGGCTGGCCGGTCCAGGGTGTCCAGCGCGGGCGTGCGGAAGCTGTCCCGTTCCTGCTTCCGCAGCGCCTTCCGGACGGCGCGGTCGTCGGGTTGGTCGTCCAGATCCTCCACCTGCTCCGGGTCCAGACCGCCCAGCTCGGCGGCCACATCGACAGCGGCCTGCTTCCGCTGCCGGTGCCGTGACCGCAGCGTCGCACCGGCGATGGCGCCGCCGCCGAGCACGCCGACGCCGACTCCGACCCCGAAGCCCCACTCGAGTTGTGCGGCAGTCAGATTCGGGAAGAACGTCGCGGCCGTCAGGGCCAGCGACAGCAGCACCAGGGCCCACACGATCACGCCGGCCATGATGTTCTGCCGCATGGTGTTGACCCACGGGCCCAGCACCGCCTTGTCGTTGCACAGCAGCACCAGGAACACCGTCGCCGACGGCAGCAGCACCCCGGCCAGCGCCTGCACACCCTGGGTCAGGAGTCCCAGCACGTGATCCGGGCTGAACGACACCGCGGCCGCCACCGCGAGCAGTGCCGCGTAGCCCAGATAGAAGGCCGGTGCCTCGCTGACTTTCCAGTGCAGCGAGTGCCGCTTGCCCATGGTGTCGCCGAGGGCGTAGGTGGTGGCCAGGCCGACGGCGTTGGCGCCGATGAGCGAGGCGTCCAGCAGCAGGATGGCGAACAGCGCACCCGCGGTGGGCGACACGTGTTGACCCAGCTGAGTCGCCACGTCACCGGCGTCGGTGAAATTGCCGGCCGCGGCGCTGCCACCGAGCCCGAACGCGGCGGCGGCCATGATCGCGACCGCACCCACCATCACGACGACGATGCCGATCCACAGATCGATCCGCTCGTAACGAATCCACTTGGGGGTCAACCGCTTGTCGACGATGTTGGACTGCTGGAAGAACAACTGCCACGGCGCGACGGTGGTGCCGACGATCGCCACGATCAGCAGCAGGAGCGTCGAGTTGAGGCCGCCCGGGAACGACGGGATCAATCCCTTCGCCGTCTCGGTCGCGGACGGGTGCACGATGAACGCCAGCGGGAAGATCACGATGTTGATCGCGATCAGCGCGAAAATGAAACGCTCCCAACGGCGGAACGAACCACCGGCCACCACGGCGAACAGCAGCACTGCCGCCAGCGGCACCGAGATCGTCTTGGGCAGCCCGAAGTAGTTCAACGCCATGGACACCCCGACGAATTCGGTGACGATGGTCAACGCGTTGACGATGAACAGGTCGCCGACGCTGAAGGCGCCCCAGAACTTGCCGAACCGCGCGAAAATCAGGCGGGCGTGCCCCACTCCGGCGACGGCGCCGAGCCGGACCACCATCTCCTGGTTGACGTACAGCACCGGAATCAGCAGCGCCATGGTCCACATGAGCGCCATGCCATAGTTCTGGCCGGCCTGCGCGTAGGTCGCGACGCCGCCGGCGTCGTTGTCCCCGACCATGACGATGAGGCCGGGCCCCATCACCACCAGCAGCATCTTCAAGCGCTGCCAGCGGCTGCGGCCGGTGGTGGTCTCGTCGGTGCGGATGGTGCCGAGGGCGCCGACGATGTCGCCGACGTGCGCGGTGTCGAGCACCGCGGTGCGTGGTGAATCACGTTGCCGCACTGACGTTTCACCGGTGGGGCGCGGGGTACGAGCGAACAGGGCCATGTCGAGATTCCTCCCGGGAAAATGGCAGCACAGCAGGGGTCCGCCCACCGGAATCGGTGGGCGGACCGTGCGGCCGAACGGATCAGAAGTTGGGGTGCGCCCCGAGAGACGCCGAGATCACCGCGAGCGGCGTGTGCGACAACTGCAGGTTGTACCGTTCCTGCGGGGTCAGGTGCGTGCGGGTGTGCAGCAGCCGAGCGATACGACGAACGGTGCGGTTGCGAAATACGGTCATGACAGAACTCCTGTCGGGATCGGACTCCCGCGGCCTGTCGGTCAGGCAGAACCCGCCAGTCGGCGGATTGACGGAAGTACTCGGATACTGATGTCTACGTGGTGTTTTCGTCCCAAACTGGAACTGTCGCCATCGCCAGATCTCACGTCGTACCTCACCTCCTCGCCGTCGGGCCCACGTCGGGGCAGCTATCCCATGACAACACAAAAGGGAGATGGCAGCGACCGGGTACCCATTAAAAGGCTGTTAAAACCATGCGCTGCCGCACCCCTCTCGTCAGAGCTTCGGCACTGGACGACGTAATCCACCGGGGTGGATAGCCACTTTGGGTAACCCCTTAATCCGGGGAGACCTGTCCTGACCCTGGGCGTCTCTCGACGTCGTCGGATCAGTGGCTTCTGTTCGTCCAGGAGCCTCGCCTAGCGAGGTGCTGACGTAGCCAAGGTAACCCGGGTGCGCAGACCCGTCAACTCGATTGGTCGGGCCGTTCCCCACGAGCGTGCCAACAGATCGCGATTTCGTCGAAGATCGCGAGCTGTACGCACATTCGTAGCGAGGGCCGACGCGGCGTCGCCACGAATGTGCAACCAGATCGCGAAAATTGTCGGGAACAGGGCCTGGCTGCACGTTCGCGGCTGGAGAACCTCGCGCTAAGGCTGCTCGAGACCGAAGATGCGGATGCTCTCGGCGCGCATGTCAACCTTGCGGACCTTGCCGGTGATGGTCATCGGGAACTCATCGACGATGTGCACGTAGCGCGGAATCTTGAAGTGCGCCAGCCGATCCGCGGTGAACTCCCGGATGGCGGCGGCGTCCAGCGGCGCCGCACCGGGCCGCATCCGCAGCCATGCGCAGATCTCCTCGCCATAGCGGGCGTCGGGCACGCCGATCACCTGCGCGTCCTCGATGTCCGGGTGGGTGTACAAGAACTCCTCGATCTCGCGCGGGTACACGTTCTCGCCGCCGCGGATCACCATGTCCTTGATGCGTCCGACAATGGCGCAGTAGCCGTCGGCCCGCATCACCGCGAGATCGCCGGTGTGCATCCAGCCCTCGGAATCGATTGGCCCTCGGTTGTATTCGCTCCTCGCGTGCGCAGTGGCCTTCCCGTCACCCTTCCAGTAGCCCAGCATCACCGAGTAGCCGCGGGTGCAGAACTCCCCCGGCTCGCCGCGCTCGACCGTCTCGCCGGTTTCCGGGTTGACGACCTTGACCTCCAGGTGCGGGTGCGCCCGCCCGATGGTCGCGGTCCGTCGGCCCAGGTCGTCATCGATCAACGTCTGGCACGACACCGGCGAGGTCTCCGTCATGCCGTACGCGATGGCCACCTCGGCCATGTGCATGTCCGAGACGCAGTGCTTCATCACCTCGACGGGACATACCGAGCCGGCCATGATGCCGGTGCGCAGGCTCGACAGGTCCCGCCCGGCGAACGACGGATGGTTCTGCATCGCGATGAACATCGTCGGCACGCCGTAGACGCCGGCACACTGCTCGGCCTCGATGGCATCGAGCGTTGCGGCCGGGTCGAAGCCGGGGGCCGGGATCACCACGGCCGCACCATGACTCATGCAGCCGAGCACACCCATCACCATGCCGAAGCAGTGATAGAACGGCACCGGGACACACAACCGCTCCCCCGCCCGCAGGTTGATACCTTCGGTCGTGAAGTAGCCGTTGTTCAGGATGTTGCGGTGCGACAGCGTCGCACCTTTCGGGAATCCGGTTGTGCCCGAAGTGTATTGGATGTTGATCGGGTCGGTGTTGGACAACGCGGCATGCCGGGCCGCCAAGGCGTCGGCACCGACCGTCGCGCTGTCGGCACGCAACCGATCCCAGTCCGCGCCGTCCAGGAAGACGACGTCACCCAGGCCCGGGACCTGCGGCCGCACCTCGTCGATCATCGCCGCGTAGTCCGACGTCTTGAACGACGTCGCCGAGATCAGCAGACGCATCCCGGATTGGTTGAGCGCGTAGGCAAGTTCGTGCACCCGATACGCCGGATTCACGTTGACCAGGATGGCGCCGATCTTGGCCGTCGCGAGCTGCGTCACGATCCACTGCGCACAGTTCGGCGACCAGATGCCGACGCGGTCACCCTTCTCGATGCCGCGGGCCATCAGGCCGCGGGCGATCAAGTCGACCTCGGCGTTGAGTTCGGCATACGTGTACCGCAGTCCCTGCCCGCGGTCGACCAACGCGAGAGTGTCCGGATGGGCCGCGACGGTGCGCTCGAAGTTGGCCCCGATGGTCTCTTCGAGGATCGGGGTGTCGGTGGGGCCCGCGTCGTAGCTCAGCATCAGTTCACCAGATCCTCGTAGCGGTATTCCGATGCGATCGGGGTGCCGGCCGCATGCGCTTGATCTTCGCGCTTGCGCAGGTCAACGCGCCGGATCTTGCCGGAAATCGTCTTGGGCAGATCGAAGAACTCCACCCGCCGAACCTTGAGGTACGGCGCCAGGTGGTCACGGGCGAATTCCATGATCGACCGCGCGGTGTCCGCGTCGGCACTCCAGCCGGCAGCCAGGCAGACGTACGCCTTCGGCACGGCGAGCCGGGTGTCGTCGGGCTGCGGCACCACCGCGGCTTCCACCACCGCGGGATGCTCGATGAGCACGCTCTCCAGCTCGAACGGCGACACCTTGTAATCCGACGACTTGAACACGTCATCGGTGCGGCCGATATACGTGATGTAGCCGTCACTGTCGCGGGAGGCCACGTCACCGGTGTGGTAGTAACCGCCGGCCATGACGGCCGCATTGCGTTGCGGGTCACCGAGATAACCCGTCATCAGGTTGAGCGGCCGCGCGCCCAGCTCCAGGCAGATCTCGCCCTCGTCGGCCGGCTCGCCGGTCAGCGGATCGACCAACACCACGGGCACACCCGGCATCGGCCGGCCCATCGATCCGGCCTTGACCGGCTGCCCCGGAGTGTTGCCCACCAGCAGGGTGGTCTCGGTCTGGCCGAAGCCGTCCCGGATGGTCAGGCCCCAGGCGTCCTGCACCTTGGCGATGACGTCGGGGTTCAGCGGCTCGCCGGCGCCCAGAATCTCGCGCAGCCCTTCGGGTTTGGTGCCGAGGTCGGCCTGGATCAGCATCCGCCACACCGTCGGTGGTGCGCAGAAGGTGTTGACGCCGGCGCGGCGCAGTTGCCCCATGAGCGCGGCGGCGTCGAAGCGGCTGTAGTTGTAGACGAATATCGTCGCCTCGGCGATCCACGGCGCGAAGACACAACTCCAGGCGTGCTTGGCCCAGCCCGGTGAGCTGATCGCCAGGTGGACGTCGCCGGGCGTCACCCCGATCCAGGCCATCGTGGACAGGTGACCGACGGGATACGAAATCTGCGAATGCTCAACGAGTTTGGGCTTGCTTGTGGTGCCCGAGGTGAAGTAGACCAGCAGCGGGTCGTCGACGTCGGTGACGGCGCGGAACGGCCCCGCCGAAACCGCTTGATACGCATCGGCATACCGGTGCCAGCCGGGCACCGCATCCCCGACGACGATGCCGACGTACTGCCCGTCGACGGACGCGAACTTGTCCGCGTCCGCGGCATTGGTCACCACGAAGCCCGCCCCGCCGCGGGTGATCCGGTCGGCCAGATCGGCCGGGCCCAGGGCCCCGGTCGTCGGCATCACCACCGCGCCGAGCTTGGCCACCGCCAGCATCGACTCCCACAACTCGACCTGGTTGCCCAGCATGACGATGACGCGGTCGCCCTTGCCCACACCCAGCGACTGCAGCCACGTCGCGACCAGGTCGGACCGGTCGGCCATCTCCGCGAAGGTGTAGCGCTGCTCGTCGCCACCTTCTTCGGTGATCCAGAGCGCCGTCTGCCCGGCCCGCTCGGGGCTGCGGGCGATGACGTCGAACCAGTCGGTGGCCCAGTTGAAGGTGCCGGTCAGCCGCGGCCAGCTGAACGAATCGACGGCCTGCGAGTAGTCACCGATCGACGCCACGAGCCGGTCCCGGGCCGCTCGGTACTGCTCGGTGTTGGTCGTGATCACAGCCTCTGTCGCCATGAACGTAGGATCTACGTCACACCCATCCGCCCGCTACCCCCGAAAGAGGGTACTGACCGTGACGACCGGCCCGTCCCTGCTGCGCCCGCGCGATACCGACGCGGTCCGCGCCGAGCTGCGGCGTCTCGGTTCAGAGGGCGCGGTGCCGGTGATGTTCGGCGGCGAGGTGCACGACGACACGCTGCTGATCACGGAGTTCTACGGCACGCGCGGCGGTGGTCTCCGGGGGTTGACGGTGCGCTCGACGTGCGGACTCGGCGGTGCCAGCATGGTCTCGGGCCAGCCGCTCGCGGTGGCCGACTACCGGCACGCGCCGTCCATCACGCACGACTATGACATGCCGGTGCTCTCCGAGGGCATCCGGTCGGTGCTGGCGGTGCCGGTCGTCGTCGACGGCCGGGCCCGGGCGGTGCTCTACGGCGCCTACCGGTCCAGTGCACCGTTCGGCGGCCGGGCCGTCGACCTGATCATGGCATCGGCGCAGCGCCTGTCGGACGAGCTGACGATTCGCGACGAAGTGGACCGCCGGCTGCGGCTGCAGCAGGCCCCGGCCGCCGACACGGCGGTCAACACCGAACACATCCGCCAGGTGCACGCCGAACTGCGACGGCTGGCGGCCGGGGGCGCGCCCGTCGCACCGAACGATCTCGGCGGTCTCGCCGACCGGCTGGCCGAGGCGCTGGCCGGTGGGCCCGCACCGGCCGGTCCGCTGAGCCCGCGCGAACTCGACGTGCTGGCGCAGATCGCACTGGGGTGCACCAATACCGAAGCTGCCCAACGGCTTTCCCTGAAGCCGGAGACCGTCAAGAGCTATCTGCGCAGTGCCGCGACGAAACTCGGCACCCACAGCCGGCACGAGGCGGTGTCGAAGGCGCGGCAGCTGCGGCTGATTCCCTGACCGGTCAGGCCAGCGAGTCGATCCACGCGCGGTGCAGCGCCGCGTACCGCCCGTTCTGGGCGACCAGATCGTGGGGCGCACCGTCCTCGACGATGCGCCCGACGTCGAGGACCAGGACCCGGTCCGCGGACTGCACGGTGGAGAGCCGGTGCGCGATGACGAGCGCGGTCCGCCCGGCCAGCACGGTCGCCAGCGCGCGCTGCACCAGGCGCTCGGTCGGAATGTCCAGCGACGACGTCGCCTCGTCGAGAATCAGCACCTTGGGGTCCGCCAGGAACGCGCGGGCGAACGCGACCAACTGGCGTTGGCCCGCTGACAGCCGTCCGCCCCGATTGGCGACGTCGGTGTCGTAACCGTCCGGCAGATTGTCGATGAACCGGTCCGCGCCAACGGCTTCCGCCGCCGCGCGGATCTCGGCGTCGGTGGCGTCGGGGCGCCCGAACCGGATGTTGTCGGCGACGGTGCCGGCGAACATGAAGTTCTCCTGCGTCACCATCACGACGTGTCGGCGCAGCTCGGCCTGGGCGATCGACCGCAGGTCGATGCCGTCGAGGGTGACCGTGCCGGTCACCGGATCGTAGAAGCGCGCGATGAGCTTGGCGATGGTCGTCTTGCCCGCGCCGGTGGCCCCGACGAGGGCGACCGTCTGCCCCGCGGGCACCGTCAGATCCAGTTCGGGCAGCACCGGACGGTCCGGGCTGTAGCCGAAGCTGACACCCCGAAAAGCGATGTCGCCCTTGACCGCCGTGAGCGCGACGGGGTCGGTGGGGTCCATGATCCCCGGCTGCTGCCCGAGCACCCCGGCCAACTTCTCCAGCGCCGACGCCGCCGACTGGAAGGTGTTGAAGAACTGCGAAATCTCCTGCATCGGTTCGAAGAACATGCGCAGGTACAGCAGGAAGGCCGTCAGCGTGCCGATCGTCATGCGGCCGTGCAGCACCAGGTAGCCGCCGTACAGCAGTACCACCGACGTGGTGACGTTGCCGATGAGTTTGACCGCGGGCATAAACACCGCGAGCAGGGTCATGGTGCGTTCGTTGATGACGCGGTAGTCGTCGACGACGTCGTCGAAGATCTCCTGGTTGCGGGGCTCGCGCCGATAGGCCTGCACCGCTTTGATGCCCGTCATGGTTTCGACGAACTGGACGATCACCAGGGCCGCGCGTTCGCGGACGGTGCGGTACGTCTTCGATGATTCGCGCCGGAACCAGGCGACCAGCAGCACCAGGAGCGGGAAGGCGCCCAGGCACATCAGCCCGAGCCGCACGTCGAGCGTGACGAGCAGTACCGCGGTGCCGCCCAGGGTGAGCACCGCGGTGATGAGGCTGTCGAAACCCGTCGACAGCATGGTCTGAATGGCTTCGATGTCGTTGGTGGACCGGCTCACCACGCGGCCCGAGGTGTAGCGGTCGTGGAAGGCGACGTCGAGGCGCTGGAACTGCCGGTACACCCGGCGGCGCAGCTCCAGCAGCACCTTCTGGCCGATGCGGCCCGACCGGTTCAGGAAGAACAGCCGGAAGGTGGCCTGCAGCACCACGACGCCGCACAGGGCCGCGACGATCTGCAGCAGTTCACGGGCCGGCCCGCCCTGCAGGATCGGCGGGATGCCGTGGTCGATGCCGCGCTGCACGAGCAGCGGAACCGACAGGCGCGCACCGTTTTCCACCACGACGACCAGCGCCAGCAGCAGGACCGCGAACCGGTACGGCTTCAACAACGAGCCCAACAGAGACCGTGCCTCGCGACGCCGCGAGACGTTCTCGTCGATGGGCAGGTCCTCGGCAGCCTCGACGGTCTGGCCGCGCCAGCTCTCGGTGCTCATCGCCTCCGCACCTCTTCGGACTCATCGGTCTGCTCCAGATACAGCTGCTCGAGCCGCTCGCGTTCGGCGTCCTGTTCCCAATCACAGCTGCGCTCGCAGCCGTCGTCGAGCTCGTCGTCGGCGGACAGCAGGTAGCGGTATTCAGGCGCCCGCTCGAGCAGTTCGGCATGGGTGCCGATGCGCGTGATGGTGCCGCCGGTCAGCAGCGCCACCCGGTCGGCCAGCAGCACGGTGGACGCGCGGTGCGCCACCACGATGCCCGTCACCGACGTCAGCACCCGCCGCAGCGCGACGGTGACCTCCGCTTCGGTGTGCATGTCCAGGGCCGACAACGTGTCGTCGAGCACCAGCAACGACGGCGCGGCGAGGATGGCGCGGGCCAGCGAAAGACGTTGCCGCTGACCGCCGGACAGGCTCATGCCCTGCTCGCCGATGCGGGTGTCGAGACCGAACGGCAGGTCGTAGACGAACTGGGCGGCGGCGATGTCGATCGCCGCGCGAATCTCGTCGCCGGTGGCCGGGTTGTCGGCGCCGCGGCCGAGGGTGAGGTTCTCGACGACCGACATCGAGAACAGTGTCGGGTCCTCGAAGGCGGTGGCCACGGCCGTCCGCAGGGCGGGCAGCGACAGCTCGCGGATGTCTCGTCCGTCGAGCAGGATCGCGCCCTCGGTGACGTCGTACAGCCGTGAGAACAGCGCGGCGAGAACCGATTTGCCGGAGCCGGTGGCGCCGACGAGCGCCAGCGTCTGCCCCGGCTCGACCGTCACCGACACGTGGCGCAGCGCCCAGTCGTCGGCTTCGGCGTCGGGGAAGCGGAAGCCGACGTCGCGCAGCTCCAGGTGCCCGCCGCGCGGCACGGTGTCGACCGGTCCGTCGCTGATATCCACTGGCGCGTCGAAGATCTCGGCGACCCGATTGGCGGCCGTCATGGACTCCTGCATCATCGACAGCAGGAAGCCCAATGACGCGATGGGCCAGACCAGCGACAGCATCATGGTGATGAACGCGACCAGCGTGCCCATGGTGACCTGACCGTGGCCGGCCGCGTACGCACCGAACCCAAGTACGAAGATCAGCGTCAGGTTGGGGATGACCTCGAGCAGCGTCCAGAAGCGCGCCGACACCGCCACCTTGCCGACCTCGGCGTCGTACAGGGCCGTCGCCCGCTCGTCGAACCGCTGGTAGACGTAGTCCTCGCGGCCGAACGACTTGATCACCCGCAAGCCCAGGGCCGACTCCTCGACATGTGTTGCGACATGGCCGGATTGGTCCTGCGCCTGCCGCGACAGCACGGTGAACTGCCGCTCGAACCTGAAGATCGTGACGGACACCGGCAGCACCGACGCCAGCACCACCACGCCCAGCGGCCAGTACATGGTCAGCAGGATGCCGGTCACCACGATGATCTGAATCGTGTTGAGCACCAAGAAGAGCAGACCGAAGCCGAGAAATTGGCGAATGGTGCCAAGGTCGTTCATCACCCGCGACAGCAATTGCCCGGACTGCCACTGCCGGTGGAACGACATGGGCAGGATCTGCAGCCGCGCGTAGAGCTCCTTGCGGATGTCAGCCTCGACGCCCATGGTCGCGCGGGCCCCGAGCCAGCGCCGGATGAACCACAGCACCGCCTCGACGAGCCCCAGCGCGAGCGCGGCCGAACCGAGCACCCACAGGCCCTGCTGGTCCTGGTGCCGCACCGGGCCGTCGATGACGGCCTTGGTCACCAGCGGGATGGACACCGTCACGCCCAGACCGGCGAACGCGGTGAGCAGCATGGCGGCCCAGCGGCCGCGGTACGGCCGCAGATACGGCAGCAGGCGCAGCAGGTCCGCCGACGCACGCCGACGCTGCGGCACCGGAGCGATCGCCGGAGCCGAATGCAGGGGCTGGGCTACATCAGACACAACAACTTCAATGCTCGCACGTGCCACCGACAAACCCGGTGCGCGGCGGCACGACCAGGTCAGATGAAACCCAGGTACCCGACGAAGCCGGCGGCGGCGACCACGATCAGCGGATTGAGTTTGGTGCGCATGAAGATCACGGTGCACACCGCGGTGACGGTGTAGGCGCGCCAGTCATGGTCAGCGGCACGGCTCATGACCAGCGATGCCGCCAGGATGAGGCCGACCGTGAGCGGGGCGAAACCCTTCTCGACCGCGCGGCGCAGTTTGGAGCGTTCGGCCTTCTGCCAGATCAACGTGATGATGTAGACGAAACCGGCGGCCGGCACCACCATCGCGACCATCGAGACGACACCGCCGATGATCGCGCCGGGAATCCCGCCCTCTTTCAGGCCGGCGCCGTAGCCGACCATCGAGACGATCAGGATGCTCGGGCCCGGCGCGGTCTGCGAGATGGAGAACAGGTCGGCGAACTGGTTGTCGGTCAGCCAGTGCCTGCCGTTGACGGCGTTGATGTGCATTTCCGGCAGCACGACGTTGCCGCCGCCGATGGACAGCAGCGACAGCATCCCGAACAGCCCGATGAGCTGGATGTAGGTGGAAAGCGCCGCGGTACTCATCGTGGGGTGCTCATGCCGCTGCGGCGCGGTCCCGCGGCCCTGGCCCGTTGCCGCGCTCGCGCGGCCATGCCCACAGCAGGCTCAGCGGCGCCAGGATCGCGAGCGTCCCCAGCAGCGGGAACCGCAGCACGCCGTTGAGCACGAAGGCGCCTGCGAACAGCAGGACCGGCACCACGCCCGTCAGGCACTTCTGGCCCGTCTTGAGCACCATCGTCAGGGTCAGGGCGACCGCGGCCGCCGACGCACCGTGCAGCACGCCCTTGACGGCGGGCACTTCCTTGAACCTGAAGTAGGCGAACGACAACGCCAGCACGATCACCAACGGCATGGCGCACAGGCCGAACACCGCGGCGGCGGCCCCGGGGAAGCCACGCATCTTGGTGCCGGCGAACACCGCCATGTTGACCTGGTTGGCGCCGGGCAGGATGCGGCACATCGTTGTGGCCGAGAGGAACTCGGCGTCCCCAAGCCAGCCCTTCTCCACCACCAGCACCTCTCGCGACCAGGCCGACAGCCCGCCACCGAACGACGCCAGCGCGATGTGGTTGAACGTCAGGACCAACTCGAACAACGAAACCCGTTGGGCCGTCGAGTCGATCTGCTCACTCATGGACCAGCTCGGGGTCGTGCGGGAAGTCGTCTTCGTGATGCTGCGACGAGTCCAGCGGATCCGGCGGCTCGTAGTGGTGCGAGGTCTCCCAGTCGGCGTCGAACACCCGCGACAGCTGCGCGACGGCGTCCGGGTCCTTGACCATCACGCCCAGTTCGCGGCGCAGGTCGAAGGCGCTGCGGTCGATGTTCATCGAACCCACGAGCGCTTCGTGGTCGTCGACGATGACCAGCTTGGCGTGCACACGCAGGTTCTTCTGCTTGCGCACCTTCGCGCCGAACCGGCGCAGGGTCCGCAGCGAGGCGAACGTGTCGAGGATGTCCCAGTCGCTGATGCCGTGCTTGCCACCGCACAGCACATGGACATTGACGCCCCGGCCCACCGCGGCCGCGATGTGGTCGAGGATGACGGCGTCGACGTACTTGGGGTGCTGGATGCGCAGCCGGTGTTCGGCGGTGTCGATGAATTTCGCCATGTGGTACCGCGAATTCGAGTTGCTCCACAGCAGCCCGTGATACTGCGACGGCTCCCAATCGGTGTGGGACCAGTCGGCGTCGAACACCTCGACGATCTGCGCGACGTGGTCCGGCTCGGTGGTGATGAAGCCGTAGTCACGCGTGAGGGTGAAGTACTTCTCGCACAGGTTGAACGTGGCCACGAGCGCCGCCGCCCCGTCGACGACGATCGACTTCTCGTGCGTCACGTAGAACGTCGGGTTGGACCACTGGACGTTGACGCCGGCATCCGAGAACTGTTCGAACGTCTCGTCATTGGCGCGGTCGCCGCCCGAGCGGGCCGGGTTCAGCATGACGCGCACGTCGACACCCGCCTGGTGGCGCTCGATGACCGCCGCCACGAGCGACGGTTCGGTGAACGTGAATTGCTTGATGAGCAACGACTTCTGCGCCGATGCGATGAAATCCCGCACCGGCTGCACGCCATCATCGGGTTGAACGATGACTCGCGGCGACACAGGCCCCATAAGCGCCGGATGCTAGCACCGAATAGCGGCTGCCAGACGTGCCTCCGTCAATAACAGTGGGCCATCGGGCAAGATGAGGCATATGGATAGCGGAAGCGCCTCCCCCCGCCTGCTCGTAGTCGACGACGACCCGGACGTGCTGGCCTCATTGGAGCGTGGCCTGCGGCTGTCCGGCTTCGAGGTGTCGACCGCCGTCGACGGCGCCGAGGCCCTGCGCAGTGCCACCGAATTCCGGCCGGACGCCATCATTCTGGACATCAACATGCCGGTGCTCGACGGCGTCAGCGTCGTCACCGCGCTGCGCGCCATGGACAACGACGTACCGGTGTGTGTGCTCTCGGCCCGCAGCTCGGTCGACGACCGGGTCGCGGGGCTGGAAGCCGGCGCCGACGACTACCTGGTCAAGCCGTTCGTGCTGGCCGAGCTGGTCGCGCGCGTCAAGGCGCTGCTGCGCCGCCGCGGCGCGACGGCGACGTTCTCGTCGGAGACCATCTCGGTCGGGCCGCTCGAGGTCGACATCCCGGGCCGGCGGGCCCGCGTCAACGGCGCCGACGTCGACCTGACCAAGCGCGAGTTCGACCTGCTGGCCGTGCTGGCCGAGCACAAGACCGCCGTGCTGTCCCGCGCCCAGCTGCTGGAGCTGGTGTGGGGCTATGACTTCGCCGCCGACACCAACGTCGTCGACGTGTTCATCGGCTACCTGCGCCGCAAGCTGGAGGCCAACGGTGCGCCGCGACTGTTGCACACGGTCCGCGGTGTGGGGTTCGTGCTCAGGCAGCAGTGATGAGCGCCTGCGCGAAGAACAGAGTGCCTTGATGAGCGCCTGCGCGAAGAACCGGCAGCAGTAGCCCGTGAACATCCTGGCGCGCGTCTTCCGTCGCACTCCGTCGCTGCAGTCGCGCGTCGCGTTCGCCACCGGTATCGCCGCGGCCATCGTGGTCGGGATCGTCGGCACCATCGTGTGGATCGGCATCACCAACGACCGCAAGGAACGCCTGGACCGTCGCCTCGACGAGGCCGCCGGCTTCGCGATCCCGTTCCTGCCGCGCGGGCTCGACGAGATTCCGCGGCCACCGCACGACGAGAACGTCGTCATCACGGCACGCCGGAACGGCCAGGTCAGCTCGAACTCGAATGTCGTGCTGCCCGAACTGCCGGTCGGCTACGCCGACACCGACGTCAACGGCATCCGCTACCGGGTGCGCACGGTGCAGATCCACATGCCGGACCCGATGCTGGTGGCGGTCGGCGCCACGTATGACGCCACGATCGTCGACACCAACAATTTGCATCGCCGGGTGATCGCGTTGTGCGCGTTCGCCATTGGTGCGGCCGCCGTCGCGGGCTGGGCGCTGGCCGCGTTCGCGGTACGTCCGCTCAAACGGCTGGCGCAGCAGACGCGCGACATCGATCCGGAAGGCGACGCCCCGCACATCGACGTCCGCGGCGCCACCGAGGCCGTCGAGATCGCCGACGCGGTCAAGGGTCTGGTGGACCGCGTGTGGGAAGAGAAGGGCCGGACCAAGGCCGCGCTGGCGTCGGCCCGTGACTTCGCGGCGGTGTCGGCGCACGAGCTGCGCACCCCGCTCACCGCGATGCGCACCAACGTCGAAATCCTCAGCACGCTCGACCTTCCCGACGAGCAGCGCAAGGAAGTGCTGAGCGACGTCGTGCGCACGCAGTCGCGCATCGAGACCACGCTGTGGGCGCTGGAGCGGCTGGCACAGGGCGAGCTGTCCACCGTCGATGACCATGTGCCCGTGGACATCACCGAACTCCTGGACCGCGCCGCGCACGATGCCATGCGCGTGTACCCCGACCTGGAGGTGTCGCTGGTGCCGGCGCCGACCATCATCATCGTGGGACTGCCTGCCGGACTGCGGCTTTCGGTCGACAACGCGATCGCCAACGCCGTCAAGCACGGCGGTGCGTCGAAAGTTCAGCTGTCGGCGGTCACTTCGCGCGCCGGGGTCGAGATCGCCGTCGACGACGACGGCTGCGGCGTACCCGAAGATGAGCGTCTGAGGGTCTTCGGACGGTTCAATCGCGGTTCCACCGCGTCGCACTCGGGCTCCGGGCTGGGCCTGGCGCTGGTGGCCCAGCAGGCCGAATTACACGGCGGCACCGCGACATTGGAGACCAGTCCACTCGGCGGGACGCGGCTGCTGCTACAGCTGCCCGGGCATCACTGAGGACTTCCACATTGACCCTGTATCCAGGGTGCATTTGTTCGAGTGCGGTGCGCCGTCAGTTCAGGGTCAACAGTCCTCGGCTCTGAAGTCGAGTTGACCCTGCATCCTGGGTGCAGATGTGCGAGTAGGGCTCAGCGAGGACGCACACTCAACCGCCGGCCCGCTCAGCCGACGGTGATCTCGACCCGCCGGTTCTTCGCGCGGCC
The DNA here is from genome assembly GCF_000383495.1 of Mycobacterium sp. 360MFTsu5.1. Classification (NCBI taxonomy): domain Bacteria; kingdom Bacillati; phylum Actinomycetota; class Actinomycetes; order Mycobacteriales; family Mycobacteriaceae; genus Mycobacterium; species Mycobacterium sp. 360MFTsu5.1. The sequence goes on along the minus strand of NZ_KB911462.1, from coordinate 203,355 downwards.
TTCTTCGGTGCCGTTGTCGGCGATGGGGTTGGCGGAGCCAGCCCCGCGGGCCGTCATGTTCGCCGCCAGCACACCGTTCGAAACCAGCGCGGCGGCAACGGCTTTGGCCCGGGTGTCACTGAGCTTGAGGTTGACGGCGTCGCTGCCCTGGTTGTCGGTGTAGCCGATCACGGTGACCGCACCGTTCGGGCAGCCGGCCCGGATCTTGTCGGCGACCTGCCCCAGCAGCCGGCGGGACTCCCCCGTCATCTGCGAGCCGCCGGTGACGAAACTGATCGGGGTGCGCAGCAGTTCGGTGACGTCGGCCTGCACCTTCGCACAGCGGCCGCCGGCCGGGGACGGAGCGGGCGCGGGTGCAGGAGCGGGAGCCGACGAGGGCGCCTGCGCAGGCGGCGCCACCGGACCACCCGGCGCCGGAATCTGAATGTTGTTGGCCAGCTTCGCCCCGGGGAACGACAGGGCCGCGGCGCTCTGCACCTCACCGGCGACGTCGAGGTTGGGCGCCGTTCCCATCAGCGTGATGGTGGCGCCGTCGATGGACAGCCCGAAATCAGTGATGGCATCGGCTGCGGAGAGGACGTTGCCGATGGCCGCCATGTCCGGGGTCCCGGCACCGTCGACGACGGTGGTCTTGTCGTCGAGGCTGGCGTTCAGCCACTGCGCCTTCACCGCGGCGGCCAGTTCGGACTTCGACCGGGTGTTGGCGAGGCTGCCCGTCAGTGTGATGGTGTTGCCGTCGCGGGCCAGCGCGAACGGCGCGGAGGTCAGCTCGGGCTGTGCCGATGTCGGTACCGCCGAGGCCGCGATGGAACTCGGCGCCCGGTGTTCGTCCGAGGTGCCGAACACCACCCAGCCGACGGCGGCGACGACGGCCACCACGACCGCCAGCACCGCCACCCTGCCGCGCGTGCCGAGGCGACGAACGCTGCCGGACGGCTCGATGACGTCAGCTGTGTCCGGCATCGCGACAACCCTCCCTGAAACAAGATCGAGCCTAGAGCCCGGCAGCTGTGGAGACGGCGCGTTGCCGCCATGACACGCCACAACCGCCGGGCTCTAAGCCCGACAGAAAGTCGATCAGGTCAGCGGACGCCGACGAGGTCGATGACGAAGATCAGCGTCTTGCCGGACAGGCGGTGCCCGCCACCGGCGGGACCGTAGGCCTGTGCGGGCGGGATGGTCAGCTTGCGCCGGCCGCCCACGCGCATCCCGGGGATGCCGTCCTGCCAGCCCTGGATCAGGCCGCGCAGGGGGAATTCGATGGTCTCGCCGCGGTTCCAGGAGCTGTCGAACTCCTCACCGGTGTCGTACTCGACGCCCACGTAGTGGACCGTGACGTTGCCGCCGGGCACCGCCTCGGCACCGTCGCCGACGATGACGTCCTCGATCACCAACGTCTCAGGTGCCGGGCCGTCCGGGAATTCGATCTCAGGTTTGGTGTTTGCCACGGGACCACCGTAGTCGGGCACCTGCCGCGGGTGGACGGGAACCGCACCCCTAGTGGCGGCGCAGCCGGCTCAGCAGGTCGCGGAGTGTGGTGAGCTCGTCGGCGTCCAGCGTGGCGAACACCGGCGGGGCCGGGTCATCGATCTGGCCGATGCCGCGCAGCACCGCGCCCCCGGCGTCCGTCAGTGACACCAGTTTGCAGCGCCGGTTCTCCGGATCCGGTTGGCGCACAACCAGTCCGCGTTCTTCGAGATCGTTGATCGCGACGGTGGTGGCCGGCGCGTCCATGCCGGTCGCGGCGGCGATCTCTTTGGCCGTCATGGCCTTGGCATCCAGCCGGCGCAGAATCCGGGCCCGACTGAAGGGCAATCCGGTCTGCTCGACCACCGCACGTTTCCAGCTGTCGCGGTTCTCGACCACGACGGCGGCCATGGTCTGCCAGACCTCGTCGGCCAGCGGATCAGTGGACACCGGCCGGCTCCGGCTCACGCGATCCCTCGATCAGTGGCGCCAGCCGCTCCGCGGAGCGCAGTGCACGCGGCGAGGTCGAGGCGAAGCCGAGGACGGCGACCGCGACGCCGATCGCGACGCACATCCACCACAGCGGCCGGGCCTGCGTCGCGAAGTCGACGCCGCTGCCGGCCAGGGCCGAGCCGGCGATAGAACCGCACAGTGCCACACCGATACTCACGCCCACCTGGCGGCTGGTAGACGTCACCGCCGCCGCGGCGCCGGCGCGCTCCACCGGCATGCCGCTCACGGCGGCGTTGGTCACTGGCGCATTCATCATCGCGAACCCTATGCCGTACACCGCGAAAATGACGACCACTCGCCACATGGGCGTCGTCGCGGTCAGCGTCGTCAGCATGAGGGCGGCCGAGGCCATCAGGACACCGGCGACCATCAGTGACGGCCGGGCACCGTAGCGGCCGACGATCCGTCCGGACAACGGTGAAAAGACCAGGGCACCAATGGCGATGGGCAGATAGATGATGCCGGTGTGCATCGCCGAGTAGTGCCGCTCGTTCTGCAGGTAGAACGACATCATGAACAGGAACGCGCCCCAGCCGGTCAGTGCCAACACAGCCGTCACGGTGGCGCCGGCGAACGGGATGCTGCGGAAGAAGCGCAGATCGATGAACGGGTCGTGGCGCCGGCGCTCGTAGCGCAGGAAGCCGACGAGGGCGACGGCCGCCAGCACCGCGATGGCCACGGTGCGGGGGTGGCTCCAGCCCATCCCCGGCCCCTCGATGAGGGTGAAGACCAGGCTGAAGAGGAACACCACCGCGAGCCCCTGACCGATCGGGTCGACGTCGCGCATGGTGCCCGACTTGCTCTCGGGGACGAAGACGGCCGTCAGGACGATGGCGGCCAGACAGATCGGCAGGTTGATCCAGAACACCGACCGCCAGCCGACGGCGTGGATCAGCAGGCCACCGACGGTCGGGCCCAGCGCCATCGAGATACCGACGACCGCGCCCCAGAAACCGAGTGCCCGGGCCCGCTCCACCCTGTCGGTGAAGACCTGCGAAATGATCGACAGGGCAACAGGATTGAGCATCGAGCCACCGATGCCCTGAACCAGGCGGGCGGCGATCAACGCGTCCGCGGTCGGCGCGAGGCTGCACAGCAGGGAACCGAACGCGAAGATCGTCAGGCCGATCTGGAAAACCCGCCGCCGGCCGAACCGGTCACCGGCGGCGCCGGAGAGCATCAGCAGCGAGGCCAGCACCAGCGTGTAGACGTCGACGACCCACTGCATCTGGGCGGCGCTGGCGCCGAGGTCGCGGCGGATCGACGGGATGGCGACGTTCACGATGGTGGAGTCCATCGACACGATCAGCAGACTCAGGCAGCAGGAGATCAGGATGATCGTCTTGCGCCGTGAGGTGAGCGCGTCGATAGTTGTATTCACACAACAATTGTGAAACTACAACCGTTGCTGAGGCAACGGAGTTTCGGCGTGAGATTGGCGACACGGGCAGGACGCGCGCGCTCGGCGCCCGCGAGCGGCCTCGAATTGCACGCAAAAGGCGGCGTGTTGCCGTACAAACACGGCCGCTCGCGGGAAAAGAGAACGCGGCAAGCTCGCGGGAAATGGGAAAAGAGAAAGCCCCTCACGCACAGTGCGCAAGGGGCCGTCTCGGTGAAACTCAGTGGTTGGGGTAATCCCGCTCGGTGTAACCGGTGTAGATCTGGCGCGGTCGGCCGATCTTGGTGCTCGGGTCGGCGCTCATCTCGCGCCAGTGCGCGATCCAGCCCGGCAGGCGGCCGAGGGCGAACAGCACGGTGAACATGCGGGTCGGGAAGCCCATGGCCCGGTAGATCACGCCGGTGTAGTAGTCGACGTTCGGGTACAGCTTGCGCTCGACGAAGAAGTCGTCGGTGAGGGCGATCTCCTCCAGCGACTTGGCGATGTCGAGCAGCTCGTCGTCGCCGCCCAGCTTGCCGAGGATCTTGTCGGCCTGCTCCTTGACGATGCGCGCCCGCGGGTCGTAGTTCTTGTAGACCCGGTGGCCGAAGCCCATGAGCTTCACGCCGTCTTCGCGGTTCTTGACCTTCTTGACGAAGTCGCGGACATCGCTGTGCTCGGTGCGGATCTTCTCCAGCATCTCCAGCACGGCCTGGTTCGCGCCGCCGTGCAGCGGGCCCCACAGCGCGTTGATGCCGCCGGAGATCGAGGTGAACAGGTTGGCCTGCGACGAGCCGACCAGACGCACCGTCGACGTCGAGCAGTTCTGCTCGTGGTCGGCGTGCAGGATGAACAGCATGTCCAGGGCGCGGACCAGCTCCGGGTCCACCTGGTACGGCTCGGCCGGCAGGCCGAACGTCATGCGCAGGAAGTTCTCGACGAGGTTCAGCGAGTTGTCCGGGTACAGGAACGGCTGACCGACCGACTTCTTGTAGGCGTAGGCCGCGATGGTGGGCAGCTTGGCCAGCAGGCGGATGGTCGACAGCTCGACCTGCTCGGGATCCTTCGGATCGAGCGAGTCCTGGTAGTAGGCGCTCAGCGCGTTGGCCGCCGACGACAGCACCGGCATCGGGTGCGCGTTGCGCGGGAAGCCGTCGAAGAACCGCTTGAGGTCCTCGTGCAGCAGGGTGTGCCGCTGAATCTTGGTGGTGAACGCCTCGAGTTCGGCGGCCGTCGGCAGCTCGCCGTAGATCAGCAGGTAGCTGACCTCGATGAAGTTCGACTTCTCGGCGAGCTGCTCGATCGGGTACCCGCGGTAGCGCAGGATGCCGGCGTCACCGTCGATGTAGGTGATGGCGCTCTTGGTGGCCGAGGTATTGACGAAACCACCGTCGTACGTGGTGTAACCAGTCTTGGCCAGCAGCGAGCCGAGCTCGATGCCGTCCGATCCCTCGGTGGCGCGCACGATCTTGAGATCGACCTCGCCCCCGGGATACCGGAGGTTGGCTACGTCGTCAGAGCTGGAGGTGTCGGCCACTTGAACCCCTTTTGCGGTGTCGACTTGCAGTGTCGGCAGGTGAAACGTCCGGGACTAGACGGTAGTCGTTAAGAGAACTATGTGCTTGCTCGGGTCGCCATAACCCCGCTGTCAAGCATCAGTTGCGAGCCACCCGATAGCGCACGAACGCGGGTACCACCAGGACCGAGACGACGACGCCGACCACCACCAGGACGCCACCGCCCGTCGCGGCCACCGTGGTCCCCACCACCGCGGCCGCCGCGCCGTGCGCCGCGTCAGCAATCCGCGGACCGCCCGCGACCACCACGGTGAACACGCCCTGCAAACGGCCCCGCAGCTCGTCGGATGCGGCTTCCTGCAGGATCGTGCTCCGGAACACCGCCGAGACCATGTCGGCGGCGCCGCCGACAGCCAAGAGCACCAGTGCGATCCAGAGGAATCCGTCGGGCCGGCCGGTGGCGTGGCCAACCGCCAGCCCGAAACCGGCCATGGCCGCGCCCCACACGACAATCGAGACCACGACCGCCAGACCCTGTCTGCGAACCCGGGGCAGCCATCCCGAGAACACCCCGCCCGCGACCGCGCCGACGGCCATCGCCGCCGACAACAGCGCCATCGCCGTCCCGCCCGCGACCGGCCCGCCGAAGTTCTCGTGGGCCATCTGCGGGAACAGCGCCCGCGGCATGCCGAGGATCATCGCGATGAGGTCGACCACGAAAGACATGAGGACGACGCGGTTGCCCGACAGGTAGCGGAAACCGTCCAGCACGGCCGCGAAACCCCAGCGTGAGGTGTCGTCGTCGGGCGAGTGCTCAGGTGGCATCGGGGTGAGCCGGAACGTGGCCCAGATCGGCGCGATCGTGGTGAGGGCGTCGATGAAATACAGCGTCGACAGATCCACCCACCGCAGCAGAACGCCGGCGAGCAGCGGGCCGATGATCGCGCCGGCCTGGAACACCGTCATGTTGAGCGAGTTGGCGGCAGGCAACTGCTCGGCCGGCAGCATCCGTGGGATGGCAGCCGAGCGGGTCGGTGAGTTGATGGCGTAGAACGCCTGCTGCACCGACAGCAGACACAGCACCAGCCAGACGTTGTTCAGCCCGGCAGCGGCCTGCACCCACAACAGCACCGACGCGACCGCCAGCCCGCACGACGCGATGATCAGCAGCCGTCGGCGGTCCATCGCGTCGGCCCAGGCGCCGCCCCACAGGCCGAACACGATGAGCGGCACCACGCTGAACACGCCCGCCAGCCCGACGTACGCCGAGTTCTGCGTCAGCGCGTACAGCTGCACGGGCACCGCGAAGATCGTCAGGTTGGCGCCGATCACCGTGACGACGCTGGACCCCCACAGGCGGCGGTAGTCGGGGTTGCGCAGCGGTGTGGTGTCGGCGATCAGACCTCTCAGGGCTGGAGCCGTTCGATGCGATCGCCGGTGATGCGAATCCTGTTGTGTACCCGGTTCTCTCGGCCCTGCCAGAACTCGATCACTTCCGGGGCGATGAGGTAGCCGCCCCAGTTCGGCGGCACCGGCACGTCCGGTACGTCGGCGAATCGCTCGGTCACGTCACGCAACTGTTCCAGCAGCGCCGCCCGCGAGGCAATCGATTTTGACTGGTGTGACGCCCACGCCCCCAGCTGCGAACCGCGCGGCCGCTTCGACCAGTACTCGGCGGTGTGCGCCGCGTCGACCTTCGTCACCGGACCACGGATGTGGATCTGACGGCCCAGCAGGTACCAGGGGAACGTCGCCGACGCGTAGGGCACCGCCGCCAGCTGGTCGCCCTTGTCGGAGTCGTAGTTGGTGTAGAAGGAGATGCCCGTCTCCTCGATCGACTTGCACAGCACCGACCGGGTGACGGGGTGGCCCTGCGCATCGACGGTGCCCAGCACCATCGCGTTGGGTTCGGAGACCCCGGCCTGCACGGCGTCGGCCATCCAGTCGCGGAACAACGCCAACCAGCCCCGGTCCAGCCAGTCGACGTCGAGGTCGACGCTGCCGTCCTTCTCTGTCGACCCGTATTCGACCCGCATCCGGGCCAGATGATCCGCCGACTGCTCCACGTGATCGGATGCCATGATCGGCGACGGTACGCCCATGCGGTGACACAATGCAGACATGGCGTCAGACGCACCCCGGGACCATTCAGTATTCGTCTCGGCGGCAACAGCTTTCGCGGACCTGGTGGCACGAATTCCGGCCACGGCCTGGGACGGTCCCGGACTGGGCGACTGGGATCTGCGGGCGTTGGTGGGGCACACCTCGCGGTCGCTGATCACCGTCAGCGCCTACCTGCGCACGCCCGCCGACCGGGAGGACGTGACCGGACCGGCGCACTACTACGCGCTGATGCGCGGCTACGCCACCGGCAGCCCCGACATCGTCGAACGCGGCCGGGAGGCCGGGCGCAACCTGGGGACCGACCCCGCCGCCAAGGTCACCGACCTGCTGCGCCAGGTCCGGACCGACCTGGACGGGGCTGGCGACCCCCTGATCACCGTGATCGGCGGTCTGGGCATCCGGCTGAGCAACTACCTGCCGACGCGGGTGTTCGAGCTGACGGTGCACAGCCTCGACATCGCGCGGGCCACCGGAATGGACGTCGGGTTGCCCGACGCGGCGCTGCACGACGCCACCGTGCTGGCGGCGCAGATCGCGGCGCTGACGGGTCAGGCCGCGGAAGTGCTGCCGGCGCTCACCGGACGCGGTGGTCTACCTGCTGGTTTCTCCGTCGTCTGACCGTTTGTTACCGGCCGGTAGCCCTCGGCCCACCCGCTAGTGGAACAATTTCGGCATGACAGAGGCAACGTCAGTGTCGACGCCGCAGATCCCCGAGAACTTCGTCGCCGGCTTGGAAGGCGTGGTGGCCTTCACGACCGAGATCGCCGAACCGGACAAGGACGGCGGCGCCCTGCGCTACCGCGGCGTCGACATCGAGGACCTGGTGAGCCACCGCGTCACGTTCGGTGACGTCTGGGCCCTGCTGGTGGACGGCGAGTTCGGCCGGGGTCTGCCGGCCGCCGAACCCTTCCCGCTGCACGTGCACTCGGGCGACGTCCGCGTCGACGTCCAGGCCGCACTGCCCACCCTCGCCCCGCTGTGGGCCTTCAAGCCGCTGCTCGACATCGACGACGACACCGCGCGCGATCAGCTGGCCCAGACGTCGGTGACGGCGCTGTCGTTCGTCGCCCAGTCGGCCCGCGGCATCTACCGGCCCGCCGTGCCGCAGCGCATCGTCGACGAATGCCCCACTGTGACAGCGCGTTTCATGACTCGCTGGCAGGGTGAGCCGGACCCGCGGCACATCGAGGCCATCGACGCCTACTGGGTCAGCGCCGCCGAGCACGGCATGAATGCGTCCACCTTCACCGCGCGCGTCATCGCGTCCACCGGCGCCGACGTGCCCGCGTCATTGTCCGGCGCGATCGGCGCCATGAGCGGCCCGCTGCACGGCGGCGCCCCCGCCCGCGTGCTGCCGATGATCGAGGAGACCGAGCGCACCGGCGATGCCCGGGCCGTGGTCAAGGGCATCCTGGACCGCAAGGAAAAGCTGATGGGCTTCGGGCACCGGGTGTACCGCGCCGAGGACCCGCGGGCCCGCGTGCTGCGCGCCACGGCCAAGCGCCTGGACGCCCCGCGCTTCGAGGCCGCCGCCGCGCTGGAGCAGGCCGCCCTCGCCGAGCTGCGCGAGCGCCGTCCCGACCGGGCCATCGAGACCAACGTCGAGTTCTGGGCCGCGGTGATCCTGGACTTCGCCCAGGTGCCCAGCGCGATGATGCCCGCCATGTTCACCTGCGGCCGCACCGCGGGCTGGTGCGCGCACATCCTGGAGCAGAAACGCCTCGGCAAGCTGGTCCGCCCGGCGGCCATCTACGTCGGCCCACAGCCGCGGCCCGCGGACTCGGTGGCCGGCTGGGACAGCATCGCGCACAGCTGACACCGCGAGGCATTTCGGGCTCGATTTCTTGTCACCGATGAGAAGTAGCGTTGGAGATGGTCATAACCAATGACCCCAATCCGCGCAGTACCGCTCTGAGGAGAACACGATGACCGAGTCCCAGACCTTCCTCGCCCCGCACCTCGTCGTCGGCGACGGCGCCGCTGCAATCGACTTCTACGTCAAGGCTTTTGGCGCCACCGAGCTCGGCCGGGTGCCCGGGCCCGACGGCAAGCTCATGCACGCCGCACTGACCATCAACGGGTCGAACGTCTACCTCAACGACGACTTCCCGGAGATGTGTGGCGGCAAGTCGCAGACCCCGACGGCCTTCGGTGGCACGCCCGTCACCATCCACCTGCAGGTGCCCGACGTCGACGCGGCCTACCAGCGCGCCATCGACGCCGGCGCACGCGAACTGATGGCCCCGCAGGACATGTTCTGGGGTGACCGCTACAGCCAGGTGGAGGACCCGTTCGGGCACCACTGGTCGCTGGCGCAGACCGTGCGCGTGGTCAGCCCGGAGGAGATCGCCGAGGCGATGGCAGCCCAGCAGGGCTAGCGATCAGCGATTTGTGCACGATTTTCCGCGGTGACCGCGGAAAATCGTGCACAAATCACCAGGAAAAGAGCCGCTGACGCAGCGACGGCTTCGGCGCGCCGGCGGCCGCGGCCACCATGTCGGACACGTCGATGAACTTGTCCCTCGGCCGGTCGGCACCGCCGCGCGCGATCTCGGCCGCGTCGATGGCCCGCCACCCGGCCATGTCGACCACATCGGGCCGCCGGTTGCGGATGAGCTGTTGCAGCGCACCACTTTTCGCGGTCGGCTCACTGAGGCGGCTGGCGTTGTAGTCGGCGACCAGCCGGTCGACGGTGTGCGCCGCGCACGACTTGTTGGTGCCGATGAAGCCCGTCGGACCACGCTTGATCCAGCCCGCGACGTAGCTGCCACGAACGGGCTCACCGGTGGCCGGATCGATGACACGGCCCTCGTCATTGGGGACCACACCGGCGGCATCGTCGAACGGCAGGCTGCGAATTGCCTTGCCGTGGTAACCGATTGACGTCAGCACCAGGCCCGCGTCGAGCTGACGGACCTCATCGGTGCCGGTGACGGTGAACTCGATGCCGGTGACCTTGTCCGAGCCGAGCACGCGGGCGGGCGTCAGCTCGTAGGCCAACCGGATCCGCGGCTTCGAATTCTGCAAACGCGCCGGTTCCGAATTCTCGGGCAGCTTGGTGAGGATCTCGAGCTTGTGACGCGTCAGTGCGTCCGTCTCGGCTTCCAGATCCCGGCGAACCAGCTCGTGGTCGGCGGCGTCGAGCACCACGTCGCACGTCGACGTCAGGCCGATCAGCTCGGGCAGGGTGAACGCCGAGTGGATGGGGCCGCGCCGGGCCACGATGACCACCTCACGCACCTTCGAGTCCCGCAGCGCGGCGAGAGCGTGATCGGAAATGTCGGTGCGCGCCAACGAATCCGGGTCGGTGGTCAGGATGCGGGCGACGTCGAACGCGACGTTGCCGTTTCCGATGATCACCGCCCGCTCGTGACTCAGGTCGACCGGCAGATGCGAGAACTCGGGGTGCCCGTTGTACCAGGCCACCACCTCGGTGGCGGTTCCGGTTCCGGGCAGCCCCATGCCCTCGATGTCGAGGCGCTTGTCGTTCGGCGCACCGACCGCGTACAGCACGGCGTGGTGGTGCTCCAGCAGCTCGGCGTGCGTGATGTCCCGCCCCACCTCGACGTTGAGGTAGAAGTCGAGCCCGCGGCGCTTCGTGATCTGGTCGAACAACCGCGTCACACCCTTGGTGCTCTGGTGGTCGGGGGCGACCCCGGCGCGCACCAGCCCGTAGGGCGTCGGCAGCTTCTCGAAGATGTTGACCCGGACCCCGCGCTGGGTCAGCAACTCGTCAGCGGCGTACATGGCGGCCGGCCCGGAGCCGACGATCGCGACGCGCAGCGGGCCGTGCGGCCGCTGGTCGACCGCCGGGGCGTCGGGCACCGGCGCCAGCTTGGACGTCGGCGGCAGCTTGCCCTCGTACTTCGGGTAGAAGGACGCGTTGAGCTCGATGAACGGCAGCTGAGCTTCGGTCAGCTTGGTGTCCGGCTTGATGGCGCCGACCGGGCAGGCCGTGATGCAGGCACCACAGTCCACGCAGGCGGCGGGATCGATGAACAGCATTTCGGCGGTAGCGAAACCCGGCTCGTCCGGGGACGGGTGAATACAGTTCACCGGGCATGCGAAGACGCATGAACCATCGCTACAGCACGACTGGGTGATGACGTGCGGCATGAGTTATCTAAATGCTCAGGCGGCGACCACGACGTGCTGTCGCTGCGGCTCGCTGCGGTACCGGCTCGGCGGGCCGTCGATCTTGCAGATCTTCCACATGAGCTTGGCCAGCGGGTTCATCAGGCCGGTGTCGTACGACAGCATGCGGACGTCGGAGAACATGTTGCGCAGGAACATGCGCGACTCGGGGGCGTCGAAGAACAGCTCGCTGCGGACCGACTTCGGGATGTCGAACTTCTTCCAGAAGGCGCGCGGCGGCACGACGATCGCCGAGCACAGGATGCGCATGGTGACCGGGACGAACAGCGACAGCCAGAACTTCTTCCAGCGGGTCAGCTCCGGCACGCGCTTGTGCAGGTACTCGTGCGCGAACGAGATGTGCCGGGCCTCCTCGGCCACGTGGATGGCCATGACCCGCTCCATGATCGGGTGCAGCTCGGTGCCCTCACGCAGGATGTTCTTCTGGGTGTGGTCGATGGGCTCCTCGCCGGCGAGCACGCCGAAGAAGAACGGGATGGGCGCCGGGCCGGCGGCCAGCGGGATCAGCGGCTGAATCCACTTGAGCAGCTTGGGCATGCCCGGGACGTCAACACCCATGTGGTTGACCATCTCCTGGAACATCAGGGTGTGGTTGCCCTCTTCGATGGCCTCGTGGGTGCAGTAGCGGAACTCCGGCGACCCGTTGGGAACCCAGAACGCGTACTCCATCAGGCCGCGGATGAGGATGTTCTCGAAGTGCAGGCCGACCTTGGCGACGTTGGCCTGGCGCCACATGCCGATCTCGATCTGGCGTTCCTGCGACTGCGACTGGTACCACGGGTGGCCACCGAGCGGGTCGGTGTCCGGGAGGATCCAGCGCGGGTCGTTGGGCACGACGGCAAACTCGGGAGAGTCCCAGGCGATGTCCTGGTATGGATTGAAGTTGCGCCGCACCGACCCCTCGGACAGCGTGGCAAGCTTCTCCACGTAGACAGTGTCATCCAGCACGTCCATGTTCCGGCGCCAACGACGGATCATCCGGGTACGAGCCATTTCGAGCCTCCCAAGGCTGTTGTGTCAGCTTTACAATCGGCTGTCTTGTGTCGAACGGTACCGGAGGTACCACCTAAAAACTAGTGCCCGCCGTCACACATCTGGACACCTAATGTGACGGTCATCACACCTGCGTGCTGAACCGTCGGGCAAGCAGCCGGATCCCCACGTCACCGGCCGTCGACCTGCAACTACGCTGAGGGCCATGGCTGAGCTCACCATCCCCGCCGACATCAAGCCCGCCGACGGACGCTTCGGCTGCGGCCCGTCCAAGGTTCGCCCCGAGCAGCTGACCGCGCTGGCCGCCGCCGGCGACCTGTTCGGCACCTCGCACCGTCAGGCCCCGGTCAAGAACCTGGTCGGGCGCGTGCGCGACGGCATCAAGCAACTGTTCTCCACTCCCGACGGCTACGAGGTCATCCTCGGCAACGGCGGTTCGACCGCGTTCTGGGATGCCGCCGCGTTCGGCCTCATCGACAAGCGGTCGCTGCACCTCACCTACGGCGAGTTCAGCAGCAAGTTCGCGTCGTGCGTCGCCAAGAACCCGTTCGTCGGCGACCCGATCATCATCAAGGCCGACGCCGGCAGCGCGCCCGCCGTGCAGTCGGACCCCGACGTCGACGTCGTGGCCTGGGCCCACAACGAGACTTCCACGGGTGTCGCGGTGCCGATCCAGCGTCCCGCCGGTGACGCCCTCGTCGCGATCGACGCCACCTCGGCCGCCGGCGGCCTGCCGGTCAACATCGCCGACACCGACGCCTACTACTTCGCGCCGCAGAAGAACTTCGCCTCCGACGGTGGCCTCTGGATCGCCGTGATGAGCCCGGCCGCGCTGGCCCGCGTCGAGCAGATCGCCGCCACCGACCGCTGGGTGCCCGACTTCCTGTCGCTGCCCATCGCGGTGGAGAACAGCCTCAAGAACCAGACCTACAACACCCCGGCGATCGCGACGCTGATCCTGCTCGCCGAGCAACTGGACTGGCTCAACGGCAACGGCGGCCTGGACTGGGCCGTGAAGCGCACCGCCGACTCGTCGCAGCGGCTGTACTCGTGGGCCGAATCGCGTCCGTTCACCACGCCGTTCGTCGCCGATCCGGCGCTGCGGTCGCAGGTCGTCGGCACCATCGACTTCAACGACGACGTCGACGCCGCCGCGGTCGCAAAGGTGTTGCGCGCCAACGGGATCGTCGACACCGAGCCGTACCGCAAGCTGGGCCGCAACCAGCTGCGCGTGGCCATGTTCCCGGCCGTCGACCCCGACGACATCAGCGCGCTGACGGCGTGCGTCGACTGGGTCGTGGAACGCCTCTGAGCGCCACTTGACACCTAACCGAGGCGCGCAGTCCATGAAGGGCTGCGCGCCTCGGTGTGTCAGCACGGTTACGAGTCGATAACGCGCTAGGGTGAGCCGTTAAGCCGCGTCCTAGGAGGTCACCAATGAGGGAACTCAAGGTCGTCGGACTCGACGCCGACGGCAAGCGCATCATCTGCGAAACCGCCGACACCGCCGAAAAATTCGTGGTGCGCGTCGACAATCGACTGAAGGCCGCCGTCCGCGGCGACCGGGCCGCCATCAACCAGACGGAGATCGAAGTCGAGGTCGAGGTGCCGAACTCCTTGCGTCCCCGTGACATCCAGTCCCGCATCCGGGCCGGCGCCTCCGTCGAGCAGCTCGCCGCAGCTGCGGGCGTGACCCCGGAGCGCATCATGCGCTTCGCCCACCCGGTGCTGCTGGAGCGCTCCCGCGCCGCCGAACTCGCCAGCGCGTCGCACCCGATCCTGCCCGACGGCCCTTCGGTGCTGACCCTGCTCGAGACCGTGACCGGCGCCCTGATCTCCCGCGGCCTCGACCCCGAAGCCACCAAGTGGGACGCCTGGCGCAACGAGGACAGCCGCTGGACCGTGCAGTTCGGCTGGAAGGCCGGACGTTCGGACAACGTCGCGCACTTCCGGTTCAGCCCCGGCGCCCACGGCGGCACCACCACGGCGTTCGACGACGCCGCGACCGAGCTGATCGACCCCAACTACACCCGCCCGGCCCTGCGGTCGGTCGCGCCGCTCGCGCAGCTGCACTTCGAGGAATCGGTCGCCGAGATCCCGATGCCCGTCCGCCAGCCGGAACCCGCGCCCGCTCCGCAGCCCGCGCCCGCCCCGGTCGTCGTCATGACGCCGGCCCCGGCCGCTCCCCCGGTGCCCGCCGCGCCGGTGGCCCCGCCGGCACCCGAGCCCATCCCCGTGCCGGAGCCGGCAGCAGTCGTCGAGACCCCCGAGCCGGCCGCTCCCGCACCGCGTCCGCGCAAGAAGAAGCCCGAGATTCCGGCGTGGGAAGACGTCCTGCTCGGCGTGCGGGCCAACGGCCAGCGCTGATCTTGTTGCGTTGACCCTGCACTGAGGGTCTCCGCTAGTCGCACTTCTGCGCCATAGCTACAGAGTCAGCCATAGCTACAGAGTCAACGGCAGGCGGGGCTAGCGGCCCAGGGCAATCGCGAGCGTCGCGATCCAGCCCAGCGCCACACCGACACCGGCGCCCCAGACGAACCAGCGCCACACCGGGCGCACCCGCCAGGCCCACACCGTCGGGGCCAGGCCACCGACCGCGACGGCGTTCAACCCGACCGCCAGCAGCGGATGCACGCGCAGCAGCCCGAGGGACAGGACGATGATGGCGGCGGCCGTCACGGCAGCGACGAACGCCGACACCGTCAGTCCGGTGCCCCAGGGCGTCTGCGACCGTGTCGTCATCTGAGCCAATCTAGCCCGCCGTTCGGGCGCGTTCGTAGAACGCCAGCGCGGCCGCCGTGGCGACGTTCAGCGAATCGGTGCCGCGCGACATCGGAATGCGCGCCCGCACCTCGCAGGCCCGCATGGTGTGTTCGGTCAGACCCGGGCCTTCGGCTCCGACGAGCACCCCGACCTTCTCGCCGGCCAGCGGCGCGAGGGCCTCGGCCAGCGGCACAGACCCCGCCCCCGGCGTCATGGCGATTAAGTGAAAGCCGTTGTCCTGCATCAACTTCAGATCACCGGGCCAGGACTCCGCGCGGGCGTAGGGCACCAGCAGGGCGTGGCCCATCGACACCCGGACCGCGCGGCGGTAGAGCGGATCGGCGCACCCGGCGCCGAACACCACCGCGTCGACGCCGAGGCCGGCGGCGTTGCGGAAGATCGAGCCCAGGTTCTCGTGGTCGTTGACACCCTCGAGCACCGCGACGGTCCGCGCGCCCCGCAGCACCTCGGGCACCGTCAGTTCGACGGGCCGGGGCGCCGCGGCGAGTACGCCGCGGTTGAGGTGGAAGCCGACGACCTCGGCCATCACCTCGGCGCTGGCGCGGTAATAGGGCACGCCGCAGCCGGCCAGGTCGTCGGACAATTCGCGCAGCCGGCGATCGGTACCGAGGAACGCGCGCGGACTGAACCGCGAGGCCAGCATCCGCTGCGCGACCAACACGCCTTCGGCGATCACCAGTCCCTTGCCCGACGGCAGGTCAGGCCGACGGTCGACGCTGTTGAGATCGCGAAAATCGTCGAGCCGCGGGTCGGCGGGATCGGTGACGTCGATGACGATGACGTCGTCCATCGCGTCGAGGTCCGTCGCGGCACTCACTGGGCTTCGTCGATGATCGCGAACATCAGGTCCGCCGCGGCCAGCAAGGTCGCGCGGTCCTCCTGCTTGAGCTTCTCGAGCCGGCCCTGCAGCCACTCCATGCCGGCCCGGCGCTCGGCCTCGAACAGCTCCTCGCCGGCCTTGGACACCACCACCAGCACCTGGCGCCGGTCATCCGGATGCGAACTGCGCTCCACCAGCCCCAGCTCGACGAGCGACGCGATGACGCGCGTCATCGACGGCGGCCGCACCCGCTCCCGGGTGGCCAGTGCGCCCGGCGTCATCGGGCCGTCCTTCGCGAGCGTGGCCAGGGCCGACAACTGCGTCAGGGACACCGGGGAATCGGGACGACGGAATCGCAACTGCCGCGCCAGCCGCACGACGGCCAGCGACAGGTCATTGGCCAAGCGGTCATCGGCGTCCGTCACGAGCAGATAGCGTACCGATCGATCGACTAGCGTTAGAGGAGATGGCCACGCCCGCGCACGAACATCCGGCGGCACCCGTTCCGCCGGCCCTCCCCGACCGCCTCCTCGACCCGGTTCCGGTGATCGTGGTGATAGCGGTCGGCTGGCTGGTGGCAGTGGTGCTGGCCTTCACCGTCGCGGCCCTGCACGGCTGGCGGCCGGTGACCGTCGCGGGCCTCGGAGTCGGTGTCCTGGGCACCTCTATATTTCTGTGGCAACGCAGCGCGGCCCGGCGCGGCGCACGAGGTGCCCAACGCGGCCTGCGCTGACCATTCACATCTCGATAGGGAGAGTCCGATGGCTGGAGAAACACCTCTGCTGCAGGCAGACATCACCATCAACGCGCCGGTGGCCAAGGTCTGGGCGTTGGTCTCCGATCTCGACAACATGCCCAAGTGGAGCCCGCAGTGTCGGGTGATGAAGTCGGTCGGCGCCGTCAAGGTCGGCACCAAGACCGTCAACCTCAACCGTCGTGGCGCGCTCTTCTGGCCGACGACCTCGACGATCACCGCGGTCGACCCGCAGAAGAAGCTGTCGTTCCGGGTCAACACCAACAACACCCAGTGGACCTACGACCTCGAGCCCGCAGGCACCGGCACCAAGCTGACCGTGAGCCGGCGCGCGGAAGCCGTGAAGCCGATCTCCAGCACGCTGATCAACCGCTTCATGGGCGGAGTGCCGAGCTTCGAGGTGGAGCTGGTCGAGGGCATGAACACCTCGCTCAGCCGGATCAAGGCCGCGGCCGAAGGCGCTTAGCCGAGGTCGAGTACGCCGTCGTCGAAAGGCTCGAAGGCCGGTGAGCCGATGGGCTCCGGCGGCGGCGTGTCCGAGTGGGCGCCACAGCCGTACTCTGCCGACACCACACGGCCGTCGGCGGACAACTCGTTGGCGCACACGCCGAACACCAGGCCGAGCGACCCGGACAGCGGCACGTAGAAGCCACAGCCACGACAGGTCCGGCGGGTGGCGCGGGCCATGGCGGCATTCGGGCCGAAGTCGCCGTCCTGCCAGCGCTGTGCGGCATCCGTGCGGCCCCAGTCGCTGAGCACCTGCTTGCGGCCGAACCCGACCTCGGCAGCCACCTCGTCCCACTCGGGATCACCGGAGGCCAGATAACCGGGCACCAGCCGGGGGTCGTCGGGCGGCGGCGCCAGCAGATCACCCGGGCTCAGATCACCCGGCTGCACGCGCTCGTGCCACGGCACCCACTGCGGGGCCAGCAGCGCGTCGGGTCCCGGCACCAGGACCACTTCGCTGACGGTCGTGTGGTCGGCGCCCGGGTAGGTCGCCAGCACCACGGCCCACTGCCAGCCGTGGTAGCCGGACATCGAAGCGAGGAAACGATGCGTCACCGACGCCGGGTCGTCGAAGCTGGCGCCCAGGTACTCGCCGACGACGCCCTCGCCACTGAACTCGACGATCGCGGCGCGGGCCTGGTCGACCGCGCCCATCAGGATCGGGGTCAGGTCGGGCAGGTCGGCTTCTTCTTCGACAACCGCCTCGGCTTCCGGGGCTTCCTCAGGGGTCGCCTCGGTCGCGGGCGCGTCGTCGGTCGCCACGACCTGGACCTCATCGACGGCGGCCTCGACAGCCGGGGACTCGTCGGCCGCCTGCGGCTGCGGCTCGTCCACGGTCTCGGGCGCCTCGGCGGCGTCCGGTGCGTCGGCAGCAGCTTCGACCGCGTCGGCGGATTCCGCGGCGGCTTCAGGCGTCGGCACCTCGACCGGCGTCTCAGTCGGCGTCGACTCGTCCGGCGTCACGGCTGCCGATTCGGTGTCATTGGGCATGTCCATCGTGATCAATACTGCCTGACCACCCAGGACAAGGCCACACCGCCTGCCTGCGCGCCGCCGTCGGCTGCATGGGGAACAATCGTGCTCATGAGTGGACCGCGGGATGCCGGGAGGTCGGGGGATCCCCGCTACTACCCGCCGCGCCCACCGCGCCGCGGTGACGAAGAGCATCCGGGCATGGCCAACTATCCGAGCGATCCTGGTCATTCCCGCCGCCGGCCGCCGCCGCGGGGGTCGTCGTCGCACAGCGACAACCGGTGGCTGCCGCCGCTCGACGACGATCACCACAACGGTCACGGGTACGACGACGACTACGACGACCGGCGCCGCGGTGACGACGACCGGCGTCGCGGCCCCGCGGGCGGCGAGAAGATCACCGTCACCCGTGCCGCCGCCCAGCGCAGCCGCGAGATGGGCACCAAGGTGTACGGGCTGGTGCACCGCGCCGCGACCGCCGACGGCGCCGACAAATCCGGCCTGACGGCGCTGACCTGGCCCGTCGTCGCGAACAACGCGCTCGACGCGGCGATGGGCATCGCGCTGGCCAACACCCTGTTCTTCGCGGCGGCCTCGGGCGAGTCCAAGAGCAAGGTGGCCCTGTACCTGCTCATCACCATCGCGCCGTTCGCGGTGATCGCCCCGCTCATCGGGCCGGCGCTGGACCGCGTGCAGCACGGCCGGCGGGTCGCGCTGGCCGTGTCGTTCGCGCTGCGTGTCGTGCTCGCGCTGGTGTTGATCGGCAACTACGACGGCGCCACGGGCAGTTATCCGCCGTGGGTGCTGTACCCGTGCGCGCTGGGCATGATGGTGCTGTCCAAGTCGTTCAGCGTGCTGCGCAGCGCCGTGACGCCGCGGGTGCTGCCCCCGACGATCGACCTCGTCCGGGTCAATTCCCGGCTCACCATGTTCGGACTGCTGGGCGGCACCGGGCTGGGCGGCGGCCTCGCCGCGGCGTTCGAGTACACCTTCGGCCTGATACACCTGCCGGGCGCGCTCTACGTCGTCGCCGTCGTCGCTGTCGCGGGTGCCGTGCTGACGATGCGCATCCCCAAATGGGTCGAGGTCACCGAGGGTGAGGTGCCGGCGACGCTGTCGTATCACGCGCCGACCGAGCAACTAAGGCACCCGCATCACGACAAGTCCCCGCGACAGCCGTTGGGCCGCAACATCATCACGTCGCTGTGGGGCAACTGCACCATCAAGGTGCTCGTCGGGTTCCTGTTCCTGTACCCCGCGTTCGTCGCCAAGTCGCATGACGCCGGTGCGTGGGAGCAGCTGAAGATCCTCGGGCTCATCGGCGCCGCCGCGGGTATCGGAAACTTCGCCGGCAACATCGCCAGCGCCCGGCTCAAACTGGGACACCCCGCGCAGGTGGTGGTCCGCGCAACGGTCATCGTCACCGCCTCGGCGATCGCCGCCGCGGTGGCCGGCAATCTGATGGTGGCCGCGGCCGCCGCGCTCATCACCTCGGCCGCCACGGCGATCTCCAAGGCATCGCTCGACGCCTCGCTGCAGCACGACCTGCCAGAGGCGTCGCGGGCATCGGCCTTCGGCCGGTCCGAGTCGGTGCTGCAGTTGGCCTGGGTGATCGGCGGCGCCGTCGGTGTGCTGATCTATACCGACCTCTGGGTCGGGTTCACCGCGGTCAGTGCCCTGCTGATCCCCGGGCTGGCCCAGACCCTCGTGAGCTACAACGGTGGCTCACTGATCCCGGGCTTCGGCGGCAACCGGCCCGTACTAGCCGAGCAGGAAGGACCACGGCCCGATCCCGCGGCAATGCCCGGGGCGCGCCAAGGATGGATATGAAACGAGTTCTCGCGCTGTTGGCAGTGGTCGCGGTGCTGTCGGCGACGGCCACGGGCGTCCTGGTCTGGCGGCTGACGCGGCACCAGGGCCCGGGCTTCCCCGAGATCAGCGCCTTCACCGACGGCCAGCTGACCCGAGTCGGGCCGTACCGCTACTGCGATGTGCACCTGAAGGCGTGCGACGTACCCGCCACGACGGGCGAACTGCACGTCACGGCGCGGCACCCCATTCAGCTGTCGGTGCCGCAGCCGGTCGCGCGCGCACCGTGGGTGCTGCTGCGCGCGTACGAGGACGGCGGTTCCACCGTCAGCGAGTTCCGGCCGAACCAGCGGCTGGCCGTGACCATCCCGACCGTCGACCCGCATCACGGCAAGCTGCTCGGGCTCGCCGTCCAGTTGCCCACTCTGGCAAGGGATTCCGACGGCAACGAGTTCCCGCTGCCGCACGCCGAATGGGCCGTGCGGACCGTCTGGCCGTAGCCGCCAGGCCTATACAGCCCAGTGACCGGCCGGCACCTGCTCACCGTCGCGGACTGGGCCAGGCGGTGTACCGTCACCGAAAGGCCTGCCGCCCAACGCTTCCCGGCCGTGCGGCGTCAGCCAGTTGGCCAACTCGGGACCCTTCGGCACGATCTGCGTCGGATTGATGTCGGCGTGCACGATGTAATAGTGCTGCTTGATCTGCACGAAATCGACGGTGTCGCCGAAGCCGGGTGTCTGGAACAGGTCCCGGGCGTACGCCCACAGCACCGGCATCTCGGTGAGCTTGGACCGGTTGCACTTGAAGTGCCCGTGATAGACCGGGTCGAACCGGGCCAGCGTGGTGAACAGGCGCACGTCGGCCTCGGTGATGGTGTCCCCCACCAAATACCTTTGGCTGCTGAGCCTTTCGGTCAGCCAGTCCAGCGCGGTGAACAGCCGGTCATAGGCGGCGTCGTACGACTCCTGTGACCCCGAGAACCCGCAGCGGTAGACGCCGTTGTTGACCTCGGTGTAGACGCGCTTGGCGACGGTGTCGATCTCGTCGCGCAGGTGCTCCGGGTACAACTGCGGCGCGCCGTCGCGGTGATACGCCGTCCATTCGGTGGACAGGTCGAGCGTCAGCTGCGCGAAGTCGTTGGTCGCGACCGCGCCGGTGGGCACGTCGACGATCGCCGGCACCGTGATGCCCTTCGGGTAGTTCGGGACGCGCTTGAAGTACGCGTCCTGCAGCCGCGGGATTTTCAGCACCGGGTCGACGCCACCGGGGTCCAGGTCGAACGTCCAGCTGCGCTGATCGTGCGTCGGACCGCAAAAGCCAATGGAGAGAACATCTTCCAGGCCCAGCAGCCGGCGGACGATGATGGCGCGGTTGGCCCAGGGACAGGCCCTGGCGACGATCAGCCGGTACCGGCCGGGTTCCACGGGGTACCCGTCACGACCGTCGGCCGTGATCCGGGTGCTGATGTAGTTGGTGTCGCGGGTGTATTCAGAACCTGGGTTGACGTAGGACACGTCCCCAGTCTGCCCGCGAACAGTTGGCTTGTGTGCGAGAAATCAGCCGACTCTCGGACACAAGCCAACGTTCCGCGGATAGATCAGGCGTCGAGTTCGCGCGCGACGGCCTTGACCACCTCGGACACCTTGCGGGCGGTCTTGCGGTCGGGGTAACGGCCCCGGCGCAACTCGGACTGCACGGCGTCCTCGAGGAGGGTGATCATGTCCGACACCATGCCGTGCAGCTCGTCGGGCGTGTGCTTGTGCTCGGGCGCAGCCGCCTCACGACGGGTGCGCGACAGGCTCGGCGGCGGGTCGATCAGCTTGAGGCTCAGCGCCTGCGGACCGCGGCGTCCGGCAGCGACGCCGAACTCGACGCGCTGACCGGCCTTGAGACCTTCAACCCCGGCGGGCAGCGCCGAAGAGCGGACGTAGACGTCCTCGCCCTCTTCCTGAGAGAGGAAGCCGAAGCCCTTCTCCGTGTCGTACCACTTAACCCGGCCGCTTGGCACTGGTCTCACCTGCTCGTTCTCAACATACGGTTACATAACGAAAGCGCCCCACCTCCGCAGGACGCGTTGGCGTTGATTCTACTCGGCCACCTCCGATCGCAGCATCCCCATTACTCGGTAGGCTGAAGCCTCTATTTATAGGAGGTGACATGCGCCTGATCCTGAACGTCATCTGGCTGGTTTTCGGTGGCCTCTGGCTGGCGCTCGGCTACTTCCTCGCCGCACTGATCTGCTTCATTCTGATCGTCACCATTCCGTTCGGCGTCGCCGCGGCCCGCATCGGCGTGTACGCGCTGTGGCCGTTCGGCCAGACGGTCGTCGACAAGCCCGGCCCGCGTCCGGGTGCCCTGGTCGGCAATGTGATCTGGCTGGTGCTGTGCGGCTGGTGGCTGGTGCTCGGCCACATCGCCACCGCCATCGCCCAGGCGCTGACCATCGTGGGTATCCCGCTGGCGCTGGCCAACCTCAAACTGATCCCGGTGTCGCTGCTGCCCCTCGGCAAGCAGATCGTCCCGGTTGACCAGACCCACCCCGCACCAGCCTGGCAGAAATGACGCTCACGCCACTCGGCCTCCCGACCATCGCGCGGCCTGTCGGTCCGGCCCCGGCGACGGGGCCACTGATCGACACGTACGGCCGTGTCGCCGCCGATCTGCGGGTGTCACTCACCGACCGCTGCAATCTGCGCTGTACCTATTGCATGCCGGCCGAGGGCCTCGACTGGCTGCCCGGCACCGACCTTCTCACTCTCGAAGAGCTCACCCGGCTGATCCGGGTGGCCGTGACGCGGCTGGGCATCACGGGCGTGCGGTTCACCGGCGGCGAGCCGCTGCTGGTTCCGCATCTGGAGGACGTCGTCGCGGCGGCGGCCGCGTTGCAACCACGTCCGGCCATCGCCGTGACCACCAACGGCATCGGATTGGCCAAGCGCGCGGCCGCATTGAAGAAGGCCGGCCTCAATCGCGTCAACGTCTCCCTCGACACCGTGGACCCGGACCGGTTCGCCGCCATCACCCGGCGCCGGCGGCTCCCCGACGTCCTCGACGGCCTGGCCGCCGCCAAGGCCGCAGGGCTGAGTCCCGTCAAAGTCAATGCGGTGCTCGACCCGGCGACTGGGCTGGACGACGCCCCGGCGCTGTTGCGCTTCTGCCTCGAGCACGGATACCAGTTGCGGATCATCGAGCAGATGCCGCTGGATGCCGGGCACCACTGGCAGCGGGGTTCGGTCCTGCAGGCCGACCAGATTCTCGCGGCGCTGCGGCGCGAATTCAGCTTGCGCCCGGACCCGGCGCCGCGGGGTTCCGCACCCGCCGAGCTCTGGCAGGTCCACGAGGACGGCGCGGTGCTGGGCACCGTCGGCGTCATCGCGTCCGTCTCCGCCGCGTTCTGCGGCACGTGTGACCGCACCAGGCTGACGGCCGACGGCCAGGTGCGCAGCTGCCTGTTCTCTCAGCAGGAGACGGATCTGCGGGCGTTGCTGCGAGGCGGCGCCGACGACGATGCGCTCGAGGCCGCCTGGCGGGCCGCGATGTGGGCCAAGCCGGCGGGTCATGGAATAAACGATCCGGGTTTCGTCCAGCCGGACCGCCCGATGAGCGCGATCGGCGGCTGACGGTGGCTGAACTGGTGGTGACGGTGCGCTATTTCGCCGCCGCGAAGGCCGCAACCGGAATCGAGACCGAAACGTTGCAGCTCAATGAGGGTGTAACCGTCCGCGATCTGGTGAACTCCATTGGTACCCGTGGGGCAGATGTGGCAAAAGTGCTCTCACGCTGCTCATTTCTGCGCGACGGCGTCGCCGTCCGCGATCTGGACACCGCGCTCGCGACGGCCGAGACGCTCGATGTCTTACCCCCCTTCGCCGGCGGCTAATTGTGAAATGCCTCACATAACGAATCGGTAACGACCTGGCTGTGGCGCCCCTGACCCGCAACAACACCTGCGAAAACGCCGAATCAGCCAGCGGCTTTAAAGTCCTCTCATAATTTGCTCGGGCCCGAAACGCCCAAAATCCGTCGAGGTGACGGAACCCACCTGACCCGATACCGTCGTCTCTCAAGCCAGAGCGACCCTTTGGCACCCGCACCTGAAACGCCTAGCTCCATCCATCAGGTGCGGCCGACGACAACCCGTGGATGGAGGCGGGGGACCCAACCGGTCCACCGAGGAAATCAGGACCAGGAGCCTCGGCTCCTTGGGGTGAAGCCTGCTCTGCAGGCCGGGCAACCTCTCCAGCCCGAACCCGACAGCTGACCTCGCAGGCGTTGACGAGAGGACTGCTTTTTCATGAGTGGACGCCACCGTAAACCGACCACGTCCAGCGTCTCTGTCGCCAAGATCGCCTTTACCGGCGCGGTTCTTGGTGGCGGCACCATCGCCCTCGCCGCGCAGGCTTCCGCCGCGACCGACGGCGAATGGGACAAGGTAGCCCGCTGCGAATCCGGCGGGAACTGGGCCATCAACACCGGCAACGGCTACCAGGGCGGGCTGCAGTTCTCGCCCAGCACCTGGAGCGCCCACGGCGGTGGCGAGTACGCGCCCGCCGCGAACATGGCCAGCAAGGACCAGCAGATCGCCGTCGCCGAGCGCGTCCTGGCCAGCCAGGGCCGCGGTGCGTGGCCGGTCTGCGGCACGGGCCTCTCCGGTTCCACCCCGCGCAACGTCGTGAAGAACAACCCGGCGCCGGCCCCGGCCGCCCCGCTGGACAACCCCGAGCTCAATGCCGCGGCCGACCCGGCCCCGGCGCACGAGGCCGCCGCTCCGCTGGACGCGCCCGCCCCTGAGGCCCCCGAGGGCCCCGCGATCGTCAACGTCGCGAACGAGATCCCCGCCCCCGAGGCCCCCGTCCTGGACGTGCCCGAGGCTCCCGCTCCCGCCCCCGAGGCTCCGGCCCCGGCCCCCGAGGCGCCCGTCGTCGAAGCGCCCGCCCCGGAAGCCCCGGTCGAGGCCCCGGCGCCCGTGATCCAGGCCGCCAACTGGGACACCACCGACGCGCCCGCCGAGCCCGGCGTCTGGGCCCTGCACGCCAAGCAGGACCTGCCGGTCGAGCCGGCCCCGGTCGTCGACGCCCCGGCCCCGGCCCCGGCTCCGGCCCCTGTTGCCGACGCCGCCGCTCCCGCGCCGGCCGCCCCGGTCGCGCTCCAGACCCCGCCGAACGGCACGCCGCACCTCGCCAGCCCGACCAACCTGCCCCCGGGTTCGACCATGGAGGCACCGGACACGGGCGACAGCGCCAACATGAGCTACCTCAAGCAGCTGTGGCACGCGGTCCAGAACAACGACATCTCCGGTCGTGACGCTCTGCTCGCGGTTGCCTCGACGCGCACCGGCGCCCCCGGCGGCAGCATCCCGGCCCCGCCGAACGCCCCGGCGCCCGGCCCGGCTCCGATCGTCGACGCCCCTCCGGCTCCGTAATACATACAAAGAGAATCGCCCCGGTCATCGACCGGGGCGATTCTCTTTCCGTTGACTCTGTATTCAGGGCGCAGCAGCTCGAGTAGCTTGCGCCCTCAGTGCAGGATCAACACAACGCAGACCTCCACTGCCGTTGACTCTGTATTCACGGTGCAGAAGCTCGAATAGCTTGCGCCCTCAGCGCAGGCTCGACGGAGACGCTCAGGCCGAGCCGACCCATTCGTCGGTGCCGTCGGTGAAGAACTGGTGCTTCCAGACCGGCAGCCGCTCCTTGACGGTGTCGACCAGCAGCGCACACGTGCGGAATGCCGCGGCGCGGTGGTCGGCCGATACCGCAGCCACCAACGCCGCGTCGCCGATCTGCAGCACCCCGATCCGGTGGCTGACCGCGATGGCCCGCACACCTTCGGAAGCGGCGGCGACGTCGGCGGCGACCTCGGCCAGGACCTCCGCGGCCGACGGGTGCGCCGAGTACTCCAGCCGTGTCACCCCGCGGCCTCCGTCGTGGTTGCGTACGACACCGGCGAAGCTCACGACGGCTCCGGCGGCGCTGTGGTCGACCAGCGCCTCGTGGGACGTGACATCGATCGGCGATTCACTGAGGTCGGCGCGGAGCACGATCACCCGGCATGGTCCTTTCCACTGAGCTGGTCGAGCGCGTGGTCGAGCACCCCGGCCAGCACGCCCAGCCCGTCCTTCACTCCCCCGGACGAACCCGGCAGGTTCACGATCAGCGTCCGGCCGGCGACGCCGCACACACCACGGGACAGCACCGAGGTCGGGACGTGCGGCAGCCCGGACTGCCGGATCGCGTCGGCCAGCCCGGGGATCTGGTAGTCGAGGACCTCGACGGTGGCCTGCGGGGTGGCGTCGGTCGGGGAGATTCCCGTGCCGCCGGAGGTGAGGACGACGTCTACGTCGTCAGCGATCGCGCGGCGCAGTTCGGCGCCCACCGGGGCGCCGTCGGTGACGACGACGGGCGCGGGCACGTCGAACCCGCGCTCAGCGAGCCAGGCGACGATGAGCGGGCCGGTGCGGTCCTCGTAGACGCCGGCGGCGGCGCGGGTGGAGGCGATGACGACGCGGGCGGTGCGCCTCATGCTCGTTCCCAGAGGCCGGTCTTGCCGCCCTCCTTGCGCAGCACCCGGATGTCGTCGATGCGCGCGGCCGGGTCGACGGCCTTGATCATGTCGTAGAGCGTCAGCGCCGCGACGCTGACGGCGGTGAGGGCTTCCATCTCGACGCCCGTGCGGTCGGTGGTGCGCACGGTGGCGGTGATGCCGACGGCGTCGCCGCTCGCGCTCGTCTCGAACGCCACCTCGACCTTGGTGAGCGCCAGCTGGTGGCACAGCGGGATCAGGTCGCTGGTGCGCTTGGCCGCCATGATGCCTGCGACGCGGGCGGTCGCGAGCGCGTCACCTTTGGGCAGTCCACCGCTGGTGATGAGGTCGACGACGTCAGCGCGGGTGTGCAGGACGCCCGCCGCGACGGCGGTACGCCGGGTGGCGTCCTTGGCGGACACGTCGACCATGTGGGCCGCACCCGTTTCGTCCAGGTGCGAGAGCTCCACGGCTACTTGTTGACGACGGTGACCGGGTGCATGTACGGCAGCTTCTCGGCCGGCAGCGGGAACTCCAGGTCGCCGAAAGGCGAGAGTGCGCCGGTACGGTCGGTTGCCAGCTCGCTCACGGCGTGGTCGTCACCGGAAACCTCGGGCCAGCCATTGTCGACGTACTGGTTCTTCTTCTTGTCAGCCACGGATGACATTGTGGCAGGCGCTGCGCCCGCTGGCGAGGCCGGGCGCCGGAGGACGCGCGGACGACAAAGTCACCTGCTTTACGCTGGTCAGCAATGATCGACGAATCCCCGGGTGTGCCGCTGGGCTCCTGGCTGGCCGACATGTCGGACGCGCAGCTGGTGCAGCTGCTCAGCGTCCGGCCCGACCTCACCCAACCGCCGCCGGCAACCCTGTCGGCGCTGGCGGCCCGCGCCCAGTCGCGGCAGTCGGTCAAGGCCGCGACCGACGATCTCGATTTTCTGCAGCTGGCTGTGCTGGATGCGCTGCTGACGCTGCAGGCCACGACCATCGCGGTGCCGACCGGGGCGCTGTTCAAACTGCTGGCCGGGCGCGCCAACAAGAAGGTCGTCACGTCGGCGCTCGACGAGCTGCGCACCCGCGGGCTGGTGTGGGGCGGCGACACGGTGCGGGTGGTCTCGGAGGCGGCGTCGGTGCTGCCCTGGTATCCCGGACAGGTCACCGTCGAGAACCCCGACGCCGACGGCATCGCCGCGAAACTGGCCGCCATCGACACGCCGCAGCGGGAGCTGCTGGAGCGGCTGGCAGACGGATCCCCGATCGGCCGGACGAAAGACGCGGCTCCCGGAACCGCACCCGACCGTCCGGTGCCGCAGCTGATCGCGGCCGGACTGCTGCGCCCGATCGACGACGAGACGGTGATCCTGCCGCGACTCGTCGGCCAGGTGCTGCGGGGCCAGGCACCGGGGCCGACGACTCTGACACCACCGGCACCGTCGACACCCGTACTCGCGGAGCAGGACGTCGACGCGGCCGCGGCCGGTTCGGCGATCGACCTGCTGCGCGAAGTCGAGCTGATCCTCGAAACCCTTTCGGCGACACCGGTTCCCGAGCTGCGCAGCGGCGGCCTCGGGGTCCGCGACGCCAAGCGGCTGACCAAGGTCACCGGCATCGACGAAGGCCGGCTGTCATTGATCCTGGAGCTCTGCGCGGCGGCGACGCTGATCGCATCGGGCATCCCGGACTCCGACGACTACGACGACGGCCCCTACTGGGCGCCGACCGTGGCCGCGGACCGGTTCATCGAATCGAGCGCCGCGACGCGCTGGCACCTGCTGGCCACCACCTGGCTGGACCTGCCGTGCCGTCCCGGCCTGGTGGGCAGGCGTGGGCCCGATGGCAAACCCTATGCCGCCCTGACCAATGCACTGTATTCGTCGGCCGCGCCGCTGGACCGCCGGCTGCTGCTGACGGTGCTCGCCGAGCTGCCGCCGGGCGGCACCATGGACACCGCCACCGCCTCGGCTGCGATGCTGTGGCGCCGGCCGCGCTGGACCGCCCGGCTGCAGCCCGAACCCACCGACGAATTGCTCACCGAGGCACACGCTTTGGGCATGGTCGGCCGCGGCGCCATCGCCGGACCCATCCGGCTGCTGCTGGCCGGCGCGCCCGAGGAAGAGGTCGTCGCCGCGATGGCGGCGGCACTGCCCGACCCCATCGACCATTTCCTGCTGCAGGCCGACCTGACGGTCGTCGTCCCCGGGCCGCTGGAACGCGACCTCGCCGACCAGCTGGCGACCGTCGCC
Organism: Mycobacterium sp. 360MFTsu5.1; assembly: GCF_000383495.1. Taxonomy (NCBI): domain Bacteria; kingdom Bacillati; phylum Actinomycetota; class Actinomycetes; order Mycobacteriales; family Mycobacteriaceae; genus Mycobacterium; species Mycobacterium sp. 360MFTsu5.1. Next base: position 174,798 of record NZ_KB911462.1, on the reverse strand, counting down.
GACATCGAATCTGCCGGTGCGGCAACCGTTTACCGCATCAGCGAGCAGTCCATCCGCCGCGCCCTCGACACCGGCCGGACCGCCAGCGAGATCCACACCCTGTTCGCCCGGCACTCCAAAACGCCGGTGCCGCAGGGCCTCACCTACCTCATCGACGACGTGGCCCGACGACACGGGCAGCTGCGGGTCGGCATGGCATCGTCGTTCATCCGGTGCGAGGACCCGGCACTGCTGGCGCAGGCGCTGGCCTCCCCCACGCTCGAGCAGTTGAGCCTGCGAGCCCTGGCCCCCACCGTCGCGGTGTCACCGGCCCCGATCGCCGACGTGCTGGCCGGCCTGCGCACCGCGGGCTTCGCGCCGGCCGCCGAGGACTGGTCGGGCACCATCGTCGACCTGCGCCCGCTCGGCGCGCGCGTCTCCACGCCCATCCACCGCCGCACCTTCCGGCACCCGCAGGCGCCGAACGAGAAGACGCTCGGCGCCATCGTCGCCGTCCTGCGGCAGACCGGCCGCGGCGGCAACGGGGAACGGCTCGACCCGGCGGCCGCCATCTCACTGCTGACCGACGCCGCACTGACGCAATCGTCGGTGGTCATCGGGTACGTCGACGCCGCCGGGGTGGCCACGCAGCGCGTGGTGGCGCCCGTCAACGTCCGTGGCGGCCAGCTGACCGCCTACGACCCGGCCGCCGGGCGGGTCCGCGAATTCGCGATCCATCGGGTGACCTCGGTGGTTGCCCCGGAATAACGCGTGCCGTGGTCCCGTTCCCCTCGCGGGTGGGAGGCCCGGCACGCGGGAAAATGGACAACTCGCGCGCGTCTGGATAATGGATCGGATGGCCTGCGAGCGAGTAATGGAGTGGATGGCGCATGACTGGGCAGCGAGCAACGAAGTGGATCGCGGATGACTGACGGCCCGCTGATCGTCCAGTCGGACAAGACCGTGCTGCTCGAGGTCGACCACGAGCAGGCCGGGGCGGCGCGGGCGGCGATCGCGCCGTTCGCCGAGCTGGAGCGTGCGCCCGAGCACGTGCACACCTACCGGATCACGCCGCTGGCGCTGTGGAACGCGCGCGCCGCGGGCCACGATGCCGAGCAGGTCGTCGACGCGCTGGTCAGCTTCTCCCGCTACGCCGTGCCGCAGCCGCTGCTGGTCGACATCGTCGACACCATGGGCCGCTACGGGCGCCTGCAGCTGGTGAAGCATCCCGCGCACGGACTGACGTTGGTGAGCCTGGACCGCGCGGTGCTCGCCGAAGTGCTGCGCAACAAGAAGATCACCCCGATGCTCGGGGCCCAGATCGACGACGACACCGTCATCGTCCACCCGTCCGAGCGCGGCCGCGTCAAGCAGATGCTGCTCAAGATCGGCTGGCCCGCAGAGGATTTGGCGGGTTACGTCAACGGCGAGGCGCACCCGATCGCGCTGGAGCAGGACGGCTGGAAACTGCGTGACTACCAGGAGCTGGCCGCGGATTCGTTCTGGTCGGGCGGCTCCGGCGTCGTGGTCCTGCCGTGTGGCGCGGGCAAGACGATGGTCGGTGCGGCGGCCATGGCCAAGGCCGGCGCGACGACGCTGATCCTGGTCACCAACACCGTCGCCGGCCGGCAGTGGAAGCGCGAGCTGATCGCGCGCACGTCGCTGACCGAGGAGGAGATCGGCGAATACTCCGGCGAGCGCAAGGAGATTCGGCCCGTCACCATCGCGACGTACCAGGTCATCACGCGCCGCACCAAGGGCGAGTACAAGCACCTCGAATTGTTCGACAGCCGCGACTGGGGCCTGATCATCTACGACGAGGTGCACCTGCTGCCCGCGCCGGTGTTCCGGATGACGGCCGATCTGCAGTCCCGCCGTCGACTCGGCTTGACCGCCACGCTGATTCGCGAGGACGGCCGCGAGGGCGACGTGTTCTCGCTGATCGGGCCGAAGCGGTACGACGCGCCGTGGAAGGACATCGAGGCGCAGGGCTGGATCGCGCCCGCCGAGTGCGTCGAGGTCCGGGTCACCATGACCGAGAACGAGCGCATGACGTATGCGACGGCCGAGCCCGAGGAGCGCTACAAGCTGTGCTCGACGGCGCACACCAAGATCGCGGTGGTGAAGTCGATCCTGGCCCGGCATCCCGACGAACCGACCCTGGTGATCGGCGCCTACCTGGACCAGTTGGAGGAACTCGGCCAGGAGCTGGACGCCCCGGTGATCCAGGGTTCGACCAAGAACGCCGAACGCGAGGCCCTGTTCGACCAGTTCCGGTCGGGCGAGATTCGCACCCTGGTGGTGTCGAAGGTCGCCAACTTCTCCATCGACCTGCCGGAAGCCTCTGTGGCCGTTCAGGTTTCGGGGACGTTCGGGTCACGCCAGGAGGAGGCCCAGCGCCTGGGCCGGCTGCTGCGCCCCAAGGCCGACGGCGGCGGCGCGGTGTTCTACTCGGTGGTCTCGCGCGACAGCCTCGACGCCGAGTACGCCGCGCACCGCCAGCGCTTCCTCGCCGAACAGGGCTACGGCTACGTCATCAAGGACGCCGACGACCTGCTGGGACCCGCTATCTAGCGAGTCCCAGCAATCAGGTGCGGCCGTGACCGCCGGGGACTACGCTCGTCGCAGTTCGCCCCACCCGCGGAGGTCACGGATGACGTACGACTACGACTGGCTGGTCATCGGATCCGGTTTCGGCGGTAGCGTCTCGGCGCTGCGGCTGGCCGAAAAGGGTTATCGCGTAGCGATTCTCGAATGCGGCCGCCGATTCGAGGATGCCGACTTCGCGGACGAGACCAAGGACGCCAAGAACTACTACTGGGCCCCGCAGGTCGGCATGCGCGGCATCCTGCGGCTGACGCTGTTCAAGGACATCTTCATCGGCTCGGGCTGCGGCGTCGGCGGCGGCAGCCTGGGTTACGCGAACACGCTCTACCGGGCATTCCCGAATTTCTACGAGAGCCCGCAGTGGAAGGGCCTGGCCGACTGGGAAACCGAACTCGCGCCGCACTACGACGAGGCGGAGCGGATGCTCGGCGTCACCGAATATGACGACGACGGACCGGCGGACCTGCTGTTGAAGGAGTACGGCGAATCGATCGGCGTCGGCGACACCTACCGACGCACACGCGTGGGCGTGTTCCTCGGCAAGCCGGGCCGGACCGTGCCGGACCCGTACTTCGGCGGCGACGGCCCGGACCGGACCGGCTGCATCAAGTGCGGTTCGTGCATGGTCGGCTGTCGCCACGGCGCCAAGAACACGTTGCGCAAGAACTACCTGTGGTTCGCCGAGAAGCTCGGCGTGCAGATTTTCAGCGAGCGCGCGGTCACTGACATCAAGCCGCTCGACGCCGACGGTTCCGCGGGATACGAAGTGACACACCAGAAGAGCGGCGCGTGGGGCAAGCGCACCACCGAGAAGCTGCGGGCCCGTGGCGTCGTCGTCGCGGCCGGCGCGCTCGGCACCAACCGCCTCCTACAGCGCTGCAAGCTCAGCGGTTCACTGCCCAACATCTCCGACCGGCTCGGCTATGTGGTGCGCACCAACAGCGAGTCGATCATGGCGGTGATGGCACCCAAGGACTACCCCGACGACTTCACGCACTCGATCGCCATCACCTCGAGCATCTACACCGACCCGTCCACGCACATCGAGGTCGTCACCTACGGCAAGGGCGGCGACAGCCAGTCGCTGCTGTTCAACCTGATGATCGAGGCGGGCAAGCGGGGCACCCGGCCGCTGCATTTCCTGGCCGCGGCCGCGAAAAACCCGAAGGCGGCGCTCGCGGCCTGGAAGATCAAGGACACCTCGCGGCGCGTGATCATCCTGCTGGTCATGCAGTCCATCGACAACGCGATGCGTCTGAAGGTGAAGATGCGGCTCCCCAACGGCAACGTCGCCCTCACGACCGAGCAGGATCCGAACAACCCCAACCCCGATTTCGTACCGGCCGCCTACGACGCGGCGAAATGGTTCGCCCGCCGAATGGGTGGCGTCGCGTATTCCGGTGTGACAGAAGGTATTTTCGCGATCCCGTCGACGGCGCACATTCTCGGCGGCGCGGTGATCGGCGCCTCCCCCGAGACCGGTGTCGTCGACAGCCGCAACCACGTCTTCGGCTACGAGAATCTTCTGGTCACCGACGGTGCGGCCGTCCCGGCCAATGTGGGCGCCAATCCGAGCCTGACGATCACCGCGCTCGCCGAGCGCGCGATGACGTTCATTCCGGCTAACGCGCCGGCTGTTTGACGACGGTCAGCAGCACCACCGAGTCGGCGAGCGCCTTCAGGCTGTGCCGGGTGGACGGGATGATGAGATGGTCGCCGGCCATACCGTCCCAGCTGGCCTGTTCGGCGACGAGGCGCACCCGGCCCTGCAGTACCTGAAGCGTGGCCTCGCCGGGGCTCTCATGCTCGCCCAACTCGTTGCCGTCGGCGAGAGCGATCAGCGTCTGCCGCAATGCATGCTCGTGGCCGCCGAAGACCGTGTGAGCGCTGCGCCCGCCGTTTCCATCGCGCGCGATGTCCAGATGCTGGCGGGCCAGCGCGGTCAGCGAGATTTTCTCCATGCCTCAAATATCCGCTTCAGCAATGCCCGCCGGAACCGTTTGGCGGTTTAAATCACGCGCAGCGAATCCCCCTCGCCGGGGAAGCGACGACGCAGTGCATCGAGCATCCGCTGCACTTCCAGGACCCTCCGGCGCAGTGCGAGCAGAGCGTCCGTCGGGGACTCCGCCCCCGTCTGCGCGGTGGCCTGAGCGCGCCGGGTTCGCCGCTCCAACACCGTCATCTGGTCTTCCAGATCGGCGATCTCGTCGAGCAGCAGTGCCGCGAACAGCCGCGATTGCGCCAGGTCTGCGCGGTGGGCGGGCCTGGACTCGGCCTCGAACCGCGACCGCCCACCGACGGCACCGGGGCGCACCGTGCGCCGGGTGGCCGTGGCATTGGAAGGGATCGGCACCGGGACGGCTCGGCGTCCGGTTTCGCGCATCGTCGGCAACATGGCGCAATGATCACCGAGACTGCACCTTTGCGCTACCAGCCGTTCATCTTCCGGACCAGAACCGGACACCTTCGAGGAAAGGCTCAACGGAGCGCGGTGGGCCGCCCGAAGCGGGCCTGCACCCCCGGCGAGAACAACGCGCGCAACGGCGGCCCCACCGGCACCACTCCACTGGCGGGCACCAGATCGTCGGTCAGCTCGACCACCTCGGCCCGTCGCAGCGGCCAGGTCGGGTGCTCGTTGGGCACCCACCACGTCCGGCCGGCCTTGCGGGTGTGCGCACCCCAGCGGGCCGTCAGCCACACCTCCAAGGGTGTGGGGTCGACAGGCGCACCGATCGCGAGCTCCGCCAGGGTCCGCAGACCCCGCTCGGGCCAGCGGCGCGTGCCCACGTAGGTGATCCGGTCACCGGTGCGGGTGACGCGCAGTTTGGCCCAGGTATAGGGCACCCCCATGCCGAGGCGGGTCGCCCCGACGACGGCCAGCCGCGTCGTCTCCAGCGACCGGAACAGCACCCCGTGCCGGCCCGCGGCGTCCACCGAATACAGCCGCACATTGGTTTCGGCGAAGGCCCCGAAATAGGGCAACGGCACGCGGCCGGCCACCGCCGAGCGGTGCATGACGAATGGCACCAGGCCGACGTACGTCAGCCCGTCGGAGAAGACGTCCGGCGCGGTGCCGGGCGGATACAGGTGCGCGATGCTCGCCGGGTCGACGGGCCAGTGCAGGAACGTGAGGTCACCCCAGAACTGTTCGACCCACACCGGCGGCCGCAGCGGCGGTGCGTCGACCAGAAACCCGTCCATGGCGGCTAGTCACTGAGCGCGGGGATGACGTCCCGCTCGAACGCCTCGATGCTCGACCTGTCGTAGGCGGCCTCCGGGAAGTACAAGATGGCGTACTCGCTGCCGAGATCCTTGATCTTCCGCAAGGTCTCGATGACCTGTTCGGTTGTGCCGCAAGCGGAATCGGGTGATGTCAGGTTCTTGACCATCGCGTCGACCGCACCCTCGTGCGCGACGGTGACCTGACGCTCCCGGATGCGCGCGATGCGCGCGGCGACGTCCGCCTCGGACTCCCCGATCACCACGTTGAAGTTGGCCGAGCGGACGATGCCGTCGTAGTCGGTACCGACCTCGCGGCAATGCTGTTGCAGCACTTCGGATTTGTGCGCGAAGCCGGCGGGCTCGGAGGTGAAGTTGGTGTACTGCGCGTACTTCGCGGCGATCTTGAGCGTCACCTTCTCACCGCCACCCGCGATCCACAGCGGAATGCCTTTGTCCTGCAACGGTTTGGGCTGCACGATGGCGCCATCGACCTGGTAGTGCTTGCCGTCGAAGCTCACCACACCGTCACGCCAGGCGGTGCGCATGATCTGCACGCCCTCATCGAGCCGGGCCAGCCGCACACCGGCCGACGGGAAACCGTAACCGTAAGCGCGCCATTCGTGTTCGTACCAGCCGCCACCGATGCCCATCTGCACCCGGCCACCGGAGATGATGTCAGTGGTCGCCGCGACCTTCGCCAGATACGCCGGGTTGCGGTAGCTGATCGCGGTACACATCTGGCCGAGCTTGATCCGCGAGGTTGTCGCGGCGTATGCCGCCATCAGCGTCCACGCCTCGTGCGTGGCCTCCGAGGTCGGCATCGGCACGGTGTGGAAATGGTCGTAGACCCACAGCGAATCCCAGGGTCCGGCGTCGGCGTACGCGGCGAGGTCGCGCATCACCTGCCATTGGTCCTGCGGGGCGATCCCCACCAGATCGAGTCGCCAACCTTGCGGGATGAACAGTCCGAAGCGCATGGTTCCGACTTTAGGCGGTACGCGCCCCCGGGCAGCTCTGCTCCACGAATCAGCGTCGGGAACCCCCACGTCGCGGGCATAGGCTGACAACCATGGCACCCGATTTGCGCGTCGATCCGCAGGTTCTGACGGCCGCGGCGAGCACCATGGCGTCGTGCGGCTCCGCCGTCGGCGAGGTCAAGCCGGGAGAACCGCTCAACGCGGCCGCGGCCGGCATGTCCGGGCTCGCGTCCGGCGGCGCCTGCCAGCGCGTCGGCCCGCTGCTGAACACCGACTGCCAGAACCTGGGCAAGGCCGTCACCAGCTTCGCCGACTCACTGCGCACGGCGGCCACGAAGTACCAGAGCACCGACGCCGCGGCGGGCACCGCCATCGGCAAGACGATGCCGGGACGCTGATCAGCCCGGCAGGCGGTTGTTGATCTTCAGGCCCGCGAACAGCGCCAGGACCAGCACGAAGAATCCGACGCGCGTCCAGCTGCCGCTGGCGTCGCCACGGATGGTCTGGTAGCCGATCTGCTGCTGCAGGTTGGCGTACACGCGGGTCAGCTGATCGAGGGTCTCGGCGCGGTACGACTCACCGCCGGTCACCTTCGCGATCTTCTGCAGTGACAGATCGTCGGTCGGGACCGGCACTTCCTGCCCCTCGTAGGTGATGACACCGGACGGCGTACCGAACGAGATGGTCGAGATCACGACGTCCTGGTCTTTGGCCGCGCGCGCCGCCGTCAGTGCGCCGCGCGGATCGTTCGGATCCGCAGGCACGGTTTCCTTACCGTCCGACATGAGCACGATGTGCGCGGGCGGTGGACCGTCACCGCCGCCCATGACGGCGTCGAGGGTGGCGATGGCCTGCAGCGCCGTGAAGATGCCTTCGCCGGTCGCGGTGCGCGGGGACGGCTCCAGGGTGTCGATGGTCCGCGCCACGACGTCGTGGTCGCTGGTCGGGGCCACCAGCATCGTTGCGCTGGACGAGAATTGGACGAGGCCGACGCTGATCCCGTTGGTCAGGCCTTTGACGAACGTCTTACCGGCGCTCTTGGCCGCCTCGATGCGGCTGGGCTTGACGTCGGTCGCGATCATCGATTCGGAGACGTCGATGACGAGCATGACGACGGCGCGGTTACGCGGAATCCGGATGTCGTGCGTCGGTCCGGCCATGGCGGTGGTGAGAAAGACCAGCGAGACCACGAGCAGGACCGCCGGTAGGTGACGCCACCGCGACCGGGTCTTCGGCCGTGCCGCGACGACCTGCTCCAGGAGCTCGGTGTTGGCGAACCGCAGCACCCGCTTGCGACGGGCCTTGCGCAGCAGCAGATAGATCGCGACGGCGCCGACGACGGCAATCAGGTACAGGAAGAACCAACCGCTCGAGAACCCGGACAGCGTCAGTGGCCCGATAAAGGGGATCTCCAACAGGCACTCTCCGTTGCGTTCGGCGTCGATCGCTCAGACCGATATGGGGCAATCGTACCGACGCCGCCGTGTGGGGCACTGCGCGCGACATCCTGACCAGGTGTGGTCGGCGCGAATGCCCTCAGTCCGGCAGCCCGAGCGCGGCCATCGCGCCGTCAACCGTCGCCCGCCTCAGCTGGTCGGCCGGCACGTCCGGGAACTGCAGGCAGCAGTCCTGCAGACCGCCGAACGCGATGACGGCCCGCGTGGCCTGTTCGAGGGTGGGTCGCCGCCCGAAGACCAGCTTGCCCAGCCGCTCGCGCCACGCCAGCATGCTGTCGATCAGCCCCAGGTCGGCGAGCGTCGTCAGCTCGGTGACGATGAGCATGAGGTCGGCCCGGTGTCGGTAGTGGAAGTCGAAGTAGCCCTGCAACAGCTCGCGCGGGGTGGCCCGGGCCGAACCGCGCAGGCGTTCCTGGGCGGCCACGAATTCCTCGCCCTCGTCGACCAGCGGCTGCAGGATGCTGCGCACGAGGTCCTCACGCGAGCTGAAGTGATAGTAGAGCGCGGGTTTACTGATGCCGAGCTGATCGGCGATGTCCTGCAGGCTGGTGCGCTGCACGCCCTTCTGACTGAATAGCTCGCGCGCCACATCCTGGATGCGCGTGCGGGTCTCGGACGGGGTTCTCGCCACGTGGCCACCCTAACTTACTTAACGGGCGGTAAGCTGACCCGACATCCACTTACCGACCGTTAAGTAAATGCGGAGGAATCCATGAAGGTGCTCATCTCTGGCGCCAGCATCGCCGGACCGGTCCTGGCCTACTGGCTGTCCCGCAACGGATTCGACGTGACGGTGGTCGAACGCGCGCCGGCCCTGCGCAAGACCGGTGGTCATGCCGTCGACCTCTTCCGGCCGGCCATGGAAATCTCCGAACGCATGGGCGTTCTGGACCGGATCGAGGCCCGCGCCACCGGGACCACGATCCTCTCGCTCAACCGTCCGCCCAAGAACCGGTGGAACAGCATCGACTACGTCAAACTCATCGCGGCCATGTCCGACCGGCACGTCGAGATCATGCGCGACGACCTCAGCCAGGCGTACTACGACGCCGTCCGTGACGACGCCGAGTTCCGCTTCGGGGACCAGATCACGTCCATCACCGACGCCGGCGAGGTGACGTTCGAGCACGGCACTCCCGAGCGGTTCGACCTGGTGATCGGCGCCGACGGCCTGCACTCGGGGGTCCGGCAGCTGACCTTCGGTGATGTGGCCAGAGAACGGTTTCTCGGCGGCTATCTGGCGGTGGTGTCGGTGCCGAAAATGCTTGCGCCCAAAGGTGAGATGAGCGGCTACCTGGCGCCGCGGAAGATCGCCATGGTGTACAGCGCCGACCATCTCGAGGACGCCCGAGCGGTGTTCATGTTCCGCACCGATGCGCCGCTGGACTACCACTACCGCGACGTCGCCGCGCAGCAGCGCCACTTGCACGCGGCGTTCGCCGGCCTGGTCCCCGAAGTCGACCACTGGCTGCGGGAGATGGACCATACGCCGGCGTTCTACTTCGACGCCATCACCCAACTGGAGATGAGTACCTGGTCGCGGGGACGCGTCACGCTGGTCGGGGACGCCGGGTACTGCCCCGGTCCGGGAGTCGGCGGCAGCACCAGCCTCGCGGTGTACGGCGCGTACGTCCTGGCACATGCCTTGACCGCGGCTCGCGGCGATCACACTGCCGCGTTCGCCGCCTACGAACGGACCATGGCCGCACCGGTGGCCGGCAGCCGCACCATGGCGCAGGTCAACGCCAGAACCATCGTGCCGGGATCTGCTTGGGGCGCAAGGGCACTCCTCGGCGTCGCGCGGACCATATCGGTGTTGCCCAGGGGCCTGACGCAACGGCTGGCCCGGCTCAACGAGAAGGGCGTCCGGCTGTACGACACCATGCCGCTGCCGGACTGACGTCTACGCGTGTGGCCGAAGCCGCTGCGGTGTCACCCATTTTCGCTACGTTGGATTCATGGCCCTTTCCAAGGATGAACGCGAAGAATTTCTGGCCGAACCACACATCGGGGCGCTGTCGGTCAACGCCGGCCCGGACCGCGGTCCCCTGACGGTGCCGATCTGGTACCAGTACAGCCCCGGCGGCAAGCTGTGGCTGCTCACCGGTCTCGACTCCCGCAAGCACAAGCTGATCCAGGCGGCCGGGCACGTGTCGCTGATGGCCGAGCGGCTCGAGCCGACAGTCCGCTACGTCGCGGTCGACGGCCCGGTGCTCAGCATCGAGACCGGCACCGATGAGCAGCTGGTCGAGATGGCCGAGCGCTACCTCGGTAAGGAGAAGGCCCCGGCCTACCTCGAGATCGCCCGGCGCGAGCACGGCCCCAGCGTGACCGTCACCGTCGACCCGAAGCACTGGCTGTCGGCCGACCTCGGGGCGCTGTGATGCCATGTCGTCCCGACAGCGTCTGTTCCGGGTCTTCTACCGGCTCGGATTTACCCCGTGGGACGGGCATCCACTAGCCAACAGCCTGCGTGAGCTGGTCGAGGGTGACAATGCCCTGACGCCGGGCACCGCACTCGACATCGGTTGCGGCACCGGCGACAACGCGTTGTATCTGGCCGGACTCGGCTGGGACGTCACCGGCATCGACTACGTCGCGACCGCAGTCCAGAAGGCGCGCGCGAAAGCCGCGAAGCGGGACGCCTCGGCGTCGGGCGCGGTGCGGTTCGACCAGGCCGACGCCACCCGGCTGACGGGCCAGGGCATCGGCGCCGACTTCGCGCTGATCGTCGACAACGGGTGCCTGCACGGCATGAGCGCCGACGACCGCGACGCCTACGTCGGCGAGGTGACGGCGGTCGCGGCGGCGGACGCGCGCCTGCTGATCGTCGCGTTCGTGCCGGGCGCCTCGTTCGGGGTGCCCGGGATCGATCCGGCCGAAGTGGAGCGGCGCTTCGCGCTCGGGTGGACGCTGCTCGACAGCGGTGACGAACCCGGCTTGGATCACAACGGCAAGAACCCGGCGCGGTACTACCTGTTCCAGCGGCGGCGCACCTGAAGTTTTGCGGCCAGACTGCCCGGCATCCGGCCGTCGGTCGCCGGGCGTAGCGTGGCCACATGGGCGAACTTTCCGACGATGTGATCGCGTTTCTGTCCGAGGGCACACGTACCGCGGTGCTCGGCTGGGTGGCGGCTGACGGCCGGCCGCTGGCCGCACCCGTGTGGTTCGTGGTGGATGGCGGCGAGCTGGTGTTCAACACCGGCAAGGACACCGCCAAGGGTCGGGCGCTGGCCCGCGACCCACGCGTGGTGCTGTGCGTCGACGACACGTCCCCGCCCTATGCGTTCGTCCAAATTCAGGGCGTCGCGGCGATCAGCGAGGAGCCCGACGAGCTTCTCGACATCGCCACCCGTACCGGCGGCCGCTATATGGGCGCCGACCGCGCCGAGGAATACGGCCGCCGCAACGCCGTCCCGGGTGAACTCGTGGTCCGGGTCAAACCGACGAAAGTCATTGCCGCATTTGACGTGGCGGAGTGAGGACACCATGACCGACCTGACTGCATTCGCCGAGCTGTCCGCGCGTGATCACGGGCTGGTGGTGCTGAACACCCTGCGCGGTGACGGCAGCATCCAGTCCTCGGTGGTCAATGCCGGCGTGCTGCCGCATCCGACGACCGGGGCACCGGTCGTCGCGCTCGTCGCCATCGGGTCCACCCGCAAGCTGCGCAATCTGCGCGCCGATCCGCGCACCTCGGTCGTCGCGCACGCGGGGTGGCAGTGGCTGACGGTCGAGGGAACGGCGGAGGTCATCGGGCCTGACGACACCGACGCCGAGACCCTGAGGGTGTTGTTGCGCAACATCTTTACCGCCGCGGGCGGCACCCATGACGACTGGGACACCTACGACCGCGTCATGCGAGACGAGGGCCGTGCCGCGGTGCTCATCTCACCGACGCGGGTGTACTCGAACCCCGCGCGCTGACCTCGAAACCCGCCGCGCACCGGAAGCGGTCGGCGACGGCCGCCCGGCGACAGACGCACAGGTTTCCCGTATCCAGCCAAACTTGTTGTGCCCGTGCGACATCCGCCCTGGGTGGAGACTTCGCTGACCCGCTGTCGGGATGGCACGACAAGACTCGGTTCGGTTGCCTTACTGTCAGGTTTCTAAACTGCCGGCATGGGCCGGCCACAGATCAGCACCGCCACCGTTCGTCGCGGCCTCTCGGCCGCCCGGGTCAAACTCACGGCGCCGGAGGCCATGCGGCCTGCGCTCAACCTCATGAAGGGTGCCGATCCGGCGAAGGACGTCAGTGCGGCCCGGCTGGGGTTGTCCCTGCTGTGGTTGGCCGACGACGTCATCGCCGCGGTGAATCGGAAGCTCGAACGCGTCAACATCTCGGAAGCCAAACTCGATATCCTGACGATCTTCGCGGCACAGCTCGCCCAACCAGAAGACGAATGGACGGTGCGCCAGACCCCCAGCGGGATCGCCGAGTACTTCGGCATCACCAAGGCCAGCGCCACCGGTCTCATCGACTGGCTGGAGAAGCGGAAGCTGGTCACACGGACCCGGCATGCCACCGACCGCCGCAGCACACCGGTCCGCATCACACCCGAAGGGGAAAAGCTTGTCGCCGAAGCGCTTCCGGTATTCGAGCAGGCGTGCGGCGAGCTCATCGATGTGTTGAGCGAGCGCGAGCGCCGGGACCTGCAGCGCATCCTCGACAAACTGTGGATTCACGTGAAGGCACCCCAGGCGACAGACTCCCGCGCCTGAGCAGCCACCACCGTGCAGCCGCGTCATCCACCAACGCAAAAACCCCCAAATCCCTTGGGATTTGGGGGTTTTTGGTGGTGCTAGAGGCTAGCTCTCCAGCGACGCCGGCGGCAGGAAGCGGTCGCCGTACTTGGCGGCCAGCTCCTTGGCCCGGGCCACGAAGGCCTCCTTGCCGACGCCCAGCTCGCCCTGGTAGCCGACGATGAACTGCGCCGAACCACCGGTGTACGGCGGGAAGCCGATACCCATGATCGAGCCGATGTTCGCGTCAGCGGTCGAGGTCAGCACGCCCTCGTCGATGCACTTCTGGGTCTCCAGCGCCTCGGCGAACAGCATGCGGTCGATCATGTCCTGCAGCGGCAGTTCGGTCGAACCCGAGTTGAAGGCTTCCTTCAGCCCCGGCCACAGCTGGGTGCGCTTGCCGTCGACGTACTCGTAGAAGCCCGCGCCCTTCAGGCGCGACGGACGACCGAGCTCGATCATCTTCTCGACGACAGCCTCGGCCGGGTGCGCCACGTGGGTGCCACCGGCAGCCTCGACGCCTTCCTTGGTGGCGACAGCGATCTTGTGCATGAGCTCCAGGTTGAGCTCATCCGAAAGCTGCAGCGGCGCAGCCGGGTAACCGGCCTGCGAACCGGCCTGCTCGATGGACGCGGGCGCAACGCCCTCGCCCAGCATGGCCAGCGCCTCGTTGACGAAGGTGCCGATGACGCGGGAGGTGAAGAAGCCGCGGCTGTCGTTGACGACGATCGGGGTCTTCTTGATGGCGAGGGTGTAGTCGAACACCCGGGCCAGCGCCTCGTCGGAGGTCTTCTCACCCTTGATGATCTCCACCAGCGGCATCTTGTCGACGGGCGAGAAGAAGTGGATACCGATGAAGTCCTCCTGGCGCTTCACGCCGGTCGCCAGACCGGTGATCGGCAGGGTGGAGGTGTTCGAGCCGAGCAGCGCGTTGGGCTCGACGATGTCCTCGATCTCCTGGAACACCTTGTGCTTGAGTTCCTGGTTCTCGAACACGGCCTCGATGACGAAGTCGACGCCCTTGAGGTCCTGCGGGTCCGCGGTCGGGGTGATGCGGGCCAGCAGCGCGTCGGACTTCTCCTGCGTGGTCTTGCCACGCTCGAGCGCCTTGGCCTCGATCTTCTCGGAGTAGTTCTTGCCCTTGTCAGCGGCTTCCTGCGTGACGTCCTTGAGGACGACCTCGTAGCCGGCCTTGGCCGACACGTAGGCGATACCGGCGCCCATCATGCCCGCGCCCAGCACGCCGATCTTCTTGATGTCCTGCTTGGCGATGCCCTCGGGACGCGAGGCGCCACCGTTGATGGCCTGCAGGTCCAGGAAGAACGCCTGGATCATGTTCTTCGCGGTCTGGCCGGTGACCAGGCTGGTGAAGTAGCGGCTCTCGATGCGCGACGCGGTGTCGAAGTCGACCTGCGCACCCTCGACGGCGGCATCGAGGATGGCGCGCGGCGCGGGCATCGGGGCACCCTTGAGCTGCTTCTTCAGTAGCGCCGGGAACGACGGCAGGATGCCGGCCAGGCCCGGGCTCGACGGGGTGCCACCGGGCATCTTGTAGCCCTTGACGTCCCACGGCTGCACGCCACCCTCGGGGTTGGCCTTGATCCATGCCTTGGCGGCCGGGATCAGTTCCTCGACGGTGTCGACGAGCTCGTCGACCAGGCCGGTGGCCTGCGCCTTGGCCGGGGTGAAGCGGGTGCCCTGGCTCAGGACCTCCATGAAGGCCTTCTGGATGCCGAACATGCGCACGGTGCGGGCGACGCCGCCACCGCCGGGCAGCAGACCCAGGGTGACCTCGGGCAGGCCGATCTGGCTGCCGCGGACGTCCGCCGCGATGCGGTGATGGCACGCCAGCGCGATCTCCAGGCCGCCACCGAGGGCGGCGCCGTTGATGGCGGCGACGACGGGCTTGCCCAGGGTCTCCAGGGCGCGCAGGTCGGCCTTGATGTCCTCGACCATGGCGAACGCCTCGCCGGCGTCGTCGGGGCCGATCTGCATCATGCCCTTGAGGTCACCGCCGGCGAAGAAGGTCTTCTTCGCGCTGGTGATGACGACACCGGTGATGGAGTCCTTCTCGGCGAGCAGGCTCTGCACCGCGTAGTGCATCGACTCCTTGTAGTGCTCGTTCATGACGTTGGCCGAACCCGTGGGGTCGTCCATGGTCAGGGTGACGATGCCGTCGGCATCCTTGTCCCACTGAATTGTCTTCTCAGCCATGTTCTTTCAATCTCCCTAGACGCGCTCGATGATGGTGGCCACGCCCATGCCGCCGCCGATACACAGCGTGATGAGGGCACGCTTGGCGCCGCGGCGCTCGAGCTCGTCGACCATGGTTCCGGTGA
Source organism: Mycobacterium sp. 360MFTsu5.1 (assembly GCF_000383495.1). Lineage (NCBI taxonomy): Bacteria > Bacillati > Actinomycetota > Actinomycetes > Mycobacteriales > Mycobacteriaceae > Mycobacterium > Mycobacterium sp. 360MFTsu5.1. Next base: position 159,474 of record NZ_KB911462.1, on the reverse strand, counting down.
TCATGGCGCCGGTGGCGCCCAGCGGGTGGCCCATCGCGATGGCGCCACCGTTGACGTTCAGCTTCTCGTCCGGGATGTTCAGGTCCTTCTGGAACTTGAGCACCACCGAAGCGAAGGCCTCGTTGATTTCGAACAGGTCGATGTCGTCGACCGTCAGGCCGGCGCGGTCCAGGACCTTCTTGGTGGCCGGGGTCGGGCCGGTCAGCATGATGACCGGGTCGGCACCGCTGGTGGCGGTGGCCACGATGCGGGCGCGCGGGGTCAGGTTCTGCGACTTGCCGGCGGCCTCGCTACCGATCAGCACCAGGGCGGCGCCGTCGACGATGCCCGAGCTGTTGCCACCGTGGTGGACGTGGTCGATCTTCTCGACGTAGTGGTACTTCTGCAGCGCCACGTCGTCGAAGCCGCCCATGGCGCCCAGGCCCGCGAACGCGGAGTTCAGCTTGGCCAGGCTCTCCAGGGTGGTGCCCGGACGCATGTGCTCGTCGTGGTCGAGGATGGTCAGGCCGTTCTGGTCCTTGACAGGGATGACCGACTTGGCGAAGTAGCCGCCCGACCACGCTGCGGCGGCCTTCTCCTGCGAGCGCACCGCGTAGGCGTCGACGTCCTCGCGCGAGAAGCCCTCGATGGTGGCGATCAGGTCGGCGCCGATGCCCTGCGGGACGAAGCCGATGCGGTAGTTGGTCTCGGGGTCACCGGCCCACGCGCCGCCGTCCGAACCCATCGGGACGCGGCTCATGGACTCGACGCCACCGGCGTACACCAGGTCGTCCCAGCCGGAACGGACCTTCTGGGCGGCCAGGTTCACGGCCTCCAGGCCGGAGGCGCAGAAGCGGTTGAGCTGGAAACCACCGGTGGTCTCGGGCAGCTTGGCCACGAGCGCGGCGGTGCGGGCGATGTCGCCGCCCTGGTCACCGACGGGCGAGACGACGCCCATGATGACGTCGCTGATCAGGTTCTCGTCTAGATCGGGATTGCGACGACGCATTTCGTCGATCAGGCCGACGATCAGGTTGACCGGCTTGACCTCGTTCAGTGCACCGTTGCGCTGCTTGCCACGGGGCGTGCGAATGGCCTCATAGATGAAGGCTTCTTCGGACATGTGTTTGCTCCAGGTCCTATTGAGATGGGGTTGTGGGTTCGGCTACCCGTGAGTAGACGGTCCCCTGCACGGAAGCGTAACAGGCCCTCCCAACCAGGTGGTTGGGAGAGTGACCAGACCAACGCAAAAGGCCACCTACCGCACGTCCGCATGATCCTGACGTGCAATAAGTGGCCCTTGGCCAACGAGTGGCCGCTGCGCCTGGAGTTAGGCGACAGCCTCGGTGAGGAACGGATAGTCGGTGTAGCCGACGGGTCCCGGCGCGTAGAACGTCGCCACGTCCGGCTCGTTGAGCTCGGCCCCCAGGACCAGCCGGTCGACCAGGTCGGGATTGGCCAGGAAGGACCGCCCGACCGCGGCGGCACTGATGGCGCCCAGATCGACGAAGCTGTTGAGCTGGCAGAAATCGGTGCCCGAGCCCCGGCCCGTATTCAGCACGAAGGTGCCCGACCACAGCGCGCGAATGGCGCCGAACAGGTCGGCGGTGGGGTCGACGACGACGTGCAGGTAGGCGATGCCGAGCGGGTCGATCCGGTTCAGCAGGGCCTCGTAAGTGCTGAACGCGTCGTTCTCATGCATGTCGCCGGCGGGGTTTCCGGGGGATATCCGCAATCCGACGCGGCCGGCGCCGATCTCGGCCACGACGGCTTCGACGACCTCGGCGGTCAGCCGGGCCCGGTTCTCCGGCGATCCGCCGTACGCGTCGGTGCGCTGGTTGACCACATCGGACGCGAACTCGTGCAACAGGTAACCGTTGGCGCCGTGAATCTCCACACCGTCCATCCCGGCGTCGACCGCGCGGCGCGCGGCGGCACGGAAGTCGGCGACGATCCCGGGGAGCTCATCGATGTCGAGCGCCCGCGGGATCTCCAGAGGCTTCTTACCCGAAGGGGTGTGGGTGACCATGTCGGCGGCGATGGCCGACGGCGCGACCGGCCGGCCACCGCTGATCTCCGAATGCGCCATGCGCCCGACGTGCCACAACTGCACGAACATCTTGCCGCCGGCTTCGTGGACGGCCTGCGCGATCTCGGCCCACTTCGCCTGGTGCCCGTCGGTGTAGATGCCGGGGGTGTTCATGTAGGCGCCGTTGGCGCTCCGTGAGACGGCCGTGGCCTCGGAGATGATGATCCCCGCGGCGGCGCGCTGCGAGTAGTACTCGGCCGCCAGGTCCGAGGGGGTGCCGTCGGCGTCGGCCCGCGACCGGGTGAGCGGCGCCATGAACAGACGGTTGGTGGCCAGCGTGTCTCCGACCTGAACTGGCTTGAGCAGTGCGGCGTCGGGCGAAAGACGGAAGGGTGCGGCAGTCACGGAGTAGGCAACCGCCGCACGGCGCCGGTTCATTCCCGGCTGTGGTCAACCGCATCGAATGTTGGCTCGTGTTCGACGATTTCGCGGATCCTCGAACACGAGCCGACACTCGGCGGAATCAGGCGACGGACTTCACGAACTCGGCGACCTCACCGACCGCACGACGGGCGTCGGGGTTCGAGAAGGCGAAGGCCTGGAAGACGTGGACGGCGCGGTCGAAGACCTGCAGGCGCACCGGCACTCCCGCCGCGGCGAGCCGCTCGGCCATCAGCTCCGAGTCGGGGCGCAACGCCTCTTCGGACCCCACCTGCAGCAGGAACGGGCCGAGGCCGCGCAGGTCGGCGTCGACCGGGGACGGGGTCGCTTCGCGCCCGCCGTTGCGCAGCAGGAAGACCTCGCTGATCATCCGGAGGAAGTCGACCGGGAACATGGCGTCCGGAACACGGGCGGCCGCTTCGTATTTCGGCGTCATGTCGCTGTCGGTGGCCGCGGACAGGAGCACGCAGCCGGCGGGCGGCGCCATGCCCAGGTCGCGCACCGTCACGGCCGTCATGGCCGCGATGAAGCCGCCCGCCGAGTCACCGGCCAGGACGATGTTCTCGGGCTTCACGCCCTGCGCCAGCACGTAGCGGTAGGCGTCGACGCCGTCCTCGACCGCGTCCTCGACGAGGTTGCGCGGGCAGAGCCGGTACCCGACGCTCAAGGCCCGCGCGCGGCTGTCGCGGGCGATGTGGCTCACCATCGGCCGGTGGCTGTTGATGCCGAGCGCGATGAACGCCGAGCCGTGGAAGTAGACGATGACGCGGCCGTCGACCGGCGGGGTGGTCTCGTTCCAGACCCATTCGGCCGGGCAGTTCGGCAGCTCGACCTTTTCGGTGCGCGACCCACGCACCGCGGGCATCCAGTTGGTCACCCGCTCGGAACCGTCGTACGCGCGGTCCAGCAGGGCCTGCGGGAACCGCCTGTTGATGGCCAGCATGAGCTTGGTCAGCAGGAACAGCAGCGGCTTCACGGCCCGCAGCAGGTACGACTCGGCGACCGAGTGCCAGTTGGCCTTGCCCATCCACTCCGGGCCGGCGTATGTGCCGGTGTCCGGCACCGGGTTCTCGGCGGGATCGTCGATCCGTTCGGCGCTGGTCATCGGGCCTCCTTGTGCGACATTGCTCTGCCGAGACTAGATCAGCTCCCCTGAGACCGACTCGGGCTCGACATGCTGAGATCGCGTCGGCACGGCACGATAGGCACGTGTCGGACCCCCACCATCGCATCCCGGCGGATGCGCTCCAGCGCATCGACACCCTGTTATCCCGCGTCGACGCCGACCTCGCGACGCGGTTTCCGGGGACCGGACCCGCCGTCCAGCCGATACATACCGTCTACGTCAGCGCGGCCGACGCGACGCCCGATACCCCTGCACAGTGGGGTCGGGCCGCGCTCGAACTGCTGGACCGGCACGCGGAAGTGTTCACCGAACTCGGCGACCCGACCACGGTGACGCTGGTGCGCGACCAACTGGCCGCCGCGCCGATTGCCGACCTGCGCCTGGATTTCGAGGACGGCTACGGCAACCGCGGCGACGACGTGGAGGATCGCGACGCGGCGCGGGCGGCGGCGACCCTGCCCGCACTCGGGTTGAGCCACAGCGGGATTCGCATCAAGGGGCTGACCACCGCAGAGCGCCGCCGGGCCCTGCGCACCCTCGAGTTGGTGCTCGACGCCGGCGCCATCGACGGTTTCGTCTTCACCGTGCCGAAACTGCGTGCGGCCGAACAGGTCACGGCGGCGGTCTGGCTGTGCGAGGCGTTGGAGACCGCACACGGTCTGCCAGATCACACGCTGCGCTTCGAGCTGCAGATCGAGAGCCCGCAGGCGGTACTGGGCCCCGACGGGACCGCGACCGTCGCCCGTGCGATCCAGCTCGCCGAGGGCCGATGTAGCGGATTGCATTACGGCACCTACGATTACAGCGCCGCCTGTGGGATCGCACCGCAACATCAGGCGCTCGATCACCCCGTGGCCGACCATGCCAAGGCGGTGATGCAGACCGCCGCCGCACAAACGGGCGTCTGGGTCGCCGATGGCTCGACGCAGGTGGCCCCCGTCGGTACCGAAGAGCAAGTGGTGCAGGCGATCCGGCGCCACCATCGGCTCGTCACCCGGTCCCTCGAGCGCGGCTTCTACCAGGGCTGGGACATGCACCCCGGCCACCTGGTGACCCGGTGGCTGGCCACCTTCACCTTCTTCCGGGCCGCCATGTCCGCCGCGGCGCCCCGGCTGCAGGCCTACCTGGACCGCACCGGCGGCCCGATCGTCGACGAACCCGCGACCGCCGAGGCGCTGGCGGCGGTGGTGCTGCGCGGACTGGACTGCGGCGCGTTCGGCGCCGACGACGTACTCGCGGTCGCGCCGGGCGCTACCGTCGAGGTGCTACGAAACCTCAAGAACCGAAAGCTGTCATGACTGAATCACTGCCCGACTTCACCTGGCTGCCCGACCTTGCGCTACGGAGCCTCGGCGGGGCGGTGATCTGGGCCAACGACGACTTGTTCGCCGAGAAAGAGAACCTCATCTCCCCCGGCCCGTCGGTGTATCGGCCGGCCTCGTTCGGTCACAAGGGGCAGGTGTACGACGGTTGGGAGACGCGGCGTCGTCGCGACGAAGGCCATGACACGGCGATCGTGCGACTCGGTGTGCCGGGCGTCATCCGCGGCGTGGTGGTCGACACCGCATGGTTCAAGGGCAACTATCCGCCGGCCGTCTCCGTCGACGCCATCGAGGTCGACGGGTACCCGACAGCCGAGCAGTTGGCCGTCGACCCCGGCTGGGTACCGCTCATCGCGCGCTCGCGCGTGTACGGCGACACCCGTAACAACTTCGAGGTCTCCTCGGAGCAGCGCTGGACGCATGTGCGCCTCAACATCTACCCGGACGGCGGGGTGGCGCGTCTGCGGGTGCACGGAGAAGGCCGCCCCGACAAGCGATTCCTTGGTGTCGGCCCGTTGGACCTGGCCGCGCTGGAGAACGGCGGTCTGGTGCTCGACGCCTCGAATCGTTTCTACAGCTCGCCGCAGAACCTGATCTTCCCCGGACAGGCGCAGGTGATGGGTGATGGCTGGGAAACCGCCCGGCGCCGTGACGATTCCAACGACTGGGTGCGCATCCGGCTCGCCGGACCGGGCCGGGTGCGGCTCGCCGAGATCGACACGTCCTACTTCGTCGGAAACAGCCCCGGGGCAGCGGCATTGACGGCACTGCGCGCCGACGGACAGTGGGTCGACCTGCTGCCCCGCACCGATCTGTTGCCCGACACCCGGCACCGCTTCATCATCGATTCCGACGACGTGGTGTCCGAGGCACGGCTGGACATCTATCCGGACGGCGGGTTGGCGCGACTGCGGCTGTTCGGGGAACTCGCGTGAGCTACCCGCGCGACCTGGTCGGCTATGGCCGCACCCCGCCGGACCCGCAGTGGCCCGGGGGCGCGGCCATTGCTGTGCAGTTCGTCCTCAATTACGAAGAGGGCGGCGAGAACAACGTGCTCGACGGCGATCCGGCTTCGGAGACGTTCCTGTCCGAGATGACCCCGGCCGACGCGTTCCCCAACCGGCACATGAGCATGGAGTCGCTCTACGAGTACGGCTCGCGTGCCGGATTGTGGCGGATACTAAGGATTTTCGAGCGCCGGGACATCCCGCTGACCATCTTCGCGGTGGCGCGGGCCCTGCAGCGCAATCCGGAGGCGCTGGCCGCGTTCGGCGAACTCGGACACGAGATCGCCTGTCATGGCCTGCGGTGGAAGTCTTACCAGCTCGTCGACCGCGACACCGAGCGCGCGCACATGGCCGAGGCGGTGCGGATCCTGACCGAGCTCACCGGCGCCGCGCCGCTCGGCTGGTACACCGGCCGGGACTCTCCGCACACGCGGAAGCTGGTGGTCGAGCACGGCGGCTTCGTCTACGACTCGGACTCCTACGCCGATGATCTGCCGTACTGGGTGCGAGTGGCCGACACCGACCACCTCGTGGTGCCGTACACGCTGGACACCAACGACATGCGATTCGCTTCTCCGGCAGGCTTTTCCAACGGTGAGGAGTTCTTCGCTCATCTGCGTGACGCGTTCGACGTGCTCTACGCCGAGGGGCTGGGCGGCAGCCCGAAGATGCTGTCGATCGGCTTGCACTGCCGGCTGGTCGGCCGACCGGCCCGCAGTGCCGCGCTGGAACGATTCCTCGACCACGTGCAGTCCCACGACCGGGTGTGGCTGGCGCGGCGCATCGAGATCGCCGAGCATTGGCGCGCCGTGCACCCGGCCGGTTAGACCCCGCGCCGGACGGTGTATTCCTTGGCCGGCGGTGTCGCGAACTCGCCGCGCTTGCCGGTGCGCAGCCCCATCCGCACCAGTGCCTGCACCGTCAACGTCGCGGCGCTCACCCCGTCGACCACCGGCACCCCGAGCTCGGCGGTGATCGCCGCACACATCTCGGCCATGCCGGCGCACCCCAGCACGATGGCATCGGAGCCGTCGGCGTCCAACGCCTCCCGGCACGCCTCGGTGATGACCTTGCGCGCCGTCGGATCGGTTTCCAGATCCAGCACCGGAATGTCGCAGGCGTGGATGTCCAGGCAGAACCGTTGCATCCCATAGCGTTCCGCCAGATCGGCGGCCCGGCCCATGGTGCGCGACAGCGTCGTCACCACTGAGAAGCCGCGCCCCAGGTGGCTGGCGGTCTGCATTGCGGCCTCGGCGATGCCGACGACCGGGCCGGTCGCGAGCTCCCGCGCCGCGTCCAGTCCCGGATCACCGAAGCACGCGATCACGTAGCCGTCGGCCCCGGCGTCCTCACCGCGCCGGATCGCCTCGAGCAGACCCGGCACGCTCATCGCCTCGTCGTAGTGGCTTTCGATGGAGGGCGGACCGAATTCGGATGTCACGGCGACGATCTCGACACCGGGATCGGCCACTGCTTGTGCGCAGCGGCCGATCCCGGCGGTCATCGATGTGGTGGTGTTGGGGTTGATGACCCAAATCCGGCTCATCCCAAGGACTCCCCCACGGTCACGCCACCGATTCGGCGACGAATCGGTCGCGGACAGCCAGCACCCGGTAGATGCCGAGTGCGACACCGCAGCCGATGAACCAGCTGTACTGGGCAGCGGTGTGCATGCCGTACACGGTGCCGGCCAGCAGCACCGGAAGCGCCGCGAGCACCGCGCCGGCCACGGTGGCGATGACCGCGACCTTGTTGTATCCGCCGGTGTACCAGTACTTGCCGGACTCCGACATGGTGAACAGTTCGTCGACGACCACCTTCTGCTTGCGCACCAGGTAGTAGTCGGCGAGCAGCACGCCGAACAGTGGGCCGATGAAGGCGCCCAGGATCTCCAGCGTGTAGTGGATGACCTCCGGGTTGTTGTAGAGGTTCCACGGGGTGATCAGCACCGAGCCGACCGCGGCGATCATGCCGCCCGCACGCCAACTGATGCGCTGCGGGCTGACGTTGGAGAAGTCGAACGCCGGGCTGATGAAGTTGGCGACGATGTTGATGCCGATGGTGGCGATGGTGAAGGTCAAGGCGCCCAACACGATTGCGAAGGTGCTGTCGATGCGGGCCACGGTCTGCACGGGATCGGTGAGCAGTTCGCCGAACACCGGCAGCGTCAGCGACGCGGTGACCACCACGAGCACCGAGAACACCAGGAAGTTCACCGGCAGCCCCAGGAAGTTGCCCTTCTTGACGGCGGCGAACGACTTGCCGTAGCGGGAGAAGTCACCGAAGTTGAGCATCGGACCGGAGAAGTAGGACACCACCAACGCGATGGCGCCGAGCATCACCGGAACCGAGTCGAGGCCGGTGTACTTGACCGCGCCGAGGTTGAGATCGATTGCGCCCCAGCCGGCTTTGTAGATGAGGTAGCCGCACAGCAGGAACATGACGACGTAGACGGCCGGGCCGCAGAAGTCGATGAACCTGCGGATCGCCTCCATACCGCGCCAGAAGACGCAGGCCTGCAACACCCACAGCAGCAGGAAGCTGGCCCAGCCCAGCAGCGGCAAGCCGAGGAAGCCGTGGGTGGCGAGGTCGGCATAGGGGGCGAGCCCCGGAAACAGCTTGAGCAGCACCACATCCAGGGCGGCCGATGCCAGGTAGGTCTGGATGCCGTACCAGGCCACCGCGATCAGCCCGCGGATGATGGCCGGGATGTTGGCGCCCAGCACGCCGAACGCGGTGCGACAGATCACCGGGTACGGCACACCGGCGGCCTGGCTCGGCTTGGCGACCAGGTTGCACAGGAAGTACACGAGGGTGATGCCGATCAGCAGCGCCACCAGCACCTGCCAACTGGCCAGGCCCAGCGCGAACAGGCTGCCCGCGGTGACGTAGCCGCCGACGCTGTGCACGTCGGACATCCAGAACGCGAAGATGTTGTACGAACCCCAGCTCTGCTTTCCCAGCGGAGCGAGGTCCTCGTTGGTCAATCGCGGGTCGTAATCCGGTTTGATGACGCCGCCACCGATCGGGTGGCCGGCGGCCTCGACGATGTCACCTGCGCCGATCACCGCGCCCGGTGGGGTCGTGTCCTTGGGAACGAGGGTGTCAGTCATGCTCGAAAACGCTAGAAATGCAACGTTTCCCCGCTGTTTCCCCTGAGATATGTGGCAATTGCGGAAAAGATATATGTTCGCCGCTACGCCAGCAGCCCGGTGTCCGTCGGCAATTTGGCGATCACGGCGTTGAGCCGGACGGCATGGTCTTCCGCGACGGCGATCAGGCGCTCTGCGTCGCCGGCGACGAAGGCGTCGACCATAGCGCAATGGTCGGCATGCAGGGCCGCCCGGTCGTCACGGCTGACATGCAGCATCGACTGCACGGGTTCGGTGACGTTCCACGCCGCCTCCAGCATGTGCAGCAGCCGATGCATGCGCGACGGTCGGGTGAGCGCGGCATGCAGTTCCCGGCTCTGCCGGTGATAGGCGCCCGCGTCGTCGTCGCGGATCGCCTGCTCCAAGCCGACATTGACCGCGACCGCGGCCGCACGGTCGGCATCGGTTGCGTTGGCCACGGCGACCCCCAGCGATGCCGATTCCAAAGCCTCACGCACGATGTACATTTCGCGTAGTTCCTGTGGCGTCAACAGGGCCACGGTGTAGCCGAAGTTGAGCCGGTGCTCCACCAGCCCCTCGCCGATGAGCGTTTTCAGCGCCTCCCGCACCGGGATCTGGCTGACGCCAAAGACGTCCGCCACGTCCGCCAACGGGATCGGTGTGCCCGGCGGCACCCCGCCGTCGAGGACCGCACGGCGTAGTTCGTTCAGCACGCCCTGCTGTGACGGCGCGGCCCGATCCGCCACCAGCTGTCCGAGCAGGACAGAACGCCGGTGGGGCCGCATCCCCGCAGAGTAGGTCGCCGTTGTTGCCGAATCCGTTTCGGTGACGTTTCGGCTGAGTAAGCCGAGTCAGTTGTTCAGCACGGCGTGCGCGGCGTTGTAGCCCGGGATGAAGTTGACGGCCGGGCCGCCGTGACAGCCGGCGCCGCCCAGGTAGAGGCCCGCGACGGGCAGCTCCTGGTCGAGGTAGCCGCGCGGCCCGGGCCGGTTCGGCCCCATCTGTTCGGGGTGGATCAGGCCGTGGCAGAAGTCGCCGCCGGGAGCGCCGAACATACGGTCCATGTGCCGCGGCGTGAACGTCGTGTGCCGCAGGATGAGCTTCTCGAAGTTGGGTGCCACGCGGGTGATCTTGTCGATGACCCGTTGTCCCATTTCTCGTTTCATCGATCCGTAATCGCCGCCGCCTTCTACCGGGAACCACAGCGCGTAGGCCGACGACGCATGCTTGCCGGGCGGCGCCAGCTCGGGGTCCTGGACCGACGGGATCTGCCAGGCGATGGAGGGATCAGCCGGCACTATTCCACAGCGCGCGGCGTCATATTGCTGCTGCAGTTCCTCGGGAGTGCTGAAAAGGCCGATGGTGCCCTGCAATTCGGGGTTGTTCAGAATTTCGTACGGCTCGGCGAACTCCGGGATGCCGTCGAGCGCGAAGTGCATCTGCAGGTAGCTGCCCCGGTGGTCGACGCGCGCGTACCGGGCGCGGACGTCGTCGGGCACTGCGGCGCCGAGCAGCCGGTCCACGGTGACCGACGGCGCGAGCGACGAGACCACCACGGGCGCAGTGATTTCGGTACCGTCGTCCAGCCGGATGCCGGTGACCCGCCCGTCGTCGACGGTGACGGCGGCGACAGCACTGCGCAACCGAACCTCACCACCGTGCGCGACGAACGTGTCCTCGAGGTGTTTGGTCAGCGCGCCGATGCCGCCCTTGAGCTTTCGCATCAGCGACGCGCCGTCGGTCGGCACCGCGAGGCCGAACGCCAATGCGGCGGCACTGCCGGGGGTGGCCGGTCCGCGGTAGGTGGAGTTGCACGCCAGCACCGACAGCATGCCGCGGATGGCGCCGTGCTTGTCCTTGTCGGGCAGGTAGCGGTCCAGCACATCGGTCACCGACCCGAAGAGCATGTCCGTGATGGCCGACCGCTCGAATTCGTTTGTGGCACAGGCATACATCTCGTCGTAAGTCTTGGGCGGCAGCCCCGCGTCGAACCGGCCGAGCGCGCGCGCCGGGGCCATGCTCCACGCCATCAGTCCGGCCATGCCGTTGACGGCCTCGGCGCCGTGCACCTCGTTCATGTGCGTGAGCAGCTTCATGGGATCGGAGTAGAAGAGGAACGGCTCGTCGCCGATCCCCCGCATGTTCACCGACATGACTTCCAGCTCGACGCTGGGCACCTCGTCGAGGCCCAGCTCCTGGCTGACCTTGAGCGACGTCGGGAACTGCTCCGAGCCGGCGATCTCGAACTTGAAGCCGTCGAAGAGCTCGACGGTCGAGGCCATGCCACCCGAGTAGAGCTTGGCCTCCAGACACAGCGTGCGCAGGCCCGCCTTCTGCAGCAGCACCGCCGAAGCCAGCCCGTTGTGCCCCGCTCCCACCACGATCGCGTCGAATTGCGCCATTTCCGCAGAGTCGCACCCGTGCATAGTTTTGTCAATAGTGACAAAACTTGTCGATATCAGACGGGCCCAGCCCCCAGCTGATCCAACGCCTGGTGACACATGCGCGCCAGATCAGCCAGCGACCGCTCGGCACCCCCCATCCACACCTCCATCGCGGCGAACACCGCGGCGGCGATGGTCCGCGACGTCACCGCGATGCGCAGCAGGTCATCTGGTCCGCCGCACCGCGCCAGATGCTCGGCGATGGCGTCGGCGAAGTCCGCTTCGACCTGGCGGATGTGATTGACGATCCGGTCGGGGTCGAGCTCTTGTTCACGCAGCGTCGCAATCTTGGTGACCGCGCCGAAGTCGTACGGAAAAGCGAAGATCGCGGCCTGAACAGCCGCCAGCACCGGTTCGTCTGCGGGCCGCCCGGCGAGCGCGGTCCGAAACCAGTGCAGACCGGCGTCATAGTCGGCGAACAACAGATCGTGCTTGGACGTGAAGTGCCGGTAGAACGTGCGCAGCGAGACACCGGCGTCGGCGGCGATCTCCTCGGCCGTGGTGCCCTCGACACCCTGCGCCAGAAATCGAACCAACGCCGCCTGTTGCAGCGCCTCACGCGTGCGTTCACTACGTACGGTCTGCGGCGGCCGGGGCATCCCAGTACGGTACCGCAGAATGTTTTGTCATGATTGACAAAACATTTCGCGGCGAGCAGACTCCGCTGACATGGTCTCGCTCATCGTTCACGCGGTCCTCGGACTGATCACGATCGCGTTCATCGTCAAGCTCAATCCGGCCGTCTTCCGCAAGCCCGCCGACGGACCCGCGTTCTCGGCACTCGAGTCGGCCTACTACGTGATCGGCATCGCCTCGATAGCGCTCGGCTACTACTTCAACACCAGGTTCGTCATGGAATACCAACCGCCAGGCGGCAATCCGATCACCGGACCGGGCAGCTGGGCGGACTACATCCGCCTGATGTTCGTCAACCCGGCGGCGTCGTCGGCCGGCCAGGACTACACCATCATCAACGTCATCCTGCTGCCGTTGTTCACCATCGCCGACGGCCTGCGGCGCGGCATCCGGCACCCGTGGCTGTTCTTCGTCAGCAGCCTGTTCACCAGTTGCGCCTTCGCGTTGGCGTTCTACTTCGCCGTCATCGCGCGGCAGCAGCGGCACGAGCGCACCGTCGACCATGTCAGGAGTTCTGCGACAATCCAGGGGTGACGCCACCGGGGATGGCCGCCCGCCTGCGGCCCTACGCCTCCACGATCTTCGCCGAGATGTCGGCGCTGGCCGCACGGGTCGGCGCCGTCAACCTCGGCCAGGGTTTTCCCGACGAGGACGGCCCGGCCCCCATGCTCACGGTGGCGCAGCAGGCCATCGCGGACGGCGTCAACCAGTACCCGCCCGGCCCGGGCATTCCCGCGCTGCGCCAGGCCATCGCCGCCCAGCGCAAGCGGCACTACGGCATCGCCTACGACCCGGACACCGAGGTACTGGTCACCGTCGGCGGTACCGAGGCCATCGCATCAGCGGTGATCGGGCTGGTCGAACCAGGCTCCGAAGTCCTGATCATCGCGCCGTTCTACGACTCCTACTCCCCGGTGATCGCCATGGCCGGCTGCCGCCGCGTCGTCGTTCCCCTGGCACCCAACGGCCATAGCTTCGCCATCGACGTCGACCGGCTCCGCGCCGCGATCACGCCGCAGACCCGCGCGCTGATCCTGAACTCACCGCACAACCCGACGGGCATGGTCGCCAGCGACGACGAGCTGAGAGCCATCGCCGCGCTCGCCATCGAGCACGATCTCCTGGTCATCACCGACGAGGTCTACGAGCAGCTGACGTTCGACGGTCACCAGCACCGGCCGCTGGCGGGTTACCCCGGCATGGCCGAGCGCACCGTCACCATCTCCAGCGCCGCGAAGATGTTCAACTGCACCGGCTGGAAGATCGGTTGGGCGTGCGGGCCCGCCGACCTGATCGCCGGGGTGCGTGCCGCCAAGCAGTACCTGACGTACGTCGGTGGCGCGCCGTTCCAGCCGGCCGTCGCGCACGCGCTGGACCACGAGGACGCCTGGGTCGCGGCGCTGCGAAAGTCCTACCGCGGCAAGCGGGACCGCTTGGCCGGTGCCCTCACCGATATCGGCTTCGACGTGCACGACAGCTTCGGCACCTACTTCCTGTGCGCCGACCCCCGGCCGCTGGGGTACGACGACAGCACCGCGTTCTGCGCCGGACTCCCCGAGCGCGTCGGCGTCGCGGCCATCCCGATGTCGGCGTTCCTCGATCCGGACTCCCCCGACTCGGCCGGCTGGAATCACCTGGTGCGCTTCGCCTTCTGCAAGCGCGACGACACCCTCGACGAGGCCATCAGCCGCCTCCGCACCCTGTGATTTGTGCACGATTTTCCGCGCCGGCCGCGGAAAATCGTGCACAAATCCCTAGGTGTCCTGGGTGAGGAGCCCGGTGTCGGTGGGCAGGGTCCCGATCGCGGCGTCGACGCTGTCGTTGTGCCGCTGCGCGATCGCACCGAGCCGGTCGGCGTCCCGGGCCAGGAACGCCTCGAGCATCTCCTCGTGATCGCCGTTGAGCTTGGCCCGGTCGTCGGGCGTCACGTGCATCATGGCCTGCACGGGTTCGATCATGTTCCAGGACATTTCGAGAATGTGCAGCAGCCGGTGCATGCCGGACGGGCGCACCAGCGCCATGTGGAAGTTACGGCTCTCCCGCTGGAACGCCGCACCGTCGGAGTCCCGAATCGCTTGCGCCATGCGGTCATTGGCCTCGATCGCGAGGGCCCGCTCGTAATCGGTGGCCTTCTCCGCGGCGATCGCGAGCGCGGCGCCCTCCAGCGCCGCGCGCACGACGTACATCTCGTGCAGTTCCTGCTTCGTCATGCGGGCGACGGTGTAGCCCGAGTTGGGCCGGTGCGTCACCAGGCCCTCACTGATGAGCGTCTTGAGTGCCTCGCGGACGGGGATGTGGCTCACGCCGAACAGCTCGGCGACCTCGGCCAGCGGCACCGGGGTTCCGGGCGGCGCGTCACCACGCAGGATCACCCGGCGCAGCTCGGTCACCACGGTCTGCTGCGGCCCGCCGTTCCGCACCACCACCAGCTTCTCCAACAGCGGAGAAGGTGGGCGGTCGGCCATGCAAGCTCCCTATCGACAGACGTGGACTAGCCGTAGAGACGAGTCACCCGGGCCCGCAGTCGGTCGACCGCAGCATCGAGCACCAGTTTGCGGGCTCGGCGCAACAGGAACTCGGGAATGGGGGCGACGAGGTCGACGATGATGTCGAATCGCACCCGGGTCCGGTCGCCCTCGCGAGTCAGTTTGTACTCGGCGTGCTGCCCACGCTGCTGGAAGGTGTCGGCCGCGTCCCACACCACCCAGTCGTCACCCCAGTGGTACTCCAGGAGCTCCTTGTCGGTGATGCCCATGATCTTCACGGTCGCTTTGACGTGGTGCGGACGACCGTCGGGATACCGATCCAGTACCTGTAGTTCCCGGTGCAAGCTGCGCCATTGCGACGCCTCGTCCATGTCGGCCAGCGCATCCATGATGGCTTCGGGCGAGGCGTCGATCACCAGCTCTCGGGACGCCATAACTGCCATATTGGCAAATTTAGTCCTCTCCACCGGCCACGGGTAGAGAATGCGCCAGCTAACTTCCCAACCGTTACCAACCGACCTCGTCGATCGGGGTGGTCTGCTGCGGCGGCGCGCCGACGGGACCCGACGGGGTCCGCGAGAAGCGCGGCGCAGGAGCGGCCTGGTCGACACCGTCGACGGTGACGATCGTCGACCTGGCCCGGAGGTGTTCACCGGCGGCGGCCTCGGTCCAAGTGAGCACGGGAGTGACGCAGGCGTCGGTCCCGGCGAACGTCTCGGTCCACTCGGCGCGGGTCCGGCTCGCGAACCGGGCAGCAAAGATTTCGCGCATTTCGTCGTAGCGCGCGAGGTCGAACTGGTTCGGCACCTCGGCGGGATCCAGGCCCAGGCCCACAAGTAGCTGAGCGAAGAACTGCGGCTCGATCGAACCGACCGCCATGTAGCCGCCGTCGGAGGTCTCGTAGACCCGGTAGTACGGGGCGCCGCCGTCCAGGAGGAACGACTCGCGCTGGTCCTTCATCACGCCGGTGGACTTCATGGTCCACATCATCTGCGCGAGCATGCTGACACCGTCGACCATCGCCGCGTCGACGACCTGGCCGCGGCCCGACTGTTCGCGTTCGTAGAGCGCCGTGACGATGCCGATGAGCGTCAGCATCGAACCGCCGCCGAAGTCGGCGACCAGGTTCAGCGGCGCCACCGGCGGCCGGTCGCGGTAGCCGATGGCCGACAGCGCACCGGTCTGCGACAGGTAGTTGATGTCATGGCCCGCGGTCTGGGCGAGCGGTCCGTCCTGCCCCCAACCGGTGATCCGGGCGAAGATCAGGCGCGGGTTGACGGCCTCGCACTCGGCCGGCCCGATGCCGAGGCGCTCGCAGGTGCCCGGACGGAAACAGTCAAGCAGCACATCGGCTTTCGCGGCCAGTGCGAGCAGCGCGGCCGGGTCGGACTTGACGTCCAGGTCGACGATCCGCTTGCCGCGGTGCAGGAGGTCGACGTTCTCGGCGGGCATCGTCAGCCCGCCGGGACGACGCACCCGCACCACGTCGGCGCCGAGGTCCGCCAGCATCATGGCGATGTGCGGCCCGGGGCCGATTCCGCCGAGTTCGATCACCTTGACTCCGGCCAGTGGCCCCGCATTCGTCATCCCGCGACGTTAGCCCATGGGTCGACGCGGCTGAATCCCGGTGTGCGTCAGCCCTTCTTGTTCTTGGCCATGAACTTTTTGAGCCCCTCGGTGGCGGTCTCGGCGCCACCGCTGACGCTGCGCTTCAGCAGGAAACCGGGGATCGGCACCACCGGGTCGACGGTGATCTCGAACTTCACCTTGGTCTTGTCGCCGGCCGGGGTCAGCGTGTAGCGCGCTTCCTGCTTCTTGAGCGACGACGACCTGATCAGCACCCAGCTGCCCGTCAGGTCGGTCCAGGTGTACTCGAGGATCTGATCGTCGGCCATGCCGGCGGCCTTGATGGTCATCTTGGCCTGCTTCGGCCGGCCGTTCTCGTAGGTGTCGAGGACTTCGGCCTTGGTGTACTGCGGCGACCACACGGGCGTCTGCGCAAGATCTGCGATGACATCCATGATCTCTTCAGGGGTTGCCTCGATGGTCACTTCGTGCGACGCGCTGACTGCCATGGCGCGACCATAGACCACGAAACCACGCGCCGTGAGCGGGATGGTGCAACCAGCGGGACGACCCGCTAGTGGATGTCCGACTGGATCTTCGCGGCGATGTCGGCGGCCGCCGTCACCGGCGCCTTGGGCGTGCAGGCCTCGACATCGATGATGAGGTTGGCGACCAGTTGCACAACGTGTTGGCACCAACGTGTTTCGGGCCCGGTGCCGCGCATGATGGGCATCGCGAGCTTGGTGTCGGTGCGCTCCAGGTCGCCGGACAGCCACTTCGGCAGCGGCTTGTCGTTGAGCCGGATGTTCACGTGGTGGTTGGTGCACTTGGCCCACCGCGCGGCCGACCGGTTGAAGAAGTTCCGGGCCGCATCCGATGTCGGGAAGTAGACGACCGACTGCGCCGCCAGGTAGTTCCACTGGTCGCTGTCCGGGACCTGCAGCGTCTGCTGCCGCACGGCCTTCCAATCCTGGCCGCTCTTGAGGTCGTTGCCGTCCTTCGAATAGATGACGGACTCGTCGATCTGCCAGACGCCGAGGCAGTTCAAGTTCGGCAGCAGGTTGCGGTGGTCGTCCATCCCGTCTTTCGGCGGACGGCCCACCATGCCGGTGACGCCCATCGTCTTGTTCATCTCGTCGGGCGTCAGCAGCAGGTTGTCGATGCTGGACTCGGCGACCGTCGTCGGCGTGGCTGGTGTCGGGGTGCCGGTCTTGCCGCCGCAAGCCGCCAAGGCCAGGCACAGCACGGCGACGCCGAAGGCGTGTCGCTTCACGTGTTCCTTATATACCGGCGCGCTCAGGCGTGGGTACCGGCCGCGGCGCACTCGCGCTGGACGGCCTCGGCATTGGTGTTGACCTGGGTTGCGGTGTCGTCGAGGCTGCCGCCGGTCATCCCGATGCCCATCTTCACCAGCAGCTTGGTCGCGCCGAATGACCAGGACCGCATGGGGTCGGCAATAGCCGGGTTCAGGCCGGGGGTGTTCGCGGCGTCCATCGCGACGGCGGCGGACTGCCGCAGGCTGGTCCGGCCGGCCACATTGCTCTGGTGGACGTAGGGGTCGTTGGCGTCGAGGCTGTCGGCGAAGCCCTCGTACCCGGAGGCGGCGCTGTCGAGCGCGTTGGCGAACTGCGAGCATGCCTGCACGGCGGCGGGGTCCGCGTTCGACGACGTGACACCCGTCGACTGCACGCCGGCGCCGGCATCGATCGGGCCGATCGGGGCAGCGTCATCGTCGGCCGCAGCGGTGGGCAGGTACAGCGCCCCCGCGCCGAAGACGGCAGCAGATGCGGCAACCAGACGTACCCAGGTGCGTGAAGACTTCACCGTTTCCTCCAAGTCATTCAGTGTGATCGCCGCGTCCACCGGGCATTGGACACCCGGCAATGACGGACGCTCGGCGTTCGACCCTCCCACGGTCAGGCGTGTAGATGTCCAGTTGGTGAACGCAAGACAAACCGGCGATTTCCAATCCCCGTCGGTTGTATTGCACTATCGGCCGAATGACCCAGATCACACTCGCTGAACTGGGCATTCAATACTCTGCTACCACGACAAATGACTCCAGCAATACACGCATATTCCTGTGTCGCCCACTGGTTGATAACGCAGGGGCAAGTATTTGCGGTCCGTTAACCGTCCGGCAACCCGGCCAGTAGATGCTCCGCAGCGACACAAATTCAGCAACGCACAGCGATCCGCAGCAACGCTGATTACCCGATACGAGAGGCGCGCTCATCACCATGTCGAACCGTTATGCCATGTTGGCAGCCCTTTGCGTGGTGCTCCCGGTCGGCACCGCGCCGCTGGCACTCGCTGACCCGCCCGCCGATCCGGCTGTGCAGCCGGCCGGCAACCCGGCCCCGCCGCCTCCGGGCGAGGGCGCCGTGCCGTCGGGCCCCGCCGGCATCCTGGACACCCCGGACGGCTGGCACATCGAGGTCACCGGCAGCAACGAGACCCAGCTTCCCGTCGCCCCCCTGAC
This sequence comes from Mycobacterium sp. 360MFTsu5.1, assembly GCF_000383495.1. Lineage (NCBI taxonomy): Bacteria > Bacillati > Actinomycetota > Actinomycetes > Mycobacteriales > Mycobacteriaceae > Mycobacterium > Mycobacterium sp. 360MFTsu5.1. The sequence continues at coordinate 140,843 of NZ_KB911462.1, read as the reverse complement.
CACCGCGATCTCCTCGCGTGAGTACTGGGTCGCCGGCACCTTCACCGGCAAGATCACCGGCAGCGGAAAGACCAAACTGGCTGGTGGAACGCTGGAAGCCGGCGAGCAGATCGGTTGCGGCATCATCTCCGACGAGGCCGAGATCAACCCCGGTATCAGCTTCACGCCGGGTATCAAGATCCCGTTCGCCGGCACCGACCCCAGCTTGGGTACCGGCATCAGCCTGCAGGGCAAGGTGTATCTGAAGCCCGGCACCGTGACCACCGTCGCGATCGACAAGAAGTCGTTCAAGGGCAACACTGCCCGCGTGACGATCACCGGCGTCCGGATCAAGACCGACCAGTGCGCCGGCCAGTCGTTCATCCGGTCGTACGCCACCTTGACCAGCTCGACCGACAACACCGACGACGTCATCACCTACCTGGGCGTGACCAAGTCCGTCTGACCTGATGCCCGGTGCGGGCGAACAGCTCTACACGAGCCCGCCCGCACCGGCCACGGACACGGGCCGTTAATTTAATCAGTCCGACGAAAAATGTTGTCACTGATTAAAGAATTTGATCCATCCACACAACAAAGCCAGTTCCGAGTAATTGGCCAGCCGTTCACCAATTCGAAATCCGAATATTGAATGCTCCGAGAATCGAAAACCGTTTCATTCTCGGATTCCAACCCACGAGAGGCGCCGTAACCCCATGTTGAACCGACTTGCCACATTGGCTGCCGCAGCGGGCGTGCTGCTGTCGGCGACCGTTACGCCGCTCGCCCTGGCCGACCCGGTCGATCCCGCCGGCTTCGACGGCCCGCCGCCGGACAACGGCGTCGTGGCCTCCGACGAGCCGGCCCGCATCACCAGCCCGGACGGTTGGGTTCTCGAGGTCGTGGCCAAGAACGAGACCCAGCTGCCCGTCGCCCCGTTGACCACCGCGGTCAGCTCGCGCGAATACCTGGTGGGCGGCACCTTCACCGGCACGGTCACCGGCAACGGCAAGACCAAGCTGAGCGGCGGAACGCTCGAAGCCGGCTATCAGATCGGTTGCGGCATCGAGCTGGGCCAGGTGCGTCTGATCGGCCAGATCGGTCTGAGCACCTCCGGCTCCACCCTGGCCGGCCTGATCCCCACCGGTGTCAGCATGCCGATGTCGGGCACCCTGGAAATCCACGCCAAGCCGGGCACCGTGACCCAGGTGCCGGTCGACAAGAAGACCTTCAAGTCGGCTCCGGTCCGCGTGACCCTCAAGGACACCCACATCAAGATCGACGGTTGCGTCGGCCAGTCGTTCCTGCGGTCGTACGCGGTGCTGACCAGCTCCACCACCGACACGGACGACATCGTCGCCTACTACGGCATCACCAAGTCGGTCTGATGCATCGGGTTACCCGCGGAATTGTCACCGCCGCAGCGGTTTTCGCTGCGGCGGCGGCAATGACGCAAACTGACATCGCATCCGCCGATCCGGTCGTGCCCACGCCGGTTCCGGCGCCCGGCCCCGTGCTGCCGCCGCCCGCCCCCGTCGCAGCCGACGGTCCGGGCGCGAACCTGGCGGTCCCGGTCGCGGGCGCCAACCTGGGCCCGCAGGGCCTGAACGTCCTCGCCCAGAGCGATGGGGTGAATCCGCTGGGCGCAGCGCTTGGTGCCCCGTCGGACCTGACCGGCCTCGACCGCGGCAGCGTGCTCGGCCAGTACGCCGTGCCCTCGGCTCCCGGCGGGCCGTCGCCCGTCACGACGCCGAATCTCCGGGCCTTCAACAACGCCTACGGCCCGCAGCAGTGCGTCAAGCCGTCGGCGCCCGGTAAGTGCGAGCAGTTCGACGTCGCACCCGGTGAGGAGAACGCCGACGTCAACGGCCGTACCTGGCTGGGTCGGTACATCGACATGTACCGCGACGGTCGCCTGAAGGGCGGCCTGCTCGGGCAGATGCCGCGCGAGCAGCTCGGTGAATCCCTGCCCGGCACGGCACCTCCTCCCGGCACCAACATCCCGCCGGGCCTCGTGGAGTTCCGTCCGGACCCCGCCGATGTGCCGCCCCCGCCTGGGGCACCGGTTCCCCCGGTCGCACCGGTTCCCCCGGTCCCGCCGGCACCGGCCAACTGAATCACGCATTCGGGCCCGTCAACTTCGGTTGACGGGCCCGAATGCGTTGTGCCGCAGAACCGACCACCGCGGTCATCGGGGCTCGAAGGCGGGCGTAGCGTAGCCGTTGTGTCCGCCGAGCCGAACAATCACTATCACCACCTGGCATTCGGCCCCGATGCCCTGGATCGCCAGCAGCGCAACGGCAGCTACCTGGCGTACGGGCGGCACACCGAGCGCGCCGACGACGGGCCGCAGCGCCTCGACGACCGCGAGCTGCTGATGATCCGGCGCGCCGACCAGTTCTGCCTGGCCACCGTCACACCCAACGGTTGGCCTTACCTCCAATACCGCAGTGGCCCAGCCGGATTCGTCCGGTACCTGCCCGAGACCGACCGGCTGCGGTTCATCGATCTGCCCGGCAACAACCAGTTCGTCACCCTGGGTAATCTGGCCGCCGACGACCGGCTGGCGATGTTCTTCGTCGATTACCCGCGACGTACCCGGCTCAAGGTCTTCGGCCGCGGGACCGTCATCGAGGACGGGCCGCAGCGCGAGATCGAGATCGCCGTCGAGGCCTTCGACTGGAACTGTTCACGCTCCATCATTCCCCGCTTCGACCGCGAGTACCTGCGCGAGCTGGGCGAGGCGTACCAGGCCAGGTTCGACGGGCGTGAGGCCGAGCTGCAGGCCGAGATCGACGCGCTCAAGGCGCGGGTGGCGGAGTTGGAGAGCCGCTGAGCCGCCGCCCTGCGTTCGGCGACTCCGTCGCGGGTATCCGCGTGTTGCCCTGCCAAACGGCTCAGCCGCCCGCCAGCGCCTCCCGGAACTCGTCCGAGACGTAGAACGGGATGAGGCGGCGCCGCAGCACCGACTCCAGGTAGCCCCGTTCGTCGAGCAGGGCGATCACCGGAGGGCCGAAGCGCAGCGCTTCCTCGATCATGTCCTCACGGCCCACCCCGAGATCGAGCAGCAGATCGTAAAGGCTGACATCGCCGTACTTTTCGAAGACGTGGTCGATGCCTTCATCGAGGAGCGACCGGAAGTAGTCGGTGTCCCGGAACGTGCGCCAGAACTCGTAGATCGGCACGACAGCGTCCTCGACGTCGTCGGCCGAAATCACCGAAATCGCCGACGACAGCGGGCTGTTGAGGTTGCTGCGCCACAGATCGTTGAGTGCCTCGGCGAGCACGTCTTCGTCCGCGTGCGTGTGGGCGAGCAGAAAGCGGGCGCCGCGGCGCGCCAGGTCCTCGGCGCGCAGCTCCAGCCGCTCGACCGGGCCCTGTGGCATGCGGGCGCCCAATCCGCCCAGCACGCGGCCCAGCCGGCCTCGGGCCAACGACTTGCCGCCCTGCGTGACGGATTCCGCGAGCGAGTGCTGCACCAGCGTCACGCAGAATTCGGTGAACGCCTCACTGCTCAGAATGTGCTCCAGCACTCGCTGGGTGACGCCCATCTCGAGCACCATCGCACTTAGCTCACTGAAGCGGCGGCCGTCGATGACGTCGCCGAAGTTGGTGTCCGAGGTCGCGGTCAGCTGTAACAGCCGGACGGCAATCTCACTGACCAGTTCCGCGATGCCGCCCTCCACCGGCACCTGCACGGCGTACTTCGCGGCGACGTTCTTGATCATCGTCGGCGTCACCGCGTCGGACAGCGTGATCTCCGACGCCTCTGCCAGCGCGTGCTCGATCTCGTCGAGTACCAGGCTGTGGTAGTTCTCGCCGCGCAGCTGCTGCATGGCGAACGCCACCTGCGCATCGAGGAGCCGGGCGGCGACCGGTTCGAGCTGCGGCTCGAGGTCGTCGGCCGGCTCCGGGAAATTGGTCATTGCCAGCACCTTACCCAGCGGGACTCATCGGCCGCGGGTTGTGCGTTTGGGCAGCTCGCCGCTCAGCGGCGCACCGTCGGACTGTGCCCCACGCCGGACTGGGGCACCGACATGGGCGGGCGGTTCTGCCGCATGCTCACGCAAACACCCAGGCCGCCACCGACGCATGGCACACCGTTGACGGTCGGTACCGGGCCGCCTGATCGGTTGCCGGTCGGGTCGTAAGCCGCATCCGCCGCGGCGGCCGGCGACAGGCCGATGGCCACCGCCCCGCATACCGCCAGGTACGTGCCCATCCGAAGGAGACCGGCCATCATCGCCACGCTTTCGCCCGTTCACTGGCCAACATAGTCCGACGCCCACGGTTAGCGGTACACCCGCGAGTTGACTGAGTGAGTGCGCGTGTTCGGTCCCGCTGTCACCTCAGCGGGAGACGCTCAAATCTCCGCGGGAACCATGCCGGTGATCCCCTTATCCTTGGATTTCGGGGGCAGGGGGATGCGATGGACTACCTGGCGGGACAGCTCGTCTTCTTGGCGATCGTCGCGGCGCTTATCGGCGGCGTGATCTGGGCAGTGGTCGTGATGCGCAAGCCACGCCCGCGGTTTGAAGACGAAGACGTCGAACTATGACTCGCTGCTTCATGCCGGCGCCACAGATCGGCCCGAACGGCGCGCCGGTATTCGGATGAGCTGCGTTGAACTCCACGGTCGGCGCTTCATTACGGCGCGCATCGCTCACGTCACCGGGGCCGTGTCGTGGTGGGTGTTCGTCGTCGCTCGTCTCATGACGGAGATGAGTTCAGCGCCATTGAACTTCGGCCTGCCGCGGCGGTACGCCGACTACGACGAGTCGATATTCGGAGTCGGGTTGGGACACAAAGACTTTGGCTGGACGGCGTACGAGCCGCTGACCGACCATCCGCCGGCGCTGAACGATGGGTTCATCATGAACGTCCTCTCGACCGTCGCGGTCGTGGCGCTGGCCATCACTACCATTGCCGCCGTGGTCGAAGCGATATCCGTCGCGCGATGGCCCGCGGGCATTGTCACGATTCTCGCGCCGATCACCGGCGCCGCCATCATGCTCAGTGCGCTCCACTACGGCACGGGATTCGGCAGTGGTCTCAAGTTGAGCTTGCTGGTGGTGTTCGCGCTGGTTCTGCTCGGCGTCGCGATTCGTGAAGTGTGGAGCCGGGCGTGGGCGCCTCGCCCGACCCGGGCCAAATGACCTCACTCGGAGAACTACCGCCCGCGTGCGGAGCGCAGAACACGTTGCGCAGCGAGATCCTGGACGCCGCAGCCTACGACTGGGTGCCCATGATCGAGGTCGATCAGATCGTGACGGATCAGCAGCTCGCGGCGGACGACAGCGAACGGTTCGACTTGGTGACGAATGTGGTTCGCGCGCTGCTGGAAGAGGGTCTGGTCAGCGTGGGGGATCTGCCGGGCGACGGAGCCGAGACCCCGGACTGGGGTCTATCCGCTTACGCCTGCGCCGAGCGGATCCGGGGCATGTACGTCGATCGCCACGGTGAGCCTGACATCTGGCAGTACCGCATATGGTTCGGGCTCGCTCCGGGCGGTGATGCGCGAGCCACGTCCGCCCGCTGACGGCGGCGACGAGTGGTGACGCGGTTCTCCACGGCGCGCACAGGGCCGAACTGACCGACGCGTCGGCTGATGCCCACGGCAGTGAAGGGTATGCGGCGGGTACGACACCGAAGTTGGGATCGGTAGCGCTGCGATGATGGTCCGCTTCGTCCCGTAAGTGCGTACACGATGCGGGAGGACGCGATCATGTGGTGGACGATTCCGGTAGTGGTCATCGCGTTCGACGCGGCGCTCATTTTGCTCTTCGTAACCGTCAAGCGACGGGGGCTTCAGCGCCCCGGAACTACTCACGGCGGGAGCTTCGGGCCTGTTGCCGACGCCGGAGCTGCCGGTTGGGCGGCCGGTGCCGACTTGTCCGGCTGCGGCGAGGGAGGCCACGGGGCGCACTCGGGCTGCGGTGGTGGGCACAGCGGCTGCGGTGGGGGCGGCTGCGGTGGTGGGGGCGGCTGCGGTGGTGGGGGCGGCTGACGATCACGGCACGCGCCCCAGATACGAGAAAAACCACCCGTCTCCAGGTGGTTCTTGAAGTGGCCAGGGCCGGGATCGAACCGGCGACCTTCCGCTTTTCAGGCGGACGCTCGTACCAACTGAGCTACCTGGCCGGAAGGGCAAGTTGCCTCGCCGTTCTGGCGACCCTGACGGGACTCGAACCCGCGACCTCCGCCGTGACAGGGCGGCGCGCTAACCAACTGCGCCACAGGGCCTTACATACTGCGTGTGCTTCGCTTTCGCGTTGCGTACCCCCAACGGGATTCGAACCCGTGCTACCGCCGTGAAAGGGCGGCGTCCTAGGCCACTAAACGATGGGGGCCAATCCGAATCTCTTCGGGGGCACTCTCAACGTTTCCGTTGGGAGCTTCGATAGCTTAGGGCACGACCGCCCCACGGCCCAAATCGGCACTTCAGGCCACCGGCCGCCGCACAACAACCCACCCCCGGAGGCCGCTGCACGGGACGCAGTATCCTGTGTCCCACGCCCCTATAGCTCAGTCGGTAGAGCTACGGACTTTTAATCCGCAGGTCCCAGGTTCGAGCCCTGGTGGGGGCACAAATATCTCGCCCTGCGCCGAGCGTGCGGCTTTTCGAGAAGCCGCCCGGCGTGTCATCTCGGCAACCCACACGCTCGACGTAAAGCGTTGCAACGCTGGCCTACTTCGCCGGCATCTCCAGCTCCGCCACGCGTTCCTGCACCGCCTGACTGATCGCCGCGGTGAAGCGGTCGGCCATCATCTGCGCCGCCAGCGGCCGTAGGTTCGGCACCACCTTGGCGATGCGCCCGAGGTAGACGTTGGGATCCTCGGCCTCGCGAATCCGGCTGAAGACGACGTCCGTCACCTCATTGGCGAGGGCATCGATGTGCTTGTCGACGACGCCGGCCAGGCGCCGGATGTCGTCGGCCGGCACGCTGGTGTCGCGCAGGTTCATGGCCGCACCCAAGACCGACTGCCGGACGTTGAAACGGCCGTCATCCAACCGTCGGATCGCCCCCAAGGCTTCGAGCGTGTCGAGGGCCCGGTCATCCAACGCCAGACCGGCGCGCTGTTCGAGTGCGCGTAGATCGACGGTCTCGTCCTCGGCCGGGCTCCACGGTGTGAGAAGTGCCGCACGCACCGCGAGGTCGTGGGCCGTCGCGCCTTCCGGCAGCCGCGCCAGCACCTTGGTGATCGCCGCCAGCGTGTACCCGTGCTGCTGCAGCTGCTGCACCAACTCGAGCCGAATGCGGTGCGGCGCACCGTAATACGCGAGACGGCCGCGCCGCTCGGCCGGCGGCAGCAGGCCGCTCTCGTTGTAGAAGCGAATGGTTCGCACCGTCGTGCCGGTGCGGGCGGCCAGTTCGTCGATGGTGAATTCCTCGACTGTGACATCTGTCATTCCACGAAGTATAGACACCAACATTCACACTGTGCCAGTGTTACTGGCACAGTCACACGTCACTAGGAAATGAGAGCCACATGACCCTGCCGAAGCCCGATGGCACCACCGAGGTCGTCATCACTGGTGCCTCCTCCGGAATCGGAACCGAACTGGCCCGCGTGCTCGCCGCCCGCGGCTACGACCTCCTCCTCGTCGCCCGTCGCCAGGACCGGCTCGACGCCCTGGCCGACGAGCTGCGCGCCGACCACGGCGTCGGCGTGACGGTGCGGCCGTGCGACCTGGCCGACGCCGCGCAGCGCCAGACGCTGATCGAGGAACTGCGCACGCGGCCCGTCGCCGGCCTCTGCAACTCCGCCGGTTTCGGCACCAGCGGCGCCTTCCACACTCTGCCGATGGACCGTGAGCGCGAGCAGGTCGAGGTCAATGTTGTTGCGCTGCAAGAACTCACCCACGCCGTCCTGCCCGGCATGGTGGAGCGCGGCGCCGGCGCCGTCCTCAACGTCGCCTCCGTCGTCGCATTCCAGCCCATGCCGTCGATGGCGACCTACGGCGCGTCCAAGGCGTTCGTGAACTCGTTCTCCGAGGCCGTGCACGAAGAACTGCGCGGCACCGGCGTCTCCTGCACCTCGCTGTGTCCCGGACCGGTCCCCACCGAATGGGCCGAGGTCGCCTCGGCGCACGAGTTCAGCCTGCGACCGGCTCAGGTCTCCCCTGTCGATGTCGCGACCCAGGCCGTCGACGGCATGCAGGGCGGCGCCCGCCAGATCGTGCCCGGCGCCGTCGTGAAGCTCATGGCCATCACCGGCTCGATCACTCCCCACGCCCTGCTGCTGCCCGCCCTGCGCCTGGCCCGCCGGGCCCTCGGCTGAAAACCGACCCCACTCAAGAACGGACCCCTGCCATGAACCTCTCTGACATCACCGCGCTGGCGACCAAGCCCGTCGCCGCCGTCAGCGCCAAGCCGCTCGCCGTCTTCGCGAGCGTCATGAACACGCCCATCAAGACCCGCCCGATCTACCTGCAGACCGTGGTCGACGCCCTAACTGGCTACACCCTCGAGAACGCCGTCGCGGGCAAGATCGTCGTGATCACCGGCGCCTCGGCGGGCATCGGTGAGACCACCGCGCGCCGCATCGGTGCCGCCGGCGGCGAGGTCGTGCTGGTGGCCCGCACGCGGGAGAACCTGGAGCGCGTCGCTGACGACATCCGCGCCGACGGCGGCACCGCGCACGTGTACCCGTGCGACCTGAGCGACCTCGACGCGATCGGCGCCATGGCCGACCAGGTGCTGGCCGACCTGGGTCACGTCGACATCCTCATCAACAACGCCGGCCGGTCCATCCGCCGCTCGCTCGAGCTGTCGCACGACCGGATGCACGACTACCAGCGCACCATGCAGCTCAATTACTTCGCGCCCGTCCAGCTGATCCTGAAGTTCACGCCGGGCATGCGCGAGCGCGGCTTCGGGCACATCATCAACGTGTCCTCGATCGGTGTGCAGACCAAGCTGCCGCGCTTCGGCGCCTACATCGCCAGCAAGTCGGCACTGGACGGACTGTGCGACACGTTGCAAGGTGAGACGGTGTCGGAGAACATCACGTTCACCACGGTGCACATGCCGTTGGTGCGGACCGCGATGATCGCCCCCACCAAGATGTACGACCGCTTCCCCACCCTGACGCCCGAGCAGGCCGCCGCCACGCTGTGCGACGCGATCATGCACCGGCCGCGCCGCCTGAGCCCGCCATCCGGCCAGCTCACCGCGCTCACCGATGCGCTCAGCCCGCGGCCGTTCGACCTGGTGCGGAACAAGGTCTACTCGATGTTCGGCGAGTCCGCCGCTGCGCAGGCAGCACCGGCCGAGTCGACCGAACCTGTTGCGGCTGAATAGAAATAGAAGAGGACTGTCATGATGGGCGAGCGAAGCGACGGGAAGAAGATGGACCTGAACTCACTGCTTGCCGAGCCGGCTCGGCGGGCCGGTCTCGAAATCCGCGCCCTCGTGGCATTGGTGCGGGCCGGCGCCATCGGCGTCGACCTGCCGCACCGGTTAGTGCAGGTCCTGGTGGCACTCAACACCTACGGGCCGTTCGGGGCCGCACCGCGCATCGCCGCGATCCGGCACGGCGCGTATCCGGCGATCGCCGACGAACGCGGCGAACTGACATACGCCGAATTCGACGAGGCGGTTGACCGGATTGCCAACGCATTCCGCGCTCGCCTGGCCCCCGGCGCCACCGTCGGCATCCTCTGTCGCAACCACCGCGGACCCCTGATCGTGGCCTTCGCCGCGTCCCGCGCCGGGGTCAACGCGGTGTGGCTCAACACGGCGTTCTCGGCCCGTCAGGCAGCAGAGGTCGCGAACCGCGAAGGCGTCGACCTACTGGTGCATGACGTCGAGTTCACCGATCTGGTCGCCGATATCGAGGCCAGGCACGGCACGTACGTCACCGATATCGACAGCGCCAGCGATGATCTCGACACCCTCGCCGCCGACGCGTCGCCGAAGGCGCCGCCGGCCCCGGCCAAGCAGGGCCGGATCATCCTGCTGACGAGCGGGACGACGGGCACGCCCAAGGGCGCACCGCGCGCCGAGCCGCGCAGCTTCATCCTCCCGGGCGGCCTGTTGGCGCGGCTGCCGATGCGTGCTCGTGAAGCCACGATCATCGGGCCGCCCCTGTTCCACGGCACCGGCCTGCTGATCGCCATCATGACGATCGCGCTGGGTTCAAAATTGGTGCTGCGCCGCAAGTTCGAGGCCGAACAGCTGCTGGCGGACATCGAGCGGCACAAGGCGACCACGGTGTGCGTCGTGCCGATCATGCTGCAGCGGGTGCTGGGCCTCGGCGACGACACCGTCCGCAGCTACGACACCACGAGCCTGCGCGCCATCTTCTGCGCCGGCTCCCAGTTGCCCGCCGCTGTCGCGACCGCCGCTCAGGAACTGCTCGGTGACGTGGTCTACAACCTCTACGGCTCAACGGAAGTGGCGCTCGCGACCATGGCGACACCCGCCGATATCCGCGAGGCTCCGACCTCCGTCGGCAAGCCGATGCTCGGCTGCCGGATCAAGATTTTCGACGACAACGGCCGTGAGGTGCCGTCCCCCGGAACGGGCCGGATATTCGTCGGTGCGGCAACGCAATTCGAGGGATACACCGGTGGCGGCACCAAGGAATTCATCGACGGCTTGATGGCCAGCGGCGACGTCGGGCACTTCGACGACAAGGGTCGCCTCTACATCGACGGCCGCGACGACGACATGATCGTCTCCGGCGGCGAGAACGTGTTCCCCGTCGAGGTCGAGGAACTGCTGGTCACTCACCCCGCCATCGTGGAGGCCTCCGCCGTCGGGGTCGACGACGATGAGTTCGGAAAACGCCTGCGCGCCTTCGTGGTCACCGTCGAGGGGGCCGAGGTGTCGGAGGCGGAGGTCAAGGAGTTCGTCAAGGACAACCTGGCCCGCTACAAGGTGCCGCGCGAGGTGGTGTTCCTCGACGAGTTGCCGCGCAATCCCACCGGCAAGGTGCTCAAGCGGGATCTGGCGGCCCACCCGGACTGAGGCTACGGGCTGCTGGGCGCCTTGGGTTTCACGAGGCCGCCCGTCAGCCCACTGACCAGGCCGCTGACCGTTGATGTGACGGCCTCGGTGGCCTGTTTGGCGAAGCCACCCGGGGTGGGCAACTTGGATGGCCCCGTGCCCGGAACCACCTTGTTGCCCGCCGTCATGTCGACGAGGTTCTTGGCCGGCGGGGTATCGGTATTGGCGGCCAACGGCTTTGGACCGGATGGAGTCGCAGCCAGCGGTGCGGGAGCGTCGGCCGCGAGGGTCTGCGCCCCCTCTTGGACTGCGCCGGGCAGACGACCGAGAGCTGTCGCAGTCTCCGTCGGTGACGGCACCAGACCCACCGGCCGGGTCTGCCCCGGATCCTGCGGTATCGGCGAATTGTCCTTGTAGCCCGCATCGACCAACACCTTCAGAGTTGGCTCGATGGGATCGGCAATGATGTTGCCGCCCGGGATGATTCGCAGCGGACGCAGCAACGGAAGACCGGACGACGTGAACGTCACATAGGTGATGTTGCCCGAAACCGGCACGGTATCAACGATGGTGCCGTCTGGTGCCACGATGTAGTGGTAGTGCTGCGCGCCGGGAGCGACGGGCTGGAGCGCGACGTCGGGCACAGGCGCCTTGGCCTCCGCCCCGTAGTCCGCCAGGTACGCGGCCATCGTGTTGGCGTCGGCCAGCACGTTGATCGGGTAGGTCGGCGCATCGGAGTTGACGTTGTATTCGTAGGCCACGTCGACCACCGGAACCGTGGTGTTGTTCGGTGTCGGTGCGGCTGACGTCAACAGGAAGGGCGCGCCGAACCAGTACGTGGTCCAGAACCCGCCACCCGCGCGGTTGGAGTTGTTGTCGAGCACTACGAGTTTCACGTTGTCCAGCGCGGGGTCGTTCCGGTCTTGGAGGATGCCCAGCGCCGTCCCCGTCTGCCCAGCGCCCCAGCCCGACGACAGCACGACGATGCCCCGCGGGTCGTCGGCGTTGGCCGAGACGGCATTGGCGATCCCCTGCGGCCCCGCGAGGAACGGAATCACCTGCGGCTGGCCGTACTGGCTCCAGTCCCGGTTGTAGTACTCCGAGCCCGCGAAGATCTGCGCCGTCGAGTTCGCCGGCGTGATCAATGCCGCCAGCGCCACCGGCGCACCGATCACCGGGACGCGGGTGCTGCCGGTGGTGCACACCGTTGCGAGGCCGGCCGCGGTCAGGGTCACCGCACTCGCACCACGTGACCAGCGCCGTGCCGCTTTGCGTTCGCGATGTTTCCCAGCCATCAGAACCAGCCGTTCGTCGGTGTTCAGCCGGATGCATCACCGGCTATCCGGCACCGTACTCCGTTGCCCAGAGACATGCTTGGCAAACTTTGAACTGGGCAAGATTTGTCGTCCGAACGGCGTACAGAAGCGATTTTCCACCCGAATTTCAACTCGATGGCTATTTTTTTCGCATTCGCCAGATGGTCAGTTGCAGCAGCCGCACCCATCGGATGTCGCGGCGGACTCGCGGACGGCCGATGCACAGCAGACATCGCCCTGCCACGCGTTGACACCTTCCTTCACCGCGATCGCAGCGATCACCAACGCCGCGATCGGGTCGGCCCAGGACCAGCCGAGGATGCTGTTCACCAGAAGGCCGATCAACAGCACGGCCGACAGATAGGTACACAGCAGCGTCTGCTTGGAATCGGCCACGGCCGACCGTGATCCGAGCTCCCGGCCGGCCCGCCGTTGTGCGTACGAGAGCACCGGCATGACGATCAGGCTCGCCACCGCGAGCACGATGCCGATGGTCGAGTGCTGGGCTTCGCCGAAGCCCAGCAGGGCACGGACCGCATCTACGGTGACGTACGCGGCCAGTGCGAAGAACGAGAACGCGATGATTCGCAGTGCGGTCTTCTCGCGAGCTTCCGCGTCGGCGCCCGCGAATTGCCAGGCGACGGCGGCGGCCGAGGACACCTCGATCACCGAGTCGAGGCCGAAGCCGACCAACGCCGCCGACGACACCCGCGCCCCTTCCGACAGCGCCACGACGGCTTCGATGACGTTGTAGGAGATGGTCGCGGCGACCAGCCACCTGATGCGTCGCGCCAGCTGCCCGCGGCGGACCTCGGTGAGCGTCATCAGCTGCACCCGCACGGCTCGCCGTCGGCACCGACGCACACGCAGTCGGGATCCACCGCGAGGACCAACCCCATGAGGTCGTCCAGCGCCCGGCCGATGCGGCCGTCCGCCAGTTCGTATCGCATCCGACGGCCCTCCGGCACGGCCACCACCAGGCCGCAGCCCCGCAGGCACGTCAGGTGGTTGGAGAGGATCTGCCGGGAGACGCCGAGCTGGTCGGCGAGCTCCGACGGATAGCCGGGAGTCCGGTTCAGGCTCAGCAGGATTCGCGCTCGCGTGGAATCCGACAGGGCATGCCCGAACCGAGACAACGCGTCGGTGTGCTGAGCCGTGGCCACACCACGACAGTACAGATATATCTGTATTCAGAAAAGCCTGTACTTATCCTGCCGGCCGGCGCACGGTCATGCGGCGCGGCTCGTCGCCGCGCAGCACCACGAGCTCCACAGCCTGCCCCTCGTCCAGTTCGGCCAGCGCCGTCGCCAGGGTGCCGTGGTTGCGCACCGGCACTCCCCCGATCTCGGTGATGAGATCGCCGCGCTGAAGCTCGGCGACGGCGGCGGGACTGCCCGGCTCGACCGTCGACACCAGCAGCCCCGCGGTGTCACTCAGCCCGACTGCGGTACGCAGGCTCCGCGCGACATGGGCCGATTCGAGCGACATCCCCAGGTACGCGTCCGGCTTCGCTCGTGGCGATTCCAGCGAGACCAGGAGATGACGGAGCAGCCCGGCCAGTTCGGTGCGTTGGCCGGCCGTCAGTGCCGACAGCAGCCGGTCTTCGTTGGCCAGATGCTCGGGCGCCACCGCGTCGAAGAGCTGTAAGCCGGACTCGCTGAGCCGAATGATGCTGCCGCGCCGGTCATCCGGGTCGGGTTCGCGTGTCACGCTGCCGGCTTTCACCAACCGGTCGAGCCGCAGACTCACCGTGCCGGAGGTGAGCCCCAGCGCGTTCATCAGCCGCGCCTGGGGCATTCGATACGGCTCGCCGGCGCGACGCAGCGTGACGATCACCAGGAAGTCGGCGGCGGTGAGGCCGTGCCGAGCGAACACCTCAGCCATCCGCTGCTCGAGCAACCGACGCACCTGCCCCATCCGGTACACGACAGCGAGCGGACTGAAATCCAGGTCCGGACGCTCCCGGGCCCAGTCGGCGAGCAGGTGGTCGACGCTGTCCCAGGTCGCCTCGTGTTCCGGGATGCCATAGGACCGGCTCGCTTCACCCACGCGGACGACGATACCGCCAGGTCACCCCGATATTCGGCCACAAGCCGTTGCAACATTGCTTGAATTCAAGCATTGTTATGCCATGAATACTCTGAGCTCGCCCGGCGAGCCGTCCGTCGTCGAATACATCCGCTACCGGATTCCGCGCGAACGCGCCGAAGACTTCGTCGCGGCGTACCGAGCAGCCGCGGTTCCACTGCGCGAGAGCGCGCACTGCCTGGGCTACGAATTGACCCGATGCGTCGAGGACGCGGACCGCTGGATCCTGCGGATCCGCTGGACCTCGGTCGCCGATCATCTCGAAAAGTTCCGCCGCAGCACGCATTTCCGCGACTTCTTTTCGCACATCGCCCCGTTCGTCGACCAGATCGACGAGATGCAGCACTACGACGTGGCGCTGGTGGGCTGACCGATGCGGATCGCGATCATCGGCGCCGGCAATGTCGGCAGCACCTTGGGACGGGCATGGCAGCGTCTCGGCCACGAAATCACCTACGGGGTAAGGAATCCCGACGATGACAGGTATGCGAGCCTCGGCGCAGCGGTGACCGACAACGCGACGGCCGCAACCGGGGCCGACGTCGTCGCGCTGTGCACGCCACGGCAAGGGACGCAGGCGGCGGTGTCCGCGTGCGGTGACCTGACGGGAAAGGTGTTGATCGACTGCACCAATCCACTGACGCCCGACGTCACCGCGCTCGAGTTGGGCCACACCACATCCGGCGCCGAACAGGTCGCCGCCTGGGCTCCCGGTGCGCGGGTGTGCAAGGCCATGAACCAGATCGGCGCGCCCATGATGGACTCGCCGGCTCTGCCGTCGTCACCCGTCATGTTCGTCTGCGGCGACGACGCCGATGCGAAAGCTATTGCGGCACAGCTGGTTCGCGAGCTGGGATTCGAGACCCTCGACGCCGGCGACCTCACCGCCGCCCGGCTGCTCGAGCCGCTGGCGCTGTTGTGGATCCACATGGCGCTGCGCCGCGGCCTCGGCACCGGCTGGGCGCTGGGGGTGCTGCGCCCGGCAAGCTGAGTCAGTCGCGGTGCTTGTTCTTCGGACCTTTGCCGTGCCCGTTGCCCGGACCGTTAGGTGTGGGACGGTCGTCGATGGGCGTCGGGGTCGAGGTCGGCGGCGGGGCCGACGTGGACGTCGGGGTCGGCTCCGGTGTGGTCGTCCCGACCGGCGTCGGCGTCGACGGCCGTGATGCGGCGTCGACGATCACCGCGATGACCGTCACCAGCACCACGATGGCGGCCGCACCCCACAGCAGGAGTCGCGAGCGGCGGCGCGGCGCGGCGACCGGCAGCAGCGACGTCGTCGGGTCCGGCAGCGGCTGCCCCAGCACCAGCGTCGGGGGACGACCGGCCGGCACAGCACCGTGCAGCGCCGCACGCATCTCGTCGGCACCGCCGAAGCGCACCCGCGGGTCACGGGCCATCGCCCGTTCGACCACCACCGCCAGCGCCGGGTCGACATCGGGACGCAACGCACGTAGCGGCACCGGATGCCCCTCGGTGACGGCCCGCGCGAGGTCGACGAGGTTGTCCTGCGGAAAAGGGCGTCGGCCGGTGAGTGCCTCGTACCCGACGACGCCGACGGCGTAGAGGTCGTCGGCCACCGTCGCAGGCCGTCCCGACAGTCGCTCGGCACTGAGATAACCCATCGTGCCGACCACCTGGCCGGCCACGGTGTGGTTCGAGTCGGCGCTCTTGGCGATGCCGAAGTCCGCGATCTTCGCCGCCCCCGAGTCCGCCAGCAGGATGTTCCCGGGCTTGATGTCACGGTGCAGGATGCCCGCCGCATGGGCCGCGGCCAGCGCCGAGAGCACGCCGTCGAGGACGGCTCGGACCACGTGTTGGGGCAGCGGACCCGCGGCGATCACGTCGGCCAACGTCCGCCCCGGCAGCCGTTCCATGACGATGAACGGTGTGCCGTCCTGCTCGCCGTAGTCATGCACCGCGACGACGTGCGGGTGGTTCAGCCCGGCCGCGGCGCGGGCCTCGACCTGGAACCGGTGCCGGAAATCCGGCTGATTACTGAACTGCGCGTAGAGCAGTTTGACGGCCACCGGCCGCTGCAGCTGGGTGTCCCACGCGTCGCGGACCTCTGCCATGCCGCCGTGGCCCAGCGTGCCCCGCAATTGGTAGCGGTCGGCGAGGACGCCCTGGACTGGCATGGCCTCAACGCTAGTCCTGATGCCACCCCGCGGGCCCAGGCAGAGTCGGTGCTGTGGGCGCTCAGGCGCTCATTGCCGTGACGATATCGTCGGCCAGTGGCGCGATCGCTGCCATGATCCGCTGCACGGTCCGCGCCGGAACGCCTGCCGCAGCCAGGCTTTCACTCAGATACGCGGCCACCAGATTGAAGTGCTGCCGGGAAATCCTCCGACCGCGGTGGATGTCCCGCATGGATGCGCCCGTGTAGGGCTCCGGCCCACCCAGTGCCGCGGCGAAGAACTCCACCTGCCGGCCCTTGAGTCGTGGCATGTCGGCGCCGGCGAAAAAGCCGGCGAGTTCGGGGTCGGCCAGCACGCGCTCGTAGAAGTCCGCCACCACCTGTTCGAGCGCCTCGACTCCTCCGATCTGTTCGTAGATGCTCGTCATGCGTCGAGCCAACACCGGCCGTGTTGCCTATCCATTGCCCGACGGTGACCCAGCGACTAAATCGGCCTCACAGACCCCTCGAAATGCTGCGAGTACCGCAAAACGCCTGAGTCAGTCCACCTTTGGGCAGTAGAACTGCGGCTGACCCCGGTACTCGACCGGCGGCAGGTTGCGTGCGGGCGTCTCCACCAGCGGCGAATCGATGGGCAGCCGGCCGGTCGCCCGGTCGATCGCGGATCGTTTGCGCGGATGCATCAGCCTGCGCTTCGGGCCGTATTTCGAGACCAGCGTGATGACCTGGCACAGCCGGTCGTGCACCCACTGTTGCCGGGGCGACCACGTGTAGCCCATCAGTTCGCGCACCGGCGGGTCGTAGAGCGCCACCGTCATGAAGGTCAGGAAGCGCTGCATCACCTTGAGGTTCTGGGCCCACAGCCAGTCCGGAATCCATTGCACCGAAGGATGTTTGGGCATGGTCGACAAATCCATGACCTCGCGCGCCGCATAGTTGTTCTCCAGCACGTTGCGGCACATGTGATCCCAGTAGACCTCGAAGTCCTCCCAGCTCTTCGGCACGGGCCGCATGCTCATGCCGTACATGCGGTACCAGGCGACGTGCTCGTCGAACAGTTGACGCTTGTCGGCCTCGGAGATGCCGCCGCCGAATTTCTCGGCGGCCAGCAGGGTGGATTTGAAGAACGTCGAGTGGGCCCAATAGAAGACGTCGGGGTTCAGCGCGCTGTAGCGGCGTCCCTGCTTGTCGACGCCCTTGATCCCGATGTGATAGTCCCGCACCTCGGCGCCGGTCTGCGGTGCACGGTAACCGTCGAACACCACGCCGCCGATCGGGTAGATCGACCGGAGAAGCCGCGGAATCCGCTCCATGAAGAAGATCGAGTGCTCCTCGACCGCCGCCCCGAGCTGCGGATGCATGTTCTGCATCGAGCCCGCCCAGGTGCCCTGGAACAGCCCGGTCCATTGGCCGAAGTACTTCCACGTCAGCGAGTCGGGCCCCAGCGGCACCGCGTCATAGCCACCGGAAGTGACCGGGCAGCCGGCCGCCACGGGCACAGAGTCGCTGGTCATGGGGCATGCGTCGGAAGTATTTTGAGTCACCGGCATTCTTTCCTGGATGTCAGCGGGTATCCTGACTACACGCGTTGTCAGCCACAGCTTAGGAGTCACGTGCCTTCCGGTCAACGACAGGGCCGCTGGTCCGCCGTCCCCCTGGCGGACCGCCCGACGCGGCGCCGCGAGGCGCTCATCGAAGCCGGCATTGCCGCGCTCGGCCATTCCGACGGCCCGGCTGCGACGGTCCGGACGGTGTGCCGCACCGCCGGCCTGACCGAACGCTATTTCTACGAAAGCTTCACCGACCGTGAGGATTTCGTCCGCGCCGTGTACGACGAGGTGTGCACGACGGCCATGGCGGCACTGACCACATCACAGAGCCCGCGCGACGCCGTCGAGCGGTTCGTCACGATGATGGTCGACGACCCCACCCGTGGCCGCGTGCTGCTCATCGCCCCGGCGCAGGAACCGGTCCTCACCCGCTCGGGCGCCGACTGGATGCCGAGCTTCATCGAGCTCCTGCAGCACAAGATGTTCCCCGACGGCGACCCCGCGCGGCGGGCGCTCGAGGCCACCAGCCTGATCGGTGCCCTCACCGCGTTGTTCACCGGATACCTGGGCGGGAAGCTGCCCGTCACCCGAGAGCAGTTCGTCGACTACTGCGTCGACATGCTGATGAGTCGGGTGCCGTCGCACCGGTAACGCCTACGAAGCCGTGACGTCACAGTTCAGATTCACCGATCGGACATGCGTCACAGCAACTTGATGTCACTACGGGACACAGATACTCTGACTGCTACCACCAGGTACAGATATCTATTCGGGAGGCGCCATGACAGCCGACTACACCGACCTTCAGCTTCTGCATGAGCTGGAGCCGGTCGTCGAGACGCTCGTCGACCGCCACATGAACATGCGGAAAGACTGGAACCCGCACGACTACATCCCCTGGAAAGAGGGCAAGAACTACTACGCCCTCGGTGGCCAGGACTGGGACCCGGAGCAGTCCAAGCTCTCCGAGGTCGCCCAGACCGCCATGGTCCAGAACCTGCTGACCGAGGACAACCTGCCGTCCTACCACCGCGAGATCGCGATGAACATGGGCATGGACGGCGCGTGGGGCTACTGGGTGAACCGGTGGACCGCCGAAGAGAACCGCCACGGCATCGCCCTGCGCGACTACCTCGTCGTCACCCGCAACTGCGACCCGGTCGAGCTCGAGGAACTGCGCGTCGAGCAGGTCACCCGCGGCTTCTCGCCCGGCCAGAACCTGCAGGGCGACCTGTTCGCCGAGAGCCTGTTCGACTCGGTCATGTACGTCTCGTTCCAGGAGCTGGCCACCCGCGTCTCGCACCGCAACACCGGCAAGGCCTGCAACGACCCCGTCGCCGACCAGCTGCTGCAGCGCATCTCGGGTGACGAGAACCTGCACATGATCTTCTACCGCGATGTCTCGGCCGCCGGCCTGGACATCAACCCGAACCAGGCGATGGCCTCGCTGCACCGCATCGTCGAGAACTTCAAGATGCCCGGGTACACCGTGCCCGACTTCCGCCGCAAGGCCGTCATCATCGCCGTCGGTGGCGTCTACGACCCGCGCATCCACCTCGACGACGTCCTCATGCCGGTGCTCAAGAAGTGGCGCATCTTCGAGCGCGAAGACTTCACCGGCGAAGGCGCGCGACTGCGCGACGACCTGGGCCGGATCATCAACGAGCTCGAGGACACCTGCGCGAAGTTCGAGGTGGCCAAGGAACGTCGTCTGGAACGCGAGCGCAAGGTCGCCGAGAAGAAGGCGATGAAGAACCTCCTGGTGTCGACATCAGCGTCGTAACCGAAGCTGTCAGCGAGACGGCCCGATCCCTTCGGATCGGGCCGATCTCGTTGCGCTCTCCGGTCGTCCTCGCGCCCATGGCGGGTGTGACGAACGTCGCCTTCCGCACCCTGTGCCGCGAGCAGGAGCTCGCCCGTGTGGGCACCGTCAGCGGGCTGTACGTGTGCGAGATGGTCACCGCGCGGGCCCTCGTCGAGCGCAACGCCGCGACGCTGCACATGACGACGTTCGCGCCCGAGGAATCCCCCCGCTCCCTGCAGCTCTATACCGTCGACCCCGCCACCACGTACGCTGCGGCCAAGATGATCGTCGACGAGAACATGGCCGACCACATCGACATGAACTTCGGCTGCCCGGTGCCCAAGGTCACCCGCCGCGGCGGCGGTTCGGCCCTGCCCTACAAACGCAAGCTGTTCGGCCAGATCGTGGCGGCCGCCGTGCGCGCCACCGAAGGCACCGACATTCCCGTCACCGTGAAGTTCCGGATCGGGATCGACGACGCCCACCACACCCACCTCGATGCCGGCCGGATCGCCGCCGAGGAAGGTGCCGCCGCCGTCGCGCTGCATGCCCGCACCGCCGCGCAGCGCTACTCCGGCACCGCCGACTGGGACCAGATCGCCGCACTGAAAGCCCACGTCACCGGCATCCCGGTGCTCGGCAACGGCGACATCTTCGACACCGACGACGCACTTCGGATGATGGCCGAGACCGGCTGCGACGGCGTCGTCATCGGCCGCGGCTGCCTGGGCCGGCCCTGGCTGTTCGCCGAACTGTCGGCGGCCTTCAACGGCCAGCCCCGTCCCACCCCGCCGACGCTCGGCGAGATCGGGGACATCATCCGCCGGCACGGTCAGCTGCTCGCCGACCATTTCGGCGAGGACAAGGGCATGCGCGACATCCGCAAGCACGTCGCCTGGTACCTGCACGGGCTGCCCGCCGGCGCGGATCTGCGTCGTGCGCTGGCGCTGGTGAACACCCTGGCCGAGCTCGACGAGCTGCTCACCCAACTGGATTCCGATGTGCCGTTCCCGGACTGCGCAGAGGGCCCACGAGGCCGGCAGGGGTCGCCGGGTTCCGTGGTGCTGCCCGAAGGCTGGCTGGACGATCCCGACGACTGCACGGTGCCGTTCGGCGCCGACTTGGTCAACTCCGGCGGGTAAACGTGAGCGACCGCGACCGGACCACCCCCGGTGAGGGTGACGGCGATGCTGCCGGCGACAGCCCCTGGGTAACCCGTACGACGCGGGCCGCGGGCCCCGTCCGGGCGCCGTGGGAGCGGGCCGGTCGCCTGCAGAGCCAGCCGGACGACGAGAGCGCGGACGACGAGGGAACCGGGAGCCACGGCGGCGGTGGCGTCACCGTAGCCGAACTCATCGCCCGGCTCTCGGGCGGTACGGCCGCGCCGGCGCCGGCGGTCGAAGCGCCCGCGCCGCCTAAGCGTCCAGAACCGCAGCGGCCCGCGCCGGCGCCACGGAACGCGCCGAAGCGCGAGCCCGTCGCCCCCGCACCGGTGGCCGAGGAACCGGCGCGCACCGCCCGCCTTCGACTCGAATCCGAGCCCGCCACAGAGGTTTTCGGTGCGCCGCTGGCCGACCCCGTCGCGCTGACCGAACGGCCACGGGCCGTCGTGCGCACCGACGTCCGGAACTACATCGACCACCCCGAGCGGCCGGCGCACGTCGACGCGCCCCCACCGGTCGACCACCACACGCGCCACCGGTTCGCGGTGGCCGGCCGCATCCTCATGGCGCTGGCGGCCGTCATCGCGCTGTCGATGACCGGCGCCGCCTGGCAGTGGCAGAACATCAAGAACAACAACATGAACCGCGTCTCGGCGCTGGACCTCAACTCCCGCGACATCATCGACCCCAACGCGCAGTTCGGTGACGAGAACTTCCTGATAGTCGGCGTGGACAGCCGCTACGGCCAGAACGCCGACATGGGGGCCGGGACCACCGAAGACGCCGGCGGCACCCGCTCCGACACGATCATGCTGGTCAACATCCCGGCGAACCGCAAACGTGTTGTGGCGGTGTCGTTCCCGCGCGACCTGGCCATCAAGTCGACACAGTGCGAGGCGTGGGATCCGAAGACCGGCGGCTACGGGCCCATCTACGACGAAGACACCAAAAGCTATGGGCCCGACCAGGTTTACACCGAGACCAAGCTGAATTCGGCCTATTCGTTCGGTGGGCCGAAGTGCCTGGTGAAGGTGATCCAGAAGCTGTCGGGCCTGTCGGTGAACCGGTTCATGGCAGTCGATTTCGCTGGTTTCTCAAAACTCGTCGATGCCGTCGGCGGCGTCGAGGTCTGCAGCAGCACGCCGCTCGAGGACTACGAACTGGGCACTGTGCTGGAGCACTCCGGCCGCCAGGTCATCGACGGTCACACCGCGCTGCAGTACGTCCGCGCCCGCCAGGTCACCACTGAGGTCAACGGCGACTACGGCCGCATCAAGCGCCAGCAGATGTTCCTGTCCTCGCTGCTGCGGTCGATGATCTCCAAGGACACGTTCTTCAACATCGGCAAGCTCAACAACGTCGTCAACCTGTTCATCAACGACTCCTCGGTCGACAACGTCACCACCAAGGACCTGGTGCAACTCGGCCAGTCCATCCAGGGCGTCAGCGCCGGCCGCGTCACCTTCGTCACGGTGCCCACCGGCGTCACCGACTCCGAAGGCAACGAGCCGCCGCGCGTCGACGACATGCGCGCACTGTTCGACGCGATCATCAACGATGACCCGCTGCCCGAGGAACGCAACTCCGACAACACCCCGGTTCCGCCCACACCGGCCGCGCCCAGCAGCGCCGCGGCCACTTCGGACGGCGAAGAGGTCAACACCACGACGACCGACCCGAGCCAGGTGACGGTCCGGGTGTCGAATTCGACCGGTCAGGACGGCCTGGCCGCGACCGCATCCAAGGAATTCGAGCAGCACGGCTTCACCGTCAACTCGCCGGACGACTACCAGGGCCAGGTGACGTCGACGACGGTGTTCTTCTCGGCAGGGCACGAACAGGCCGCCGCGACCGTGGCGTCCACGCTGCCCAACGCCCACGTCGAGCGGGTGTCCGGCCTCGGGGACGTGGTGCGAGTGGTGCTCGGGACCGATTTCACCGCGGTGGGAACCCCCGCCGCCAGCGGTTCAGCGGCCCAGATGCGGGTGACCCACGGCAGCCTGTCCGGCGAGCCCACCAAGCTGCCGGAAGACCTGAGCATCACCAACGCGGCCGACACGACCTGCAAATAGCATCTGACCTGTCCCATTCACCGGCCGTTCATTGCCAGATCACGGCACGTCTCATGGCCAGAAAGTAGTCTGGAGCCCATGCGTACCGCGTACCACGAGCAGCTTGAGGGCCTGACCAACCGCCTTGGCGAGATGTGCGGACTGGCGGGTGTTGCCATGGAGCGCGCGACCCAGGCTTTGCTGCAGGCCGATCTGGTGCTGGCCGAGCAGGTCATCTCCGACCACGAGCACATCTCGGCCCTCAGCGCACAGGCCGAAGAACAGGCCTTCGTCCTGCTGGCCCTGCAGTCCCCGGTCGCCGGTGACTTGCGGTCCGTCGTCGGCTCCATCCAGATCGTCGCCGATGTCGACCGCATGGGCGCGCTGGCGCTGCACGTCGCCAAGATCGCCCGCCGCCGCCACCCGCAGCATGCGCTGCCCGAGGAGGTCAACGGCTACTTCGCCGAAATGGGCCGTCTGGCAGTCGAATTGGGCAACACCGCACAAGAGGTGCTCCTCACCCAGGACCCCGAACGCGCCGCCCGTATCCAAGAAGAAGACGACGCGATGGATGACCTGCACCGTCATCTGTTCAGCGTGATGATGGACCGCGAGTGGAAGCACGGTGTGACCGCGGCCGTCGACGTGACGCTGCTCAGCCGCTTCTACGAGCGCTTCGCCGACCACGCCGTCGAGGTCGCGCGTCGCGTGATCTTCCAGGTCACCGGCCGGTACTCCGACGACGACGGTCTGCCCACCATCCGCTGAGTTTTCCCGCGAGAAGACGTAAAACTGTCGTTTTCACGCGCAAATCGACAGTTTCATGTCTGCTCGCGAGCGGAAGGTGCCCCCCGCTCGGGAGCTGGGGGCGACCCCAGCCCGGCGGGGACCAACCGCACGCCGTCCCGGCTCGTCGCCAACAGGTCCTGCAGCATCTTCTCCAGCACCGACAGTTCCGCGACGGTGTAGCGCGACAGGAAGTCGTGCCGGCCGGCGTCCATCTCGTCGTGCATGCGCTGATGTACCTCGATGAGGCGTTTCCCGTCCGCGGTGGGGGTCAGCTGTAGTTCTTTGCGGTTGCCCGGCACCGGCGAGCGGGTCACGAGCCCGGCGTCGACCAGTCTTTGGACGTGCTTGGACACGGTGCCCTTGAGCTGCCCGGCGCGGGCGGCCAGGCCCACCACGCTGATCGGTCCGTCGGCGAGCTCAGCCAGCAGATGCAGACCAAGGGTGGGCAGCTCACGCACGGTGCGCTCCAGCCGGGGCGGGCAGTGCGCGGCGAGGTAATCGCGCTCGGCATCAACCTCGTCGGTGTCGAACTTGTCCCCCACCGCGCCGACCAGCGAGCTGATCTCGGCGATCAGAGCGGATTTGGTTTTCACGGAAACCATATTGCCATCCGATGAGCCATCGGCATATAGTTTCCATAGAAACCATATTCTGAGCCGAGGAGCACACATGAAGGCAGCGGTCGTGCACGAGTGGGGTCAGCAGCCCCGGTACCTGGATTTCGCCGAGCCCCAGCCGCGCGACGGCGCCGTCGTCGCCGCCGTGGAGGCGTCGGCACTGACCAACCTCAGCCGCATGGTCATCATGGGAAAGCACTACAGCAGCAAGGAGATTCAGCTCCCCGCCATCGCCGGGGTCGACGGCGTCGCCCGCCTCGATGACGGCTCGCGGGTGTACACCGGGTCGATTGCGCCGTACGGGTTGATGGCCGAACGCACGCTGGTCAACCCCGGTGCGGCTGTCCCCGTACCTGAACATGTCGACTCGGTGACCGCGGCGGCAGTGCCCAACCCCGGCATGTCGGCGTGGATGAGCCTGGACTACGCCGCCCAGACCAAACCCGGCGACCACGTGCTGGTCCTCGGCGCCACCGGCGTCACGGGATCCCTGGCAGTGCAGTTGGCCAAGTTCGTCTTCGGGGCGGGCCGCGTCGTGGTGGCCGGCCGCAACCCGGAACGACTGGAGTGGCTCCGGACCGTCGGAGCTGACGACGTCATCGCGCTCGGCACCGACGATCTGACGGAAAGCGTTGTGGCCCAACACTCGGCGCGGCCGTTCGACGCCGTCATCGACTACCTGTGGGGCGAACCCGCGCAGCAGACCCTCGCCGCCCTGGCCGCCGCGCACTCGTCGACCCATTTCCACGCCACGCGCTTCATCCAGGTCGGTTCGATGACCGGGGCGAGCATCAGCGTCGACGCCGCGACGTTGCGCAGCACGGGCATCACGCTTCAGGGCGTGGGTATCGGCAGCGTCCCGCCGGAGGCCCTGCAGCGCGCACGCACCGAAGGCCTGACTCGGATGTTCGCGATGCTCGACGCCGGCGAACTGCAGCTGACCACCGTCGCGCGCCCACTCGCCGACATCGAAAACGTCTGGGCGGCAAAGGAACCCTCCGGCACCCGCGTCGTCATCACGCCCTAGGGATCGTGTGCAGTGCCGATCCGGCTCGAGAAGTCCGTGGGTTCAGTCGAAGTGGCGGTATGCCAGTCATGATTGAACTCAGCGACCGCTTGAGTCTGAGGCCGGAAAATGTACCTGCTTTCAATCACGACGGCCGCACCGTGTTCGTGATTGAAGACACGTACTTCCGAGGCCGAGCCATCACTCCACGCCCACAAAGCAACCCCCGCGCCGACAAAGCGCCCCCAGCCCGCAGGCGAAGGCGACCTAACCGAAGCGGCCGGAGATGTAGTCCTCGGTGGCCTTCTTGGACGGGTTGGAGAAAATCTTCTCGGTGTCGTCGATCTCGATCAGCTGGCCGGGCTTGCCGGTAGCTTCGAGATTGAAGAACGCCGTCTGGTCGCTGACGCGCGCCGCCTGCTGCATGTTGTGCGTGACGATCACAATCGTGAAGTCCTGCTTCAGTTCTGCGATCAGGTCCTCGATGGCGAGCGTCGAGATCGGGTCCAGCGCCGAGCACGGCTCGTCCATCAGGAGCACGTCGGGCTGCACGGCGATGGCGCGGGCGATGCACAGGCGCTGCTGCTGACCGCCCGAGAGACCACCACCGGGCTTGTCGAGGCGGTCCTTGACCTCGTTCCACAGGTTGGCGCCCTTGAGCGACCGCTCGGCGACCTCGTCGAGCGTCTTCTTGTTGCGCACGCCCTGCAGCTTCAGCCCGGCCACCACGTTGTCGCGAATCGACATGGTGGGGAACGGGTTCGGGCGCTGGAACACCATGCCGATGGTCTTGCGCACGCCGACCGGGTCGACGCCGGGGGCGTAGATGTCGTCACCGTCGAGCAGCACCGAACCGGTAGCGCGGGCGCCCGGGATCACCTCGTGCATGCGGTTGAGGGTGCGCAGCACCGTCGACTTGCCGCAGCCCGACGGCCCGATGAACGCCGTTACGCTGCGCGGCTCCACCGACAGGCTGACGCTCTGCACGGCGTGGAAGGAGCCGTAGTAGATGTTGAGATCTTTGAGATCCAGACGCTTGGCCATTGACGGTACTCCTGCTCAAACTTTCTTCGGGGCAAAGAACTTGGCGCCCAACCGCGCCGCCACATTCAGCAGCGCGATCAGCAGCACCAGGGTCAGCGCCGCTCCCCACATCCGGTCGGTGGGGACCTCGTTGGCGCCGGCACCGGCGCCGATCTGGTCGTACATCATGCCCGGCAGCGACCCCATGAAGCCGCCGAACATGTCGAAGTTCATGGCCTGTGCGTAGCCCACCAGGACCAGCAGCGGGGCCGTCTCACCCATGACGCGGGCCAGCGACAGCATGACGCCCGTGACGATGCCCGACAGCGCTGTCGGAATGACAATCCGCACAATGGTTTTCCACTTGGGAATGCCCAGCGCGTAGCTGGCCTCGCGCAGGTCCATCGGGACGATGCGCAGCATCTCCTCGGTGGACCGCACGATGACCGGGATCATCAGCAGTACCAGCGACAGCGACACCGCGAAACCCGTGCGCTGGAAGCCCAGGGTGGCGACCCACAGCGCGTAGACGAACAGCGCGGCGACGATCGACGGGACACCGGTGAGGATGTCGACCATGAAAGTGGTGACCTTGCCCAGTTTGGTGCCGCCGCCGTACTCCACGAGGTACACCGCCACCATCACGCCGATCGGGATCGAGATGACGGCGCACACCAGCGCCTGCAGGACGGTGCCGACGATGGCGTGGTACGCGCCGCCGCCCTCGACGAACGCCGTCATGCCGGACTGCGAGTTGGTGAACCATTCCGACGCGGTGAGGGCCTTGTAGCCCTTGGTGATAACGGAATACAGCACCCACACCAACGGGATCAGCGCCACGAGCAGTGACAGGCTGACGAGCACCGTCGCGACCTTGTCGGTCACCTTGCGGCGCAGGCCCACCCCTTCGAACGACTGGTGCTTGACGGGCCGCTCCAGCATCGCCGCCATCTTCGCGTTCATTTCGCCGTCCTTCCGGCCACGACCGCGCGGGCCGCGGAGTTCACCACGAACGTCAGGATGAACAGCACCAGGCCGGCGGCAATGTAGGCACCCGCTTTGTACTGGTCGTTGAATTCGCTTGCGGTGGCCGCGATCTTGCTGGCGAACGTGTAGCCGCCGTCGAACAGGGTCCAGCTGAACTGGGTCTGCGTACCGCGCAGGATGATCAGCAGCGCGATGGTCTCGCCGAGCGCGCGGCCGAGGCCGAGCATCGCACCGCTGATGTAGCCCGAGAGGCCGAACGGCAGCACCGTGGTGCGCACGACCTCCCAGCGGGTGGCGCCCAGCGCCAGTGCGGCTTCGATCTGGCCGCGCGGTGTCTGGATGAAGACCTCACGAGTGACAGCGGTGATGATCGGCAGGATCATCACCGCGAGCACGATGCCCGCAGTGAAGATGGTGCCGCCACCGGCCACCGAGGCGTTGCCGGTCTTGAACAGGAACAGCCAGTCGAGATTCTTGTTGAGCCACAACGCAAACGGCTTGAGCACGGGGGCCAGCACGTAGAGGCCCCACACGCCGTAGACGATCGACGGCACCGCCGCGAGCAGGTCCACCACATACGCCAGCGGCCCGGCCAGTCGGCGCGGCGCGTACTGCGTCTGGAAGATCGCGATACCCAGCGCCACCGGCATCGCGATCAGCAGCGCGAACACCGACACGAAGACGGTGACCTGCAGCAGATCGAGGATGCCGAAGTGCATCGCCGAGGTGTCGGTGGTGACCCAGTTGCCACCGAAAGTGAAGAAGTTCTCTTTGTTGCGGGCGAGCGCCGGGATGGCGCGCCACAGCAGGAACACACCGATGGCCGCGATCAGCGCGACGATCAGTACGCCGGAACCCTCGGCGAGCAGGCGGAAAATCCGGTCGCCCAGGCGAACTTTCGAGCCCTTCAGCGGGTCGAGAGACACCGGCGTCGGCTCGGGGAAGGGTGCGGCGATTGCCTCCCCCGACCCCGCGTCGGCTGGATTCGGTGTTGTCACTGTCATCCTGTCAGGAACCTAACGGTCGTGGGCTCCGGTTCCATCCTTACCGCGATGGAACCGGAGCGCCAGCACTGCTTAAGCGATTGCGTCGACCGACTGCAGCAGACGCGTCTTGAAGGCGTCGGGCAGCGGGATGTAGCCCGCCTTCGACAGGTTGGCCTGGCCCTGGTTGGCGGCCACCTTCAGGAACGACTTCACCGCGGCGGCGGTGTCGGCGTCGTAGCCCTTCGAGCAGACGATCTCGTAGGTGGCCAGCACCAGCGGGTAGGCGCCGGCTTCCTTGGTCGAGTACAGCGACTTCAGGTCGAGGGCCAGGTCGTTGCCGTCCTTGGCGAACTTGGCGGACGCGATGGCCTTCTTGGCGTTGTCGTCGGTCAGTTCGACTGCGCCCGAACCGGTGTCGATCTGCGCGAACGGCAGACCGGCAGCGGCGGCCGGGCTCTTCTCGACGTAGCCGATGGCACCCGGGGTGGCCTGCACGGCCTGTACGACGCCGGCCGACTTCTGCGCGCCCTCACCGGCGCCGCCCTGGAACTCGCTGCCGGCGCCCTTCTTCCAGCTCTCCGGAGCCGCGGCCGACAGGTACTTCTGGAAGTTGTCGGTGGTGCCCGACGAGTCCGAGCGGTAGACGGGCTTGATGTCGGCGTCCGGCAGGGTGGTGCCCGCGTTCAGCGCGGCGATGGCCGGGTCGTTCCACTTCTTGATCTCGCCTTGGAAGATCTTGGCCAGCACGTCGGCGTTGACGACGAGCTTGCTCACGCCTTCGAGGTGGTACGCCAGGGCGACGGGGCCGAAGACCAGCGGCAGGTTCCACGCCGGGTTGCCACCGCAACGCTCGGCGGCCTTCTCGATCTGCTCCTTGGCCAGCGCCGAGTCGGAACCGGCGAAGTCGACCTGCTTGGCGATGAACTGCTGGCGGCCGGCGCCCGAGCCGGTGCCGTTGTAGGACAGGTTCTTGCCCGAGCACACCTGGCCCCAAGCCTTGTTGAACTCGGCGATGGCGTTCTGCTGCGCGGTCGAGCCCTCGGCGGTCAGCGCGTTCTTGCCGCCGCACTCGGCGGCCGAACCGGACGACGACGACGCGGTGCCGGACTTGTTGTCATTGCCACACGCAGTCATGCCGACGGCAAGCGACGCGGCCGCTGCGGTGACGACGAATGCTTTACCGATGCTGGTGAACTTCACGGGTCCTACTTTCGGTGTCGGCCGATGGTCGGCTTTCAAGGGTCGGCTTCCGACTCCCGCGCAACGTATGCGGCCGTAATGGACGAATCACTGATGCCGAATGAACACCGGGTGAACACGGACAGGGACTTTTCAGCCAACTCGCCGTTTCAGCTAACGGTCGGGGCCCCCGCGTAGGCGACGTCGGCGCTGTACAGCTCGAACCCGAGACGTCGGTAGGTCTTCACCGCCGCGGTGTTGTCTGCCTCGACATACAGCAGTACGGTGCCGTCCGTCCCCAGCCGGTCTGCCAGGTAGTGCAGGCCGGCCAGCGTCAGCAACGCACCGAGGCCGCGGCCCTGCGCGTCCGGGCCGACGCCGACGACGTACACCTCGCCCACGCCGGAGGCGTCAGAAGACTCGGTGTCCGGAGTCCGATGAACTTTCGTCCAGTGGAAGCCGAGCAACCGCTCCCCGGTCAGATCGTCGGCGTCATACGCCAGGAACAACCCGGCCGGATCGAACCACGACTCACCCCGGCGCTCGTCCACCTCGGCCTGCGTCCAGCCACCCTGCTCGGGGTGCCAGTGGAACGCCGCGTTGTTGACGCGCAGCAGTTCGGCGTCGACGTCGGGTCCCGGATAGGTGGTCAGCCGAACACCCGGTACCTCGGTCAGCGCAGGCAGGGCCGACAACGAGCGGCGCATCTGCCAGAGTTCGCGCACCGCGGTCAGGCCGAGCGCCGCGGCGGTGGCCCGCGCGGCATCGAGGTTGCCGTGCGCCCAGATTCGGGTGGCCGGGCCACCGGCGGCCAGGCCGGTGCGGATCAGCTCGCTGCCGATCCCCCGGCGCCGGGCGTCGACGGCGACGACGGCCTCGGCCATGTCCGGCGCGAGATTCAGATAGCCGACCAGCGCACCGGAGTCATGCGCCAGCAGATGCCGGGTCCGGTCCAGCGGGAGTTCGCGCAGCACCTGGTCCCCGACCGGGGCCACGCCGTCGGCGGCGGTCGCCGCCGCGACGAGTTCACGGATGGCCGTCTGGTCGGCAGCACTCAGTGCGGTGTGCCAGGTCAGTTCCGTCACTGCACAGGCTGGGTCTGGCGGGCGCCGTTCTCGACGTCACCGGAGTCGCCGTCGTCCTCGTCGTCGATGTCGTCGACCGATTCGGCCGCGCCGTTGGTGCGGCCGCGCGCGGGCCGGACGGCCTTGTAACCGACGTTGCGGACGGTGCCGATCAGCGACTCGTAGTCGGGGCCGAGCTTGGCGCGCAGGCGCCGGACGTGCACGTCGACGGTGCGGGTGCCGCCGAAGAAGTCGTAGCCCCACACCTCCTGGAGCAATTGGGCGCGGGTGAAGACCCGGCCGGCGTGCTGAGCCAGGTACTTCAGCAGCTCGAATTCCTTGTAGGTCAGATCGAGAGGCTTGCCACGAAGCCGCGCGGTGTAGGTGCCCTCGTCGATGACGAGTTCGCCGAGCGTGATCTTGCCGGCGCTCTGCTGGTCGGCGACGCCGTTACGGCGTCCCACGAGCAGCCGCAGCCGGGCGTCGATCTCGGCCGGGCCGGTGCCGGGCAGCAGGATTTCGTCGATACCCCACTCGACGTTGACGGCCACCAGGCCGCCCTCGTTGACCACGGCCACCACGGGTACGGACGCTCCGGTGCTGCCCAGCAGACGACAGAGTCCGCGGGCGGCCGCGAGATCAGTGCGCGCGTCGACGATCGCCACATCGGCGTTGCCGGCTTCCAGCAACGACGACACCTCGGTGGGTGCCGGCCGCACACTGTGCGGCAGTAGCGCCAGCGCCGGGAGCACAGACTCCGGGTGCGGGTCGACGGTCAGTAGCAGAAGATCCAACGGGTCCTCCAGTACGTCCGGGGCCACACCGGACTCTCCCCCGCGACGACGCTGTCGCAGTTCAATCCGATTCAACTCCGGAGAATCATGGCTGACACATGGCCGTTACCGGCCAAGATCATCTAACGATAGCTTGCCACCTGCGATTTAGCGGCTTGGAACGGCCGGTCGCACCACTGCGCGGCTGGCCGTACGCCAGAATGTCCGGATGCGTAAGGTGCTGACCCGGCTGCTGATCCCAGCGGTCGTGCTGATCCTCGCGGTCGTCGGCACCGATTTCGGCTTCGCGATCTTCGCCGAATATCGAATGTCCCGCAGCGTCCGGACCGCGGCCCACCTGCACTTCGATCCGTGGGTGTCGATCCTCGGTTTCCCCTTCGCAACCCAGGCGGCGCGGGGCCGCTACCAGCAGGTCGAGGTCAAGGCGGCCGCCGTCGCGCACCCCGTCGTCGGCAAGGCGTCCATCGAGGCCACGCTGTACGACATGGTCGCGACGCCCAAGTCCTGGCTCATCGGACCCGACGCCAAATTGACCGCGGCGAAGCTGGAAAGCCGCATCATCGTCGACTCGACCCATGTCGGCCGCTTCATGGGCATCAAGGACCTATTGGTGGAAGCCCCCACCAACGATTCCAACGATGCGACCGGCGGCACCACCGAATCCGGCATCTCCGAGAACCACGGCCTCGTGTTCACCGGGACCCCGGCCGCCGCCGGCCTCGACAAGCGCGTCAGCGTCTCGGTGGACCTGTCCATCACCGGCGCCGACCGCACCAACCTGGTGTTCACGGCGACCGACGTGCTCACCGGCCCGGGCACCGCGGAAGAAAAGGTGCCCGACGACAAGAAGGCCGCGGTCCTGCGGGCCTTCTCCACCACGATGCCGGGAATGAAGCTGCCGTTCGGGCTGACCCCGACCAGCGAGGGGGCCCGCGGCTCCGACGTCATCATCGAAGGCATCGCGACGGGAGTAACCGTGCCCCTGGATGGGTTCAGACAATCATGAACTCCACAGTTGTGGTGCTGACGGTCCTGGTCGCCGCGCTCGGGATCGCGTACATCATCGGCCGCCTGCTGACGCTGCGCGCCGGCCTGATGAAGGAAGTGGTACCGGCCGAGGCGTCGGCCGAAAACGACAACGCCGACCTCGGCCTGTCGACCACCGGCCCGACCGTCGTGCATTTCAGCGCAACGTGGTGCGGACCCTGCGCGGCCGTGCGCCGCGTCGTCGACCAGGTGTGTGACGACCTCGGGGTCGCGCACGTCGAACTCGATCTCGACGCCAATCCCGTTGCGGCCCGACGACTGTCGGTGCTCTCGCTGCCGACGACATTCATCTTCGACGCCGCGGGGCAGCAGCGGTACCGCACCGCGGGCGTCCCGAAATCCGCTGATCTGCGCGAGGCCCTGCTACCGCTGTTGGCCTGACCACCCCGTTGTTGGGTAAGCTGTCTGCCGTGTTGGCCCCCCGCGAGCTCCTGCTCACCAAGCGTCGCGCAGTAGATCTGTGCCGCGTTGCGGGTTGTTGCTGTTGTTGTTGTAGCTGCTGAGTAGCCGCGCCGTCATTTCGTGTTGCGCTCCGAGCAGCCCTTCTGTGGCCAGTCCACATTTACAACCAACAGGAGCTTTCCCATGTCAGACAATTCCATCGAAACCCCGCAGGTCGACGTGCGCGGACCCCGCTTCGCAGCCTGGGTCACCACCGCCGTGCTGATCCTCACGCTGCTCGTTTCGGCCGCCAGCCCGATCGCCGCGGCCGTGATTCTCGGTCTGCAGGCCGTCGTGTTCGCGATCGGCGCCATCGGCGGACCGCGCAAGCATCCCTACGGCCGGATCTTCGCCACCTTCATCGCGCCGCGGCTGGCCCCGGTGAGCGAGAAGGAACCGGTCGCGCCGCTGAAGTTCGCCCAGCTCGTCGGACTGCTGTTCGCCATCGTGGGATTCGTCGGCTTCGCGACGGGTATCACCGCGCTGGGCCTCGGTGCCACCGCGTTCGCGTTGATCGCCGCCTTCCTCAACGCCGCCTTCGGCATCTGCCTCGGTTGCCAGATTTACCCGCTCGTGGCGCGATTCCGCGGCACCGGCGCCCCCGCCACCACCTGACCCGCTAGAGCTCATAAGCAACCGAAAGGAATTCGTACATGGCACGTTCCGACGTCCTGGTCTCGACCGAATGGGCCGAGAACAACCTCGACACCGCCGGCGTGGTGTTCGTCGAGGTCGACGAGAACACCAGCGCCTACGACGACGAGGGGCACATCCCCGGCGCCGTCAAGCTGGACTGGCGCGATGATCTGCAGGACTCGGTCAAGCGTGACTTCGTCGACCAGCAGCAGTTCTCGAAGCTGTTGTCCGACAAGGGCATCAGCAACGACGACACCGTCATCCTGTACGGCGGCAACAACAACTGGTTCGCGGCTTACGCCTACTGGTACTTCAAGCTGTACGGCCACGACGACGTCAAGCTGCTCGACGGCGGCCGCAAGCGCTGGGAGCTCGACGACCGCCCGCTGGTCAAGGACGCCACCGTCCGCCCGGCGACCTCGTACGAGGCCAAGCCCATCGACAACAGCATCCGCGCGTTCCGCGACGAGGTGATCGCCGCGATCAACACCAAGAACCTGGTCGACGTGCGTTCGCCCGACGAGTTCTCCGGCAAGATTCTGGCTCCCGCGCACCTGCCGCAGGAGCAGAGCCAGCGCCCCGGCCACGTGCCGAGCGCCATCAACGTGCCGTGGAGCCGGGCCGCAAACGACGACGGCACCTTCAAGTCCGACGAGGAGCTGGCGAAGATCTACGCCGACGCCGGCCTCGACGGCGAGAAGGAGACCATCGCCTACTGCCGCATCGGTGAGCGTTCGTCGCACACCTGGTTCGTGCTGCAGGAACTGCTCGGCCACCGGAATGTAAAGAACTACGACGGCAGTTGGACCGAATACGGCTCCCTGGTGGGTGCCCCGATCGAGTTGGGAAACTGAATATGTGCTCTGCACCCAAGCAAGGCCTGACGCTGCCGGCCAGCGTTGACCTGGAGAAGGAAACGGTCATCACCGGCCGCGTCGTCGACGGCTCGGGCCAGCCGGTCGGTGGGGCATTCGTGCGCCTGCTGGACAGCACGGACGAGTTCACCGCCGAGGTCGTCGCGTCGGCCACCGGTGACTTCCGCTTCTTCGCCGCGCCCGGCACCTGGACACTGCGCGCACTGTCCAAGGTCGGCAACGGCGACGCCGTGGTTGCGCCGACCGGTGCCGGCATCCACGAGGTCGACGTCAAGGTCGCATGACCTGAGTTAGTTCTCACTGCCGCGAGCGGCCGTGTTTGTACCCCGACACTCCGTGTCCGGACGTACAGATACGGCCGCTCGTCGCATTTGACGGGCCGGTGCGGCGCACGTCACACCGAAGCCCCGAGTAATCTGTCTCCCCGTGGTGCTTTTCTTCGAGATCCTGCTGGTCGTGGCCACGCTGGCCATCACCTGGTTCGCGCTCTACGCGCTGTACCGCCTGATCACCGACGAGTCGTGACGTCCGACCAGGACCCTGACGGCTTGGGCGAGCTCGGCGCACTGAGCGGCTCCGGCGACCGCGCCATTGCCGCGGCAGCCGATCGCGCCAAGGCCACGGCCGCGCGCAACGTGCCCGGGTTCGACGACCTGCCGCTGCCCGCGGACACCGCCAACCTGCGCGAAGGTGCGGACTTCAACGACGCCCTGCTGGCCCTGCTGCCGCTCGTCGGCGTCTGGCGCGGTGAGGGCGAGGGCCGTGAGTCCGCCGGCGACTACCGGTTCGGTCAGCAGATCATCGTGTCGCACAACGGCGGCGACTACCTCAACTGGGATGCCCGCTCCTGGCGGCTCGACGAGAACGGCGAATACGCCGGCCCGGGCCTGCGCGAGACCGGCTACTGGCGGTTCGTGAACGATCCGAACGATCCCCACGGGCAGGACGAGTCCCAGGCCATCGAGCTGCTGCTGGCACATTCGGCCGGCTACGTCGAGCTGTTCTACGGCACCCCGCTGAACCAGGCCTCCTGGGAACTGGCCACCGACGCCCTGGCCCGCAGCAAGTCCGGCATGCTTGTCGGCGGCGCGAAGCGGCTGTACGGGATCATCGAGAACGGCGACCTGGCCTACGTCGAGGAGCGCGTGGACGCCGACGGCGGCCTGACCCCGCACCTCTCCGCGCGCCTGTCTCGTTTCGTCGGCTGACGGTCCGTCAGCTCGCCCCGCTGATCTCGTAGCTCCCGGCGCAGCCACTTCACAGGCGACGCCTAGATTCTCGATATCACTCCCCCATCGGCGCTCTCTAGCGTCTGCCTGGTCAGTATTCGCAACCAGATTGGGGGAAACGTGGTTCCTTCCGCTATTCGTCTCGCCGTCTTCAGTGCGACCGCGGCCGCACTGGTCGGCGGTGTGGTCGG
Organism: Mycobacterium sp. 360MFTsu5.1; assembly: GCF_000383495.1. NCBI lineage: Bacteria > Bacillati > Actinomycetota > Actinomycetes > Mycobacteriales > Mycobacteriaceae > Mycobacterium > Mycobacterium sp. 360MFTsu5.1. Next base: position 104,939 of record NZ_KB911462.1, on the reverse strand, counting down.
GTGTTCGTCGAGCAGCGACTCGGCACCGAGCAGTTCGACCACGGCGTCGTCGGCAGCCTCGTCCAGCAGCGCGGCACCGGCATCCGGCTCGGAAGCTCCGGGCACGCCACCCGGTGGTGACGCCTTCGCGCAGTGCCTGACCGAGCACGGCGTTCCCGCGCCGCCGCAGGGCCCGCCGCCGGGCGCTCCGGGCAAGCACGAGGGCCATCAGGGTCCGCCGCCCGGGGGCGAGCACGGCACCCCGCCGGCTCCTCCAGGGGTCGACGAGAACACCTGGAAGTCCGCGACGCAGGCGTGCAACTCGCTCGCGCCAGCGCCCCCGCCGGCCGGCTGACCTACCCCGGACATGGGGCGGCCCCCGAGCCAAGGTTCCTGGTTGGACAAGACCGGGAGGCTCGGGGGCCGGGTGGCTGCGGGAATTCGCGAGTGCGCTCGGGAATTACCCTGCGCTACTAGCGGGCAGCCACCTCACATGTCCTCAAAGAATCAATCAATTTGTCGGACCACCTCCTTCCCTGTGTACGTGCGACCGTACTCCCAGGTCGAAGACCCGACAACCGATTTTTCTCGGACTCAGATCTGCCCGTCGATCAACCCGCCGATCAAGGCCTCGAAAGGCGAGCCCGCCAGCGCGCGCCCGTCCAAGGTATGCACCCGCGCCGCCAGCGTGATCGCGGAAAGCAGCCAAACACCTTGTGCGGCAAACAAATCCGGCACGGTCACCCGCCGGTACACACACTCGACACCCTGCGCCGCTGCGGCCGCGAACAGCGCGCGCTGCGTGGTCGACGGCAGGATCGACGACGCATCGGGCGTCACCAGAACCGGTTCGCCGGCCGCGCCACGGACCGCCAGCACGACGGCCGAGCGCGGCCCTTCGAGCACCGCGCCCGTCGCGTCGACGAACACGGCGTCGCCGGCGCCGGCCCGTTCGGCGTGCCGCAGTGCGGCGACGTTCGCGGCATAGGACAGCGATTTCGCGGCCGCGAGCGGCCAGTGCGGCCGCACCAGTGTCACCGCCGCGACACCGTCCCGGCGGGCCGCGGCGACGCGCGCCGGCACGGCCGAGACCATCACGAACGCCACCACACCGTCGGCACCGCGGCCGAGCACCAGCCGCAGCACGGCCTCTCCGCCGGGCCACTGGCCGACCGCGGACGCCACCGCCGCCCGCCACCGCTCGGAATCGGGGCACGGCAGCCCAGCCAGTACCGCCGACCCCGCCAACCGCGCCAGGTGCTCGTCGAGCAGGAGGACGACGCCGCCCCGCACCAATGCCGTCTCGAAGACCCCGTCGCCGCGCGAGAACACGGGATCGTCGGCGCGGACCGTGGACCGGCAGCCGTCGACTGCGACGACGATCGGCGGCGGGGTGGTCACGGCCAGAAGGCTAGTCGGGACGCCAACTACGCTCGAAGCATGAGCGCAGTTCCCGCCCCCGAATCCGGACCCGACGCCGGCGCCGTCTGGCACTACGGCGACCCGCTCGGGGAGCAGCGTGCCGCCGCCACCGAGGCCATCGTCGTCGACCGCGGCCACCGCGCGACCATCGCACTCACCGGCGACGACCGCCAGAGCTGGCTGCACACCATCTCGAGCCAGCACGTCAGCGCCCTGCCGGAGGGGTCCGTCGTCCAGAACCTGAGCCTCGACGGCCAGGGCCGCGTCGAGGACCACTGGCTGCAGACCGAGCTCGGCGGCGCCACCACGCTGGACACCGAATCGTGGCGCGGGCAGCCGCTCGCCGACTTCCTGCGCAAGATGGTGTTCTGGTCCAAGGTCGAGGTGAACCCGGCCGACCTCGCGGTGCTGTCGCTGCTCGGACCCGCCGTCAACCAGCTGGACCTGCCGACCCCGGACACCGACTGGACGGCCGCGCCGCTGCCCCAGGGCGGTTTCGTGCGCCGGCTGGGCGCCGAGGAGATCGAGCTCGTGGTGCCGCGGGCCGACGCCGCGGCATGGCGACAGCGGCTGCTGGATGCGGGCGTCCGGCCCGCCGGGTTGTGGGCCTACGAGGCCCTGCGGGTGGCGGCGCTGCGGCCGCGGTTGGGTGTCGACACCGATGAGCGCACCATCCCGCATGAGGTCGGCTGGATCGGCGGGCCGGGCGTCGGCGCCGTGCATCTGGACAAGGGCTGCTACCGCGGCCAGGAGACCGTCGCGCGGGTCCACAACCTGGGCAAGCCGCCCCGCATGCTGGTCCTGCTGCATCTCGACGGCGGCGATGACCGTCCCGCGACGGGTGATCCGGTGCTCGCCGGTGGCCGGGCGATCGGCCGCGTGGGCACCGTCGCCGAGCATGTGGACCTGGGCCCGATCGCGCTGGCGCTGCTCAAGCGCGGCGTGCCCGCTGATACGGAGCTGACCACCGGCGGTGACGCCCAGGTGCCCGCCGCGATCGACGCGGACTCGCTGCCGGAGGCCGATACGTCCGCCGGCGCGGGCCGGGCCGCGGTGGACCGGTTGCGCGGCGGCGCCCGGAACTAGTTGTCCTGCACCAGCGCCCGGTAGCGGTCGGGACGGCGGCGCCGGACCCGCTCGGCGACGACGACGCCCGCGGCGAAGATCGCGGCGATGAGCCCGCCGAGCACGACCGCGGTGGTGGTGCTGCCGACCAGGAGCGCGAAGTTCTTGATCACCAGCAGCAGGATCGCGGTGAGGCCAAGGAAGGACAGGCCGGGCGCGATCACGGTGTGCCACAGGCTCGCACCGTGCTCCTGCGTCCGGAAGAAGACGATGACGGCCAGGCTCGTCATTGCCATGAGGGCGATGAGGCCCAGTGTGGACGCGCCGGAGAACCACATGTAGGTCTGGGTGATCGGGTCCCAGCCGATCACCGCGACGGCGACCATCGCGGTCAGCGAGATCACCGTGAACACCAGCGACGAGCGGGACGGCGTGCGGTGGCGTTCGTCGATCTCGGCGAGCGACGCGGGCAGCAGCCCCTTGGTCGCCAACGTGAACTGGTAGCGCGTGATGACGTTGTGGAACGACAGCACGCAGGCGAAGAAGCTGGTCACCAGCAGCACCTGGATGACGTCGGTGAGGATCGGCGAGACGTAGGTGCTCGCCAGGTTCTGCACGACGTTCTCGGGCTCGGCCTTGGCAGCGTCGACGGCGCGGTCGACGCCCAGGCCCTCGACGACGGCCCACGCCGCCAGGGCGTAGAACAGGCCGATGAAGACCACCGCGGTGTAGGTCGCCCGCGGGATGGTGCGGTCGGGGTCCTTGGCCTCATTCCGGAACACCGCGGTGGCCTCGAATCCGATGAAGCAGAAGAACGCGAACATCAGCCCGAGACTCGGTGCACCTGTGGCGAATTCGGACGGTGACAGCGGTACGAGGCTCAGGCCGCCCTCACCGCCGGACCAGCCGGCTCCGCCCGCACAGATGACGCCGATGTCGACGAGCACTACGGCCAGCGTCTCGGCGATAAGCAGCACGCCCAGCACCTTGGAGCTCAGCTCGATGTCGCGGTAGCCCAGCACCCCGACTAGACAGACCCAGCCAATCGCACTGGCCCACCACGGAATTCCGATGTGCACGGCGGTCAACAGCTTCGACGTGGCCACACCGAGGTAGGTGTACAGCCCGATGAGCATCACCCCGTAGGACCCCAGCGCCAACGCCGCCGCCCCTACCCCGACGTGCCGCCCCAGCCCGCGCTGGATGTACGAGTAGAACGCGCCGGCATTCGGCACGTACTTGCTCATCGAGGTGAAGCCGACCGAGAACAGCGCCAGGATCACCATCGCGATCAGGAAGAACTGCGGGGCGGCGGCGCTGCCGCTCACCGAGATGATGATCGGGACGCTGGCGGTGACGACGGCCAGCGGGGCGGCCGCGGCGACGACCATGAACACGATGGAGCCCACGCCCAGCCCGCGCTGCAGCATGGTGTGTGTCCCGGGCGCTGCTTCCAGCGTCGTCGCGGGGTCGGATGGTGGAGTGTTGATCATTGATTTTCGGCTTTCTGACGACGCTGTCGGGGTGAATTCCGGGAACCCAGGAACGGCGGGGTGGTCGGGCGGGGTCAGTCGGCGAGCACGCCCCGCAGCACGATGCTCTTGATCTGGGTGAATTCGTCGAGCGTGTAGGCGATCCCTTCACGCCCCAGGCCGCTCTTCTTGTAGCCGCCGAACGCGGCCACGTCGGGCCGGTAGGTGTTGCCGCCGTTGACCGAGACGATGCCGGCCTTGATGCGCCGGCCGGCGCGGATGGCCTGTGTGACGTCGTTGGTGAAAACCGCTGCATTGAGCCCGAATTGGGAGGCGTTGGCGAGTTCGATCGCCTCGTCGAGGTTGTCGACGGCGAGCACCGAGAAGACCGGCCCGAAGATTTCTTCGTCGGTGGCGATGCCGACGCGCGTGTCGATCTCCAGCAGCGTGGGGTCGATTAAGGCGCCGCGCCGCGTGCCACCGACCAGCACGCGCGCGCCCTGCTCGACGGCCTCGTGGATCTGCCGTTCGACGGTCCGGGCCGCCTCGACGCTGATGAGCGGACCGACATCGGTGGTTTCGCCGCGCTGATCGCCGACCCGTAGCGCCGCGACCCGCTCGCGCAGGCGGTCCACGAACTCCTGATAGCGGGACTGGACGACCATGATGCGCTTGGTGGCCACGCACACCTGTCCGTTGGCGTAGGTGCGCCCCGCGACGGCATGGTCGACGGCCGTGTCCAGGTCGGCATCGTCGCAGACGATGAAGGCGTCGTTGCCGCTGAGTTCGAGGAAGACGCGCACGACGTTGCGGCCCGCGGCGGCGGCGATGACGGCGCCCACCGCCGTGCTGCCGGTGAACGTGACCGCCGCGATGTCGGGGCTGCCGGCCAGGTGCGCGCCGACGACATGGCCATAGCCGGTGACCAATTGCAGTGCAGCGCCGGGCACTCCGGCCCGGTGCAGGATCTCGGTGAGCATCACCGTCACGATCGGGTCGTCCTCCGGCGGCTTGACGATCATGGCGTTGCCCGCGGCGAGCGCGGCGCCCACCTTGTGCGCGTACAGCTCGGCCGGGAAGTTGAACGGGACGATGCCCACCATGACGCCGAGCGGCTCACGCACCGTGAGCATGAGGTCCGATTGCAGCCCGTCCTGAATGTCGAGCGGGATGGTCTGCCCGAACAGCCGCAGGGACTCCTCGGCGAAGCCGTCGAAGATGCGGGCGGTGGTGTCGATCTCCAGCCTCGCGTCGGCGATGGTCTTGCCGTTCTCCGCCGACAGCATCGCGCTCAGTTGCGCGCGGTCGGCCCGGATCTGCGCCGCGGCGGTCTTGAGGATGGCGGCGCGACGGAAAGCCGGTGTTGCCGACCAGGTTTCGGCACCTGCCACGGCCGCGTCGAGGGCGTCCTGCGCGTCGGCGATCGTGCCCGCCGGCACGGTGCCGATGAGGTGGCCGTCGAACTTGTCGCGGATCTCGATGACCTCACCGGAGGCGCTGTCGCGCGCCTGACCACCGATCGACATCCGGTGTTTGGCGAGCAGTTCCGTTGCTGCGGTCATCGTCGAATTCCTCTCGGGCGGGCCATGGCGGCAAGACGCTGCCTATGATGCAGACCACATTTCGTGCCCCGGGAAGATTCCGAACATCGTGCGCCAGGTGGTCCGGAAGTTTCGATGATCTTCGAAACAAGCCCGGCCGAAGCTGGTGCCCGCCGAAATTTCTTCGGTATTTACCGGATCGGCCGACGCATCTCGTCGTAACCGCTGACGTATTCCATGTGCTGGACCCCGATGTAGTGGTCGAACATGATGCTGGTGGTCGTGGCCGCGACGGGCCCGGAACTGAGCTTGGTCGCGACGAAGTCGCGCAGCTGACTGGTCGACGTGCAGGCCACGTGAATCAGGAAGTCGTCCGGCCCGCCCATGTGAAACACGTTGAGCACCTGGGGAAACCGGATCACGCGGCTGGCGTAGCTCTTGACCTGATCACGCGCCGACGCCGGCAGCCGCACGAAAACGATTGCCTGCACCGGGAATCCGAGGGCCTCGTAGTCCACGAAGGCGTTTATCGAGCGGATCACACCGAGCTGCTCGAGCCGCTTGATCCGGGCATGGCAGGTCGACGGCGCGATCCCCGCCTTGCGGGCCAACTCGTTGTTGGTGCGCCGCCCGTTGGTGGTCAGCTCCCAGAGCAACAACTCGTCGATCTCGTCGGTCTTGACCTCTCCGACCCGGTCGTCCTCATACCGTTGCATCTGAACCTCCTCGTCCCACAGCCTGGATCCGCGGCGTCCACATCCGCGTTCGGGCAGCACATCCTTCGGCGCAACTCGGACAATACGGACCATGACCGAAAAATGTGTCTTGTTCGCCTGAGTTTCCGAACGAACTTCGGTTCCGCACCTTGTACCTCGAAAGATCTCCCACCATAGCGTGAGGCCGACCACAGCCGAAACTGCGATCAGCGCCATACCCGTTGCGCCACATCACCTTTGGCACGCCCCGGTCGGCACCACCCACTGCAAGGGAGCAGCAGATGATTCCACCAACGGGAACGCCCGGCCGGGCGGCCGCACTGGAGCAAGTCGTCGACCGGGCGAAGTTCATCCGGCTCGAGACCGTGCGACTGTCCCGGATCGCCGGCGCCGGCCACTACACGTCGTCCTTCTCGGCCGCCGAACTGTTCGCGACGCTGTACTACTCGGTCCTGAAATACCGCCCGGCAGAACCGAAATGGGCCGACCGTGACCGCTTCGTCCTCAGCAAGGGCCACGCCGCCATCGGCCTGTACCCCGTGCTGGCCGATGTCGGCTTCTTCCCGCCGTCGGCGCTCGACGACTACACGCGCCTGGGCAGCTCGTTCGGCGACCACCCCGACATGAAGAAGATCCCGGGTATCGATTTCAGCTCGGGCTCACTCGGCCACGGCCTGTCCATCTCCGTCGGTATGGCCTTCGCCGGACGGGTCGGCGGCCGCCCGTACCGCACGTTCTGCATGCTGGGCGACGGCGAGCTGCACGAGGGCCAGATCTGGGAGGCCGCCAACGCCGCGGGGCACTACCGCCTCGGAAAGCTGGTCGCCATAGTCGACCGCAATCAGTTGTGCATCGACGGCTTCACCGATGACGTGATGAGCGTCGAGCCCATCGAAGACCGCTTCGCCGCGTTCGGCTGGCAGACCCACCGCGTCGACGGGCACGACCCCGCCGCGCTGCTGGATTTGTTCGGCGCCCTGCCCGACAAACCCGACGGCCCACCACAACTCATCGTTGCCGACACGGTCAAGGGCCGCGGCGTGCAGCTCATGGAATACAACCCCGATTGGCACGTCGGCAACCTCGTCGGCGCCGACTACGACGACGTGATCGCGGAACTGCAGGCCGGCCTGCGTCCGCTGGAGGCAGCGAAATGACCGAAACCCAGGACCAGGCAGAGATTTTCGGCGGCGGTGCCACCGAACTGCGCGACAAGCGATCGTTCGACGGCAGCGACGTCAGTTCGATCCCCGCGTTCGTGTTCGGTGAGGAACTGGCCGACCTGGCCGACCACGATCCGCGCGTCGTCGTGCTGACGGCCGATCTGGCGAGCGCCAACCGGGCCACCGATTTCTCGGCGCGCCATCCCAACCGGTTCTTCAACATGGGCATCGCCGAGAAGGGCATGATCACGTCCGCGGCCGGTATGGCCTCGTGCGGCTACGTGCCGTTCGCCGCGACGTTCGCGTCGTTCTCGGCGCTGCTGTGTGCCGAGCAGATCCGCACCGACTGCGCGTACCCGCGGATGCCCGTGCGGATCGTCGGGCACCACTCGGGCATGTCGATGGGGTTCTACGGCACCAGCCACCACGCGCTGGAAGACCTTGGCGTGCTGCGCACTTTTGCCGAGCTGACCGTCGTCTGCGCGACCGACGCCAACCACCTGCGCGCGATCCTGCGGGCGTCGGTCGACCACCCGGGCGCGATGTACATCCGGCTGGGCCGCGGCCGTGACCCCGAGGTCTACCCGACGGTGCCCGACCTCACCTTCGGCAAGGCCATCCGGCTGCGCGACGGCCACGACCTGACCATCATCGCCACCGGCAGCGAGGTCCACCCGGCACTGGAGGCCGCGGCGATCCTGGCGGACGACGGCATCAGGACCCGCGTCGTCGACATGCACACCGTCGCGCCGCTCGACATCGACGAGGTACTCGCCGCCGCGCACGAGACCGGCGCCATCCTCACCGTCGAGGAACACAACGTCACCAATGGACTGGGATCCGCGGTCGCCGAAGCGCTGTTCCTGAACGGCGCGCCCGCCGTGCGGTTCGCCAAACACGGTGTGCCCGACGAATACATCCCCGTCGGTCCCCCGGCGGCGCTGTACGCCAAGTACCGGCTGGACGCGCCCGGTGTTGCGGCGGTGGCCCGGGAGCTGTTGCGATGATCGACCACAACGACACCGCCCTGACCAAACGGGCCCGGCTCGTCGTCCCCGGCGGCATGTACGGGCACATGAACACGCGGTCGTTCTCGGCCACGCTGCCGCAGTACATGGCCTCGGGCGACGGCTGCCGCATCACCGACACCGACGGCAACACGTACCTGGATTTCATGTGCGGCTGGGGCCCGGTCGTCCTGGGCCACCGCAATCCTGCTGTGCAGCAAGCAGTTTCGGAGCAGATCGCCAAGGGTGACTGCCTCAACGGCGCGGCTCCGGTGATGGTGGAACTGGCCGAACTGCTCGTCGACACCGTCGCCCACGCCGACTGGGCGATGCTCGCCAAGAACGGCACCGACGCCACCACCGCGTGCGTGACGATCGCGCGCGCGGCGACCGGGCGGCGCAAGGTGCTCATCGCCCACGGCGCGTATCACGGTGCGGTGCCGTGGTGCACCCCCGTGACGGCGGGGGTGACCCGGGAGGATCGGGCGCATCTCGACTACTTCGAGTACAACGACCTCGATTCCCTGCGCGCCGCCGTCGACCGCGCCGGCGACGATCTGGCCGCCGTCATCGTCTGCCCGTTCCGGCACGACGTGTTCCGCGATCAGGAGCTGGCCGATCCGTTGTTCGCCAAGGGGTTACGCGAGCTGTGCGACCGCGCCGGCGCCGCGCTGATCCTCGACGACGTCCGTTGCGGCTTCCGGCTGGACCTGGCGGGGAGTTGGGAACCGCTGGGCGTGCGCCCCGATCTGTCGGCGTGGTCCAAGGCCATCGCCAACGGCTATGCGCTGGCTGCGGTTACGGGCACCGACAGGTTGAGAGAAGCGGCCGGCAGCATCTACGCCACGGGATCCTTCTGGTACTCCGCGGTGTCGATGGCGGCCGCGCTGGCGACCATCCGGGAACTGCGCGACACCGACGCGATGCAGCGCATGTTCGACTCCGGCCAACGCCTGCGCGACGGGCTCGCCGCCCAGGCCCGCGCGCACGGGTTCGAGGTCGTGCAGACGGGGCCGGTGCAGATGCCGCTGCTGCGGTTCGCCGGTGACGACGACTTCAGCCAGACCCGACTGTGGTGCGACGAGGCCGGCGCCCGTGGCGTCTACCTGCACCCGCACCACAACTGGTTCCTCAGCGCGGCCCACACGACCGCGGACATCGACGACGCGCTCGACCGCACCGACGACGCCTTCGCGGCATTGGCCCGGCGATGAAGATCACCGGGGCGGTCCTCGAGGAGTCCGGGCGGGCCCGGCCGTACGCGCGGTCGCGGCCGATCACCGTCGGTGAGCTGGAGCTGGCGGATCCCGGCCCGACCGAGCTGCTGGTCCAGATCGAGGTGGCCGGCGTGTGCCACTCGGACCTCAGCGTCGTCGACGGCAACCGGCCCCGCCCGCTGCCGATGCTCTTGGGGCACGAGGCCGCCGGTGTCGTCGTCGGCGCCGGTGACGCCGTCGGCGACATCCGTCCCGGGCAGCGCGTCGTGATGTCGTTCCTCCCCCGCTGCGGCGAGTGCCCCGACTGCGCCGAAGGCGGCCGTCTGCCGTGCCCGACCGGGTCAGCGGCGAACGCCGCGGGCACCCTGCTGGCCGGCCGCCGCCTGAGCGCGGCCGGCCGGCCGGTGCATCACCATCTCGGCGTGTCCGGTTTCGCCACCCACGCCGTCGTCGACCGGGCCTCCGTCGTGCCCGTCGGGTCGGATATCCCGCCCGACGTCGCCGCGATGCTCGGCTGCGCCGTCCTCACCGGGGGCGGCGCGGTCCTCAACGTCGCCAAGCCCGCGCCGACCGACAGCGTGCTGGTCGTCGGGCTCGGCGGCGTCGGCATGGCAGCCGTCATCACCGCGCGGGCGTTGCAGGTCGAGCGGGTCATCGCGGCCGACACCGCCGAGGACAAGCTCGGCCAGGCCGCCGCGCTGGGCGCGACCGAGACCTACACCGCAGCTCAGGTCGCTGAACTCGGCATCAAGGCCCGTCACGTCATCGAGTGCGCCGGGCATCCCCGCGCGTTCGAGACGGCCTTCGGCGCGACGCAGCCGGGCGGCAGCACCATCACGGTCGGCCTGCCGGCCGCGGCGGCGCTGGCCGCCATCTCGCCACTGACAGTCACCGCCGAGGCCAGGACGGTCGTCGGCAGTTATCTGGGCTCGTCGATACCGGCCCGCGACATCCCGCGGTACGCACAGCTGTGGCGGGAGGGGAAGCTGCCGGTGGAGAAGCTCATTTCCGCGCGGATTCGGCTCGATCAGATCAACGAGGCGATGGATCGGCTGGCCGACGGCCAGGCCATCCGTCAGGTCATCCTGTTCGGCCAGGACTGACCGATTCGGCCGATTCGCCCTCCAGACGCCCGGTGAGGGTGGCCTGCCAGCATGAGACCGCCGGGCACGGTAAGCTAGCGGCAGGACAATAAACACACTCAGATCGGAGCCGCCTGCACATCGGGCCGCTCCGTTATTGCGCGAGGGGGTCCCCCATGGGCCGCGGCCGAGCAAAGGCGAAGCAGACCAAGGTTGCTCGAGACCTTAAGTACAGCTCACCGCAGACCGATTTCGGTCGGCTGCAACGAGAGCTCTCGAACGACTCCGTTGGTTACAGCACAAGTGCCTTCGATGACGACCTGGGCGACGACGACTCGGACGACGAGCCTGCCGGTCGCTGGGCCGTGCCCGAAGACGACTGGCGTCACTAGACCCCACGAGCGGCCCTGATCCAGGGCCGCCGGCCCAGCCCCGCGCGCGACCTGAGGTCAGAAGCGCGGGTGCTGGCCCACCAACTCGGCGCGAACGCTGCTCTTGCCACCCTTGTTGACGGTGCCCAGAGTCCAGCAGTCCAGGTGCCGGGCCGTCAGAATCGCCAGCGCGCGGTCGGTGTCCTCCGGCGCGACGACGGCGACCATGCCGACACCCATATTGAACGTCTTCTCCATTTCGGCACGCTCCACGCGGCCGCGCTGGGCGATCATCTGGAACACCGGTGCCGGCGTCCACGTACCGCGGTCCATCTCGGCGGTCAGGCCGTGCGGGATCACACGTTCCAGGTTTCCGGCCAGCCCACCACCGGTGACGTGGCAGAAGGTGCGGACCTGGGTCTCGGCGGCCAGCGCCAGGCAGTCCTTGGCGTAGATGCGCGTCGGCTCCAGCAGTTCTTCACCGAGCGTGCGGCCGAACTCCTCGACGTGGCCCGACAGGCTCATACGGTCGATCTCGAGCAGCACCTTGCGGGCCAGCGAGTAACCGTTGGAGTGCAAGCCGGTGGCGGCCATGGCGATGATCACGTCGCCGGGGCGGACGTTCTCGGGGCCCAGCAGGTCGTCGGCCTCGACGACGCCGACGCCCGTCGCGGAGATGTCGTAGTGGTCGGGCTCCATCAGGCCCGGGTGCTCGGCGGTCTCACCGCCCAGCAGCGCACAGCCGGCCTGCACACAGCCCTCGGCGATGCCCGAGACGATCTCGGCCACCCGCTCGGGCACGGTGCGGCCCACGGCGATGTAGTCCTGCAGGAACAGCGGCTCGGCGCCACACACCACGAGGTCGTCCACGACCATCGCGACGAGGTCGATGCCGACGGTGTCGTGCTTGTCCATGGCCTGCGCCACGGCGAGCTTGGTGCCCACACCATCGGTCGACGAAGCCAGCAGTGGCTCGCGGTACCCGGCTTTCAGGCCGAACAGCCCGGCAAAACCTCCGAGGCCGCCTCGCACCTCGGGGCGGGTGGCCTTCTTGGCGTGGGGCTTGAACAATTCGACGGCGCGATCGCCTGCCTCGATGTCAACCCCCGCCGAAGCGTAGGAGGCGCCAATCGATTCAGCTCGCTCATCCTGGCTAGTCATCGGCCCCAAGGCTACCGGTCGCACCCTCGCGGATGCACGTCGCGCCCATCCAGGGCGGCCGGGTCAGGGGCGGCGCAGGGCTGAGGCGTTGTCGTTGTCGGCGGTCAGCGGCAGGCCGGTGCGGGCCGCCGACGCCAGCATGTGCTCGACGACGTTCTTGCCGAGGGCAGCTTCACCTGGCAGTTCGATCGGGTAGTTGCCGTCGAAGCAGGCCGCGCACAGTCGGGAAGCGGGCTGTTCGGTGGCGGCGATCATGCCCTGCCGGCTGATGTAGCCGAGCGAGTCGGCGCCGATCGCGTGCCGGACCGCCTCGAGCATCTCGTCCTCGCTGGCCTCGGTGCTCTTGGCGTTGGCGATCAGCTCGGCGGGGGTGGCGAAGTCGATGCCGTAGAAACACGGCCACTTCACCGGCGGCGACGCGATGCGCACGTGCACCTCGACGGCGCCGGCCTCCCGCAGCATGCGGACCAGGGCGCGCTGGGTGTTGCCGCGGACGATCGAGTCGTCGACGACGATCAGCCGCTTGCCGCGGATGACTTCCTTCAGCGGGTTGAGCTTGAGCCGGATGCCGAGCTGACGGATGGTCTGCGACGGCTGGATGAAGGTGCGCCCGACGTAGGCGTTCTTCATGAGGCCCTGACCGAACGGGATACCCGAGCCCTGCGCGTAGCCGACGGCCGCGGGCACGCCCGATTCGGGCACCCCGATGACCAGGTCGGCGTCGACGGGCTTCTCCTGGGCCAGCCGGCGGCCGATGTCGACGCGCGCGGCGTGGACCGAACGGCCGGCGATGGTGCTGTCCGGACGGGCCAGGTAGACGTATTCGAAGACGCAGCTCTTGGGCTCGGGGTTGGCGAACCGGGTGGAGCGCACACCGTCGGCGTCGATGGCCAGCAGCTCACCGGGCTCGATGTCGCGGACGAACGAGGCGCCGACGATGTCCAGTGCGGCGGTCTCGGAGGCGACGACCCAGCCGCGGTCCAGCCGGCCCAGGGACAGCGGACGGACGCCGTGCGGGTCACGCGCGGCGTAGAGGGTGTTCTCGTCCATGAAGGTCAGGCAGAACGCGCCGCGAACCTGCGGCAGCAGTTCCAGCGCGGACTGTTCCAGGCTCGAGTCGGCGGCGCCGTGCGCCAGCAGGGCGCCCAGGATGTCGGAGTCGGTGGTGGCGGCGACATGGCCACGCGCGTTGATCAGGCCGTCTTCGCGGGCCCGGGCCGCCAGTTCGGCGGTGTTGACCAGGTTGCCGTTGTGGCCGAGTGCGACGCCGGTGCCGGCGGCGGTGTTGCGGAACACCGGCTGCGCGTTCTCCCACGTCGTGGAGCCGGTGGTCGAGTAGCGGCAGTGCCCGACGGCGACGTGGCCGTGCATGGCGGCCAGGGTCTGCTCGTCGAACACCTGACTGACCAGGCCGAGGTCCTTGAACACCAGGATTTGAGATCCGTCGGCGACGGCGATGCCTGCCGCTTCCTGCCCTCTGTGCTGCAGCGCATAAAGGCCGTAGTACGTGAGCTTTGCCACGTCCTCGCCAGGGGCCCAGACCCCGAATACGCCGCATTCCTCGCGTGGCTCGTTCTCGGTCTGTTCGGTCACGATAGGGCTGCTCCCGGGGAGGCGGTTGGTGACAGGAATGAGTCTACGGTCCAGCCGGGCGGGAAACGGAATCGAATCTTCTGCCTGTCGGCGCGTCGCCCACCGGAGGCGCACGCGTCGGGCCTGTTTCGGGCTCGACTCCCGCGCCGCGGACGACTTCGCGCACGGCCTCACACCGTCTCATCAGCCCACTTCAGTCCGGCTGTTTATATGGGTTTCGTGGCCAGTCAATTATCAGAGAGCCCTGATACTCCCGTCCTCGATCCCGTCACCGCCGACGCGACCCGGCCATGGTCGAGCGTGACGAAGATCGCATTCAGATTCTGCTTTCTGTACTTCGGCCTGTTCTGTGTGTTGTTCGCGCAGATCACTTTTGCCTTCTTCGGGATCGTGGGCGAGTTCCTACCGAAGCTCGCGGTGATGTGGCAGATGACCGTGCTGGGCCCGCCGCTGCAGTGGGTCGGCCGCGAGGTGTTCGGCGTCGACGCGGTGCTGCACCAGGACTCGGGCAGTGGCGACCAGACCGTGGTGTGGGTGATGGTGTTCACCCTGGCGGTCGTCGCGGCCGTCGGGACCGCGGTGTGGACGCTGCTGGACCGCCGGCGGCCCGACTACGCGCGACTGTCGGCGTGGTTCCTGACGTTCGTGCGCTTGTGCGTCGCCGGCCAGATGCTGTTCTACGGGTTCGCCAAACTGGTGCCCACCCAGATGCCGTCGCCGCCGCCGTCCGCGCTGCTGCGGTCGTTCGGCGACTTCAGTCCGGCCTCGGTGCTGTGGTTGCAGGTGGGCAGCTCGCATCCGTACGAGATGACACTCGGCGCCGTCGAGGTGCTGGCCGGATTGCTGATGTTCCTGCCCCGCACCGCGACGCTGGGGACGCTGCTCGGGCTGGCCAGCATGGCCCAGGTGTTCCTGTTGAACATGACGTTCGACGTGCCGGTCAAGATCCTCTCCGGCCATCTGCTGTTGATGAGCCTGGTGCTGCTCGCCCCGCAGCTGCGCCGGCTGACGGACCTCTTCGTCCTGCAGCGCCCGTCGGAGCCGGTCAGCCAACCCCCGCTGTTCAGCTCTGAGCGGGCCAATCGCAGAGCGGCCACCGCGCAGGCCGTGCTGGGTCTCTGGGTGCTGGTCGGATGCGTCTTCGCGAGCTGGCAGGCGTGGCACGCCTACGGCGGCGGCAAGGCCAAGCCCGAGCTGTACGGCATCTGGTCGGTCCGGGAGTTCAGCGTGGACGGCAAGCCGGTGCCGCCGCTGACGACGGATCAAACCCGTTGGCAACGCGTCGTTTTCGAGACGGACGGCGCGCTGACGTACCAGCGGATGAACGGCGAACTGGTCGACGCCCCGGCCACCGTCAAGTCCGACACCATCACGGTGTCCGAACCCGGCGGCGCGGCACTGGCCGAGCTGAAGGTGTCACGGCCGTCGGACCGGCAGCTGCAACTGACCGGCACGCTGCACGGCCGCCCGGTTCAGATCGCCCTCGATCAGGTCGACCTCGATCAATTCACCTTGCGCAACAGGGGTTTTCACTGGGTGCAGGAATACCCGTTCTTCAAGTGAGCGCTACAGGTCGACCAGTGGCAGCCACGGGCCGATCTCCCGCGCCCGTGACCCGGACATCTCGATGGCGCCCGCCGCGTCGTCGAGCGACAACAGCCCAGTGGCCAGCCGCAGCCAGGTGCGCGGGTCCGTCTCCACCACGTTGGGCGGATTACCGCGGGTGTGACTGAGGCCCGAAATGCACTGCACCGCAACGAATGGCGGGACGCGGACCTCGACGCTGGCGCCCGGTGCGACGGCCGCCAGCGTGCGGGCCGTCAGCCGGACGGCCTCGGCGATCGCGGCGCGCGGCGGCGTCTCGGTCTGCTCGTCCCGCAGCCAGTCGGCCACCAGCAACACCGCCGCGCGCGTCGCCGCCGGGTCGGGCGCCTTACGCCCGGCCACGGGTCACCATCTCAGCGATTTGTGCACGATTTTCCGCGGTGGGCGCGGATTTTCGTGCACAAATCACTCATGGGAGAACAGGGCGGGCAGCACGCTCTCGGAGGTTGTGCGCAGTTCGTCCAGCGTGACGCTGAACTGACCCTGCACCTCCACCGAGTCGCTGCCCGGATCCACCACACCGATGCGGACGGCCGGCAGTTCGCGGGCCTCGCACATCGCCATGAAGCGGCTCTCCTCGGTGCGCGGCACCGCGACAAGGACACGGCCCGACGACTCGGAGAACAGCTGCACGAACGGGTCCGAATCCTCGGGAAGCAGGACGCGGCAACCGGTTTCGCCGGCCAGGGCCGCCTCGACGACGGCCTGGATGAGCCCGCCCTCGGACAGGTCGTGGGCGGCCGAGATCAGTCCGTCGCGCGAACCGGCGGTCAGCACCTCGGACAGCAGCTGCTCGCGGGCCAGGTCCACCCGCGGCGGCACGCCACCGAGATGGTCGGCGGTGACCTGGGCCCAGACCGAACCGTCGAACTCGTCGTAGGTGTCGCCCAGCAGGATCAGCGTCTCGCCCGGCTCCAGGCCGATGCCGGTCGGGATGCGGCGGTGCACGTCGTCGATGACGCCGAGCACGCCGACCACCGGCGTCGGCAGGATCGCCGTCGAGCCGGTCTGGTTGTAGAAGCTGACGTTGCCGCCGGTGACCGGAATGCCAAGGGCCGCACAGCCGTCCGCGAGGCCGCGCACGGCCTGCGAGAACTGCCACATGACGCCCGGATCCTCCGGCGAGCCGAAGTTGAGGCAGTTGGTGACGGCGACCGGCGTCGCGCCGGTGACGGCGACGTTGCGGTAGGCCTCGGCCAGCGCCAGCTGCGCACCGGTGTACGGGTCCAGCTGCGTGTAGCGGCCCGACGCGTCGGTCGACACCGCGATGCCGCGGCCGGTGGCCTCGTCGATGCGCAGGACGCCACCGTCGGCGTGCTCGGCCAGGACGGTGTTGCCGCGGACGTAGCGGTCGTACTGCTCGGTGATGAAGGCCCGGCTGCACAGGTGCGGGCTGCCGAGCAGCTGCAGCAGGGTGGCGCGCAGCTCGTCGCCGGTCTTGGGCCGGGGCAGCGTGGCAGAGGTGTCGGCGATCAGCGCGTCCTGGGTGTCGGGGCGCTGGACGGGCCGGTTGTAGACCGGGCCCTCGTGGGCGACGGTGCGCGGCGGCACGTCGACGACGGTCTCGCCGTGCCAGCTGATCTTCAGCCGGTCGCCGTCGGTGACCTCACCGATGACGGTGGCCAGCACGTCCCACTTGCGGCAGACGGCCATGAAGGCGTCGACGTTCTCCGGCGTCACGACGGCGCACATGCGCTCCTGCGACTCGCTGGAGAGCACCTCGGCCGGGGTCATGCCCGTCGCGCGCAGCGGCACCTTGTCCAGGTCGATGTGCATGCCACCGTCACCGGCCGATGCCAGTTCCGAAGTGGCGCAGGACAATCCGGCGCCGCCGAGGTCCTGGATGCCGACCACGAGGTGCGCGGCGTACAGCTCGAGACAGCACTCGATGAGCACCTTCTCGGTGAACGGGTCGCCGACCTGAACGCTCGGCAGCTTCTTGCGGCCGGCGCCGGACTCATCGCCGGAGAAGGTGTCCGAGGCCAGCACCGAGACGCCGCCGATGCCGTCGAGGCCCGTGCGGGCGCCGAACAGGATGATCTTGTTGCCGGTGCCGGACGCGAAGGCCAGGTGCAGGTCCTCGACGCGCAGGGCGCCCACGCAGAGGGCGTTCACGAGCGGGTTGCCGGCGTAGGACGGGTCGAAGATGGTCTCGCCGCCGATGTTCGGCAGGCCCAGCGAGTTGCCGTAGCCGCCGACACCGCGGACGACACCGTCGAGCACGCGGCGGGTGTCGGGCGCGTCGGCCGCGCCGAAGCGCAGCTGGTCCATGACGGCGACCGGGCGGGCACCCATGGCCATGATGTCGCGGACGATGCCGCCGACGCCGGTGGCCGCGCCCTGGTACGGCTCGACGTACGACGGGTGATTGTGCGATTCGACCTTGAAGGTGACGGCCCAGCCGTCACCGATGTCGACGACGCCGGCGTTCTCGCCGATGCCGGCCAGCATGCCGGCGCGCATCTCGTCGGTGGTGGTCTCACCGAAGTAGCGCAGATGCACCTTGGAGGACTTGTACGAGCAGTGCTCGCTCCACATCACCGAGTACATGGCCAGCTCGGCGTCGGTGGGCCGGCGGCCGAGGATCTCGCGGATGCGCTGGTACTCGTCATCCTTGAGGCCGAGCTCGCGATACGGCTGCGGCTGATCGGGCGTGGTAGTCGCGTTATTGACGGTATCGACCGAGGACGTCACGCAGAGAGTCTACCGTTGCCGACCTGGCCCGCCCGCCACGGCGAGCGCCGGCTACTCGTCGCCGCTGACCAGCACCTTGAGCAGCGCCGGCCGCCGCAGGATGAGCGCGCCCCAGATCAGCAGGCCGAAGGCCACCGCGAAGACCACCGGGAACCACGCCTCGTGGTGCATGTCGATGGTCACGGCGCCGCCGAGGTAGGCCGTCAGCCCGACCGAGCCCAGCACGGCCGTGCGGGGAATCACCCACACGACGATGCACGCCAGCAGCACCCACCCGATGACGTACGTCTGGTAGGGCGGGAAGCCGAGTCCCTCGGTCGCGGTGCGCGCGAATTCCACCCCGAGGATCTTCGGGATGGCATCGGCCAGCAGGAACAGCAGGAGGAAGGCGCTCAGCGCCAGGCCGGCCTTCTGTGATGCGGTGCGGCCGGCCCATGCGGCCCGGGGGTTCGATACATCCTTGGCGTCGGCCATGGCGGACTCCGTTCGCGGTCGTTGGTTCAACACTAAGTCGACTTGCGCGGGCGCGGGAACTCATCGGGCAGCCCTCATAGCGGGCTGCTAGGTAGGACCAATCGGGGCCTCATCCCGCGGTTTTAGCGTGGCCGGATGAGACTTCACATTGGACTCAACCGTGGTGCGATCGCGGTGTTTGCCGTGATCGCGGCCCTGGTGTGTATCTGTGCCGGCGCGATCGTCGTCGCGTCGAAGGCGTGGCATGCCGCGTCGGAGCCGGTGGTGTCCACCGGCGTCGAACTGGTCGAGCAGGCCGGCCCCTAGCTCGTCAGGCCGCGCCCGCGATACAGAACGCGTTGCCTTCCGGGTCGGCCAGCACCACCCATCGGGCCACTTCGCCGAAGGCGTGCCGCTCGGTTTCCGTCGCGCCCGCGGCTTTGAGGCGTTCGAGCTCGGGCTCGATGTCGCCTTCCAGGTGGAAGTCCAGGTGCAGCCGGTTCTTGCCGGGCGTCGGGTCGTCGACCTGCTGGAAGCCCAGGTTCGGACCCTCCGGGAAGTTGACGACGAAGAACTCCCCCGGCATCAGGGTGTGCACCTTGCCGCCGAATTGCGCGGCCCACCAGTCGGCGAGGGCCTGCGCGTCGGTGCAGTCGAATGTGACCATCTCCACTTTGAGTGCCATGGCCAGACTGTAGGTCAGGCCGGTGACAGGAACGCCTGCAGCGCCGCGGCGTAGGCCGGCACGTCGAGCGCGCCCATCACCTCGCGCGCCGAGTGCATGGCCAGCTGCGCGGCGCCGACGTCGACGGTCGGGATGCCGGTGCGCGCGGCGGTCATCGGGCCGATGGTCGATCCGCACGGCAGGTCGGCGCGGTGCTCATACCGCTGCAGCGGTACCCCGGCCTGCGCGCAGGCCAATGCGAACGCCGCGGCGGTCCGGCCGTCGGTGGCGTACCGCAGGTTGGGCTGGACCTTGAGCACCGGCCCGGCGTTGACCTCGATGAGGTGCCCGGGCTCGTGCCGCTCCGGGTAGTTCGGGTGGGTGGCGTGCGCCATGTCGCCCGAGGCCACCATCGACCCGGCCAGCCGGCGCAGCAGGTCCTCGCGCGTCCCACCGGCCGCCAGCACGATGCGCTCCAGCACCGTCGGCAGCAGATCGGACTGCGCGCCATGGTCGGACGTCGAGCCGACCTCTTCGTGGTCGAACAGCGCCAGCACCGGAACGTAGTCGGCAGCCGGAGCGGCCAGGAACGCCTCCAGCCCGGCGTAGCAGGTGCCCTGGTTGTCGAGCCGGGGTGCGCTGACGAGCTCGCCGTCGGCGCCGATCAGCCGGGACGGCGTCAGGTCGTGCGTCATCAGGTCGGCGGCCAGGACGTCGGCACCGTCGACACCCGCGTGCTCGGCGACGAACGCCACGAACTCACGGGTGCCGGTCCCGACGCCCCACACCGCGTTGACGTGCCGCTGCGGGTCGAGGCTGACGCCCTTGCGGTCGTCGGACAGGTGGATGGCCAGCTGCGGCACCCGCAGGATCGGGTCGTCGATCCGGACCAGGACGTCCTCGACGCTGTTGCCGCGCCGCACCGAGAGCCGGCCGCTGATCCCGAGGTCGCGATCCAGCCAGGAGTTCAGCCACGCACCGCCGTAAGGCTCGAGCGCCACCACCTGCCAGCCGCTGACGAACCGGTCTGGGTGCTGCTTGACCCGCAGGTTGGGGCTGTCGGTGTGGCCGCCGACGATGCGGAAGGGCAGTGGCTCGTCGGTGCTGCGCCAGGCGACAAGCGAGCCGGCCCGCACCGTGAAGTAGTTGCCCGGAGAGCCGGGCCAGGCGTCGGTCTCGGCGAGTTCGGTGAAGCCGGCGGCGGTCAGCCGCGCGGCCACCGTCGCGCACACATGGAACGGCGAGGGCGACGCGTCGATGAACCCGCAGAGGCCCGCGGCAGTAGCTCCGGTCATGAGGCCATCATCACCCGGAAATCCGTTGCGGTTGCCGCTAGGGTCGAGTTCGTGTGTCCCGCACGGCCTCAGCCCGTTCTCACCACGTTGACATCTGCTGCCATCTTTCTCATCGCCACCATCGATGAGGGCGCCGAGCCCGAAGTGCACGATGCGCTCACCGGGCTGTCCGGACTCGTTCGGGCAGTTGGATTCCGCACGCCCGCAAGCCGTCTGAGCCTGGTGACCGGCATCAGCTCGGACGCCTGGGATCGCTTGTTCAGCGGGCCGCGCCCGGCCGGCCTGCATCCGTTCCCCGAATTGCAGGGTGCGCGTCACCACGCGCCGTCGACCCCGGGCGATCTGCTGTTCCACATCCGGGCCAACGCCATGGACGTGTGTTTCGAGCTGGCCAGCCAGATCCTGAAATCGCTCGACGGCGCGGTGAAGGTGGTCGACGAGGTCCACGGATTCAAGTTCTTCGAGAACCGCGACCTGCTGGGCTTCGTCGACGGCACCGAGAACCCGGACGGTCCGGACGCCGTGGTCGCGGCGCTGGTCGGCGACGACGATCCCGGATTCGCCGGTGGCAGTTACGTTCACGTGCAGAAGTACCTGCACGACATGGCGTCGTGGGAATCACTCAGTGTCACCGAGCAGGAGCGGGTGATCGGCCGCAGCAAGCTCGAGGACATCGAGATGGCCGACGACGTCAAGCCGCCCAACTCACACCTGGCCCTCAACGTCATCGAGGACGACGACGGCAACCAGCTGCAGATCGTGCGGGCCAACATGCCGTTCGGCCGCGTCGGCTCAGGGGAATTCGGCACGTACTACATCGCGTACTCGGCCGACCCGGCCGTCACCGAACGCATGCTGCGCAATATGTTCATCGGCGATCCGCCGGGCAACACCGATCGCATCCTGGATTTCTCCACCGCGGTCACCGGAGTGTTGTTCTTCACTCCCACAGTCGATTTCCTCGATGCCCCGCCGCCCCTGCCCGCCGCGCCACCGGCCGAACCCGAAGCCCAACCCACGTCCCCCGGCACCCTGTCCATCGGCAGTCTGAAAGGTCAACCGCAATGAACAACCTGTACCGCGATCTCGCTCCCGTCACCGCCGCCGCGTGGGCGCAGATCGAGGAGGAAGCCGCGCGGACGTTCAAGCGGCACATCGCCGGCCGCCGCGTCGTCGACGTGAGTGAACCGGGTGGACCCAAGACGGCCGCGGTCAGCACCGGCCACCTCGTCGATGTCACGTCACCCGCCGACGGTGTGGTGGCGCATCTTCGGGAAGCCCGGCCGCTGGTGCGGCTGCGGGTGCCGTTCACGGTGACGCGCACGGCCATCGACGACGTCGAGCGCGGCGCGCAGGACTCCGACTGGGATCCGGTGAAGGAAGCCGCCAAGAAGCTGGCGTTCTCGGAGGACCGGGCGATCTTCGAGGGCTACCCCGCCGCGCAGATCGAGGGCATCCGGGCCGCCAGCTCCAACCCGGCGCTGGCGCTGCCGAGCGACCCCCGCGGCTACCCGGACGTCATCTCGCAGGCGCTGTCGGAGCTGCGGCTCGCCGGTGTGGACGGGCCGTACTCGGTGCTGCTGTCGGCGGAGGCCTACACCAAGGTCAGCGAGACCACCGAGCACGGCTACCCGCTGCTGGAGCACCTCAACCGTCTGGTCGACGGTGAGATCATCTGGGCGCCCGCCATCGACGGCGCGTTCGTATTGTCCACGCGCGGAGGCGATTTCGATCTGCAGCTGGGCACCGACGTGACCATCGGCTACCTGTCGCACGATGCCGAGACGGTGCAGTTGTACCTGCAGGAGACGCTGACGTTCCTCTGCTACACCGCCGAGGCGTCGGTCGCGCTCGACAGCTGACGCATCGGTTGTTCACCACCGCATTGATCCTGTACCCAGGGCGCACTTGTTCGAGTGAGGTGCGCCCTCAGGTCAGGGTCAACGGGTCGGGATGCTCAAATCGAGTTGACGCTGAAGCCTGGGCGCAGCTGCGTCGGCCACGCCAACGAGGGTGCGCCCAGCGCGTCTCGCGTGCGATTTTCGCGATCTGTATGCACCCTCGCTGGCAAGCAGAAGGGCGTCAGGCGCTCAGGACCGCGTCGAGCGCTGAGAAGAAGATGCCGAGTCCGTCGTCCGACGGGCCGGTGAGGGCCTCGGTGGCGTGCTCGGGGTGCGGCATCAGGCCGACGACGCGGCCGTTGGCCGAGCTGATCCCGGCGATCGAGCGCATCGAGCCGTTCATGTTGTCGCGGTAGCGGAAGACCACGCGGCCTTCACCTTCGAGCTCGTCGAGCACGCTCTCCGACGCGACGTACCGTCCCTCACCCGACTTGAGCGGGATCAGGATGTCGGCGCCGGGTTCGTAGCGGCTGCTCCACGCGGTCGACGTCGCGGTGACCTCGAGCCACACGTCGCGGCAGATGAAGTGCAGACCCTCGTTGCGGGTCAGCGCGCCCGGCAGCAGCCCGGCCTCGCACAACACCTGGAAGCCGTTGCAGATGCCCAGCACGGGCATGCCCTTGCCGGCCGCTTCGACGACCGAGGTCATGACGGGCGCGAACTTGGCGATGGCGCCGCAGCGCAGGTAGTCGCCATAGGAGAAGCCGCCGGGGACGATGACGGCGTCGACGCCCTTGAGGTCGGGATCGGCGTGCCAGAGGCTGACGGCCTCGCCGCCGACGGCCCGGACCGCCCGTGCCGCGTCGACGTCGTCGAGCGTGCCGGGGAAGGTGATGACACCGACTCGCGAATTTCCCGTCGCTGCGCTCGCCCCAGCGGTGGTCATGCGTTCTCCCGGTGCACCGAGAAGTCCTCGATGACGGTGTTGGCCAGCAGCGTCTCGGCGACGTGCTCCAGCGTCTCGTCGGACACGGTGTCGTCGACCTCGAGCTCGAACCGCTTGCCCTGGCGGACGTCGGACACCCCGGTGATCCCGAGGCGCCCCAGCGCTCCCACAATCGCCTGGCCTTGCGGGTCCAGGATTTCGGCCTTGGGCATCACGTGCACAACGACGCGGGCCACGCGCGCTCCTTTGTTCGGGTCGGATTGCTCTGCCGAGGCGAGCGTAGCGACGGGAAGACATCTGTACTCTACCGGCGCCCTTGTACGCCGCGATGCCCGCACAATGGACTGATGGAGCTGACGCACTTCGGACATTCCTGCCTGTTGGCCCGATTCACCGACGGCGACGCACAGGCGACGGTCCTGTTCGACCCGGGCAACTTCTCGCACGGCTTCGAGGCCATCACGGGACTGGACGCCATCCTGATCACCCATCAGCACCCCGACCACGCCGATCCGGCCCGGCTGCCGGCCCTCGTCGAGGCGAATCCGCAGGCCAAGCTGTATGCCGACCCCATGACCGCGGCGCAGCTGGGTGGCGCGTGGCAGGCGGTGCACGTCGGCGACACGCTGTCGATCGGTCACCTGACGGTGCGTGGCGCGGGCGGCAAGCACGCGGTGATCCACCCGGAGATTCCGATCATCGACAACATCTCGTACCTGGTCGGTGATGCTGGTCACGCTGCCCGCCTGATGCATCCGGGCGACGCGCTGTTCGTGCCGGATGAGCCGGTCGAGGTGCTGGCGGCACCGGCCGCCGCGCCGTGGATGAAGATCGCCGAGGCCGTCGACTTCCTGCGGGCCGTCGCGCCGCAGCACGCGGTGCCGATCCACCAGGGCGTCGTCGCCGAACAGGCCAAGGGCATCTACTACGGCCGGCTCGACGAGATGACCGACACCGACTTCCGGGTGCTCACTCCCGAGCAGGAGATGCGGTTCTGAACACGCGACGGTTCTTGATGTGGTGGCCGCTGGTCGGGTTCACCGCGATGATCGCGCTGGGCATCGTCGTCCGGTCGGGGGACTCGGCCGTGGATCACTGGTTCATGCAGACGTCGCGCGCGCTGCTCGGTGACCACCCGTACTGGATGCTGCTGCTGAACCGCGTCAAGGTGCTGGTGCCGCTCTACGTGCTGGCGGTCGCCATCCCAATGTGGCGACGCGAGTGGCGGCTGGCCACCGTCGCCGCGTTGTGCCCGGTCATCTCGATCATCGGCGCCAAGGTGCTCAAGGTGCTGTTCGGCCGGCCCTGGTACGGCGAGAATCTGGCGTATCCCAGCGGTCACACCACCGTGGCGATCACCGTTGCGGCCATGCTGGTGCTCGGGATCGGCGTTCACGTGTGGAGCGTCACGATCGCCACGATCGGCGCCGCCATCCCCTCTATCGGCATGGCCAGCAACGACTTCCACTACTTCACCGACATCATCGGCGGCGCGCTCTACGCCACGTCGATGGTGTGCCTGGCGATCCTGGCCGCCGGCCCGCAGGTATTACACCGCTCCCCGCGCGCCAAGGGCGCCGACCGCGTGCGGTCGCCCGCACGCAGGTAGGAAGCTCAGCCGACGGCGCGGGCCGCGGCGCGTCCGGCGGCGCGGCCGGAGAATATGCAGCCACCCAGGAACGTGCCTTCCAGCGCCCGGTAGCCGTGCACGCCGCCGCCGCCGAAACCGGCCGCCTCGCCGGCCGCGTACAGCCCGTCGAGCACCGCACCCTCCGGCGTGAGCACCCGGGAGTCCAGATCGGTGTGCAAGCCGCCCAACGACTTTCGGGTCAGGATGTGCAGTTTGACGGCGATCATCGGCCCGGCCTTGGGGTCGGTCAGTTTGTGCGGTCCGGCGATGCGGGCCAACCGGTCCGGCAGGTAGGAGCGCGCGGCCCGGTAGGCGACGGTCTGACCGTCGCTCGTGAGCTTGCTCGTCATCTCCTTGTCGCGGGCGGCGACCTCGGCCTCGACGGTCGCGTAGTCCAGCGGTTCGACGTCGGGCACCTTGTTCATGGCAGAAACCAAGTCGCGCAATGTGTTCGCCGACACGAAGTCCACGCCTTTGTCGACGAACGCGCGGACCGGAGCGGGACCGCCACCCCGGCTGCGCCCCAGCACTTCCCGCAGATTCTTGCCGGTGAGGTCGGGGTTCTGCTCCTGGCCGGACAGCCCGAACTCCTTGGCGATGATGCTCTGGTCGAGCACGAACCACGTGTAGTCGTAACCGGTTTGGCAGATGTACTCCAGCGTGCCCAGGGTGTCGTAGCCCGGGTACAGCGGGTCGGGCAGCCGCTTGCCGGTGGCGTCCAGCCACAGCGACGACGGCCCGGGCAGGATGCGGATGCCGTGCAGCGGCCAGATCGGGTCGTAGTTGGTGATGCCCTCGGTGTAGTGCCACATCCGGTCGTTGTTGATGACACTGGCACCGGCGGCCTGGCTGATGCCGAGCATGCGGCCGTCGACGTGCGCGGGCACGCCGGACAGCAGCTGGCCGGGCACCCGGCCCATGCGCTTGGGCCAGTTCTGGCGTACCAGGTCGTGGTTGCCGCCGATGCCGCCACTGGCGACGATCACCGCCTGCGCGCGGAACTCGAACTCCCCCACAGTGTTACGCGACGACGCCTCGCCACGGGCGGTGGCAGACGGTTCCAGCACCGCGCCGCGCACGCCGGTGACGGCGCCGCCATCGACAATGAGTTCGTCGACCCGATGCCGGTGCGCGAAGCGCACTTTGGGGTGGCCGACGACCCGGCGGGCGAAGATGTCGACCAGTGCAGGACCGGTACCCCAGGTGATGTGGAAGCGCGGCACGGAGTTGCCCGGCCCCTTGCCGTCCCAGCCACCGCGTTCGGCCCAGCCGACCAACGCGAACGTCTGCAGGCCGCGTTCGCGCAGCCAGCTGCGCTTCTCGCCGGCGGCGAAGTCGACGTAGGCCCGTGCCCACTGCTCGGGCCAGTGATCCTCGTCGCGGTCGAATCCCGCTGTGCGCAGCCAGTCTTCCAGCGCCCGCTCGTAGCTGTCGCGGATGCCGACGCGACGCTGTTCGGCGCTGTCGACGAAGAACAGTCCACCGAACGACCAGAACGCCTGGCCGCCGATATTGGCTTCGTTCTCCTGATCGACGATCAGAACCGAGCGGCCCCGCTCCAGCAGTTCGGCGGCGGCGACCAGCCCGGCCAGCCCGGCCCCCACGACGATGACGTCAGCGTCCATGGGGCCACGCTAGCGTCCCAACCTTCAGGCCGCGTCGGTTAGTGCCGGGTCGGGTGTCCACTCGTAGGCCGCGGGCGCGCAACCGTGCATGAGCGACAGGTCGATGGCGTCGAGCATGGCCTGCCGCGGCCCGGTCCGCCGCAGCTGGGAGGCGGCCACCGCAAGCCGGACGGTGCCGCCGCGCCGGGCCGTGCGCTCGGCGGCAAGAACCAGGGTGCGACACCACCAGGGTTCGGTGAGGAAGCCCTCGCCGATGCCGAAGACCCGCGACCGCAAGGTCGTCGAGCGCACCAGGTCGGTGATGCCGGTGTCGCCGGCGAGCAGCCGGAAGCCGTTGCGCGGCAACGCGGTGACGGTGCCCTGCGATGCCGTCCAGCCGGGCGCGGCGAACAGTCGGGTGCGCAGGCCGAGGTGCTCGAGCACCCGGTCGGCGCCCATCAGCCGCAGGTTGGCCTCGTGCGCGGGCAGGGCCGCGAACTCGCCGCGGCGCTTCTTGCTGGCGGCTTCGTCGAACCCGTGCAGGACGACGGCGGCGCCCGCCGCGCGGCGTTTGGTCAACCACTCGACCGTGGGGATGTCGCGCTCCAGCCGGTAGCCGCCCTTGAGCCGCGGGGCAACGAGCAGCGACGCGGGAATCTGCCGGGTGTCGAGTTCGGCACAGATGTCGGCGACGTCGCCCAGCGTGCGGTCCCGGATCCCCGAGATCGAGACGATCAATTGGCCAGCCATGTAAGCAGTGTGACAACGTCAGGTGTCCCGTCGGTTGCCGTGACATTGGTGCCGCCTGAACACTGCCCCTTTTCTCTCCCTGCTGCCCTTCAGCGCGAGCGGCCGTGTTTGTCCGGCGACACGCCGACCTACGTGTACAAAACGCGGCCACTCAGCAGCCACCCGCGACACCTTCCTGCACGCAGATTGCGGCGTGTTGCCGGACAAACACGGCCGCTCAGCAGTTGTGAGCGCGACCTTTCTGCACGCAGATTGCGGCGTGTTCCCGTACAAACACGGCCGCTCGCAGGAAGTGGGTGCGGGAGGTGGGGCTAGCCGGAGAAGAGGATGCGGGCGAGGCGTTCGGCGGTGTCGACAGGGTCGGCGTCGGTGACCGCGCCGTTGAGGGTCAGCAACGCGAAGCCGTGGACCAGCGACCACGCGGCCAGGGCCGAGCCGTCGGGGTCGTTCTGGGCGTTGGGATCAGCCAGGGTTGCGACGCCGGCCGTGAGTTCGGCGGCCGCCTCGGCTTCGGCGGCGCGCAGGGCCGGGTCGTCCGCGTCGTAGAGCATCTTGTCGAACATGACGGCGTAGTGGCCGGGGTGGTCGAGGGCGAACTGCACGTAAGCCCTTGCCGCGTGCGCGAATTCGGGCTCCGCCTCGGTGAGGGCAGCGGCCAGCTGCGTGAAGCCCTCGGTCGCCAGCGCGGTGAACAACCCCCGCCGATCGGAGAAGTGGTGCGCGGGCGCCGCATGCGACACCCCGGCGACGCGGGCCAGCTCGCGCAACGAGATGCCATCGGCGCCGCGCTCGGCGACGAGTGCGGCCGCCTGCTCCAGGATGACGGCCTTCAGATCGCCATGGTGGTAGCTGCCCTTGGCCATGGCCGCATCCTATCTTGACAGCGCCAAGTTCAACGCTATCCTCAATCTAGACATCGACTAGATCATGGAGGGGCGCACCGTGGCCGTTCTTCTCGTTCTCGTTCTGGGCAGCCTCGGCGCCCGCGTCGCGGGGTGGCTCGGAGTCGGCTACGTCAACAGCTGGCCGAGCGCCATCGCGGTCGGCCTGGCCCTGATGTTCTTCATGACAGGCGTCGCGCACTTCACGCCGGGCATGCGGCGCGACATGACCGCGATTGTTCCCCCACAGCTGCCGTCACCGGAACGGCTGGTGGCCGTCACCGGCGTGCTCGAACTGCTCGGCGCCATCGGGCTGCTGTTTCCGCCCACGCGCGTCGCGGCCGCCATCTGCCTGTTCCTGTTGATGCTGGCCATGTTCCCGGCCAACATCTACGCCGCGCAGATGCCCGACACCCCACCATCGATGGCGTCGAACCTAGGCGTGCGCTCCGTCCAGGAGGTCGTCTACCTGGCCGCTGCCATATTTGTCGCGGTCCGCGGTGGCTAGCACCCAGGCGTACTGGAACGCGGCTTCCTTCCAGCGTTCGTAGCGCCCACTGGTGCCGCCGTGGCCGGCTGCCATCTCGGTCTTGAGCAGGACGGGATGGTTGTCGGTCTTGGTACTACGCAGCGCGGCAACCCATTTCGCGGGCTCGACGTAGTACACGCGGGTGTCGTTGAGCGACGTCATCGCCAGGATCGCCGGGTAGTCCTGGGCCGTCACGTTCTCGTACGGCGTGTAGGACTTCATGTAGTCGTAGACGTCCTTGTCCGCCAACGGATTACCCCACTCGTCCCACTCGGTGACGGTGAGCGGCAGCGACGGATCGAGGATGGTGGTCAGGGCGTCGACGAAGGGCACCTGCGCCAGGATGCCGGCGAACAGCTGGGGCGCCATGTTGGCCACGGCACCCATCAGCAGTCCACCGGCACTGCCGCCGAGGGCCACGAGGTTCTCCGGCCGGGTGACGCCGGTGGCGACCAGATGCTCTGCGGCACTGATGAAGTCGGTGAAGGTGTTCTTCTTCTCCAGCAGCTTGCCGTGCTCGTACCAGCCGCGGCCCAGCTCGCCGCCGCCACGCACATGCGCGATGACGAACACCAGGCCGCGGTCGAGCAGGGACAGTCGGGCGATCGAGAAACGCGGGTCCTCGCAGGACTCGTAGGCGCCGTAGCCGTACAGCAGCGCCGGCGCCGGGGTCGGCGCGCCCACCCGCTGGATGATCGACAGCGGCACCTTCGTGCCGTCGGCGGCCACCGCCCAATCCCGGCGCTCGAGGTAGTCCTCGGGTCGGTAGTCCCCGAGAACAGGCTGCTCGCGCAACAGGATTCGTTCACCGGTGGCCAGGTCCAGGTCATAGATCCGCACCGGGATGACGAACGACGTCGCACCGATCCGCAGCCGCGGCGACGACCAGTTCGGGTTGCCCGACAGGCCGACCGACATCAGCTCCGACTCGAAGGCGATCTCCTGGGTCTCGCCGTAGTTGCCGTCGGAGTCGAAGGGCCACAGCTGAATCCGCGGCAATGCCTCGCGCCGATAGCTGACCACCAGCTGGTCGGCGAACGCGTCGACACCGTCCAGTCGCACGTCGTCGCGGTGCGCGATGAGCGTGCGGGCACCGTCCAGGCTGGTCAGCGGGGCATCGGACACCGGCACGTCCACCAGCGCGAAGTTCTCGGCGCCGTCGTTGTGCAGGATGAGGAAGCGATCCTCGCCGCCGACCACCGCGTGCTCGACCGAGTATTCGACGGAGTCCTTGCGCGGCAACACCACTTTGAATTCGGCTTTGGAATCGCGGGCATCGGCGTAGCGCATCTCGGACGTGACGGCACTGCCGGCGGCGATGAAGATGTACTTGTCACTGCGGGTGCGGCCGACGCCCACCCAGAACCGCTCGTCGGATTCGTGGTGCACCTTCTCGCCGGGCAGCCCGGAGCCCAGTCGGTGCCGCCAGACGGTGTCCGGCCGCCAGGCATCGTCGACCGTGACGTAGTAGAGCGTCCGGTTGTCGGCCGCCCAGGTGCCGCCGGCACCGATGCCGGTGATGCGGTCGTCGTACAGCTCGCCTGTACGTAAGTCCTTGAATTTCAACGTGTATCGCTCGTCGCCGACGGTATCGACGGAGTACGCCAGGATGTTGGCGTCGACGCTGACGGTGGCCGCGCCGAGCGAGAAGAAGTCATGGCCCTCGGCCTCGACGTTCTCGTCCAGCAGCACCTGCTCGCCGGGGACCTCGGTGTGCTCGTCGAGCTGCGGCGGGGTCCAGTCGTCGGGATCGCTGATGGGGCACCGGCAGTGCACGCTGTACTGCTTGCCCTCGAAGCTGCGGGCGTAGTACCACCAGTCGCCGCGCCGGGTCGGCACCGACAGGTCGGTCTCCTTGGTGCGGGCCTTGATCTCGTCGAAGATCTTCTGCCGCAACGGTTCCAGCGGTGCGGTGATCTCCTCGGTGTAGGCGTTCTCCGCATTCAGGAGCGCGATCACCTCGGGATCGTTCTTGTCCCGCATCCACTCGTACGGGTCGATGAACACGTCACCGTGGTGTTCGCGACGGTGATCGACCTTCTTCGCGACGGGAGCCTCGCTCATGCGCCGATCCAATCAGCGAACCGGCGGCCCGAAATCCGTTCGTACGCTTCGATGTAGCGCGCCCGGGTGGCCTCGACGATGTCGTCGGGCAGCGCCGGGGGCGGGGTGTCGCCGGCGCGGTCCCAGCCGGAGTCCGGGCCGGTCAGCCAGTTCCGGACGAACTGCTTGTCGAAGCTTGGCTGCACCACACCCTCGGTGTAGCCGTCCACCGGCCAGTACCGCGACGAGTCCGGCGTCAGCACCTCGTCGGCCAGCACCAGCCCGCCGTCGGCGTCGACCCCGAACTCGAACTTGGTGTCCGCCAGGATGATTCCCTTGGTCAGCGCGTGCGCGGCGGCGGCGCTGTAGACCTTCAGGGTCTCGTCGCGCAGCTGCTCGGCCCGCTCGGCCCCGACCAGCTTCACGACGGCGTCGAACGCGATGTTCTCGTCGTGCGCGCCGATCTCGGCCTTGGTCGCCGGCGTGAACAGCGGCTCACCGAACCGGCTGGCCTCCGTCAGCCCCGCCGGCAGCGCGATGCCGCACACCTGGCCCGTCTTGCGGTAGTCGATGAGCCCCGAACCGGTCAGGTATCCGCGCGCCACGCACTCGACCGGCATCATTTCCAGGCTGCGCACCACCAGGGCGCGGCCCAGCACCTCGGCCGGGATGCGCGCGTCGTCGGCCGGGCCGGCGAGGTGGTTGGCGGTGCCCAGCTGCTCGGCCAGGTAATCGAAGAAGAAGACGCTCATGGCGGTGAGCACGCGGCCCTTGTCCGGGATCTCGCTGTCGAGCACGTAGTCGAAAGCCGAGATCCGGTCCGACGCGACGAACAGCAGGTGGTCGTCGTCGATGCGGTACAGGTCGCGAACCTTGCCGCTGGTCAGATGCCGGTAGTCGGACAAAGCTGGGCGCATCGGACCACCCTATCTGTTGGGATGGGTGGCATGAGTTCGCGCTACGTGCCCTATGCCCGGACGCCGGGCCGGTTGCTCGCCCAGCTGACCAGCGACGTCGTCGCGCTGGTGTGGTTCGCGATCTGGATCTCGGTCGGCGTCGCGGTGCACAGCGCGATCGCCACCATCGCCGATGTCGGGCGCCAAGTACACGACGGTGCCGACGGCGTCGCCGACAGCCTGGCCTCCGCCGGCCACAACGCCGACGGCATTCCCCTGATCGGGAAGGCGTTCGGCGGTCCGCTGCGGTCGGCCGGCAGCGCCGCGGTCGACATCGCGGGCGCCGGCGACAGCCTGAACAGCACGGCCAGTTGGCTGGCCTGGGTGCTCGCGCTGGCGGTGGCGCTGCCGCCGATCCTCGCCGTCGCAATGCCGTGGCTGGTGCTGCGGATCAGGTTCTTCCGCCGTAAGTGGACGGCGGTGACGCTGGCGTCGACCGATGCCGGCGAACAGCTGCTGGCGTTACGGGCGCTGGCCAACCGGCCGCTGGCAAAGCTGACCGAGGTTTCCGACGACCCGGTGACCGCCTGGCGTACCCACGACACCATCGCGATCCGGAAGCTGGCGGCACTGGAGTTGCGGTCGGCCGGCCTGCGCCCGGCCCGCCCCACGTCGTCCTGACGGACGCACCGACCGTTCGTGGGCGTTTGCTCTTGCATTGCGCCTGAGTCGTTGCTTCACTGGTAAGCCGTCGGCAATATATTTCAGGGCTTCTCTGGCTGATCGCTCCAGCAGCGCGGGCGCCGCCAGACCGCGAATTCCTGCGCTGTCGAACGCTGCGCCGATGTCGCTCCAGCAACTGGGCCAACTCATCAATTTCGGCGTCCCACCCATCCAACTGAAACCTGGCAACGAATACCTGTTGTCGTGCTCGTGAACCGTGCGGGCGCCACACACGTGTACAGGGCAACCGCACCTCCCTGCGGGCCGTCGATGTCGCCGGCTGATCAGGTGTGTGCCCGCGATCAGCATTCTCAGGCCGTCGGCCTGGAGAGGAAGCCATGGCAGAAAAACTCAAGCCGCATTTTGCGGACGTCCAGGCGCATTACGACCTGTCAGATGATTTCTTCAGACTGTTTCTGGATCCGAGCCAGACGTACAGCTGTGCCTATTTCGAGCGCGACGACATGACGCTGGAGCAGGCCCAGTTGGCGAAGATCGACCTGGCGTTGGGCAAGCTGGGCCTCGAGCCCGGTATGACATTGCTCGACATCGGCTGCGGCTGGGGCGCGACCATGCGGCGCGCGATCGAGAAGTACGACGTCGACGTCGTCGGGCTGACACTCTCGAAAAACCAAGCCGCACATGTCGATCAGCTGCTCGGCGGCCTGGACACCACGCGCTCACGGAAAGTCCTGCTGGAAGGCTGGGAGCAGTACGACGAACCGGTGGACCGCATCGTATCGATCGGCGCCTTCGAGCATTTCGGCCACGACCGCTATCCGGCGTTCTTCCGGATGGCCTACGACGCGCTCCCGCCCGACGGCGTCATGCTGCTGCACACCATCTGTGGCTTCGACCCGCGGCAGGCCCAGGAACTCGGAATACCTCTGACGTTCGAGCTGGCCCGATTCATCAAATTCATCACCACCGAGATCTTCCCGGGCGGTCGACTGCCGTCGGCAGCGATGGTGGAGCAGCAAGCGACCGCGGCCGGATTCCGGGTGACCCGGGTCCAGTCGCTGCAGCCGCACTACGCGAAAACCCTCGACCTGTGGGCCGAAGCGCTGGAAGCACACCGCGATGAGGCTGTAGCGATCCAGTCCGTCGAGGTCTACGACCGCTACATGAAGTACCTGACCGGCTGCGCAAAGGGTTTCAAGCTGCGCCAGGTCGACATCAATCAATTCACCCTGGAGAAGTAGGCCCCGATTCATGGCATCTGGTTCCCAAAACGAACTGCGACCCCATTTCGAAGAAGTACAAGCCCACTACGACCTGTCAGACGATTTTTTCGCCCTCTTCCAAGACCCGTCGCGTACCTACAGCTGCGCCTACTTCGAACCCCCGACCCTGACCCTCGAGGACGCGCAGCTCGCGAAGATCGATCTCAACCTCGACAAGCTCGACCTGAAACCCGGAATGACGTTGTTGGACATCGGGTGTGGCTGGGGCGCCACTCTCAAGCGGGCCGTCGAGAAGTACGACGTCAACGTTGTCGGACTCACCTTGTCGAAGAACCAGAGGGCGTTCACGCAACAACTCCTGGACGGTATCGACACCGACCGGACCCGCCGGGTGCTGCTCCACGGCTGGGAGGAGTTCGACGAGCCCGTCGACCGGATCGTGTCCATCGAGGCCTTCGAACATTTCGGTTTCGAACGCTATCCGGATTTCTTCAAGAAATGTTTCGGCATTCTTCCCGCCGACGGCCGGATGACGATTCAGAGCAGCGTCGGCTACCACCCGTACGAGCTGCACGCGGACGGCAAGAAGGTCACTTTCGAGACGGCGCGGTTCATCAAGTTCATCGTCACCGAAATCTTCCCCGGCGGCCGGATTCCGACGACGGAGATGATGATCACCCACGGTGAACAAGCCGGTTTCGTCGTCCCCGAGGCCATATCCCTACGGCCGCACTACATCCGGACGCTCAAGATCTGGGGCGACGCGCTCGAGGCCAACCACGAGAAGGCGGTGGAAATCCAATCCGAGGAGGTCTACCAGCGCTTCATGAGATATCTGCGTGGGTGCGAACGCTACTTCACCGAAGGTCTGCTCGACGTCACCCTGGCCGGCTATCACAAGCCGGCGGCCTAGGTATGCGTGCGATCGGCCCGTCCGGGCCGGTCGCACGCTGTCACACGCCAAATACACTGGGCCACTGCGTATCACCCGCTAGCTCTGAGCGTTGGACCATTGCTCCCAGAACAGCAGTCTCGCGCGCACGGACGGATTGCTGACGACGTCGAGTGTGTGCACGCCGGCGGCCGCGATCGCCGGTACACCGACCAACTTGTGGAACCACCGGCCGCGGCGGTATTCCGTACCCCACGCCTCCTCTACCCGCTGGGCGTAGTTGGTGAAATCGCCTGGGCCGCCATTGGTCAGCGCCGCGACAGCGCACTCACCGGCTGCCAGACCGGACTGCAGGGCCTTCGAGATTCCCGCACCTGAGGCGGGGCGCGCCGCGCCCAAGGCGTCGCCGGCGAAAAGGACGCCCGGCCGCCACGGGGGCCAGGCGGTGAAACCCATTGGGAGCCGCCATGCTTGCACGGCTTTGGCTTTCATCAATTCATCGATCGCCGGTAGATTCCACTCGGCAGGCAGCCCGGCGAGGAACTCGCCCAGCAGCCGCGTTGCATTGATCTGTCGCCACTTCTTGTAGCTGTTGACGTAACCCAGGCCGACGTTGACCCGGCCGCCTCCGAGCGGGAACACCCAGCCATAGCCCGGCAGCTGATCGCCCTCGAATCTGAGCTGCAGGTGTACGTCAAGAGAATCGACATCCGGGCGTTCCGCCGACATTTCTGCGCGAATCGCGATCGCCGCGTAGCCGTTGTAGCGCGACTTGAGTTCCAGTGCCCGCTTGATCGGCGAATGGGCGCCGTCAGCGGCGATTACGGCATCGGCAGCGACCCGTTCCCCGGTCTTGAGGATCACTCCGGCGACCCGCCCACCGAAATCGATGATGGGCCCGGCCACCTCTGCGCCGCGGCGCACCTGCGCCCCGCAGAACTCGGCCCGGTCGAGCAGCATCAAGTCCAGATCCAGTCGACGCGCCACGTGACCGTGATCAGGCATCCCCGGGCGGTCCGGAAATGCCAGGTCCCAACGGCTCGGACTGTAGACGGTGGCTCGATTGACACGGTGGAACTTCGCAACCTGCTCGGCAAGTCCCATCTTCTGGATGTAGCTGACGGCCCGGGGCGTCAGGCCGTCGCCACACGGCTTGTCGCGGGGGAACTCAGCCTTGTCGAGTACCAGCACACGGGCCCCGGCCTGCGCCGCCTGCCACGCCGCGGCGGCACCGGCCGGTCCGCCGCCCACGATCGCCACGTCAAATCGCTGCGTCATGTGGTCTCACTCTCGTCCAGCGCCCGAGCCATCACGCTGCGGGTCGCAGGAGGGATTCGGAGCCAGGGGCGGCCCGGATGGGTGCGGCAGCGAATTCGGTGCCTTCGGTTACCCGAACCTGGCCTCTCCACCCTTTCAGTCGAATCACGTTGGCGGACAATCCTGATTCAATCTGCCCGCAGACCCATCCAAAAGCGCGGGGGCTCCGAACCAGTAAACAAAGAACAAACCACGGCGGCAGTCGTCCGCACTAAGGAGACCCGAATGCAACACCCTCGCTTTCCACACATCGCGGCCGCCGGCATGTCGATTG
Source organism: Mycobacterium sp. 360MFTsu5.1 (assembly GCF_000383495.1). NCBI lineage: Bacteria > Bacillati > Actinomycetota > Actinomycetes > Mycobacteriales > Mycobacteriaceae > Mycobacterium > Mycobacterium sp. 360MFTsu5.1. The sequence goes on along the minus strand of NZ_KB911462.1, from coordinate 68,929 downwards.
TCGCCGTCATCGGCTTGTCAGCGTGTTCGGACGCCGGCACCAAGTCGGCATCCTCAGCTGCGCCGAGTACGAACATGGCTTCTATGCCAAGTGCTGCCTCGGCAGCGACATCGGCCCCGCCCGGCATGGCACTCGTGGGCACTGGTTGCGAGGCCTACGCACAGCAGGTCCCCACCGGGCCGGGCTCGGTCGCCGGGATGGGGTTGCACCCGGTCGCGACGGCCGCCTCCGACAATCCGATGCTGACCACGCTGACGGCGGCGCTGTCGGGCAAGCTGAACCCGAACGTCAACCTGGTCGCGACGCTGAACGATGGCCAATACACCGTTTTCGCGCCCACCGATGATGCCTTCAAGAAGTTGCCGGCAGCGACCCTGGATTCACTCAAGACGGACTCCGCCACACTCACCAAAATCCTCACGTATCACGTTGTACAAGGCCAACTCTCGCCTGCGGCGGTGGCCGGCACCCACACCACCCTCGAGAGCTCGCCGGTGAGCGTCACCGGCGACGGCGCAGGTCTGAAAGTCAATGACGCCGCGCTGGTGTGCGGCGGAGTCAAGACCGCGAATGCCACGGTGTACATGATCGACTCGGTCCTGATGCCGCCGATGTGACGGGATCACACCGTCACATCAATATCCGTTGCAATTCAATGCTTTTCATGAAGCACTGAATCCAGTCCAACCGCCAGGAAGGAACATCATGGCGCATAAACTTCAACCGCATTTCGCGGATGTTCAAGCCCACTACGACCTATCCGACGACTTCTTCAGACTGTTCCTGGACCCCAGCCAGACCTACAGCTGCGCATACTTCGAGCGCGACGACATGACGCTCGAACAGGCCCAGACCGCCAAGATCGCCCTCGCCCTCGGAAAACTCGGCCTCAGACCAGGAATGACGTTGCTCGACATCGGCTGCGGCTGGGGCGCCACCATGCGCCGCGCCATCGAGAAGTACGACGTGAACGTCATCGGCCTCACCTTGTCCAAGAACCAGGCCACCCACGTCGAGCGGCTCTTCGACGACATGGACACCACCCGCTCCCGTCGCGTCCTCCTCGGCGGCTGGGAACAATACGACGGAACGGTCGACCGGATCGTTTCCATCGGCGCGTTCGAGCATTTCGGTCACGAACGCTATCCGGCGTTCTTCCAGATGGCCTACGACGCCCTCCCACCCGACGGCGTCATGCTGCTGCACACCATCTGCACCACCGATCCGCGTTACACGAACCTGCCCGTCACGATTGACCTGCTGCGGTTCGTCAAGTTCATCATGACCGAGATTTTCCCGGGCGGCCGGCTGCCGTCCGGCCCGATGGTCCGTCAGCACGCCGCGGCGGCCGGATTCAAGGTGACGAGAGTCCAGTCACTGCAGCCGCACTACGCGCGAACTCTCGACCTCTGGGCCGAAGCCCTCGAATCACACCGCGACGAAGCCATCGCAGTGCAATCGGTCGAGGTCTACGACCGGTACATGAAATACCTGACCGGGTGCGCGAAGTTGTTCCGGCTGCGCCAGGTCGACGTCAATCAGTTCACCCTCGAAAAGTCGTGATCTGTGCACGACTTTCCGCGCCACCCGCGGATTTTCGTGCACACATCACGACAGGGACACCCAGAGGTGCCGGAGCCCTGTGTGCCGGTTGCTGCGGGTCCATTCGGGCGGCTCGACCACCTGGATGTCCGGGAACCGGGTGAGCAGCTCCTCGAACAGCACCCGCAGCTCCAGACGAGCCAGGTTGGCGCCCAGGCAGTAGTGCAGCCCCTGCCCGAATCCCAAGTGCGGGTTGGGTTTGCGCGCCACATCGAACGTCATCGGGTCGGCGAACACGAGTTCGTCGCGGTTGGCCGAACCTTCCCAGACGACCACCTTCTGCCCTGCCTCGATATCGCAACCGCCCAGCGACACCGCCCGCGTGGCGGTGCGCCGCTTCGACGGCGACGGCGAGGTCCAGCGCACCATCTCCTCGATCGCGGACGGCAGCAGCGACAGGTCGGCGCGCAGCCGCGCCAGCTGAGAGGGGTTCTCGCACAACGCCAGCAGCCCGCCGGCCACCGAGTTTCGGGTGGTCTCGGCGCCCGCGCTGAACAGCAGGTTGAAGAACAGGTACACCTCGAGGTCTGACACGCCTTCGGCGTTGGCCACCACCGACAGCATGTCGTCGGTGGGCTCGGCCCGCTTGGATGCGATCAGCTCCATGCCGAAGTTGTACATCCGGGAGCCGGCTTCCTCCACGGACAACCGGGTGATGGCGGCCTTGCGGGAACCGCCGAAATCGAAACTCGGCTCGATGGCCTCGAACAGCCAATGCCGTTGCGACTCCGGGATACCCATCAGGATGCAGATCATCTGCATGGGCAGCTCGGCCGCGATGTCGACCAGGAAGTCGAACGGAACCCCCGGCGACACCGCATCCAGCAGCGCCCGGCTGCGGGCACGCAGGTCATCCTCGACCCGCGCGATCATCCGCGGTGTCAGCCCCGACGACACCAGCCGCCGGATCTCCGCGTGCCGCGGATCGTCCATCATGTTCAGCACCTGGCCGGCGATCGACAGGTCCTGGATCAGGGTCCCGCCAAACGGCCGCGTACCGCCCGTCACCGACGAGTAGGTCACCGGATCACGCAGCACCGCAAGGGTTTCCGCGTGAGTGGCCACCGACCAGAAGCCCTCGCCGTCAGGGGTGTTCTCGGTCGGCTCGTGCCAGTACACCGGAGCTTCCGCGCGGTGCCGCGCGAACAGCTCGTGTGGGAAGCCCGACGCGAAGTTGTCGAGGTCGGTCAGGTCAACCCCGGCCAAGCTTCCCGCCAAGGTCACAGGATGGCGCCCGAGGTGTACTTGGCCGCCTCCGGGTACTGCGCCACCAGGCGGTCCACCGCGGCGACGACGGCGTCGACCTGGTCACCGGCCGCGCCGCTGAACGCCTGCTTGTCGGCCAGTGCCGCGTCGAGCTCGACGCGGTCCAGCGGCAGCCGCGGATCGGCGGCCAGCCGGTCCAGAAGGTCGGGCTCCAAACCCTTTTCGCGCATCGCGAGCGCGACCGCGACGGCGTGCTCCTTGATGACCTCGTGCGCGGTCTCGCGGCCGACGCCGGCGCGCACCGCGGCGATGAGGATGCGGGTCGTCGCCAGGAACGGCAGGTAGCGGTCCAGCTCGCGCTGGATCACCGCGGGGTAGGCGCCGAACTCGTCGAGCACCGTCAGGAACGTCTCGGTCTGTCCGTCGATCGCGAAGAACGCGTCGGGCAGCGCGACGCGGCGCACCACCGAGCAGAAGACGTCACCCTCATTCCATTGCGCGCCAGCCAGTTCCGCGGCCATCGAGCCGTAGCCGCGCAGCACGACCTGCAGGCCGTTGACGCGCTCGCACGAGCGGGTGTTCATCTTGTGCGGCATGGCCGACGAGCCGACCTGCCCGGGTGCGAAGCCCTCGGTGGCCAGTTCGTGGCCGGCCATCAGCCGGATGGTGTGCGCGAACGACGACGGACCGGCGCCCAGCTGCACCAGCGCGGACAGCACGTCGTGGTCCAGCGACCGCGGGTACACCTGGCCGACGGACGTGAAAACCTCGGTGAATCCCAGGAATTCGGCCACCCGGCGCTCCAGGTCCGCCAGCCGCGAGGCGTCACCGTCGAACAGGTCCAACATGTCCTGCGACGTGCCCATCGGGCCCTTGATGCCGCGCAGCGGGTACCGGTCGATCAGTTCCCGCAGCCGGGTCAGCGCGATCAGCGTCTCCTCGGCGGCCGAGGCGAACCGCTTGCCCAGGGTGGTGGCCTGCGCCGCCACGTTGTGCGAACGGCCGGCCATCACCAGGTCGCGGTACAGCGCGGCGCGCTCGGCGAGCCGCGCCACCACCGCGACGCCGTGCGAGAACACCAGCTCCAGCGACTGCCGGATCTGCAGCTGCTCGACGTTCTCGGTGAGGTCGCGGCTCGTCATGCCCTTGTGGACGTGCTCGTGGCCGGCCAGCGCGTTGAACTCCTCGATGCGCGCCTTGACGTCGTGCCGGGTGACACGCTCCCGCGCGGCGATCGAACCCAGGTCGACCTGTTCCAGCACCCGCTCGTAGTCCTCGACGACGCCGGACGGCACGGTCACGCCCAGTTCGGACTGCGCGCGCAGCACGGCCAGCCACAGCCGGCGTTCGGCGACGATCTTGTTCTCCGGGGACCAGATGGCCACCATCTCGTCGCTGGCGTAACGATTGGCCAGCACGTTGGGGATGCTCACGGAACTACAGCCTACTAAGCCCGCTTACAGGGCGACCCGGCGTTCCTGGTCGAAGGGGGCCAGGACGTCGATGACGTCCACGAGGGTCGCCCGGGCCGTCGCGCGCGGACCGTCGCCGTCGCTCACCATCGACGCCACTACCGCCCCGTCCACCGCGCAGACCAGGGCCGTCAGCAGTTCGGCGCGCACCGAGCGCCCGGACCGCTCCACGACCTCGACAACGGCCTCGGACCGCTGCTTGAGAATGCGCCGCTGCACGTCGCGCAGTCCGGGCTGACGGGCGCAGGCGATGTACCGCTCGTAGCGGGAGATCAACTGGTCGGACGCCCGGTTACCGTCACCGACCAGCAGGTCGACCAGCAGATCCGCCGTCGCGTCCGCGCCGCGGCGACGCCGCGACAACGCCGAGACGCGCATGCGCAGCTGCTGGGATTCCGATTCTCCGACGTGCTCGACCGCCTTTTCGATGAGGTCGTCGAGGGACGAGAAGTAGTACGTCGTGGAGGCCAGCGGCAGCCCGGCCCGCTGCGCCACGGCGCGGTGCCGGACGGCGTCGAAGCCGCCCTCGCACAGCAGCTCGGCGGCCGCGCTGACCAGCGCATACCGTCGCCGTTCCCCCTTCGGGGTGACTGCTGTCATCACGCTGTAAATGCTGCCAGGAATGGTCACGCGGCGATCACGATTTCACGTAATCCATTAGGCATTACTCAGGAATGACGGGCTGCGGCCGATGGCATGATGGCGGCCATGGCAGAGCTGAGCCGACGCGCCGTCCTCCGTCTCGGAGCCGGCGCCGCCGCAGGGGCCGCCGGCGCGTTCGCGCTGGGGTCGACGTCGGGCCGCCCGACGGTCACCGCGAACCCGGTGACCATGACGAGCGTCGGGGTGCCGCTGGCGCCGCCTCCGGCCGTCGCGGATCCGGCGCCGACCTACGTGACCGGTTCCTTCGTCTCGCAGGCCCGCGGCGGCATCTCGACCAACTGGGCCATCGCCCGCCCGCCGGGCCAGACCGCCCCGCTGCGGCCCGTCATCGCGCTGCACGGCAAAGGCAGCGACGCCGCGACAGTGATGGCCGGCGGTGTCGAGCAGGGGCTGGCACAGGCCGTGTCCGCGGGGCTGCCGCCGTTCGCGGTGGTGGCCGTCGACGGGGGCGGTGGCTACTGGCACAAGCGGGCGTCCGGCGAGGATTCGGGCGCGATGGTGCTCGATGAGCTGATCCCGATGCTGGCCTCGCAGGGCCTCGACACCTCGCGGGTGGGTTTTCTCGGCTGGTCCATGGGCGGCTACGGCGCGCTGCTGCTGGGTGCCCGGCTGGGTGCGGCCCGCACCGCGGCGATCTGTGCCGTCAGCCCGGCGTTGTGGACGTCATCGGGTGCGACGGCCCCGGGCGCGTTCGACGGCGCGGCCGATTACGCGGCCAACTCGGTGTGGGGTCTTCCCGGGCTGGCCGGTATCCCGATCCGCATCGACTGCGGTGACAGCGACCCGTTCTACTCGGCGACCAAACAGTTCATCGCGCAGCTGCCGAACGGCGCGGCGGGTGGCTTCTCCCCCGGCGGGCACGACGGCTCGTTCTGGAGCGCGCAGCTGCCGGCCGAGATTTCCTGGCTGGCCCCGCTCCTCGTCCAGTGATTTGTGCACGATTTTCCGCGCGCACCGCGGAAAATCGTGCACGAATCCCTAGAGGGAGATGCGGCCTTCGGCGGCGGCGAGGCCGATGTCGGTGCGGAAGTGGCTGCCCGGCAAGCGGATCGACTCGATGATCCGGTAGGCCTCGGCGCGCGCGGCCGCCAGGTCCGCACCGGTGCCGACCACCGACAGCACCCGGCCGCCGGAGGAGACGACGCTGCCGTCGTCGCGGCGGGTGGTGCCCGCGTGCAGCACGCCCGCGGTCTCCGACCCGGTGATGACGTCGCCGACGCGGGGGCGTCCCGGGTAGTTCTCGGCGGCGACGACGACCGTCACGGCCGAACCGTCCTGCCACTGCAGCGGACCGATCGCGTCCAGGGTTCCGGTGGCGGCGGCGTTCAGCAGCGTGCCCAGCGGCGTCTGCAGCAGCGCCAGGACCGCCTGGGTCTCGGGATCGCCGAAGCGGCAGTTGAATTCGACGACGGCCGGGCCGTTCGACGTGATGGCCAGACCCGCGTACAGCAGCCCGGAGAAGGAGCTGTCCCGCCGGACCAGTTCCGCGGCAACGGGTTTGACGACCTCGTCGACGATCTGGTCGACGACTGCGGCGGGCAGCCATGGCAGCGGCGTGTAGGCGCCCATGCCGCCGGTGTTGGGTCCGCTGTCGTTGTCGCCGACGCGCTTGAAGTCCTGCGCGGGCAGCAGCGGCACCACGGTCTCGCCGTCGACGACGCAGAACAGCGACACCTCGGGCCCGTCGAGGAACGACTCGAGCAGCACCGGGTGGCCGGATTCGAGCAGTTCGGCGGCGTGGGCTCGGGCGGCCTCGCGGTCGGCGGAGACGACGACGCCCTTGCCGGCGGCCAGACCGTCGTCCTTGACGACCCAGGCCTGCTGGCCGGCGGGCGGGCCGAAGCGGTCCAGGGCGGCATCGAGGTGGGCGGGGTTGTCGACGATCTCGCTCGTCGCGGTGCGAACGCCGGCGGCGGACATGACGTCCTTGGCGAACGCCTTGGAGCCTTCGATGCGGGCGGCGTCCTTGGACGGCCCGAAGGTTGCGATGCCGGCTGCCCGCAGCGCGTCGGCGACACCGAGCACCAGCGGAACCTCGGGCCCGATCACGACCAGGTCGGCCGTCAGCTTCTTGGCCAGCGCGACGACCTCGTCGGCGGCGGTGATGTCGACGTCGTGCTGCTCGGCGACGGCGGAGGTACCGGCATTGCCGGGAGCGACGGCCAGGTAGTCCACCTGGGGGTCGCGGCTCAGGGCGAGCAGCAGGGCATGTTCACGGGCACCGGAGCCGATCACGAGGACGCGCACAGCCACACCCTAGTAGCTGGTCGGCTCGTCCTAAACTGGGCAGGCCCGACGCACGCGAGGAGGTCCGCACCGGTGGAGCCGCTGGATGCCTTCCTGCTGATGTGGGAGCGGGCCCGCGCGACCTTCGGCGAGGGCGTTCCGCACGACCGCTCCGAGTTCGACAAGAGCGAGCAGTTGCGTGAGCTGCAGGATCAGGTGAAGGCCGCGGGTCCCGGTTCGCACTGGACCGGCGGCGCGGCCGACCGCTATGCCGACGCCAACGCCAAGCACGCCCAGACCCTCGGCCGGCTGGCCGACCTCGACAAGCGTGTGGGCGACGAACTCGAGCGGTCCGCGGACGTGGTCAACGGCGGACGGCGCGAACTCGACGCGCTCAAGCGGTGGGTGACCGACCTCGCCGACGAATCGAAGAAGACGCCGACCGCTGCCGCCGACCACGCGCTGTGGTCGGCGATCGGCAAGGCCAGCGGCGACGTCGCCGACATCATCCAGCGCTCCCACACCGACCTGTCGGGAGTCGCCGGCCGAATCCAGAGCCTCGACAGCGAGTTCGACGACTTCTGAGCGACCCCTACACCACCGTCAGCGGCAGGGACTTGCGTTCCTCGAAGACCCAGGACGCCCCACTGCTGACCTTGCACACCGACACCTCGCCGAGTTCCTTTGCCGGGGTGTCGGTTTCGATGAACCGGACGCTCCAGTCGGTGGCGTCACCCGAAACCTCGGCCCGCAGCAGTGGGTTGACGGCCGTCGCGACGGCCTGCAGCGGCAGATCGGACTCCGGGGACACCAGGGTGATCCACGCGCCGTCCTCGTGCGCCGGCGACGGGTGTACGTGCGCCTCGTCGCCCGAAACATCAACGGAGACATAGGCGGCCGGGTTGAGGAGCGGATGCAGCTCCAGTACCCGCAGGGCACCGGCGGCATCGGCCGGCAACCCCAACACCTTCTGGATGCGTTCGGCCGCGACCCCGGAGATGCCGATGAGGGACTTGGTCCGGATGGACCGTTCCTTGTCGACGTCGCCGTTGCAGCGGGCCCGCACGGCGAGCGCGAAGGACAACACCAGCAGGTGCATCTGCAGACACACCTCGTCGGCGATGCGCACAAGCGCCGAGTGCGAGAACTCGGAGAAGTCGACGTCGCTCACCAGCGGACCGGAGTAGTCGGCCTGGCCCTCGTCCGCGGGATCGATGTCGTCGAGCTCGCAGCGGTAAGCGTCTGTCGCGCCGATGATGTCGAGCTGCGGGATGAAGCCGACCTCGGGGTACGACTCGTCGATGATGACGGTCCACGCGCAGGCCGGGGTCCGGTCCGCCGGGACCCGCGGCGGCCGGTGGATGGGCCGCACCTGGCAGCGCCGGTTGGTGGCCAGGGCCGTCGCATCGAACGTCGGGTCCTCGATGTCGTGGCACATGCCGCGCACGTAGTCGGGACCCATGGGCTCGACGTCCATGAGGGCACCGCAGTGGTCGAGGTGGAATTCGCCGTGCCAGCGGTCGTGCACGGTGTACCGGAAGTCCATGAACTGCGGCGGCGCGCCGATATCGAGCTGCAGGCCCTTGAAGATCGTGATGACGTCGACGCCTTCGTATTTCAGCGCCTTCTGCATGCGCTTGGTGTAGAGCGGGCTGGACCCGGCCCACTCCTCGATGGCGACCTGCAGCATCTCCTCACGACCGAATTCGACGATGCACCAGGCCATTCCGGCGCGATCGATGAGCTGGCCGATGAGCAGCAGCTCCGGCACCAGCGCCGCGAGCTCAGCTCGCGACAGCGACGCGTACCTACTTGTCATCGAGCTCGCTCCCGGTGTTCATCCTGACCGCGGCGTTGACGTTGGCCTTGCGATCCTCCGCCACGCCTTTCTCGGCCGCCTTACGCCGTCTGGCAACCACCTTGGACACCGCGCCGTTGAACGCCGAACCGAGTGGGAAGCCGAGGTACTGGGTCAGGAAGATGCCGATGTCCTTGAGCTCGGCCTCGGTGAATTCCTCGTTGAGCAAGGCGGCGTTGATCTGGATCTCGGCCAGGTCCTGCGAGCCGACGGCGGTGACGCACGTGAACGTCATCAGCCGCTTCTCCCGCATGGACAGGCCGGGCTTGCTCCAGATGGTGCCGAACAGGTGATCCACGGTGAGGTCGAAGTACGGGTCGCCCTCGATGTTGGGCATCTCCCAGCCGTAGACCTCGTTCATCTTCGCCAGGCCCTTGGCGCGCAGCTCGTCCATCATGACTCCTTCGGGTGCGGTACGCCGAGGCCCTCGGCGAGGTTGGCCAGCGCCAGCTCGGCAAGCGGAAGGTCCACTCCCACAGTCGAACCCAGCCCGAGTGCCAGCGACAGATCCTTCTCCGCCAGCCCGCGGGTGTGGACGAACATGTTGTAGAGGAAGTGGTCGGGCGCCAGCGGCTTGGTGTCGTCGCGCGCCATGATGGCGCCGGGTCCACCGGACTGCGCGTCACTGTGCCGGACGACGCGCCCCAGCTTCTGCAGATCGATGCCCGATGCCTCGGCCAGCTTCTGCGCCTCACATGCCGCGGCAAAACCGATGAACGTCAGCATATTCCGCGCCAGCTTCATCTTGGTGCCCGCGCCCGGCTCGCCGGCCCGCACCACCAGCGACGCCCACTGTTTGAAGGCGGGCTTGACCTTGTCGTAGGCGTCGTCGTCGGCGCCGACCATCACGGCCAGCTCACCCTTGCTCGCCGCATGGGCGCCGCCGCTCACCGGCGCGTCGACGATGTGAATCCCCTTGGGCCGCAACTGCTCGGCCAGTTCGACCGCGGTGGTGGGTTCGATGGTGGAGTGGATCGCGATGACGGTACCGGGTTCGGCATGCTCGGCCAACTGCGCCACGACGTCACGGACCTGCTCGTCGTTGAGCACCGTCACGCTGATTACATCGGCCTTGGCGACCTCGGCGATGCTGTCGGCCAGGGTGGCGCCGAGCTCGGCGAACGGCGCCATGGCCTCGGCGCGCATGTCGAAAACGGTCAGCCCGCCGGGCCATTCGGCCAGTCGCTTGGCCATCGGTGCGCCCTGGTTGCCCAGGCCGATATAGCCCAGTTTCACATCCGAACTCATGACCGGATGATCTGTCCGCCGTCGACGTTGAAGATCTGCCCGGTGATCCAGCTGGCCTCGTCGGACAGCAGGAACAGGCACATGCCGGCGAGATCCTCGGGCGTGCCCATCCGCGCCAGCGGCAGGGTCTGGACGATCTGCTTGACGATGGCCTGCGGCGTGGTGCTGCGGTTGGCCTCGGTGTCGATGGGGCCCGGCGCGATCGCGTTGATCCGGATGTTGCGCCACCCCAGCTCACGGGACAGCTGCTGCGTCAGGCCGTTGACGCCGACCTTGGCCAGACCGTAGAAGTTGGCGTAAACCCATGCGGCAGTCGAGGACTGGTTGACGATGGCCCCGCCGCCGCGCTTCTCCATGTGCGGGAAAACCGCGCGGGTACACACCAGCGCCCCGTCGAGGTTGACGCTCATGAACTTGCGGTAGTAGTCCCAGTCGACGGTCAGCAGGCCGTCGAGCTTCATGCCGCCGAAGATCGCGGCGTTGTTCACCAGGTAGTCGATGCCGCCGAACTCCGCGACGGCCTGGGCGGCCATGTCATTGGCGGAGTCGATGTCCGACACGTCGACCCGCACGGCCAGCGCCTTGCCGCCGTCGGCCTTGATGCCGGCGGCCACCTTCTCGGCGCCTTCGACGTTGATATCGGCGATGACGACGGCGGCACCCTCGCGGGCCAACGCCTCGGCGTAGACCTGGCCGATGCCGCCGCCCGCGCCGGTCACGATCGCGACCTTGTTCTCGAACCTGCTCATGATGTCCTCTCGTCTACTTCGTGTGAGCCAATGGTTTTGGGACGCTGACGCCTACGTGGCCAGCGTGGCGATGCACTTGGTCTCGAGGTATTCCTCGAACCCGGCGATGCCCATCTCCCGCCCGTTGCCGGACTGCTTGTATCCGCCGAACGGTGCGTCGGCGGAGTACCAGACGCCGCCGTTGACGTTGACGGTGCCGACCCGCAGCCGCGCCGCCACGCCGGCCGCCCGCTGCGGGTCGGCCGAGAACACCGTGCCGGACAGGCCGTACGGCGAGTCGTTGGCGATGCGGACGGCGTCGTCGTCGCCGTCGTGGGCGATGACGGTGAGCACGGGCCCGAAGATCTCCTCGCGGGCGACGCGAGCCGAATTGTCCAGGCCGGCAATGACGGTCGGCTCGATGAAGAAGCCCTTGTCGCGGTCGGCCGGCCGGCCGCCACCACAGGCGAACGTGCCACCTTCCTGGAGGGCGAGGTCGAGGTAGCCCTGCACCCGGTCACGCTGGCGGGCCGAGATCACCGGCCCGCAGACGGTGCGCGGGCTGGACGGATCACCGGGCTTGATGCCGCCCATCGTGCCGGCGGCGGCCGCAACGGCCTCGTCGTAGCGGGCCCTCGGCACCACGAGCCGGGTGGTGATCGCGCACCCCTGGCCGGCGTGCATCGACGCCGTGAACGCGGCCATCGCGCACGCGGCGGCGACATCGGCGTCGTCGAGCACCAGGAATGCCGACTTGCCACCGAGTTCCAGGAACACCTTCTTGATGGTCTCCGCGGCGTCGGTCATCACGGCGCGGCCGGTGGCGGTCGAGCCGGTGAACGAAACCATGTCCACGTCAGCGTGTTTCGACAGCAAGGCACCGACGCCGTGGTCCCGGGACGTGATGATGTTGATGGCGCCCGCCGGGAAGTCGGTGTGCTGGGTGATCAGTTCGCCGAGCACCGCGGCGACCCACGGGGTGTCGGGTGCGGGCTTGAGGATCAGGGTGTTGCCCGCCGCGAGTGCCGGGCCGACCTTGGCCAGATTGATCTGGTGCGGGAAGTTCCACGGCGTGATGGCACCGACGACCCCGACGGCCTCGCGGGCGATGGTCCGGTTGGTCGGAATCCCTTGCGGCGTGGCATGTCCCAGGTCGGTGGTCCACTGGTAGCTCTCCGCGGTGTCGGCGGCGAAGCTGAGGTCTTCGACCGGGCCGTCCAAATGCGCTCCGGCGGTCAGCATCCGGGGCGCACCGACCTCCGAGATGGTCAGTTCGCGCAATTCATCGGCGTGGTCGCGCATGGCCTGCTGTAGCTGCCGCAGACACCGCACGCGAAGCTCCACGTTGGTGGACCAGTCGGTCTCGTCGAAAGCCCGGCGGGCGGCGTCGATGGCGTCCACCATGTCGCCGACCGTGGCGTCGGCCGCCACCCCGAGGACTTCCTCGGTCGCGGGATTGACGGTCGGGAACGTGCCTCGCGAACCCGGCACCAATTTTCCGTCGATGAGAAGGCGACTTTCGCCGTCACCCAACAAGGTCATCTGCGCTCCTGCCTTCGGGACGACGTCCAGCGATCTGATGTTTACTGGACAGCTGTCCGACAACGTTCAGTCGAACCATAACCGCACGCGCCACCGAGTGGCAAGAGTCCGACGAGATCGGCAACCGAAACCGCCGCATAAATGCCCGTTTAACAGGCTATTTTCATGCACTTCTTGCTTCCGTACCGCGCCATCGGCTAACTTGGACATGTGTCCAGCGATGCAGTGGCCGCCCTCACAAGCACCGGCCAAGAAGCGGACGACCAGCCGCGCAACCGCCGCCAGGAGGAAACCTTCCAGAAGGTCCTGGCCGCCGGTCGCGAGATGCTGCGGGAATCGTCCTACGCCGATCTGACGGTGCGGGCCGTCGCGGCGCGCGCCAAGGTCGCGCCGGCTACCGCCTACACCTACTTCTCGTCCAAGAACCACCTCATCGCCGAGGTGTACCTGGACATGGTTCGGCAGGTGCCCTACTTCACCGACGTGAACCAGACGAGGGCCAGCCGTGTCGAGCAGGCACTGCGCAGCCTCGCGCTCGTGGTCGCCGACGAACCGGGGGTGGCGGCCGCCTGCACGACGGCCCTGCTGTCCGGCGACGACGAGACGGTCCGCAAGGTGCGCGACCGCATCGGTGGCGAAATCCACAAACGGATCCGCTCAGCCGTCGGCCCCGACGCCGATCCGCGCCTGCTGTCGGCCCTCGAGATGACGTACTTCGGTGCGCTCGTCAACGCCGGCAGCGGCGTCTACACCTATCACCAGATCGCCGACCGCCTGTCCTATGTCGTCGGACTCATCGTGGGAGACAACGCGTGACGACAAACCCATCCCCGTCGCTTCGCTCGCCCCGGCAAGTGGAGTTACTGATCGACCCGTACAGCTACGACTTCCACGAGGACCCGTACCCGTACTACCGGCGCCTGCGGGACGAGGCGCCGATCTACCGGAACGACAAGCTCAACTTCTGGGCCCTGTCCCGCCACGAAGACGTACTGCGCGGTTTCCGGAACAGCACCGCGCTGTCCAACAAGCACGGCGTCTCGCTGGACCCGATCTCGCGCAACGACGAAGCCCACCGCGTGATGTCCTTCCTGGCCCTTGACGATCCGGCGCACCTGCGGCTGCGCACCCTGGTCTCCAAGGGCTTCACGCCGCGGCGCATCCGTGAGCTGGAAGGCCGGGTCACCGAGATCGCCGTCCAGCATCTCGACGAGGCGCTGCAGCACAACACCTTTGACTACGTCGACGATTTCGCCGGCAAGCTGCCGATGGACGTCATCAGTGAGCTGATGGGCGTCCCGCAAGAAGACCGCGTGCGCATCCGCGCGCTGGCCGACGGCGTGATGCATCGCGAAGACGGGACGGCCGACGTCCCGGCATCCGCTATGGCCGCATCGGGTGAGCTGCTGATGTACTACGCCGACATGGTCAAGCAGCGCCGCAAGAATCAGTCCGACGACCTCACCTCCGCGCTGGTGGAGGCCGAGATCGACGGCGACAAGCTCACCGACGACGAGATCATGGCGTTCCTGTTCTTGATGGTCATCGCCGGTAACGAGACGACCACGAAACTGCTTGCCAATGCGGCTTACTGGGGATACCAGAACCCCGACCAGCTGGCGCCGGTCTTCGACGACCACGAGCTGATCTCGCCGTGGATCGAGGAGACGCTGCGCTACGACACCTCCAGCCAGCTCCTGGCCCGGGCCGTCGTCGAGGACCTCGAGTTCTACGGCACCACCGTCCCCGCCGGTGACGTGCTGATTCTGCTGGCCGGCTCGGCCAACCGCGACGAGCGGGTGTTCGAGGCGCCCGACGAATACCGCATCGGCCGTGACATCGGTTCGAAGCTCGTGAGTTTCGGCAGCGGCGCGCACTTCTGCCTGGGCGCTCACCTGGCACGGATGGAAGCCCGGGTCGCCCTCACCGAACTGTTCAAACGTATCCGCGGCTACGAGGTCGACGAGGACAACTGCGTCCGCGTCCACTCGAGTTCCGTACGCGGATTTGCCCATCTCCCAATGACAGTGAAGGCACGCTAAATGGCCCGTTTCGAACCACACCCTTCCCGCCGCCCTGCCATCGTGGCCGGCGCCTCGTCCGGCATCGGCGCCGCGACGGCGACGGCACTCGCCGCGCGCGGCTTCCCGGTCGCGCTCGGCGCCCGCCGGGTGGAGAAGTGTCAGGAACTCGTCGACCAGATCAAAGCCGAAGGCGGAGAAGCGATCGCGCTGCCGCTCGACGTCACCGACACCGGATCGGTCGAGAACTTCGTCGCCAAGGCGACGGCCGCTCTCGGGGACATCGAGGTCCTGGTCACCGGTGCCGGTGACACCAACTTCGGCCGGCTGCACGAGATGAGCACCGACGAGTTCGCCGAGCAGTTGCAGATTCACCTCGTCGGCGCCAACCGGATGGCCCGCGCCGTTCTCGACGGCATGGTCGAGCGCCGGCGCGGCGACCTGATCTTCGTCGGCTCCGACGTGGCGCTGCGCCAGCGTCCCCACATGGGCGCCTACGGCGCCGCGAAGGCCGGGCTGGTCGCGATGGTCACCAACTTCCAGATGGAGCTGGAAGGCACCGGTGTCCGCGCCTCGGTGGTGCATCCCGGCCCGACCATGACGTCCATGGGCTGGAGCCTGCCGGCCGAGAAAATCGGCCCGGCCCTTGAGGATTGGGCCAAGTGGGGGCAGGCCCGCCACAGCTACTTCCTGCGCGCGGCCGACCTGGCCCGTGCCATCACGTTCGTCGCCGAGACCCCGCGCGGCGGGTTCATCGCCAACATGGAACTGCAGCCCGAGGCGCCACTGACCGAGGCCAAGGATCGTCAGTCGCTCGCGTTGGGCGAGCAAGGGATGCCGGAACCCGCGGACGCGAGGAGCAATGAGAGCAAATGACCATTACCAAAGAGGTACAACGGGTTTCGGGTGGCGCCGAGGAGCATGGCCACCTGGAGGAGTTCCGCACCGACCCGATCGGCCTGATGCAGCGCGTCCGCGACGAGTGCGGTGACGTCGGCTGGTTCCAGCTGGCCGACAAGCAGGTGGTGCTGCTGACCGGCGCCGAGGCCAACGAGTTCTTCTTCCGCTCCAGCGACAGTGAGCTCAACCAGGCCGAGGCCTACCCGTTCATGACCCCGATCTTCGGTGAGGGCGTGGTGTTCGACGCCGATCCCGAACGCCGTGCCGAGATGCTGCACAACACCGCGCTGCGCGGCGAGCAGATGAAGGGCCACGCCGCGACCATCGAGCGCGAGGTCCGGCGGATGACCGAGAACTGGGGCGAATCCGGGGAAATCGACCTGTTGGAGTTCTTCTCCGAGCTCACCATCTACACCTCGACGGCCTGCCTGATCGGCCCAAAGTTCCGCAACCAGCTCGATTCGCGGTTCGCGAACTACTACCACCTGCTCGAGCGCGGCACCGATCCGCTGTGCTACGTCGACCCGTACCTGCCCATCGAGAGCTTCCGCATCCGCGACGAGGCCCGGGCCAACCTGGTCGAGCTGGTTCAGGAGGTCATGAACGGCCGAATCGCCAACCCGCCCACGGACAAGAGCGATCGCGACCTGCTCGACGTCCTCGTGTCGATCAAGGACGAAGAGGGCAATCCGCGCTTCAGCGCCAACGAGGTCACCGGCATGTTCATTTCACTGATGTTCGCCGGGCACCACACCAGCTCGGGCACGTCGTCGTGGACGCTGATCGAACTGCTGCGCCACCCCGACTTCTACGCCAAGGTCCAGCAGGAGCTCGACGACCTCTACTCCGACGGCCAGGAGGTGAGTTTCCATGCGCTGCGCCAGATTCCGAACCTGGACAACGCCCTGAAGGAGACCCTGCGCCTGCACCCGCCGCTGATCATCCTGATGCGCGTCGCGCAGGACGAGTTCGAAGTCGCCGAGCACCCGATCCACAAGGGCCAGATGGTGGCGGCCTCACCGGCGATCTCCAACCGGATTCCCGAGGACTTCCCCGACCCCGACGCCTTCAACCCGAACCGGTACGAGAAGCCGCGTCAGGAAGACCTGCTGAACCGGTGGACCTGGATCCCGTTCGGCGCCGGCAAGCACCGCTGCGTGGGCGCCGCCTTCGCGCAGATGCAGATCAAGGCCATCTTCTCGGTTCTGTTGCGCGAGTACGAGTTCGAGATGGCTCAGCCCCCGGAGAGCTACCAGAACGACCACTCCAAGATGGTCGTCCAGCTGGCCCGGCCCGCGACCGTCCGCTACCGGAAGCGCGCCTGAAATGGGCAGCTACCGCGTTGAGGTCGACCGCGATCTGTGCCAGGGCCACGCCATGTGCGCCTTGGAGGCACCGGACTACTTCAACGTCCCCAAGCGCGGCACCGTCGAGATCCTCGACGAGGCCCCACCCGACGACGCGCGCGACGAGATCGAACGCGCCGTCGCCGAGTGCCCCACGCAAGCCCTGTTCATTCGCGAAATCAGCTGAAAACAAAGGACAAGACAATGACGTCATTCCCCCGCGAACAACTCGAAGAGTGGGTCGAGCGGTGGCTGCAGGTCAACCGCGACGCCGAAGCCGCCGGCGACTGGAAGCCCATGGCCGACTTCTACACCGACGACGCCACGTACGGCTGGAACATCGGCCCCAAAGAGGACGTCATGTGCCTCGGGAAGGCCGAAATCCGCGACATCGCACTCGGTTTGGAAATGGAAGGCCTCGAAGGCTGGAAGTACCCGTACCAGCGGGTGGTGATCGACGACAAGCAGGGCGAGGTGGTCGGTTTCTGGAAGCAGATTGTCGGCGTAGCCGACGATTCAGCAGAAGCGACCGATTCCGTTCAATACGAGATCTACGGCATCGGCGGCAGCTGGTTCCGGCTGGAGAACGTCGACGGCGAACCGAAGATCGCGTGGCAGCGCGATTTCTTCGACTTCGGCCACGTGCAGAAGCTGTACCTGGACCTGATGACGGCCGGAAAACTGTCGAAAGGCATGCAGCAGCGCATCCAGCGCAGCCTGGCCGGCGAGCAGCTGCCCGGCTATTACCCCCTCGGCGAGGCTCCCGTCCCGATCTGGTGAAACCAGCCGAGCGGTTATTGGGGGTGGGGTGTGACGAACGTAACTTTTCCCTCTACGCTAACTGAAACAGGTTCTAGTGGAAGGCACATGCGGTGAAGACAAAAGGTGCTCTCATCTGGGAGTTCAACAAGCCGTGGTCGATCGAGGAGATCGAGATCGGTGACCCCGTCAAGGACGAGGTCAAGATCCAGATGGAAGCCTCGGGCATGTGCCACTCGGACCACCACCTGGTGACCGGCGACATCCCGATGGCCGGATTCCCCGTCCTCGGTGGTCATGAGGGTGCGGGCATCGTGGTCGAGGTCGGCCCCGGTGTCGACCACATCGCCGTCGGCGACCACGTCGTGCTGTCGTTCATCCCCTCGTGTGGTGAATGCCCGTCGTGTCAGGCCGGCATGCGCAACCTGTGCGATCTCGGCATGTACCTGCTGACCGGCACCGCAGTCTCCGACGGCACCCACCGCGTCCACGCCGCCGACGGCACGCCGGTCCTCCCGATGACCCTGTTGGGCACCTTCAGCCCGTACATGGTGGTGCACAAGAGCTCGGTCGTGAAGATCGACCCCACCATCCCGTTCGAGGTAGCCTGCCTGGTCGGCTGCGGCGTCACCACCGGCTACGGCTCGGCCGTCCGCAGCGGCGACGTCCGCCCCGGTGACGACGTCTGCATCGTCGGTGTCGGCGGTGTCGGTACCGGCGCACTCCAGGGCGCGCTGAACGCCGGCGCCCGCAACGTCTTCGTCGTGGATCCCGTTGAGTTCAAACGCGACAACGCGCTGAAGTTCGGCGCCACCCACGCCTACCCGGACATCTTCAGCGCCATGGCCGGCGTCGCGGAGGTCACCGAGGGCCGCATGGCCACCAAGACCATCGTCACCGTCGGTGAGCTGCACGGCGAGGACATCGACAACTACCTGAACATCACCAGCAAGGGCGGCACCTGCGTGGTCACCGCGGTGGCGAACATGGCCAGCCTGGACGTGAAGCTCAACCTGTCGATGCTGACGCTGATGCAGAAGCGCCTGCAGGGCACCATCTTCGGCGGCGGTAACCCGCACCACGACATCCCGTCGCTGCTGGCCATGTACAAGGCCGGCCGCCTCAACCTCGACGACATGGTCACCCGCCAGTACAAGCTGGAGCAGATCAACGAGGGCTACGCCGACATGCTGGAGGGCCGCAACATCCGCGGTGTCATCCGGTACACCGACGCCGACCGCTGAACCCACTTCCGCTGATTCGGCCTGGGGCACCTCCCAGGCCGACTCGGCGTTGTCTGTAGGAGGAAAACCCTTGTCCGACAACCCTGTTGTCATCGCCTCGCAGTCGTCGTGGCGATGCGTGCAGACTCACGACCGCGAGGGCTGGCTGGCCCTGATGGCCGACGACATCGTCGTCGAAGACCCGATCGGCGAGGCCGTCACCAACCCCGACGGCACGGGAGTGAAGGGCAAGGAGGCGCTCGCCGCCTTCTACGACACCAACATCGGGCCGAACCAGCTGACGGTCACGTGTGAGGAGACGTTCCCGTCGAGCTCACCCGACGAGATCGCCTACATCCTGGTGCTGCGCACCGAATTCCCGAACGGCTTCGTGGCCAGCGTCCGCGGAGTCTTCACCTACAAGGTCAATGCCGCGGGACTCATCACCAACCTGCGCGGGTACTGGAATCTCGAGGCCATGACGTTCGAGCAGCCAGCCGATCAGGCCAACTGATTGTCGGCGTAGAACCGGGCCGCGCGGCGAATCGCATTCACCGTCGGCTCCGGTTCCCAGCCCAGCTCCCGCCGCGCCTTGCCGTTGTCGGCCGGTGACGTCATGTGCAGCAGCCGCGTAATGGTGACCAACGGCGGAATCTTGCCCGGGCGTACCGCACGCAGCGGCTCCGTGGCGTAGGCACCCGCGTACATCGCGGCCTTGGGAACCCCGAATCGCGGTGGCCGGACGCCGGTTTCGTCGGCCGCCGTCTCCAGGATGGTGCGCAGCGGCAGGTAGCTCTCCGAGATGATGTACCGCTCCCCCACGCGGCCGTGCTCGGCGGCCAGGAGCAGCGCGCGGGCGGCGTCCTCGATACCGACCACTTCCGCGGCCGCGTCCGAGGCATAGAACCGCATCCGGCCGGCCGCGGTACGCGCCACGATCTCGCCGTGCGGCGTCGGCTGCCAGTCCCGCGGGCCATAGGTGTTCGACACACACATCGCGACGGCCGGCAGTCCCCGTTGCGCCGCCGCCTCCAGCACGAGTTGTTCTGCGGCACGCCGTGATCGGACGTAGTCGCCACCCTTGTCGGCCCAGTTGAACGGCGTGTCCTCGGTGACGACCGACCCGTCGTCGCTGACGGCGATGGTGCAGATGGTGCTCACGAAGACGAACTTGTCGAGATCGGCGTCGACCGCGATGTCCAGCACCCGCCGCAGTCCGTCGACATTGGTACGGAACAACGGCGCCGGGTCCGGCAGCATGGCCCGGGCGTCGACGACGCAGTAGAAGACGACGTCCCGATCGGCCATCGCGGCCCGCACCGCGTCGTCGTCGAAAATGTCTCCGTAGCACCGCTCGACGTCGAGGTCATCGATGCCGCGGGTCGGGCTGGTCTCCCGCAGCAGCACCCGGACGTCGTCGCCGCGCTCGACGAGCTGGCGCGTCACGTGGGAGCCCAGGAAGCCACTGGCTCCCATGACCAGTGACTTGCGTGGTGCCATCAGGCGCGCGGCCCGACCGGCCGGCCGAGCAGGCGGTCCGGTTGCGACCACCACGGCGCGGCGTCGGACTCGCCGATCCCGGTGATGTCGTTGGCTTCGATGAAGTACTCGTGCACCCGCTCGGGGTCGACGGCCGGTGCGCGCTTGCCCCACTTGACCGAGAGGAATCCGCTGTCCCCCATCGATTTCTGGTGCAGCACATAGGGAGACATCGACCGGGCACCGCGGCCGACGGTGACCCCGCCGAACGTCCACGCGATGTACGGCAGCACCCGGCGCCAGTACACCTGGCTGAGCGTGCCGCGCTCCCGCAAGATGTTCGTGCCTGGCATCACGCCGGGATCGAAGTACGCCGCGGACATGCCTTCGGGCACCAACCACCCGGCCGCGCGGGACAGGTAGAACAAGCCGAGCTTGGTGCGCGCGTAGGCCTGAACACCGTCATCGCTCGGCAGGCACTGCTCGGCGAGCGGTTTCCATTCCGCGGTCTTCACCCGTGCCAGCCGCTGGAACAGCGTCTGGCGAATGGTCGGGGACCCGACGATCATGACGCGGGCATCAGCCGCCAGCTGCGGGCTGATCCGCGCGAGCAGCGCATGCGGACCGAAAAGGTTGGTGGCAAGGGTCAATTCGATGCCGTCGGGGCTGAGTTCATGGGCGTCGTTGCGCAGCACCGCGGCATTGAGCACGACGGTGCTGAGCGGCGGGATGACGCCGTCCGTCACCAGGCGCGCGATCTCGTCTGCGGCGCGGCGCACGCTTTCGCGCGAACCCTGATCGCACACCACGATGTGGGTGGTGCCGTCGGCCGCGCGGTCACCGAGCAGCGCCTTGAGTTCCTCACCCCGCTTGGCGTTCCGGACGGGCAGCACACAGTGCCAACCCGGTGTTCCCACGACCCGTTTCGCCAGTCCGAGCCCCAACCCGGAGGTGGCGCCCGTCAACAGCAGACTGCGTGTGGCCATCTGATTCATCACCCGACTTCCGCTGGAACCGACGAATTGCTGGACGGTGCACCCTCATTCAGGCCGATGCGGGCGTGCAGCCGTGCCAGCGGGGCGGGCGCCCACCAGTTGGCCTTGCCCAGCAGCACCATGACAGTCGGGAGCAGGATGGTCCGGATCACGATGGCGTCCACCAGGATCGCGACCGCCAGCCCGAACCCGAAGATGCGCAGGAACGACACCTGCGAAGCGACCAATCCGGCGAATGTGATCGCCATGACGAGCGCCGCGGCGGTGACGATCCGGCCGGTTCCGGCCAGGCCGAGAGCCACCGATTCGCGGCCGGCCGCATCGGATTTGTCCGAGGCGAGCCAGAATTCGCGGATGCGGGCGATGATGAACACCTCATAGTCCATCGACAGCCCGAACGCGACGCAGAACATCAGCACCGGCATGGTCGACACCAGGGTGCCCACGACGGTGGTGCCCAGCCCGCCGAGGTGGCCCTCCTGGAAGATCCACACCAGCGCCCCGAACGTCGCGGTGAGCGACAAGGCGTTGAGCACCAATGCTTTCAGCGGAATGATCACACTGCCGCTGAGCAGGAACAGCAGGACGAACATCACCACGGCGATCAACCCGAGCATCGTCGGCACCCGGCTCGCGATGGCCTCGACGCCGTCGCGGTTGGACTGCGCTGCTCCCGTGAACAGCGGCGTCATCCCGGCCGGCGGCGGCACCGCGTGCAGCCGGTCCAGCGCTTCGTCGGACGCCGCGCTGAAGGGCAGCGTCGTGGTGGTGACGGTCAGGAAGCTGGCGTCTTTACCGGTGCCGGCCTCGTGCCCGGCGGGCCCGATCGCGCGGCCGCCCGCGTAGGTGGCACCCGGTCCGGCCGCGGCCACCACGGTCGGCACCTTGGACAGCTCGGCGGCGTAGGCGTCGATGGCGGCGTTGTCACGGGACCCGTTGCCGTGCAACAGCACGATGTGCACCGGCAGCCCGGCGTCCTGCGTGAAGTCGCTGCGCACGTGGTCACCCACCTGCCGGGCCGACGATGTGGTCGGCAGGATGCGGTCGTCGGGGAAGCCGAACTTGATGTTGAGGAACGGCAGTCCGACGATGACGAGCGGAATCAGGGTGACGGCGGCGGCGATCCTGGGGCGACGCATCACAGCGTGCGTCCAGGTGTACCACCGTGATTCGGTGAGCGGTCCACGCTGGCCCGGTTTGCCGATCCGCTTGCCGGCGACGCGGATGGCGGCCGGCGTGATGACGAGGGCCGCGAGTGCGGCCATGACCACCACCGATACCGCGCCGTACGCGAACGACCGCAGGAAGTACATCGGGAAGACCGCCATGGTCGCCAGGCACAGCGCGACGGTGGCCGCTGAGAACACCACCGTGCGACCCGCGGTGCGCATGGTGCGCCGCAACGCCTCGTCGGGGTGGGAGCCGTCGCCGATCTCTTCGCGATATCTGCTCACCAACAGCAGTGAATAGTCGATCGCCAGGGCCAGGCCGAGCGCCACGGCAAGGTTGAGCGCGAACACCGAGACGTCGACGAACTCGGCCAGAACCCGAAGAATCGCAACGGAACCCGAGATCGCGAAGGCCCCGACCGCCAGCGGTACCAGGGCCGCGACCACGCCGCCGAAGACCCACACCAGGACCAGGAACGTCAGCGGCAGCACGATGGCCTCACTGAGGGTCAGGTCGTGGCGACTCTGCTCGTTGACGGCGGAGTACACCGCCCCGGGACCGCCCGCCGAGATGGTGAGGCCCGGATCGCGTTGCCCGACATAGCGTTCCACCAACGCGGTGGAGGACGCGATGCCGGTGGTCTCGTTGCCGTCCATGAAGGCGATGACCAGGGCCGAGCGCCCGTCCTTGCTCACCAGGCCGGCCGCGACCGGATCGGGTGCCTCGAACGGCGACAGCACCCGCGCGACGTGTTCGGTGCCGCGCAGCTCGGTGACCAACCGGTCGACCTGTGCCCGCAGAGGAGCAGCGGTCACCGGCACCCCAGGGTCGCTGGCCTGCACCAACAGGTTCAGATTCACGAAGCCGCGGTGGAACTCTTCGGTGAGCACCTTGTTCGCGCGGTTCGACTGGGCGTCGGGGTCGGTGAAGCCACCGGCGCCGAGCAGGTCCGCGACGGGAGCGGACAGGATGCCGAAGACCGACATCAGCATGACGGTGGCGACGAGAATCCGTTTGGGCGCGGCGATCACCACGCGCGAGATCAGCTCGAGCATCGCCGCGTCACGCCGCCGGCGGGAAGACATTGAGCACGACGGCGGCACCGAGGCCACCCGCGCTGACGATCGCGCCCGCACCGATACCGCCGCCGCGGCGCTGCAGTTCGTTGATCAGGGTGCCGGCCACACGGGTACCGGAGGCGCCGTACGGGTGGCCGAGTGCCAGGCCGCCGCCGTGGACGTTGAGCCGGTCACGGCTGATGTTCAGCGAGCGTTCGTAGGCGATGCCGATCGAGGCGTAGGAGTCGTGGACGTCGTACAGGTCAACGGCTTCGGTGCTGACGCCGGCACCGTCGAGGGCCCGCCGGGTGGCGGTGATCGCCGCGTCGGTGGCCCGCTCGGGCTCCGAGCCGACGACCGACCAGCCGATGATCTCGGCCAGCGGGGTCAGGCCGTGGCGGCTGGCGAACTCGGGATCGCAGATCATCATCGCGGCGGCGCCGTCGGTGAGGCCCGTCTGGTTGCCGGGCGTCACCGTGCAGTCCTCGCCGAGGAACGACGTCAGCGCCGACAGGTTGGTCATGTTGAATTCGCGGCACGGCAACTCGTCGGCGAAAACCTCTGTGCCGTCGACGGTTACGGCGACCTTCTCGGTATCCAGGACGCCGCCCTCGATGGCGTCCGAGGCCAGGGTGTGCGCCCGGGCCGACCATTCGTCGACCTCTTCGCGCGTCAGGCCGAACTGCCGCGCGGTGCCTTCGCCGAGAGTCCGGGCCAAGTCTAGTGCGGGCATCTCACCGATGCCGGGATGCATCGGGGCGATCTTGGTGTCGGTGATACCGGTGGCCGCGAAATGCGGACCGGCCAGCGGCGACGCCGAGGGCGTGTTCAGGCCGCCGGCGATGACGCACTTGCCCATGCCGGCCTTGATGGTCGCCACCGCCTGGTGCATCGCCATCATTCCCGACGCACACCAGCCGCCGACCGCGACGGCGGGAGTGTCCAGCGGCAGTCCCATGTCCAAGGCCGAGTACCGGGCGATACACCCGCCGCCCTGCAGCACCTCACCGAGCACGATGTTGTCGATCAGTTCGGGGTCGACACCCGAGCGGTTGATGACCTCGCCGATCACGGTGCTCGCCAGGTCGAACTCGGAAACGTTGGCCAGTCCGCCTACCAGCGAACGCGTGAACGGGGTTCGCGCATACGCAACGACTACGGGATTGGTCAAGGTTCTTGCCCTCCTCGGCAACGACGTCCGCGTGCGGCACCGCGCAATCCACGGACTGCCCAGAACTGTCGCGTACGTGCGGACATAACGGCATGGCTGCACTTCGTGGTGCTGATTCCAGCTACTAACGGCAATAGTTTGTAGCACGCAATTCGAACACGGTCTATATTCCATCAACGTAAATATCCACGTCAGAGGCGTTAATTATGAATTTAGCGAACTAGTTAGAACTTGTTTCAATATTTGCCCATGGCACGAATCGGTGTAACCCCCGTCACAGCCGGAACGGCGTTGGCGCACAACCGATAACAACGTTTCAAACCCCATCCACCGGCGCCCCGAATCGGCCCGTTGACCGCGCAGTCAATTCGGCGAAGCCCGTCGCTGTGGCAAACCGTCAGCCACCCATGCAGCAAACTTTGGGCTCGACAGCATCAGGTAGAACATGTTCTAGTAGCGACATGCTCGACTTCAGCACCGACACCCTCAGCCCGGAGGAAGCCGAACGCCTCCGCTCCGTATTCGAGCCGCTGACCCAATCGGTCCGCGAACTGATGGACGCGACCGCCCGCAGCGACGCCGATGCCGACGTCATCGCAGCCGCGAAAGCCGAAATCGATTCGGCCACCGCGCGTTTGCGCTCCAAGCAGCTGGAGAAGACGTGGGGCCTGCGCTTCACCACCGAAGGCGAATGGCTGCCGTGGACCAATGCCGTTGTGGGCCTGCGCAACCCGGTCGCACCGCCGCTGACGGTCGTCCTCGAGGCGACCGACTACGTCTGGTCCGAGTTCTCCCTCGGCGCCGCCTACGAGGGCCCGCCGAACCACGCGCACGGCGGCGTCTGCGCCATGATCCTCGACCACGTGCTGGGTGAGGTGGCATCGAACGACGGCACCACCCGGTTCACCGGCACCATCAACGTCAAGTACGTGCGCCCCACCCCGCTGGGCAAGCTGCGGGCCGAGGCACGAATCGTGCGCACCGAGGGTTTCAAGGCCTACGGGGTCGCCCACATCGCCGACGACCAGGGTGTCACCATCGAAGCCGAAGGCGTCTTCATCCAGCCCAAGTGGGCCCGCGGCTAGATGGCGCGGTCGATCGGCGCCAAAGACTGGCTCAGCGCCCACATTCCTGACCAGACCGGCCGCACGGTCCTGATCACCGGCGCCAACGGCGGCCTCGGTGCCGCCACCGCGCGGCATCTGGCGGCCGCCGGCGCCCGGGTGATCCTGGCCTGCCGCCGCCCGGCACAGGCCGAGGCACTGGCCGCCGAAATCGGTTCTGCCGCGCAGACTCTGAACCTCGACCTGGCGAGTCTGGACTCCGTGAAGTCGGCCGCGGCTGCCTGCGGACCCGTCGACACCGTGGTCGCGCTGGCCGGGGTGTGCCACGTGCCCTACGGCCTGACCGCCGACGGTTTCGAACTGCACACCGGCATCAACCATCTCGGACACTTCGCGTTGGTCGGCCAACTCCTGGACCGGATCACCGATCGGGTCGTGGTGGTCACCAGCCGCGCGCACGAGTTCGTCGGGCGGCCGGGATTCGGCAAGCTCATGCCCGCCGACCCGGGCTGGCGGACCCGTCGTTACTCCGCGTTCGACGGCTACTGTCAGGCCAAGCTCGCCAACCTGCTGTTCGCCAATGAACTGCAGCGCCGACTGAAGGCCGCCGGGAGCACGGTGAAATCGGTATCCGCACAACCCGGTTGGGCCGACACCGACGCCGGTATGCACTCGGGCCGCAAGTGGGGCGACCTCTCGTGGCGCGCCTCGTGCCGGGCCATCGGCCAGCCGGCCGACGTCGCGGCCCTCTCGATCACCTACGCCGCCGCCGCAGACGACGTTGTTGGCGGTGGCTATTACGGACCCGACCGGTTCTTCGGCATGCGCGGACTACCGGCGCCGGCCAAAGCCGGCCGCGCGGCCACCGACCAGGCCCTGATGACCGCGAATTGGGTTGCCGCCGAACACCACACCGGTGTCCGGTACGACATCTGACGACAGGAGCCGACCGTGTCAACCGACGCACCGGACGTCGCCCGGCTGCCCCTCGCCCCCGACGTGCCCTTGACTCTCCGCGAACGCATCGCCGCAATCCAGATGGCGCACAGCGGATGTGAGACCTTCCGTGACGCCGGCGGGCCCGTCACCACCGTGCGCATCGCGCCGAAGTGGATGATGCCGCCGATCATCGCCGTCACCTCGCCGCAGGGTGCCCGCGACGTCCTGACCGCCACGTACCCGGCCGTCGACCGCGACTTCCCGTTCATGACCGAACAGCAGAAGCTCAACGGCGGCTCGCTGCTGAACTTCAGCCACAAGGAATGGGTCGGGCGGCGCCGCATGCTGCAACCGGTGTTCACCACCGCGCGCATCGCCGAACTCAACGAGCAGATGTACGACATCGCCACCGACGCCGCGACCTCGTGGCGCGACGGGTCCGAGATCGACCTGGACCAGGAGAGCCGCCGGATCACCATGCGGGTGCTCGGCCGCACCATCATGGGATTCGAACCCGGTTCGTACACAGACGAATTGGTCGATCCGCTACGCCGCATCAGCAAGTACATCGCCGACCGCGGCCGCGCGCCGGTGAAGCTGCCGAGCTGGGTGCCGACCAAGGAGCGGCGCTTCGCGGTCCGGTTCAACAAGGTGGCACACGATCTCGCCGCGCAGATCCTGCGGGACTGCCGCGCCGATCCGCTGCTGAGCGCGCCTCTGGTCCGCGCCATGATGGAAGCTCGCGACCCGGAGACCTCAGAACCGCTGACGGACGAGGACATCTGCCACGAACTCGTCATCTTCCTGGCCTCCGGACTGGAGACCACCGCGACGACGCTCGCCTACGCGCTGTGGGCACTGGGCCGTCATCCCGAGATCTTCGACCGGGTCGCGGCCGAGGTCGCCGCGGTCGACGAGGCCGCGCTGCGGACCAATCCGCGCAGCCACCTGCCCTACACCGTCAGCGTCATCCAGGAGGCCCTGCGCCTGGGCGGCCCGACGCCCGCCGTGATGCGCATCGCGCGGCAGGACATGGCCGTCGACGGCTTCCGCGTCGAGGCCGGCAGCATGCTCATGGTCGGCGTCTACGCCATGCATCGTGACCCCCAATTATGGGACCGGCCACTGGAATTCGACCCCGATCGGTTCAGTGGGGGCCGCTCGCGCATGCAATGGCAGTTCCTGCCGTTCGGCGGCGGGCCACGGTCGTGCATCGGTGAGTTCTTCGCCCTGACCGCGGCGACCCTGGAGCTCGCGTCGATCGTCCGGCACTGCCGGCTGACATCGCGCGGCACCACGTTCCCCATCACCGCGCCGCTCACCATCGTGCCGGACGGGCCCATCCCGGCCCTGGTCCAGACCGTGAACTCCTAGGACGACGCCGTGCCACGACGAGCCCCCGTACGCACCGCCGAGCTGAATCTGGAAACCCTGACGCTGCACCAGGACGGCCGCGTCCTCACCGCCCAATTCGACGATCCGCCGAACCAGTTCCTGTCGCTGAGGCTGGTCAAGGACATGGACAAACTGACCCGCGCGGCAGATCAAGACCCGTCGGTGGGCGCGGTCATCCTGACCGGCACCGGCGACAAGTTCATCTCGCACTCCGAACCCGAACAGGTGCAACTGTTCTTCCAGATGGCGACGCCGCCGCTGCCGTCGCGCGCCGTGACCTGGTCCATCAAACTCAACAACGCGGCCATGCGCGTGCCCGCCCTGCTCAGGGCCACCGAGACCCGCGGCGGCGACTGGGGCACCGGCATCGTCTACAGCGCCATCCTCAAGCGGACCATCACCCGGATGAACCGGTCGGGTGTCGTCTACCTCGCGGCCATCAATGGCGCGGCCCTCGGCGGCGGGTTCGAGCTCGCGCTGTTCTGCGACCTGCGCATCGCGGCCGACGCCGACCAGGTCCGCATCGGTCTGATCGAGATTCTCGCCGGCCTGGTACCGGGAGGCGGTGGGAGCCAACGGCTTCCGGCCATGCTCGGCATGTCCGCCGCGCTGGAGCACATGCTGGAAGGCCGCCCACTGACCGCGCGTGAGGCACTCGACGCGGGCGTCGTGCACCGGCTCGCCCCTGCCGAGGGGTTGCTCGATGATGTGCGGGCCACCGCGCAGCGCCTGTCCCGCCGCTCCCCCTACGCCGTCGCGGCCGTCAAACGCGCCGTCTACTTCGGCGGCAACAGGACGTTGTCCGGCGCCCTCGACTTCGAGCTCGCGGGATTCGTCGGGACCGGCCGCAATCCACGAAAGCACTTGACGGCGGACGCTTTTCAGCAGGATTACGAGACCATCGGCGACAGTCCCTTCGCCAGGGACATCGAGCCCTGGCTGTCGGGCACCCGCGTCGAGCAATAGGCTGGACCCATGCCGTCCGTCTTCACCATGATCATCAACCGCGACCTGCCGGGCCGATTCGTCTACGAGGACGACGACGTCGTCGCCTTCCTGACCATCGAGCCCATGACTCAGGGTCACACCCTGGTCGTGCCCCGGGCCGAGGTGGACAACTGGCAGGACCTCGACCCCGAGCTGTTCAACAAGGTGATGGCGGTGTCGCAGAAGATCGGCCGCGCGGTGTGCTCGGCCTTCGACACCGAGCGGGCCGGCGTCATCATCGCCGGACTCGAGGTGCCGCACCTGCATGTGCACGTGTTCCCGGCCCGCAACCTGTCCGACTTCGGGTTCGCCAATGTGGACCGCAACCCGTCGCCGGAATCACTCGACGAAGCTCAGGCCAAGATCATCGCTGCCCTCGGCACCGTCGGCTGATTCGGCAGGGTCGGCGGCGCCGCCGACCCGCGGCAGCCGGACCGTGAAGCGGCAGCCCTGCCCCGGCGCGGTCGTCACCGTGACGACGCCGCCGTGCGCACGCACCAGCGAGTCGACGATCGACAGTCCGAGGCCCGTGCCGCCGCTGGTCCGGGTACGTGACGAGTCGGTGCGGTAGAAGCGCTCGAAGATGCGGTGGGCGTCCTCGGCCGACAGGCCCGGGCCCTGATCGCAGACCTCGAGCACGGCATCGGTGCCGACGGTGCCGACGCGCACCGTGATGCCACCGGTCTCCGGCGTGTGCTGCACGGCGTTCATGACCAGGTTGCCCAGCACCTGGCGCAGCCGCGCCTCGTCGCCCAGGACTTCCGGGGTCCCGGGCCCGTCCAACAACTCCAGCGACACCGTCCGCCGCGGCGCGATGGACCGCGCGTCGTGCACCGCATCGGTCGCCAGGATCAGCAGGTCGACGGGCCGCTGCTCCAGCGGTCGCTGCTGGTCCAGCCGTGCGAGCAGCAGCAGATCCTCGACCAGCAGACCCATGCGCCGGGCCTCGCTCTCGATGCGGCTCATCAGCATCTCGACGTCGCTGGCGGCACCCTGCCGGTAGAGCTCGGCGAATCCGCGAATGGTGGTCAGCGGCGTCCGCAGCTCGTGACTGGCGTCAGTGATGAAGCGCCGCATCCGCTCCTCGGACGTACGCGCCGTCTCTGCCGATTGCTCCGACGAGGCCACCGCGTTCTGGATCTGCGCGAGCATTCCGTTGAGCGCCAACGACAATCGGCCGACCTCGGTGCGTGAGTCCCGCTCGGGAACACGGCGGTCGAGCTGTCCCGCGGCGATGTCGGCAGCCGTCCGCTCCACCTCGACGAGGGGCCGCAGACTGCGGTGCACCGCGACGTACCCGGCGATCCCCAGGATCAGCAGCACGGCGGCGCCGATGCCGACCTGCGACCACGCCAGCGCCCGCACCGTCGACGCGACGTCGGAGAGGTCGATAGCGACCGTCGTCAACTCCCCGGCCGGACCGCGCACCGTCATGGCGCGCCATTTCACGTCGGAGTGGTGGATCGAGCCCACCGTCGTCGGCACCGGGCCGACGTCATTGCTGTCCGGCAGCGCCGGCTGCGCGTCGTTGTCGTTGACGGCGATCCACACCCGCCCGTCAGGATCGATGCCGCGGACGTAGAAGTTCGACGGCGGCCGCGCCGGGTTCGGGCCTTCGATCGGCGTGGCCGGGATACGCCGCGGTTCCTGAGCCCAGCTGCGCGAGGCATCCAGCAGCGTCTCGTCGACGCGGTTGATCAGGCTGTGCTGCATGATCGAGGTGACGGCGACGCCGGAGGCCAGCAGACCGCAGGCCGCCAGCAGTACCATCGCGGCGACCAGGCCCACCCGCAGCGGAATGCCGCGGGTACCGCGCCACTTCCCGTCGCTGCGCTCGCCCAGTCGACGTCTCATCACTCCATTGTTGGCGATGCCCGCCCAGGAATCGCGGAATGTACTCAGCGCGGCTCGCGCAGGACGTAGCCGACACCCCGCAACGTGTGCAGCAGGCGCTTCTCGCCGGTGTCGATCTTGCGGCGCAGGTACGACACATAGGACTCGACGACGTTCACGTCACCGCCGAAGTCGTAGCGCCACACGTGGTCGAGGATCTTCGGCTTCGACAGCACTGTGCCCGCGTTGATGATGAAGTAACGCAGCAGCGTGAACTCGGTGGGCGACAGCGAAACCGGTTCGCCGGCCTTCCACACCTCGTGGGTGTCCTCGTCGAGCTCGATGTCGGCGAACGTCAGCCGGGCACTGCGCGGCTCTTCGACACCACGGCCGGTGCGGCGCAGGATGACCCGCAGCCGGGCCACGACCTCTTCCAGGCTGAACGGCTTGGTGACGTAGTCGTCGCCGCCGAGCGTCAGGCCGGCCACCTTGTCCTGCAGGCTGTCGCGGGCGGTCAGGAAGAGGGCAGGCGCATCGATACCGTCGGCGCGCATCCGGCGCAGCACGCCGAACCCGTCCATGCCGGGCATCATCACGTCGAGGATCACCGCGTCGGGCTTGACCTCGCGGGCCTTGTCGAGCGCGGCGGGGCCGTTGGAGGCGGAGTGCACCTCGAAGCCCTGAAACTTCAGGCTGACCGACAGCAGCTCGACGATGTTCGTCTCGTCGTCGACTACCAGGATCCGCGCTTCGGGGGTCGCCTCAGGAACTGCAGCCATGGCCATGCAGCCATGGTCCTCGCAGGCCTTAAATCCTCCCTGCCTGGTGGCTGTGAAGATACTGTGAGTCGCGCGGTCATTTGCCAGACCTCCAGCACCTCGGCACATCAGATGTGACCGGCGCCATACACTTGGCCGATGGATTTGGGTAAAGCCCTGTCAGACCTGGCCGCGACGCCGTTCAAGATCGCCAGCGTCGGCCTCGAGATCGCCGGCGACACCGTTACCGCCGTACAGCGCGGCCTCAACGGCAGCGGGCCGGCCATCGTGGCCCCGTCGATGAGCCGCATCTTCGGCTTCGACGACGCCCTGAGCCGGGCCGGCCGCCTCACCCGACTGATCGACGACGACGCTCCACTGGGCCGGGCGCTGGCACCGGGCGGCGTGCTCGATCGGTTGCTTCGCCCGGGTGGTTTGGTCGATCAGATCAGCCAGGACGGCGGCCTCCTCGACCGTCTCACCGCCGAGGGTGGTGCCGTGACGCGGGCGCTGGCACCCGGCGGGATCATCGACCAACTGACCCTCGACGGCGGCTTGCTGGATCAACTGACATCCGACGAAGGCGCGTTGTCTCGAGTGCTCGCCCCGGGCGGCTTCGCCGAGCAGGTGCTGGCCACCGACGGTGTCGTGGACCGCGTACTCAGCGAGGACGGCATCGCGGCCCGCCTGATCGCCAAGGACGGACCGGCCGACCGCGTCCTCGCCGACGGCGGCGTGGTGGACCGGCTGCTGAGCGCGGACGGCATCCTCGACCGGCTGCTCGAACCGGGCGGGCCGGCCGACCGCGTCCTCGCCGACGGCGGCGTCGTTGACCGCGTGCTGTCGGCCGACGGCATCCTCGACCGGGTGCTCGCCCCCGGTGGGGTGGCCGACCGCGGTCTCGCCGAAGGCGGTGTCGTGGATCAGATGCTCGCCGACGGCGGCATCGTCGATCGCGTCCTGCGACCTGAAGGCATCGCCGATCGGTTGGTCGGCCAGGGCGGTATCGCCGACCGCCTGCTCGCCGACGACGGGGTCGTGGATCGGGTGCTGCGCGCCGACGGCATCGCCGACCGTCTGCTCGGCGACGGCGGGCCCGTCGACAAGATGCTCGCCGACGGCGGCCTCGTGGACCGACTGCTCAGCGAGGGCGGTATCGCCGAACGACTGCTCGACGAGGGCGGTGCGATCGACGTCCTCACCGCACCCGACGGTGCCCTGATGAAGTTGAACGACGTCGTCGACAACCTCAACCAGCTGGCACCCGTGCTCGCCGGGCTCGCCCCGACCGTCGACAAGCTGTACGACGCGGTGCTGGTCCTCAACGACGCGGTGAATCCGCTGAGCAACATCGCCGGGCGCATCCCGCTGAGTCGCCAGCGCGGCAAGCGCGCCGCCAAGGCCGCGGCCGCGCGGCAAGCCGTTGACGAGAATGGCCAGGGCCAGCCGGGATCCGGCCACTGACCCCCACGGGTTAGGATTCAGGGCGGTTCCGTCGAACCGCATGCCTCCGTAGCTCAGTGGTAGAGCACCCGCCTTGTAAGCGGAAGGCCGTCAGTTCAATCCTGACCGGGGGCTCCATTAGCAGCCGCGGCTTGTCGGTGGCTCGTCGTAGCGTCCGTGCATGAGGTCATGCCAGGGTTGTGGCAGTCCGCTCGTGAAGCGCAGCCAGAGGGTCTACTGCAGTAACGCGTGTCAGGCATCGGCCCGCAGCGACGCCCGAACGAAACGTTGGCTCGAGACCGGCGAGGCGTATGTCGCCACCTATCACGATCACTACATCCGCCGATACCTCGCCGGCGCCCAGTCCGGCTGCTGCGCGATCTGCGGCGGTAACGCAACCTGGCAAGACCTGCCGCTGGCGCTCGTACTGGACCACATCGACGGCGACCCGACGAACAACCGTCGGGAGAACCTGCGGCTGATCTGCCCGAACTGTGACTCACAGCTGCCGACGTACAAGAGCCGCAACCGTGGCAACGGCCGCCACTTCCGTCGCGAGCGATACGCCAATGGGCAGTCTTACTAGGGACCTACGATTCTCTTGTGACACTGCGCGATCGCGTCGCCTCCGCCCGGCGGCGAATTCTCGGCGACCGGCCGTCCACCGCCGACACCGCGGGCCTGCCCGTCATCGCGCCCGCGCAGCCCGTCGACCTGAGCGACGAGCGCGCCGTCACCGAGGTGGTCGAGCTGGCGATGAACGTCGGCGAGGTGCTGCTGGACTCCGGCACCGGTGCCATCGACACCAGTAAGCAGATCGCGTTCGTCGCCGCGACCTACGGCCTGCCGGACTGCGCCGTCGACGTCACCTACAACGCCATCCACGTCTCGGCCCGGCGCGGTCCGGGCCTGCCGCCCACCAGCTACATGCGCACGGTGAAGTACCGCTCGCTGGACTACACGCGGCTCGAACAGCTGGACACGCTGCTCCGGCAGATCGGCCGCGGACATCTCGGCCTCAAGCCCGCCCGCGCGGCGCTCGACCACATCGTCGCCGCCGACCATCCGTATTCACGCAAGGTCGCGCTGTCCGGTTGGGCGCTGATGGCGGCCGCCGTGACGCTCATGCTCGGCGGCAGCCCGACGCTCGCCGTCGTCTCGTTCGTCACCACCGCCGCGATCTACGGAATCAATGTCTCGCTCGCCAAGTTCGGCCTGCCGTACTTCTTCCAGCAGGTCATGGGCGGTTTCATCGCGACGGTGCCGGCCGCGTTCATCTACAAACTCGCCCTCGAGCACAGCGCCGTCGTGGCGCCGTATCGCATCATCGTGTCCGGCATCATCGTGCTCATGGCCGGGCTGTCGCTCGTCGGTTCGGTGCAGGACGCCATCACGGGCGCGCCCGTCACGGCGGCCGGCCGGTTCATCGAGGTGATGGTCTACACCGCGGGCCTGGTCGGCGGCGTCGGCATCGCGCTGCGCCTCACCTCCGCCCTCGGCGCCAGCCTGCCGCCCATGCAACAGGAGGTACTGCCCTACGCGCCGCTGCCGATCATGGTGCTCACCGGCGGCCTGGCGTCAGCGGCCTTCGCGCTCGCCAGTTACGCGTCACTGAAGGCGCTCACCACCTCGTTCGCATCGGGTGCCGTCGGCGCCGGACTGGTCGGGTCGACCCTGAACGCCGGGCTGGGACCGATCGTCGCGTCCGCGGTCGCCGCCACGGTCGTCGGTCTGGCTGGTGGCCTGCTGGCGCGGCGCGCCGTCGTCCCGCCGATCATCGTCGCCGTCGCCGGCATCACTCCGCTGGTGCCCGGTCTCGCGGTCTACCGCGGGCTGTCCGAGATCATGGCGGGCCAGACCCTGGCGGCCATCTCCAATCTCTTCACCGCCGTCATGGTCGGCTGCACGCTGGCCGCCGGCGTGACCCTCGGCGAATGGACGGCGCGCACCATGCGACGCCCGCGCCTTCCCCGCCTGCTGCTGGGCTCGCGCGTAGCGTAGGGCGTCATGTCCGAAACCGGAATCTGGATTGCCTGGGGACTGCCCACCCAGGGACGGGAACTCCAGGCCCTCGCGGCGCTGCGCGATGCCCGTGGCTACCTGCAGGCCCTCGTCGACGACGGTCGGATCGAAGGTTTCGACGTCACGGTGCTACGTCCCCAGACGACGGAGCTGGGCGGGTTCATCCACATCAAGGGCACCCGCGTCCAGATCGACATCCTGCGCCGCACTGGGGATTTCGAGCGCTGGGCGACCGGAATCCAGCTGATCGCCGACAGGGTGGCCTTCGTCGACAGCTGGGTCGATCGCGGCATCGACCACGCCATCGAGTTGTACGAGGATGCGCTCCGCGAGGCCGGCCTGCTCCGCTGACGGTATCGAGACGGAAACAACCCCGTCGAAAATCTCCCGCGGCTCGAGCCGATGTTGTTCCATTAGTTAATTAGCTGGAACAGCAGGGAGACACGATGAGCGCCGCACGCTACGTCGGCAGAGTCGGAAGGCTCGCCGTCGCACTCGGCATCGGAACCGCGATCGCATCCGGCCAGGCCGTCGCATGGGCCGACCAGACTGAAACAGGAGCGCCCGCCGGCGCGGCAGCCTCCGCGACAGGCGAAACCGCCGGGGCGCCCGGCACTTCGGGCACCTCTACCAAACCGCGTCGCGACAAGCCCCGGCCCAAGAAGAGCGACGACAAGACCGAAACGCCGGCCGCGGGCACCACGACCGAGACCACAGCCGACCCCGAGACCGACAAACCCACCAAGGCGCCGGCCAAGGGCCGTGATCGCAAGAACAAACCGAAGAACAACAACGTCAACGACGCGGCACCGGCCGCCGCGGTCCCGAAAACCCCGAAACGCCCACAGCTGACGCCAACCAAGCCGGCCGGCCCGCAGGCCGCGGCACCCAAGCCGGCCGGCGTGGCGGCCGTCGCACCGACGGTCATGAAGGTCACCGCCAGCGCGGTCACGGCGGCCCCGAGCCCCGTCTCGGCGACGACGAACCTCCTCACGCCCAACGTCACCGCGCCCACGGTCAAGCCGACCAACCCGGTGGCCGCAGTGATGAAAGCCGTTTCGGGCGCGCTGAATTGGGCGTTCAACCCGTTGGGCAGCCCGGCCCAGCCCACACTGGCGTGGACCGTGCTGGCCTTCGCACGCAAAGAGATCGACAACCTCCTGACGGCGATCAAGCCGCAGAACGTCGTCAGCGCACTCACCACCACCGGCCAGGTGCTGAGCAACCCCCTGGCCGCGGTCACGGCGGCCATGAACCCGCGGCCGGCCTGGCCGAAGCCGGGCCAACAGATCACTGCCTCAACAAGTTTCGTCGACTGGGTTACGGGCAACTTCGCGCCCAACGACACCTACAACCGCTTCGGCGTCTGGGGCACCGACGTCGGCACCGCGTGGGACAACGGGATTGCCGACGATCCCAGCACCCCGATCAACGAGCATCAGGTGCTGATGGCGTTCGGTGACACCTTCAGCGGCCCCAACATGACCGGGAACTGGCTCAACAACATCCTGTTCCGCTCGTCGGACGCCAACCTCGCCGACGGCATCTCGATCCCGGCCGGTCAGTGGCTCAACGGCAACATGTTCGGCGGCACTCCCCTGTCATCGGCGACGACGGCACGCCAGATCATCCTGCCCGCCAAACTCCCCGCGGGCCTGCCGTCCGGCGTGACGCTGATCCCGACCTCGGGCATCTCGGTGCCGACGCCGGGCACCCAGTTCGGCGCCACCCAGTACCTGAGTTTCATGTCGGTCAAGCAGTGGGGCGCGCCCGGCCAGTGGACGACGAACTACTCGGCCATGGCCTACTCGACCGACAACGGCGAGAACTGGACCATCGCACCGCAGAGCGTCCGGCAGAACTGGGGCGGCAACGCCAATTTCCAGCAGGCGGCCCTGGTTCGTCCGGGTGACGGCTACGTCTACTCGTACGGCACACCGAACGGGCGCGGTGGCGCTGCCTACATCTCGCGGGTGGCCGAGGCCGACATCCTCGACGCGTCCAAGTACGAGTACTACAACAAGGGCAGCGCGGGTGGCTGGTTCGGCATCGGCGCGATCAAACAGGGCTGGTACAAGGACCCGTCGAAGGCCGGCGTGGTGTTCGGCCAGGACACCGGAGCATGCGGCATCGCCAAAGCCGGGAACCACGTCAGCGAGATGTCGGTGCAGTACAACCCGACGCTCGGCAAGTACGTCACGCTCTACGCCGACCAGTTCAACAACGTCGTGCTGCGCACCGCCGACGCCCCGCAGGGCACGTGGTCGGCGGCCACCGTGCTGATGCCGCAACAGAACGGCGGAATCTACGCGCCCATGATGCAGCCCTGGTCACCGTCGACCCTGGGTACCGGTACCGATCTGTACTGGAACCTGTCACTGTGGAGTGAGTACAACGTCATGCTGATGAAGACCGATCTCACGAAGCTCTAGCCATGATTCGCACGGCCGTCGCGATGGCCGCAGTCGCCATGGCGACCGCGGTGGCACCGTTGTGCGCGGCTGATCCCGTTGCGCCGCAACAGGATCAGCCGTGTCCGCCGACGGCCGACGAAGCCACCACCATGCCGACGACGCCCGCGCCCACCGCGGGCGCCAACACGCCGCTGCAGTGCCACGAAGGGCGTTGGCAGCCCGTCGCGCTGCCCGCTGAACCCAGCGACCGCTGGTGGAGCACCGGCCCCGTCATCGCCCTGCGCGGGCAGGGCATGCGCAATCCAAACCTGATGTCCGGCAAGTGGAGTGGCACTCCGCTCGGCCCCGGGAACCGCTGCCACGTCGAGCAGCGCGCGGTGATCAGCGCCGGTGTGGTCAGTGCGCCCGCGGCAACCGACGGCGAACCGAACCAGACGCTGCACTTCGACGTGGCACCCACGGCGTCGTCGGTCGAGTTCTCCGGCTACTGCCTCTGGACGCGGCTCGGCTGAGTTGTCAGCGCCTGCCATTGCGGTAGGCCGTGGGAGTCGTCCCGAACCATCGCTTGCACGACCGCGTGAGCACACTCTGTTCGGCATAGCCGAGATTCCGGCAGAGCTGGTCGAGGGTCAGCTCGGTATCGAGCAGTAACCGCTGCGCGGTGTCCCGGCGGGTCTGGTCGACCAGGTCCCCGAACGTCGCGCCCTCGACGGCCAGGCGCCGCTGCAGTGTCTTCGGGTGCAGCCCGACATGACGGGCGATGTCCTGCAGTCCCACCGCCCCACCGGGCAGCAACTGACGGACCAGGGTGCGAACCAATTGGGTTGTGGCAGGCTCGGATTCGCCGATGGTGCTGATGAGGTAGTCCATGGCCGTCTGATGCGCGATCCGGTCGGTGGGCAACGGTCGCGCCAAGTCGGCGGCGCGCAGCGTGAACCCGGCGACCGGTTCACCGAACGACGGCGGGCAGCCGAAGTAGGCCTGGTACTCGCCGGCCGGGGTGCGTGCCGAGTGCGGCAGGTGTACAGCGAGCGGGCGGTAGTCCGGGCCCAGGAACAGTCTCAATACTTGCAGCGTGACACCGAGCGACAACTCGATGGCCTGCGCCTGCGGCGGCGCCGGGTCCAAGAGGTACTCGAACTCGAAGCGGCGCAGGTCGGTACCGACGGGGACGGTGATACGGGCACTGATCGCGGGACTGTAGGCGGCCATGAACTTGTCGAAGATGACGAAGGCATCCGCGACCGTTTCGGCGTTGCGCGCCGCGAGCCCGACGGGTCCGAGGATGTCGATGCTCTGGCGCAACGCGAGTCGACGTCCGAAATCGGGAGTGCGCAATGCCACGGCGGCGAACTCGAGCGCCTGGGTTCCGCTGGGCAGGGAGATGAACCGATCGTGACGGCCGATGTCCGCGCTCGCGATATTCGCCGCGGCAAGAAGCGCGTCACCGTCGCCGCCGAGTTCAGCAACCAACTCATGAAAACTCGTCAGTGCCGTGCCTCGGATGACCGACATGTCTCTAACTGTCAAAAATTTGTCGCGAAATGTCAAGACACGAACCGGTGTGGTGCAGCACAGTCGAGTTCCACGAAGGGCCGGTGCAGCGTCGCGCCGGCCCTTCGACGACCTCGTCCCCCACATGTCGCACATTCAGCAAAGCGCGACCGTGTCATCTCCAGCACCCCGAGGAGCACCATGAGCCCACGCATCACCGCGCTGGTATCCGTCCCACTGCTGGGCGCCGCCCTGGCCGTGGCGCCGCTGGCGGTAGCGCCTGCCGCCGCCGCGGACGTCTGCGCCAGCGCCGGTGGCCGGCACTTCTCGGCCGGCGGCTGCACCAACATCGCGGGCGACGTCGCCGTGGGCACCGCCATCGCGGCGGCCCACGTTCCGTATGTCGCCGGTGAAGTTCCTTGTTACACAGACGAAGGCGTGCCCTACTACACGCCGCCCGGCGCTCCCTGCTGAGACCCCGCACTGTCCCGAAAAGTCAAGAATCGGTCTCTAGGTGTCAAGACTTCGGGCAGCGCCGTGCTGCACAGTGAGATGAGCGGACCGAACCCGGCCCGCGACCGACCATGGGCCACACCCGGATTGGAGTTACGGCCGTCATGTCAGCAGCCGATATCCTGCCGTGGTGCGGCACGTTGTCCATCGCCGTGGCAGCACTGGTGATCCTGGCCGGACCGGCAGCACGCCGTGCCCACCGCGCCGAGGGCGAGACCGAAGCCAGCCGCTGCCCGCTGCAGCAGCTCATGCGGACGAGCGCAACCGACGCCATCTACGTCGACCGATTCCTCGACGTGAACGCCGAGCCCTGGGTGCTGACCCTGCCGGACGCCGCCGACCGCCGCTATCTGTTCCAGGTGCTCTCCGGCCGAGCCGACGTGTTCGATGACGCCGACGAGCACGTCGCCTGGACGACGCCGCAGACGTATGCCATCACCGGCCCGAACTGGAACGGCGAACTGCCTGCCGGTGTCACCGAACACCGTTCGCCCGCCCCGATCATCTGGCTGCTGGGGCGCGTCGAGTGCACGAGCACGGCCGACGACCGCGCCGCCGCCCAAGATCTGCTGAACCGGATTTCACTGATTCCGTTGAGTGCCTACGTCACGCAATTCGTGTCCGACTAGGGCGCCATCTCGTACCGGCCCGCCAGGTCGCGCACGGTGCGGACCATGCGCTCCAAGCGTGCCGGGTCGCCCACCGGCTCCGCGATCAGATCGAGCGCCAGTTTCTTCTGTGCGGCAGTCGCACTGGGCTTGCAGTGCAACGTGGTGGCGTGCCGGGAGAAGTCGGCGACCAGAACCTCGAACAGCTGGTCCAGCACGTCGTCGTCGGTCTGGTCGATGATGGCCTGCTCGAGGATCAGCTGCGCGTAGGGCAGCAGAGTGAACAGCTCACCGATCGCGAACAGGAAGTCGACGTCGTCCTGCTGCTGCGCGGTCGGCGTGGCCGCGGCCAGCAGAGTCTGGAAACCGTTGGCCTGCTTGAGGAAGACCGCGACGTTGGGGATGTGTGCGAACTCCTGAAGGACGCCGCGCCAGTCCGCGAAAGCGACCCGGCCCAGACCGCGGCTGGGGCCTTGCGCGAAGAGGAAGTCGTCGTTGGTGAAGTCCCGACGGCGGCGCACCACCGGCAGCTTCTCGGTGCGTAATGCTTTCGGAGCCTTCGGAATCCGCGCGATCCGAGGAACGACAGCCGAGCCCGCCGCACGCAGGCCGCCCGCCACGGCCCGCGTCGCCGCGTTGGGCGAGTACTCGATGGGAAGCTGCTGCAGCGCAAGAAGTCCGGCGTCGGCGGGACGGAACATGAAGTTCTGCATGAACTTCAGCGACAGCGCCATGTTGACGTGGACGGTGCCCTCGAGGCGAGGCAGTCCGACCGAGCCGAGCAGCGCCATCGGGAAGAACATGTCGTTCTCGAACCCGCGCGCGGCGATGGTGTCCGACAGCAGCGTGACGATCTTCTCGCCCTCGCGCGTGACGGTCATCTTCTCGATGGCGTTGAACAGCAGGTAGCGCCGATCGGTCGCTGACGCCGACCGCATGTAGTCGATGGCGCGCTCGCTGTAGAGCTTCATGCCGACCAGACGGGCGTAGGCCTCGGTGAGCATGCGGCGAATCTGCGGGAACTCGGTGACGTGCTTTCCGAACAGGATTCGATTCTCGGCGTGCGTGACGGCCTCGTACATGGCGTGCTCACACGTGCCGATGGAACCGAAGCCGAGGTTGAACTTACCGATGTTGACGGTGTTGATCGCGGCATGGAACGCGCCCTTGCCGGCGTGCAGGATGTCCTCGGCGTCGACCGGGTAATCCTCGAGATCGAAAGCGGCGACGTACATCTGGCCGTTGACGACGTTCTTGCGCAGCTTGTAGTCAGCATGCTGACTGTCGGCGGCGAAGAAGAGATACCCCTCGAAATCCTCGTCGGGCTTGCCGCCGTCCAGCGCGGTCGAGCTGTCCAGGATCGGCTTGTCTGCCCGGCGGCCGAACACCGACACCATGCGGGCCAGGTTGCCGTTGCCGATGTAGTACTTGCCGCCGTTCGCCCGGTAGCCGTCGTCGACCGGCGTCAGCACCATGTCCGTGGAGTACACGTCCGCGCCGTGCTCCTTCTCCGACAGGCCGAACGCGAAGATCGCGCCGGCGTCGAGAAGCTCGGCAGCCCGCTTGCGGGCCACGGCGTTGGACGACTGCCAGATGGGGCCGAGTCCCAGGATCGTGACCTGCCAGACGTACCAGTACTGCATGCCGTAGAAGCCCAGGATCTCACTGAACATCGCGTTGCGCGCGGTGTCCCATCGCTTGTCGGGGTCACCGTCCGCCTCCGATGCCGGCGTCAGGAACGTCGCGAAAACCCTTTCCTTCTTGAGGAATTCGATGAACTCCGCGTACCAGACGCGGTCGCGGTCCTGTTGCGTCAACCAGGCCTTGCCGTGGCTCTCGAAGAACTCGATAGTCGCGACGAAGACCTGCTGGGTCCGCTCGTCGAAGTCGGCGAAGTCCGGCTTGTGCGGGTTGAGCATGGTCATGGCGAGCAATCCTACAAGGATGAAGAAAAATTATTCAAACAAGAATAATTCTGCTACATTCGGTTCATGGCCACCGACGCCGCAACGAAGCCCCGGGAGCGGGCTGCCCATCTGGGCCCCGAGCGCCGCCGTCCGCAGATCCTCGACGCCGCACTGCAGATCGCCGCGGAATCCGGCACGGCTGCGGTGACCATCGGCGCCGTGGCCACCCACCTCGGCGTCACCCGGCCGGTGGTCTACTCGTGCTTCAAGGACCGCGTGGAACTTCTTGCCGCACTGCTGGATCGCGAGGGCGAGTCGCTGCGCGAGACCCTGCTGGCAGCCCTGCACACCGGCCGCGGCGACGACCCGGAGGCCGCGTTCATCGACGGATACCGCGCACTGCTGCATGCCGTCGAGGGCCAACCGGACACCTGGCGTTTCGTATACCTGGCGCACGCCGACCCGGCGGTCGCCGACATGGTCGCGGAGACCCGTCGTACACTCGCGAGAAGTTCGTCGCGCTGGATCGCGCCGGCGCTGACTACGTGGTGGCAGACCACCGACCTCAACCGCAAGATGCCGGTACTGACCGAACTGTTCGTGTCCTCCAGCGAGGCCGCGGTCCGGTCCCTCCTCGACCCCGAGAACGACTGGGACGCAGACAGTCTCGGCGAATTCTACGGACGACTCATGTGCCGCGCGTTCGCCGCGGCCTGACCAACAAGGAGTAAGTCGTGTCCCAGCCAGTGCAACCCCTCGCCGATTACGGCTTCTTCGGCCCCGGCACCGTCACCTGGAAGGTGTGGGGACACACCACCACTCCGGTGACGGGCCTGCAGCGCGCCGTCGTGGTGGAGGAACTCGACCCGTCTCTGATCGCCGCCGTCGATGCCACGCAGGCCAACTACGACCGGCCCCGCACACGCTACGACCGCACCGTGCGGTATTTCGCGACGGTTGCGTTCGGCGATAGCCAGTCGGTGGTCAAGGCCGCTGACGTGCTGGTCAAGGTGCATTCGAAGGCGATCGGCACCGAGCCCGTCAGCGGCAACAAGTACGACGCCAACAACCCGCATTCGCAGCTGTGGATCCTGCTGACCGGGTGGCATTCGGTGCTGACCGCGTACGAGATGTACGGCGGAGGCAAGCTCACCCCGGAGGAAGAGAACCAGTACTGGGAAGAGTGCGCCATCGCGGCGGAGTTCCAGACCTGCGACCCGGCCGATGTGCCGCGTACCAGCGCCGGTGTGCGCGCGTACTTCGACGAGATGCGCCCGCACCTGGCGGTCAGTGAAGCGGCCCGCGCCATGATGGACCACCTGCTCAATGCCAAAGTCGTACTGCCTCCGGCGCCGCGGGTACTGAAGCCGGTCGTCGAGCTCGTCAACCTCGTCCTGCGCGCGGGCACGATCGCCACAATGCCCCGCTGGATGCGCAAGCTCAGCGGTTTCGACCAGCCCCGCGTCGTCGACATCGCCGTGCGCCCGGTACTCAAGGTTGCCTACGGCATCGTCGATCGCAGCCCACGGCTGAAACTCGCCGTGGCGCAGCTGATCGCGCCGTCGGTGACCCAGGTGGCCGCGCCGTACATCCTCGGCATCCCGGCGATCACCGATGCCGTGTTCACTCCTGAAGAAGCGCGCCGCCGCTTCGGATTCGTCAAACCCGCTGACGCACACCATGATCTGCGCGCAAAGCAACAGCAGCGGGTGTTCGGCGAGGGGCAGGCGCCCAGCGACGAGGGCCTGATCGAGTCGCAGGCCTACCTCGGGAGTCTCGCCTAGCGCGGCAGCAGTTCGTCGACCAGGTCCCGAACCCGGTCGGCGATGGCATCGCGGATGGGCCGCACGGCCTCGATGGGTTGACCCGCCGGGTCATCGAGTTTCCAATCCCGGTAGGACACCCCCGGAAAGTAGGGGCAGGTGTCGCCGCAGCCCATGGTGATCACCACGTCGCTCGCTTCCACCGTGTCCGCTGTCAACACCTTTGGCGCTTGGGCCGTGATGTCGATGCCGAGTTCAGCCATGGCCGCGACCGCGACCGGGTTGATCGCATCGGCGGGTGCTGTTCCCGCAGAACGCACTTCGATGCGCCCCTGGGACAGATGGGTGAGCAGCCCGGCCGCCATCTGCGACCGGCCGGCATTGTGGACGCAGACGAACAGCACGCTGGG
Source organism: Mycobacterium sp. 360MFTsu5.1 (assembly GCF_000383495.1). Classification (NCBI taxonomy): domain Bacteria; kingdom Bacillati; phylum Actinomycetota; class Actinomycetes; order Mycobacteriales; family Mycobacteriaceae; genus Mycobacterium; species Mycobacterium sp. 360MFTsu5.1. Next base: position 24,712 of record NZ_KB911462.1, on the reverse strand, counting down.
TTTGGGGCTCATGCGGGCACACTCCGCAACCGCGGCCGCAGCGCAAGCGACAGGTAGACGAGCGCGACCAGAACCGGCACTTCGATCAGCGGTCCGACGACGCCGGCCAGGGCCTGACCGGACGTCGCGCCCCACGTGGCGATCGCGACGGCGATGGCCAGTTCGAAGTTGTTGCCTGCTGCGGTGAACGCCAGCGTCGTGGTGCGTTCGTAGCCGAGGCCGAGAGCAGCACCCAGCGCATAGCCACCACCCCACATGATCGCGAAATAGACCAGCAGCGGGAGCGCGATGCGGGCGACGTCCCACGGGCGAGTGGTGATCTGATGCCCTTGCAGCGCAAAGAGAATCACGATGGTGAACAGCAACCCGTACAGTGCCCACGGCCCGATCCGGGGCAGGAACGTCGACTCGTACCAGGCGCGGCCCTTGGCCTTTTCGCCGAGTCGGCGCGACAGGTAGCCGGCAGCCAGCGGGATGCCGAGGAAGATCAGCACCGACTTCGCGATCTGCCACGGGGACGTCGCAATCGCGGTCTGCGGCAGGTGCAGCCAGCCCGGCAGCACCGAGAGGTAGAACCAGCCGAGCACCGCGAACATCAGCACCTGGAACACCGAATTGAGCGCCACCAGAACAGCTGCAGCCTCCCGATCGCCGCACGCCAGGTCGTTCCAGATAATCACCATGGCGATGCAGCGAGCCAGGCCGACGACGATCAGCCCGGTCCGATACTCGGGCAGGTCCGCGAGGAACAGCCAGGCCAGCGCGAACATCAGCGCCGGCCCGAGCACCCAGTTCAGCACCAGTGAGGACAGCAGCAGCTTGCGGTCGGACGTGACGGTGTCGAGTCGGTCGTACCGGACCTTGGCCAGCACCGGGTACATCATGATCAGCAGGCCCAGCGCGATCGGCAACGAAATGCCATCCACCTGAACCTTTTCCAGCACGACGTCCAGTCCGGGGACCCAGCGGCCGAGCAAGAGCCCGGCCGCCATCGCCAAGCCGATCCAGACCGGCAGATACCGGTCGAGCGTCGAGAGTCGAGCTGTCGCCGGAGCGGCGTCAGCGGTCTGCGTCATGCCTGCGCCCCGCAGCACACCGCATCATCCGATCCGCTCGGCGCAGCGCCGAAGGTGTCACTGTCGGCGAGGACGGTGTAGACCTCCCAGCGTTCCCCGCCGGGGGCGGTCACCCAAACCTTGTCCTGCGTGGCGAAGCAGCAGGTGGTGCCGATCTCCTCTTCGGTGAACATTCCTGCCTCGGTCAGGCGGGCGATCTCGGTGTGCACGGCGTCGCTGGATTCGACTTCCACACCCAGGTGGTTGATCGACCCGCCGTGTCCCGGGTTCTCGAGCAGCACCAGTTTGAGCGGCGGGTTCGCGATCGCGAAGTTCGCGTAGCCGGGCTTCACCTTGGCCGGCTCGGCGCCAAACAGGTTGCGGTAGAAGGCGATCGACTCGTCGAGGTTGTCGACGTTCAGAGCGAGCTGGACACGAGACATGGCAGACCTCCCGAGGTATGTGACGTATATCGAAATCCGCAGCACAGTTCTACCGCACCTTTTCGATATATGTCAACAAGCTGAGGTAGGATCGGTGGTATGCCCAAGGCACTGCCCGTCATCGACATGTCCGAGCCGTTGTGCTGCGCGCCCGTGGCCGCGAGCCCGACCGACGACGCCGCCGCGCTCGACCTCGCCATGCGGCTCAAGGCACTCGCCGACCCCGCGCGCGTGAAACTGATGTCGCTGCTGTTCACCTGTGGCGAGCCCTGCACCACCGGCTCCCTTGCGGCCGCGGTGGGCCTGGCCGAATCGACAGTCAGTCACCACCTCGGCCAACTGCGGGCCGCCGGGTTCGTCATCTCCGAACGTCAGGGCATGAACGTGCACCACACCCCGCGACGCGATGCGCTCGCCGCGCTATGCCGGGTGCTCGACCCGAATTGCTGCTGACAGCCCTCGCGCGACTAGGCGCAGATGGTGACGTACGGGACGGTCAGGCACGGCGGCGGGAAGTAGCCGGGGCCCCAACCGCGGTTACCGTCCCAGCCGCGGCCGTGACCGTGGTGACCGTCCCAGTCGTCGCCACCCCAGCCCCAACCGTGGTCCATCGGGATCGTTCCGGGACCGACCGCCGGTGCGGCGCTCGCGATACCCGAGCCGAAACCCAAACCCGCAGCCACGAGGCCCAAGGCGAGTGTTGTCATCGATGCAATCGTTCTGAACTTGGCCATGGCCAACCTCCGAAACAACAAATACAAATAGGCAATAAATGCCCCTCTATTGTAAGACGGTCAGGCGGTCGATGACATTCCCCGACCAGTTAAATCAGCCCGGCAAGGGCAGGCCGAACGCGGTGGCGAGAACGCCGGCCCCGGCGGCCAGCAGCAACGTGATCACGACGTTCACCCGGCTGAACACGGCAACCACCGCCACCGCCAGGACGACGTACTGCCAGGTCTGGCTGATCGACAGGGCCAGCGGCACCGCCGAGCCCAGGATCGCACCGATGGCGGCCGGACCCGCGCCGTCCAGGAAGGCCCGCACGTAGTTGTTGCCGCGAATCCGGTCGAAGTGCTTGGCGCCCAACAGGATGAACACGAACGACGGGCTGAAGGCCACCACCGAGGCCAGCACGCCGCCGAGCAATCCCGCGGCGGCATAGCCGACGACGGCGACGGTCTGCACCACCGGTCCCGGCGTGATCTGGCCCAGCGCAACAGCATTGAGGAACTGCGCACCGGTCATCCAGTGGTAGTGGTCAACAGCGTCCGCCTGCATGAGCGGGATGATGACGAAGCCGCCGCCGTACGACAGCGCGCCGACCTTCAACGCCACCCAGCACAGCGAACCCAGTGTGCCCAGCGCCAGGGACTGGAACGCCAGGACCGGCATGCTGCGCGCACCGGACCGGGGCAGCGTCGTCGTCCGCGCCAATTCGATTGCGCCACAAGCCAACAGCACCACCACCAGCCACGGGCCCAGTAGCGCGGCCGCGACCGCACCCGATGCGCCATACACCAGCCACCGGACGGAGCTGGTGCGCCGCTGCCAACTGGCGGGGACCAACGCGGCCCCCGCATGGACGGCGACAGCAGCCACCGCCGCGCCCGCGCCGGCCCCCGCGGCCAGCACCCACCGTGGCGGTGATCCAGCCAGGAACAACGCCGCCAGACCCAGGATGACGATGAGCCCCGGAACGATGAACGCGGCGCCACCGACCAGCGCACCGAGCCGGCCGCGGACGCGCCAGGCGCAGTAGATCGACAGCTGCGTCGACGCCGGCCCCGGCAACAGGTTGCACGTGGCGATCGCGTCCTCGAACTCGGTGGCGCCGATCCACCGGCGGCGCTCCACGCACAGGCTGCGCAACAGCTTGATGTGCGTGGGCGGCCCGCCGAAACCGATGCATCCGATGGTGCCCCACTCACGCAGGACGGTGCCCAGGGACACTCGGGGCGATGCATCCTCTGCCGGAGTGGTCACGACCAATCATCCTGGCGGGTAACGCCGCATCATGCACCTTACGGGCAGGCGACATCCATCTCGAAGCTCTTGCTCACCTGCTGCGGCGACCGCGGATTGCTCAAGTCGCTGCCGCTGGCAGTGCCCTTGATCGCGTACGACTTGCCCCGCACCGCGGCTACGGCGTTGTCCGCCTCGCCGGGCTCGGAGCTCGTGAACCCCAACGCGACGCCGTCGATCGTGCCGAGGCCGACGGTACGAACCTGCGGCGGATCGCTCGTCGTCACGACGGCGCCGACGCCACTGGACACGTCGCCGATCCCGATCGTCACGTTGTCACCCGCCTGATGGCAGGTCACCCCACCGCTCACGGCTCGGGGCTGTCCGTCGACGACGACCTGCGGCGCGCGCAAGCCCGAATTCGGTGAGCCGGCAGTCGGTTCGGAGTTCTCCGTGGAACAACCGGCCAGCCCTAGCGCGACCACACCGATCACGAGAGTCTTGCGTACCAACGTTTCTCCTCCTTCGCGTCCGGGATATCTGGCGATACGAGCCAGGGGTTCCCCGGAGCGAAGGAGATCAATCGTCAGCGGCCACGAGCCGTCAGCGGCAAAGAGCTACGGGCAAACGGTGACGATGCCGGCGGGGCCGGTCACGCAGGGCAGGTTGACGTAGACCTCAGGGCCATCCCAGCCGCCACCACGCCAACCCGGGCCACCCCAACCGCGGCCGTGATCATCCCAGTCGTCGTGGCCGTGGCCGTGACCGCGGTCCATCGGGATCGTGGCGGGGTCGTGCGCCGGAGCTGCGCTGGCAACTCCCGCACTGACACCCAAAATCGCAGCTCCCAGGCTTGCTGCAAGTGCTGTAGTCGACGCAATCTTCTTCATCGTGGCCATAGCCATCCTCCGAAATAAGCAAAAAATCAAAATGCAATATGCGGTCTAAGTATATGACGCTGACGTTTCTGAAGAAATTCCGGTGGTCGTCCCCAAGCGACTCCGTCCGGGATCGCCGAGCCTCGCGTAGCCTGTCAGCAAACCGATCTTGCATGGGGGATCCGAATGAAACGCACACGCACAGCAGCTCTGTTCGCGGCGGTCTCGTCGGCGGCCGCCATCGTGATGGCCGTCCCCGCCCACGCCGATGACCAGATCGATCCCATGTTCCTGCAGGCCGTGCACGACAAAGGCATCCTCATGCCGAACAGCACCGCTCTCAAGCTCGCGCACGGCACCTGCAGCGCGATGCGAAGCGGCGGCGTCAACTCTGCACTGACCTACCTGAAGAAGAACGCCGCCAACCTGTCCAACGACGATGCCGTCAAGTTCGGCGGGCTGGCCATCTACGCGTACTGCCGCGAGTTGACGCCGAAGGGACAGTAGGTCAGGACTCGTCGGCGTCCGCGTCGGCCGTCAACACGTGGGCCGCTTCCATCAGCATCCAGCCGGCCACCTGCACCGACAGGTCGCGTTCCGGAATATCGGATGAATTCACCGCACCGTCAACGGATTTCGCCTTTTCACCGGCGTCCTTCGGCAGCTCGGCCGCGCGGTCCCAGAACGCGCCGAACAGCGGGATGCCGTTGACGGACTGCCGGTAGTCCCACGCCGACTGCGCAGATTTCAGCACCAGGCCGCGGGCGGTCGTCCTGGCCGCGTCGTCCTCCTCGGTATCCCCGGGCAAGGTGGTGGCCACCAGCGTCAGGTAGCGGGCCAGGATGGCGCCGAAGAGGCCACCGTCGCCGCCGCCGGCACCCCTGATCACGCCGTCGTCGAGCATGTGCTCGTTGACCGCGGCCACCAGGCGGTGCACCCGCTCCGCATGCCGCGGGTCGCCGGTACGCACGGCAAGCTCCACTTCCAGGCCCAACACCACGCCCTGGCAGTACGTGTACTGGGCGCGCACCATGGAACCGCCCTTGATGCCGTCGAACACCAGGTGCGTATCGGGATCGATCAGCGTGCCGTCGATCCAGTCGGCCATCTGCTGCGCCCGCCGCAGGCGGTCGTGGCGGGCCAGGAAGATGCCGGCCGGGCCGTTCGCCGGGGCGTTGAAGAACTGGTCCTGCTTGCGCCACGGGATACCGCCGCCGTCCTCGGGCACCCAGGCATTGAGGAACTGGTCGGTGAACGTCTTGAGCGCCTTGGGCCGGCCCACGCCGACCAACCGGCCGGAACGCTCCAGCGCGAGCGCCATCCACGCCATGTCGTCGTAGTAGTTGTTGGTCCAGGACCCGTTGTTGCGCAGTCGATGTCCACGGATCTGACGGCTGATGCGGGCGACGCGGTACTCCTGCGGGTCGCGCAGCTGCGCATCGATCATGCAGTCCAGCAGATGCGCCTGCCACCAGTAGTCCCAGCTCTTGAACAGCCGGTCGGCGCGCGTCGACGGCCAGGCCACGACGCCCAGCTGAGTGCCGGGCACCCCCCAGAGCCGCCGGATATGCCGGTTGAACACAGCCGTTTCCGCGCTGGCCGCACGGTTGGCCCAAACTGCATCCCCGTCGCTTCGCTCCACCGGACGCTGATCCATGCGTTCTATCCTGCCCTACCAGGCCCGATCCAGTCCTGCATGTTGAGTGATCCAGGTGTGCATGACGATCCCCGCGGCCACCCCGGCGTTGATGCTGCGGGTCGAGCCGAATTGTGCGATGGACACCGTCATCATCGACCCCGTCTTGGCGTCGTCGGTGATGCCCGGCCCCTCCTGCCCGAAGATCAGTAGACATTCGCGGGGCAGCGTCGTCTCTTCCAGCCGCACCGAGCCGGGGACGTTGTCGACGGCGACGGGGGTCAGCCCCGCGGCTTCGGCGAAGGCCAGCAGTTCCGCCGTGGTGGCGTGGTGCATGAGTCGCTGGTAGCGGTCAGTCACCATGGCGCCCCGGCGATTCCACCGCCGGCGGCCGACGATGTGCACGGTGTCCACCGCGAACGCATTGGCGGTGCGGACCACCGCGCCGATGTTGGCATCGTTGCCGAAGTTCTCGATCGCGATGTGCAGCGGGTGCCGGCGCTGGTCGATGTCGGCGATGATCGCCTCCCGCGTCCAGTACCGGTAGGCGTCGACGACGTTGCGAGTGTCGCCCTCGCGCAACAACTCCGGGTCGTAGCGCGGATCGTCGGGCAGCTCACCGGACCACGGGCCGACGCCGGGCCCGGCGCCCCACTCGGTGGGGCCTGGCACATCGGCGTGATCGGCGACCTGATCACTCACGCGAAATCCACACCGCCGCATGTGTTCCCACCACGGTGACGGTGGCGTACAGCAGCGCCTGGTTGATGTCGCCCTGCGTGCACAGCGAGGCACGGGTGTTGATCGCCCCGACCTTCGCGTCCGGCAGCACCAGCAGCGTCGCGCCGTAGACGTCACACATGTGCGACAGGCCGGGCGGCGGCAGTGTCGGCGCCACCGCGATCATCAGCGGCCCGCCACGCTTGGCCGAGTCATCTTTGTACCGGCTTGCCAGACCACCGATTTCGAGACCGAGCAGCATGTAGCCCTTGCCGGTGAACGCCGTCGGATCTCCCAGCGCCGCGGGAATCAACTGCCCGCCGTCGGCCCGGAACCCGTCGACGCTGGTGGCCTTGAGCGTCAGCCCCGTGTCGGACTCGTTGGTCGGCGTCAGGCCGACGGGGTACGCCGCGCCGTAGGCGACGGTGGTGTCCTTGATGCGGTCGGCGGGCGAGTACAGGTAGACGCCACGCACCTGGGTCTGGTCGCGCATCGGGCCCAAACAGACTGTGCCCGTTACCTTGTCCGGGTTCTGTACGACGGCCGGGTTGATCTTGAGGTTGGGGACCCCGTCGCAGCCACCGATCAGGTTCGATTCGATGGGATGCGCCAATGCGCCGTACAGGCCGAAGCGCAGGGCCTCGGGCTTGGCGTGTTCTCCACCGGCCTTCGCGGCGGCCAGATCGACGTCGATCAGCACCTGGTCGTCTTGGAAGCGCAGGTTGGACACCGAGACGTTCCAGCCCAGCAGTGCCTGCGACTCGCCGACTTTGGCGCTGGGCGCACCAAAGATGACGGAGTTCGCGGAGCTGTCACTGGAACACGCGACCAGCACACCGGCCAGCAGCACAGTCAGCAGCCGCGAGGCCAACCTGCGAAAAGACATGCGGCCAAGGTTAGCCGCAGGGACTCAGCGCTGATAATTCGGCGCGGGGCGGCCGTTACGGGCCGGCGCGAACTGCGTGTAGCGGCCGATGTCTGCGCGGCCAGGGGCCTGGTTGCTGCGGCCGGCGGGCAGTTCGTTCTGCCGCATCGGGCCGGCGCTGAGCGGACGGCTCGGCGAACCGCTGCGACGCGCGACGGCCTGGCCGGCGACGCTGTTCTGGCCGGACGGCACCGGCGGCAGCACCCGCAGCAGGTCGTTGAACTGGCGGACGGTGCGCAGACCCTCGTCCCACTGAGCGCGGGTGCTGGTGATCGGCATGGACACCAGCGTCCAGTTCTGCTCGTTCCACATGATCTCGGCGCAATCCGGGGCGGTGTGCGAGAACGTCACCATCCGGCGGTCGCAGGCGCGACGGGCGGCATCGAGGTTCGTGGAGTAGACCATGCGGGGGCCGATGGCGCCGAGCAGCCAGATGTCGTTTTCCCGCGGCTCCGGAATGTCCTTGAGGCGGACGTCCACGGCCACGTTGGTGCCGACCTTGCGGTGCAGAGCGATCACGGTGGCCACATCGTCGAGGTCGAAGATGAACACGGCCTCGCCGCGAATCTGTCCGAGCACGACGTTGCGGGCATGGACGTTCTCACCGACGGTCGACATGATGCCGCGGCTCCACCGCTTGACCAGGTCGGGAGTCTCGTGTTCGTAATCGAACCCGTGCGACTTCGCCCATGACTTGCGGCGCCGGCCGAGGCCACGTCGACGGTCGATGTCGACATACAGCAGCACTGCCGCACCCACGAAGCAGAGCGCGGAAAGCGTGAACCAGAGCGGGACCATCGGGCCAAGCCTACTGGTTGGTACCCGAAATGCTCGAACTCGAATTGGTTACAAGCTGGTCACGTGCTATTTGAGGTAGGCCACGATCGCGTTGGTGAGCCCCCGTCGGGCCACGTCGAGGTCGGTATAGGTGCCGAGCTGACGCTCTGACGCGATGCCGCGCATCGCGCCGGGGATGAACGAGGCCACCTCGCGCACCCGCTCAGGGTCGACGTCCAGGTCGGCGAAGGCCTGTTGGCACGTCTGCAGCCAGCTCTGCCCCCACGACGACAGCTCCGCGGCGGTCTTCGGGTACAGCCGCTCCAGCTCGGCGTGGTCTCGCGGTAGCGCCGCGCGCAGGTTCTCGATGGCGCGCGAATCGCCGATGGTCAGGCCGTCGTAGAGCAGGTCGATGATGGTCGCGACGCGTTGATGCAGCGTAGTGGCGCTGTCGTGGTGGCTGAGCATGCCCGCGCGACGCTCGGCGGTGCGGCGCAGGACAGCGGCCCAGAAGCCGTCGATGTCGCCGAACTGGTACTTCACGGCACCCCAGGTGGCGCCGATCTCCTTGGCGATCCGGTTGGCCGATACCGCGCCCGGATCGCCCGTGGCCAGCGCCTTGCGCGCGGCCTCCAACATGCTCTCCCTGGTGGCGTCGCCGCGCTTGTTGGTCCGTCGTGCCGCCGCGGTCATCGTCCGAGATTAGCGCAGTTTCGCAGAACCCTCTTTCAAAGTTTCACAGAACCCCCTACGATTCGGGTCATGGCCAAACCCCAGCTGCCGATGAAGCCGACGGGATGGTTCCAGGTCGCCTGGTCGGACGAGGTCGAAGTCGGCGCGGTGCGCACCATGAAGTACTTCGGCGAGGAGATGGTCGCCTGGCGCGCCGAATCCGGCGCCGTCACCGTCATGAACGCCTACTGCGAGCACCTCGGGGCACACCTCGGCTTCGGCGGCCACGTCGTCGGCGAGACCATCCAGTGCCCGTTCCACGGCTGGCAGTGGAACGCCGCCGGCCACAACGTCTGCATCCCGTACCAGGACCGGCCCAACCGCGGCCGCCGCATCCGGACCTACCCCGTCACCGAGCGCAACGAGGCCATCTACATCTGGCACGACGTCGAGGGCCGCGAGCCGTTCTTCGAGGCGCCCGATGTGTTCGCGTCGTTCAACGACGGCAGCAGCGCCGCCGACTATTACCCCCAGCAGCGACTGTTCCGCGAAACCCTCGAGCTGCACCCGCAATACGTCCTGGAGAACGGCGTCGACTTCGCACACTTCAAGTTCGTGCACCAGACGCCGATCGTGCCGGTGTTCACCCGGCACGACTTCGCGGCACCGATCTCCTACGTCGACTTCACCATCACTTTCGAGGGCAGCGACCAGCAGTCGATCGACGATGTCCGCAGCGGAGTCGAGGCCATCAACGGCGGTCTCGGCATCGCCGTCACCAAGAGCTGGGGCATGATCGACAACCGCACCATCTCGGCCGTCACACCCGTCGACGAGTCCACCTCCGACGTGCGCTTCATGGTCTACATCGGGCGGGCGCCCTGGAACGCCGAGCGCGCCAACGCCTTCGGCGACGAGGTGATCCGGCAGTTCACCCAGGACATCCACATCTGGTCGCACCAGCGCTACTCGGATCCGCCGGCGCTGGCCACCGCCGAATACGAAGGCTTCACCGCAATCCGTAAGTGGGCCATGCAGTTCTATCCCGAAACCCCGAAGGGCTGACCAGATGTCCAAGATTCGCGTCTTCCAGGTGGCGACCGGCAACGTCGGTACCGAGATGATCAAGCGCATCGGTAAGCGCCCCGACCTAGAATTGGTCGGATTACATTGCTACACAACGGAAAAGGTGGGACGGGACGCCGGCGAGATCGCCGGGATCGGACCCATCGGCGTCATCGCAACCGGCTCGGTCGACGACATCATCGCCGCGAAACCCGATGTCCTCACCTTCCACGGCGTCTTCCCCGACGAGGACCTCTACGTGAAAGTCCTTGAGGCCGGGATCAATATCGTGACGACGGCCGACTGGATCACCGGCTGGCACCGCGACACCAACCACCCACACCCCTCCGGCAAGCCGGTGTCACAGCTGCTGACCGAGGCCTGCGCCAAGGGCGGGTCGACGTTCTACGGCACCGGGATGAACCCCGGCGTCAACCAGATCCTGGGCGTGGTGTGTTCGGCCGACGTCGCGGAGATCGAGAACGTCACCACCATCGAATCGGTCGACGTGTCCTGCCATCACAGCAAGGACACCTGGATCGAGGTGGGATATGGCCTGCCCGTTGATGATCCGTCGATCCCGGCGAAGCTCGAGAAGTACACCCGGGTGTTCGCCGACAGCGTGCTCATGATGGCCGACTGCTTCGGGCTCGAACTCGACGAGGTGAAGTTCAGCGCCGAACTCGGCGCCTGCACCAAGGACGTCGACCTGGGCTGGTACACGCTGCCGAAGGGCTCCCTGGGCGGCAACTACATCAAGTACCAGGGCATGGTCGACGGTGTGCCGCGCATCGAGACGCATCTGGAATGGCAGATGACGCCGCACACCGACCCGAGCTGGAACATCAAGGGCTGCTACATCACTCAGATCAAGGGTGACCCCTGCGTCTACAACAAGCACATGATCTACCCGAAACCCGGTGTGGACCTGTCGAATCCGGACAACTTCGCCTCGATCGGCATGACCGTGACGGGGCTGCCCGCGCTCAACGTCATCGCCTCGGTGGTCAAAGCCCCGCCCGGACTGCTGACGAGCGCCGACGTGCCGCTACGCGGCTTCGCGGGCCGCTTCAACATCTGACCCGAGCCCGGCGAGAAGTACGCGCGCCAAGCGAAAACCCCCTATTTCCAAGGAAATAGGGGGTTCTCACGTCCACTCGGAAACTAACTCAGCCTCAGCCGAGGACCAGGCTCTCGCCATCCGCGCTGACGTTCACCGGGACGGTGTCGCCGTCGTGCACCTCGCCGGCCAGCAGCTTCTTGGCCAGCTGGTCGCCGATCGCCTGCTGCACCAACCGGCGCAGCGGACGCGCGCCGTACAGCGGGTCGAAGCCACGGTCGCCCAGCCACTTCTTGGCGTCCAGCGAGACCTCCAGCTGGAGGCGCCGCTGAGCCAGCCGCTTCTGCAGCTGCTGCAGCTGGATGTCGACGATGGACACCAGCTGGTCCGGGTTCAGCGCGTCGAAGATCAGCACGTCGTCGAGACGGTTGATGAACTCCGGCTTGAACTTGGCGCGCACCGCCGCCATCACCTGATCCGGAGTGCCTCCGGCGCCCAGGTTGGACGTCAGGATCAGGATGGTGTTGCGGAAGTCGACCGTGCGGCCCTGACCGTCGGTCAGCCGCCCTTCGTCGAGCACCTGCAGCAACACGTCGAACACGTCCGGGTGGGCCTTCTCGACCTCGTCGAACAGCACCACCGTGTACGGGCGTCGCCGCACCGCCTCGGTCAGCTGACCACCGGCGTCGTAGCCGACGTAGCCGGGAGGGGCACCGACCAGACGAGCCACCGAGTGCTTCTCGCCGTACTCGCTCATGTCGATGCGGACCATCGCGCGTTCGTCGTCGAACAGGAACTCCGCCAGCGCCTTGGCCAGCTCGGTCTTACCGACACCGGTCGGACCCAGGAACAGGAACGAACCCGTCGGGCGGTTGGGGTCGGCGACCCCGGCCCGGGCCCGGCGCACTGCGTCGGACACCGCGACCACCGCTTCGGCCTGGCCGATGACGCGCTTGCCCAGCTCGCTCTCCATCCGCAGCAGCTTGGCGGTCTCGCCCTCGAGCATGCGGCCGGCCGGGATGCCCGTCCACGCCGACACGACGTCGGCGATGTCGTCGGGGCTCACCTCTTCCTTGAGCATGACGTTCTCGCGGGCCTCGGCAACGGGCAGCGCCGCGTCGAGTTGCTTCTCGACCGCCGGAATCCGGCCGTACCGCAGCTCGGCAGCCTTGGCCAGATCGCCGTCACGCTCGGCCCGGTCGGCCTCACCGCGCAACGTCTCCAGCTGTTCCTTGAGCTCGCGGACGATGTCGATGGCGTTCTTCTCGTTCTGCCACCGGGTGGTCAGCTCGGAGAGCTTCTCCTTGTAGTCGGCCAACTCCGAGCGCAGCTTCTCCAGCCGCTCCTTCGACGCGTCGTCCTCTTCCTTGGACAGCGCCATCTCCTCGATCTCGAGGCGACGGACGAGTCGCTCGACCTCGTCGATCTCGACGGGCCGGGAGTCGATCTCCATGCGCAGCCGAGACGCGGCCTCGTCGACGAGGTCGATGGCCTTGTCCGGCAGGAAGCGCGACGTGATGTAGCGGTCCGACAGCGTGGCCGCCGCGACCAGCGCGGAGTCCGTGATGCGCACACCGTGGTGCACCTCGTAACGCTCCTTGAGGCCGCGCAGGATGCCGACGGTGTCCTCGACCGACGGCTCGCCGACCAGCACCTGCTGGAACCGGCGCTCCAGAGCGGCGTCCTTCTCGATGTACTTGCGGTACTCCTCGAGCGTGGTCGCACCGACCAGCCGCAGCTCGCCACGGGCCAGCATGGGCTTGATCATGTTGCCGGCATCCATCGCGGACTCGCCGGTCGCGCCGGCACCCACGATGGTGTGCAACTCGTCGATGAAGGTGATGACCTGCCCGGCCGAGTTCTTGATGTCATCGAGGACGGCCTTGAGCCGCTCTTCGAATTCACCGCGGTACTTGGCGCCGGCCACCATGGACCCGAGGTCCAGGGAGATGACGGTCTTGTCCCGCAGGCTCTCCGGCACGTCACCTTGAACGATGCGCTGGGCCAGGCCCTCGACGATCGCGGTCTTACCGACGCCGGGCTCACCGATCAGCACGGGGTTGTTCTTCGTGCGCCGGCTCAGGACCTGCACGACACGACGAATCTCCGTGTCGCGACCGATGACCGGGTCGAGCTTGCCTTCGCGAGCGCGTGCGGTCAGGTCGGTGGAGTACTTCTCCAGCGCCTGGTAGCTGCCCTCGGGGTCGGGGCTCGTGACGCGGGCGCTGCCGCGGACCTTCACGAACGCCTCGCGCAGCGTCTGCGGTGCGGCGCCGTGGTTGACCAGAAGCTTGGCGACGTCGGAGTCGCCGCTGGCCAGGCCGTACAGCAGGTGCTCGGTGGAGACGTATTCGTCGTCCATCTCGGTGGCCAGGTGCTGGGCAGCCGTCAGGGCTGCCACCGACTCACGAGACAGTTGCGGCGTCGAGTTGGCGCCACTGGCACTCGGCAGCTGGTCGATCAGCCGCTGGGCCTCGGCCCGGATGGCGGCGGGCTCGACACCGACGGCCTCCAGCAGAGGCGCGGCGATGCCGTCATTCTGGGTCAGCAGAGCCATCAACAAGTGCGCCGGACGGATCTCCGGGTTTCCGGCGGCAGTCGCCGCCTGCAACGCTGAGGTCAGCGCCGCCTGAGTCTTCGTGGTCGGGTTGAACGAGTCCACGACACCTCCCTTTCGTCTACAGAAAAATGCTTGTCGCTGAGTTCAACGTCGTCAAGGTTGAGTCTGTTCCGCTCAAGTCTAGAAAATTTCGACCAATTTTCAATACCGCCACAAGTCCTCTCCCATGCAGTCCGAATGCCCTTTGCCGGCGCAGGCATACTTGTCGCGACCGCGAAGGGGTGCACGCATGACAGATTGGGCTTCGGTCCTGACCGAACTGATTCCCCTCGCCCTGGTGATCGCCCTTTCTCCACTGTCGATCATTCCCGCCGTCCTGGTGCTGCAATCCCCCCACGCCCGCGTCACCGGCCTGACTTTTCTCGCCGGCTGGCTGGTGGCCATCGCGGTCCTCACCGGGGTGTTCGTCCAACTGTCCGGCCTCATGCCCCAGGCCGGCCATCCGTCGACCACGGCGTCGTGGGTGCGCATCGTGATCGGCGTCCTGCTGGTCGCCTTCGGTATCTACCGCTGGGCCAACCGCAACCACGACGCGCCCGAGCCGGCCTGGATGCGGAAGCTCACCAGCGTCACCCCCGCCCGAGGTTTCGTGACCGCCGCGGTGCTCGCGGTCGTGAACCCCAAAGTGCTGTTCATGTGCGTCGCCGCCGGTCTGGCGATCAGCACCGACGAGCTCCCCCACGCGGCGGCGTTGGCGTCGGTGCTGTGTTTCACCGTGGTCGCCGGCAGTTCGGTCGCCATCCCGATCCTGACCTACGCCGCCGCCGGCGAGCGGCTGGACCCGGCCATGGCCCGCCTCGGCGCCTGGCTGCACCGCCAGCACGCGGTGCTGGTCGCCGGAATCCTGATCATCATCGGACTTCTCGTGGCATACAAGGGCCTGAGCCACCTCTAGGACTACCGTTTAACCATGTCCGAGTCCGGCTTCGGCGATTTCGAGTTCGAACGAAAGTTCCTCGTCCGCGACCTGCCCGCTGTCACAGCGTCCGACCCTAGTCCTGCGCTGATCGTGCAGGCCTACCTGTTCGCATCCGACGGCTATGCCGTCCGGGTACGCATCCAGGGCCCTGCTCCGGCCGATCTGAGCGATCCCGCGATGGACCTCATCGACGCCATCGGCACCGACTCCATCGGCACCATGACCGCCAAGGGCCCAGCCACGGGCGGCACCCGCTATGAGGCCGAACGCGAACTCGATCCGCTGGTGGCCGGCGAAATCGTGCGTCGCGCCGAACACGTCGTGACCAAGGTGCGGTACTCGGTGTGGCTGGGTGAGGACGGCTGGATCATCGACCGGTTCACGGGCGGCAACGCCCCGCTCCTGCTGGCCGAGGTCGAGCGCGGCGGCCCGGTGGTCGACCTGGCGATCCCGACGTTCTGCGTCACCGAGGTGTCCGAGGACGACCGGTTCCGCAACGAATACCTCGCTCACCAGCCGTACGGCACGTGGGCCGACGCACACCGACGCGAACTCGACCTGCTGGGCCCGAGCTTCGTCAACACGTTGGGGCAGAACCACTTCGACACCACCTCGCCGATGTCTGATGGGACTTGACGACCGCGAAGCGCTGATGACGGTGCGGGCCGCGGTCGACCCTGCGCGCGGCGGGGACGACGTGATCGGCCGCTTCTACACCCGGTGGTTCGCCGGCGACCTGTCGGCGCGCGACCTCTTCCCACCGGACCTGGCCGCCCAGCGCACCGCCTTCAGCCAGGCACTGTTCTGGGTGCTCGGCGAGTTCATCGAGCAACGCGCCGAGGAGCCCGTGGCATTCCTGGCCCAGCTCGGTCGGGATCACCGCAAATACGGTGTGGGACATCAGCATTACGCGGCGCTGCAGGACGCACTGCTGACCACCCTGCGCGACGAACTCGGCGACCGCTGGGACGCGCGGGTCGCCGAGGCCACCACGCACGCCGTCGATCTGATCGTCGGCGTCATGCGCGGCGCCGCCGACTCCGAACAGACACCGCCCTACGTCGACGGCACCGTCGTCGAGCACCTCCGCGTCACCCGCGACGTGTCGGTAGTGCGACTGCAGCTCGACCAGGCGCTGCCGTATCACGCCGGTCAGTACGTCGCGGTGCAGGTGCCGCAGTGGCCGCGACGCTGGCGGCACCTGAGTCCGTCGATGCCCTCGGATGCCAGCGGTGCCATCGAGTTTCACGTCCGCTCCGTCAGCGGCGGCATGGTGAGCACCGCCATCGTCAACCAGACCGCACCCGGCGACCGCTGGCGACTGTCCAATCCCCATGGCGGAATGCATGTTTCACGTTCCGACGGTGATGTGCTGATGGTCGCCGGCAGCACCGGCCTGGCTCCGCTGCGGGCCCTGCTGATGAATCTGTGTCGCGAGGCCGAGAATCCGCGCGTGCACCTGTTCTTCGGCGGGCGCTATCCCTGCGACTTGTACGACCTACGCGTCCTGTGGGAGATCGCGGCCACCAATCCGTGGCTGTCCGTCACACCGGTGTCCGAGTACACCACCGACCCGCCGTGGGCCGCCGACTACCCCGACGTCCAGCCGCCGCGTGGGCTGCACGTCCGGCAGACCGGGCTGTTGCCCGACGTCGTGACGAGCTACGGCAGCTGGGGCGACCGGCAGATCCTGCTGTGCGGCGGACCGGAGATGGTCACGGCGACCAAAGCCGCTCTGATCGCCAAAGGCGCACCACCAGAACGTATTCAGCACGACCCGTTGGCCCACTGACGCTGGAGGAATCGATGGCCGAACTCGACACCGTCGTCTTGCGCGACCCCGAGTCCGCGATGACGGCGACGTTCGTCCCCGGCGCCGGCATGATCGGCACGTCGTTCGCCGATGGCGATCTCGAGTTCCTCGGCCAGCGCCGCGGCCTCGAGGCGTACCTGACCAATGCCAAGACCATGGGCATCCCACTGCTCTATCCGTGGGCGAATCGATTGGGCGCCAACACGTATGACGTCGACGGTGGCGTCGTCACATTGACGCCCGGCTTCGGCGGTGTCCGCACGGACCCGCACGGCTCGCCCATGCACGGCCTCCTGGCCGCGTACCCGGGTTGGGTGATCGTCGAGCAGTCCGCGAATTCGGTCACCGCCGCAGTCGATTTCAACCAGCCGGGCCTGTTGGCGTCGTTCCCGTTCCCGCACGTGCTGACACAGCGGGCCACATTGACGGGCCGTGTTCTGACGGTCGAGACCACCGTCCGGCCGTCGGCCTCCGCGGCGGTGCCGCTGTGCTTCGGGTACCACCCGTACCTGACCATTCCGGATGCGCCCCGGGAGGATTGGGTGCTGGAGACGCCGGCGCTACGGCATCTGCCGACTGATGATCGCGGTCTGCCCTCCGGCGCTGTCGAGCCGTGGCCGGCGCGGTCCGCGCCGCTCGGCGACACCACCTACGATGACGGCTTCGACCAGGTGCCCGACGGCGCGCAGTTCATCCTCCGCGGCGGCGACCACCGGATCACTGTGACATTCGAAACCGGCTACCCCGCCGCGCAGCTGTTCGCCCCGCCCGGCGACGCATTGGTGGCCATCGAGCCCATGGCCGCGCCCACCGACGCGCTGCGCCGCGGCGGCTATCGCCTCGCCGCTCCGGGCCGGCCGGCGACAGCGCGGTTCTCGATCACGGTCAACTGAGTTCCGAAATCGCGACAGGTGTCGCACACTTTCTGACGTGGATACGCAAGACCGCCTCGACCGGTGGGAACATCGCGCCGAGTGGCCCCTGGCCGCCGTCGCCGCCCTGTTCCTCGCCGCGTACAGCATCGAGGTCCTCGCCCAGCCGCACGGATTCGTCGCGCGGCTCCTGACCCTGGTGACCTGGCTGGCATGGGCGGTATTCACCGCCGACTACGCGGCGCGGCTCTACCTGGCCCCCGACCGGAAGGACTGGTTCTTGCGCCATCTGGTCGACCTGGCCATTGTGCTGCTGCCGCTGCTGCGGCCGCTTCGTCTGCTCCGGCTGGTCGTGCTGGTGGGTGCGCTGCAGAAGGCCATCGGCAATGCCATTCGCGGCAAGGTGATCATCTACACCATCTCCGGTGCCGTGCTGTTGGTGTACGTCGGGGCGCTGGCGGTGTACGAAGCCGAACGCGGCGCGCCGGACGCCCACATCACGAGCTTCGGTCTGGCCGTGTGGTGGGCGATGACCACGATCACCACCGTCGGCTACGGCGACATGTACCCCGTCACCACAACAGGCCGAGTCATGGCCAGCCTCATGATGATTGGCGGCATCAGCCTGGTTGGTTCGATCACCGCGACCATCGCGTCGTGGATCGTGCAGACTGTGTCGATCGATGATCAGAAACAAGACGCCGTGACGGCGGCGCACATCGAAGACCTGCGAGACGAGATCGCGCAACTGCGGGAGTTGTTGCGCGACAAGGTGGCTGACTGACGCCTAACCCCGCTGCGAATTCCCCCGCCGCCGCGGTTCCCACAGCACCAGTGCGGTGCTGGGCTTGCGGACGCGTTCGAGTTCGGCGGTCACCTCGGTGAGCCTGGCCTGCAGCGCCTCGACCTGATTGGTCAGCTCGATGATGCGCTTGATGCCGGCCAGGTTGACACCTTCGTCCTGGGACAGCCGCTGCACCTCGCGCAGCAGGTCGACGTCGTGCTGCGAATAGCGCCGACCGCCGCCCGAGGTGCGTTGGGGGCTGACCAGGCCGAGCCGGTCGTATGTCCGCAACGTCTGTGCGTGCATACCGGCCAGCTCGGCGGCCACCGAGATCAGGAAGGTCCGGGCTTCCTCTGTCTTACGCCGGGCGCTCATAGCGACCCGGCCCAACCGGCCCGCGGATCGAATCCGCTGGCCCGCTCTGCTTTTGCGTACGCCTCGAGCGCCTCCGCCGCTTCACCTTCGAGGTTCGGCGGCACGGCCACCTTCACGGTGACCAGCAGGTCGCCATGGCCACCGTCGCTGCCGCGCTTGGGCACACCGCGCCCTCGCACCCGCAGGATGCGGCCGTCGGACGTGCCCTTTGGCACCCTGACGCCAACCTTGCCTTCCAGCGTCGGCACGGAAAGCGTTGTCCCCAATGCCAATTCATGGAAGCTCACCGGAACGGTGACGGTCAGATCATCGCCGTCGCGGCCGAACACCTTGTCGGGCCGGACGTGCACGGTGACATACAGGTCGCCCGAGGGCGCCCCGCGTAGACCCGCTTCGCCCTGCCCGGCCAGCCGGATGCGCTGACCGTCGGTGACACCCGGAGGGATGCGCACGTTGATGGTGCGCGTCCGGGTGGAGACGCCGGTGCCTTTGCACTCGTCACACGGGTGCTCGATGATCGAGCCCGTGCCGCGGCATTCGGTGCACGGCTCCGAGAAGCCGAACGCACCCTGGTTGCGGTTGATGACGCCGGCGCCGTTGCAGTTGGGGCACACCTTCGGGCTGGTGCCCGGGCGCGCGCCACTGCCGTGGCAGTTGGTGCAGGGTGCCGGGCTGGTCAGACGCAGCGGCATGGCCACGCCCTTGGTCGCTTCGAGGAAGCTCAGCTCGGTTTCGGTTTCCAGGTCGTTGCCGCGGCGCGGACGGCTGGGGCGCGGCTGCTGCGCACCCCGGCCGAACAGGCCGCCGAACAGGTCACCGATGTTGGCGCCGCCGGTCTGCCCCGCCTGGTCGAACAGGTCGCCCAGGTTGAACTCCGACGTGTCGCCGCCGAAACCTCCGAAGCCGCCACCGCCACCGCCACCACCGAAGCGGCGGCCGAATCCACCGTTGGCGAAAAGCCGTCGGGTTTCGTCGTATTCGGCACGCTTGGTGTCGTCGGTCAGAACTTCCTTGGCCTCGGTCGCCGCCTTGTAGCGTTCCTCGGCTGCCGGATTGTTCGGGTTGCGGTCCGGATGGTTGTCGGCCAGCACCTTGCGCGCGGCGCGCTTGATCTCATCCTTCGTGGCGTCAGAGGTGACGCCGAGTTCCTTATAGAAGTCCTTCTCGACCCATTCCCGTTGAGCCATGTCGCGTCACCTCCTCAGCGTCGCTCGGTTACTCGTTTGATTCTGGTTTCTGTTCGGTCGCAGCGTCGGTATTGGTGGGCGTGTCGGGCTGGTCAGCCGCGTCGAACTCGGTCGGCACGGCATCGACAACCCCGACCAGCGCGTGCCGCAGCACCTGCTCGCCGAGTTTGTAGCCCTGGCGCATCACAGTGCCGAGCACCGGATTTGAGCCGTCGCCCTCGTGCTGCACCGCCTCGTGAAGCGACGGATCGAACTCGTCACCCTCGGCACCGAATGCGCTGAGACCGATGTTGCCCAGCGCGGCAGAAAGCTTGTCCGCCACCGACTTCAGCGGCCCGGCCTCGAGATCCCCGTGGGCGCGAGCCCGGTCGAGATCGTCGAGGACCGGCAACAGGTGCTGTGCGACAAGCGCTTTGGCCCGCTCGGCGGCGGCCTGTTCCTGACGGATCGCGCGCTTGCGGTAGTTGTCGTACTCAGCCTTGACCCGTTGCAGCGTCGACTTGAGCTCAGCGGCTTCGTCCAGGGCTTCGCCGGCGGCCGGGGCCTCCGGCGCCGACCCCTCAGGGGCCGACGCCGGAGCGCCCTCACGTGGTTCGCCGGTTTCCGGATCGATGCGCCGCTTGTCGGTGATGGTCACCGGCTCGTGCGAATCGTCCTGGCTCACTTGTTCTCCTGATCGTCCTCGACAACCTCGGCGTCCACGACGTTGTCATCTGCGGCGGCGCCACCCGGAGCACCCGCACCCGCGCCGGCGGCCTGCTCGGCCTGAGTGGCCTCGTAGATCGCCTGGCCCAGGGCCTGGCTCTCGACGCCCAGCTTCTCCATGGCCGTCTTGATGGCGGCGATGTCGGTGCCGGCGAGCGCGGTCTTGGCCTCGGCGATGGCGCCGTCGACCTTGGTCAGGGTCTCCTCGGGGACCTTCGAGCCGCCCTCGGCTTCACGCTGGTCCTTGACGAACTTCTCCGTCTGGTAGACGAGCGACTCGGCCTGGTTGCGGACGTCGGCCTCTTCGCGACGCTTCTTGTCCTCTTCGGCGTGCGCCTCGGCGTCCTTGATCATCCGGTCGATCTCCTCCTGGGACAGGCCGGAGCCTTCCTGGATCTTGATCGTGTTCTCCTTGCCCGTGCCCTTGTCCTTGGCGGTCACGTGCACGATGCCGTTGACGTCGATGTCGAAGGTGACCTCGATCTGCGGCACGCCACGCGGGGCCGGCGGGATGCCGGTCAGCTCGAAGCTGCCGAGCAGCTTGTTGTGCGCAGCGATCTCGCGCTCGCCCTGGAAGACCTGAATCTGCACGGACGGCTGGTTGTCGTCGGCCGTGGTGAAGGTCTCGGACCGCTTGGTCGGGATCGTGGTGTTGCGCTCGATCAGCTTGGTCATCACGCCACCCTTGGTCTCGATACCGAGGGACAGCGGGGTGACGTCAAGCAGCAGAACGTCTTTCACCTCACCCTTGAGCACACCGGCCTGCAGCGCGGCACCGACGGCCACGACCTCGTCCGGGTTGACACCCTTGTTGGGCTCCTTGCCACCGGTCAGTTCCTTGACCAGTTCGGTGACGGCGGGCATACGGGTCGAGCCACCGACGAGGACCACGTGGTCGATGTCGGAGACCGAGATACCGGCGTCCTTGATCACGGACTGGAACGGCTGACGGGTGCGGTCGAGCAGGTCCTGCGTGATGCGCTGGAACTCGGCACGGGTCAGCTGCTCGTCGAGGAACAGCGGGTTCTTGTCGGCGTCGACGGTGATGTACGGCAGGTTGATCGAGGTGCTCTGGCTCGAGCTCAGTTCGATCTTGGCCTTCTCCGCAGCCTCGCGCAGACGCTGCATCGCCATCTTGTCCTTGGTCAGGTCGATGCCGCTGGTGCCCTTGAACTTGTCGACCAGCCACTGCACGATGCGCTCGTCCCAGTCGTCACCACCGAGGTGGTTGTCACCGGAAGTCGCCTTGACCTCGACGACGCCCTCGCCGATTTCCAGCAGCGAGACGTCGAAGGTGCCACCACCGAGGTCGAAGACCAGGATGGTCTGTTCCTTCTCGCCCTTGTCCAGGCCGTAGGCCAGGGCGGCCGCGGTCGGCTCGTTGACGATGCGCAGCACGTTGAGGCCGGCGATCTGGCCGGCTTCCTTGGTGGCCTGACGCTGGGCGTCGTTGAAGTAAGCCGGAACGGTGATGACGGCGTCGGTGATGTCCTCACCGAGGTACGCCTCCGCGTCGCGCTTCAGCTTCTGCAGCGTGCGCGCGCTGATCTCCTGCGAGGTGTACTGCTTGCCGTCGATGTCGATGGTCCAGTCAGTGCCGATGTGCCGCTTCACCGAACGGATGGTCCGGTCGACGTTGGTCACTGCCTGGTTCTTCGCGGGCTGGCCGACCAGCACCTCGCCGTTACGCGCGAATGCGACGACCGACGGGGTGGTACGGGAGCCCTCCGAGTTTGCGACGACGACGGGGTCGCCACCTTCGAGAACCGAGACGCATGAGTTGGTGGTCCCGAGGTCGATACCGACCGCACGAGCCATAGTGATGCCTCCTGATAGACATTGTTGGGTGATCTGAGCGAACTGCGCTCAAGCTTGCTATCGGACGGGGCCGTCTGTCAAGCCGAACTTGAGCCGAGTGCACTCAACTTGTTGTCGGTGAGTCCAACGGGGGCAGTTCCCGATCTATTCCCGATTCCCCAAAAATGTCTATCCGGTTCCATCTGCGCTGGTCAGGCACCTCCTGTGGCGACCATCGCCCGCACCGACTCGGGCAACTCGGCCGTCGACCACTCCGCTCGCTGGGGTGCGCCGTAGGTGACCGAGAACGGCACGATGCCCGCCCAGGCGGTGGTCTCCTCGTCCGGTTCGGCGACGGGCCCGCCGTTGACCTTGTACACCCAGTCGCCGTCGACGATCGGCAGAGAGATGACGTTGGTGGCCGCGATCTCCTTGGGCAACATCGCGCGCACCTCGGCGGTGCGACCGGGGATCAGCAGCTCACTGAAGCGCTCGAGCAAGGCCGCCCGATCTTCCCGGCGCGCCGGCTCCACCTCGCCGTACAGCACCGCGGAGCGGTAGTGCACCGACGAGTCAAAAGTGCTGTGCGCCACCACAAGTGCGTCCATGGCCGTCACGCAGAAGGCGACCTGCGCGCCCGCCCCCTTCGTACCGAGCGCGCCCGCGCCGGTCGAACCGTGGATGAGAATCCGGTCGCCGTGACGGACGTACAGCGTCGGCACCGCCAGCGGCCGGACCTTGCCGTTCGGACGGGCCACGTCGCCGATGCTGAGCACGCCCCACCACTGCTCATCGAGGAACTCCTCCAGCGCGGCGCGTGCCGTGGACTGACGACCATACTTACGGGTGACCTTTTCCATGAGCCCAGATCACCATGATTGCGGCCTTATCTGAATAGCCAGAAATACTATTTCTGGCAGGCCAGTATTCTGGCGGGGGTGGCGCGGCACACCCGGGCGGTACATCTGCCTCTCGATACCACCGACCTCAGCGCCCGGGCGATCGCGAGCCAACTGGTGGCATTGATGGCCGCCGGGCAGGTCGGCGACGGCGACTGGCTGCCGTCAACCCGCGCACTCGCGCATGAGCTCGGGGCCTCGCGGACGATGGTCGCCGCAGCCTACGACGAATTGGTCGCGGCCGGATTTCTCGAAGGCGTCCCCGGCGCCGGAACCCGGACAACCGTCGGCGCCACTGCGGCCGCCCGCGCCGGACTGTCCAGCCGCGCGCCCCGCCTCGAGAAGACCAACGTCGCGCCGGCAGCACATACCGCGGTGCACCACACCGATGCTGTCGATCTGCGCCCGGGCACCCCGGACACCGGACTCATCGACATGCGGGCCTGGACGCGTGTGTGGCGGGCCGCGGCGTCGTCCCCACCGACGACGCTCTCGCCCTGGCAGGACACCGACGATGCCTTCACTGCCGCCATGTCCCGCCACCTGCGCACCAATCGGGGCATCGACACCGACACGGTTTTCGACATTCCCGGATCGACGGCGGCTTTTCAGACGCTGGCGGCCGTGAGTGGTCTCACCCGCTGCTACCTCGAATCGCCCTGCTACCCCGCCGCGGCTCACGAATTCCGCCGCGCCGGCCTGGATCTGGTTTTCGTTCCCGTCGACCATGACGGGCTGTGCGTCGACAGACTCGGCGACGAGGCCGGCATCGTCTACACGACACCGGCTCACCAATACCCGCTCGGGCACCGACTCTCGGTGAATCGGCGGGCCGCGCTCGTTGCGTGGGCCAAGCGCACCGGGTCGATCGTCATCGAAGACGACTACGACGGCGAGTTCCGCTACGGCGTTGCGCCACTTCCCGCCATCCGGTCGATTCCCGGCGCCGGGGAACACGTGGCCTACGTCGGCACTGCGTCCAAGATGCTCGCACCGAGCCTGGGCGCCGCCTGGTTGGTGCCACCACTGCCCCTGCGTGACGCGGTCCAGACTTACCTTCGCGACCACCGCATCGCGGTCTCGACCATCACGCGCATCGCCCTCACCGAACTGATCACCGCCGGGGAACTGCAACGACACCTGGCCCGGGCCGGCCGCGAATACCGTTGCCGCCGAGACATTCTCATCACGGAACTCGAGGCACGCTGTCCCGATCTCGACGTGCTCGGCGTCCAAGCCGGACTGCACGTCGCCATCCTGCTGCCCGCCGATCACCGCGACCGCGACGTCGCCGCATCGCTTGAGGCCGACGGTCTCATCGTCACGCCACTGTCGACCTTCCCTCGGCGGTCCGACTCCGAGATAAACGGCATCGCAGTCAATTTCGCGCAGATCGACCGCTCGACCGCCAGGCGCTTCGCCGATTGCACTGCCACGGCGATCGCCACCTAGAACGGTGCGGGTTCATTCCAGCCTTCTTCTGCTGCCCGGATCTTTTCGTGTTCGATGCGGCGCGATTGTTCGTCGGCGATGCGTTCTTCGTTG